>NZ_CP032762.1:4000714-4667500 GCF_003641205.1 Rhodococcus sp. P1Y
CGAAGAGGTACGCCATGTGCGGCATGCATCCGAGTGCGGTCACACCGATATCGGCCTTGTCCGGATCGACTCGAACCTCGGACCAGCCGAGCACCTCCAGACCCTCCTCGGTAGCGATCTCTTCGACTCGGGCAACCGCGGCCGCTCGTTCGCGTACACCCTGCGGGAGGAAGCACATTCCAGCCGCAAAGGTGTTCGAACCGTCCTCTGAGGGAGACGGCAGCTCGACATCGATGAGCGAAGCAAGTAACTCGACCGGGAGCTGGATCAGAATCCCAGCCCCGTCTCCACTGTTGGGCTCGGCACCGGCGGCACCGCGATGCTCGAGATTCTCCAGAGCGAGGACGCCGTCGGCGACGATGCTGTGCGACCTGCGCCCGGCGATATCCGCGATCATCGCGACTCCGCACGAGTCCTTTTCGTGGACCGGGTCGTAGAGCCCCTGTCCTGCAGGCAACTGTGAGAACAGCAATTCCGCCACCTCCCTCTCGGCCAGGGAGAGGCCAGGGAGCGCGCGGTACCGGTCGTCGGCGGTCACTCACGCATTTCTCGGCAACTCCGCTAGCGATCGGCTCCTATGTCGACGTACTGCTCGACGAGAAGCTCGTGTTTCACTGAACGGGTCTACCGGGACAGCTCTGGCCCGCGAAGGAATTCGGCCTCTCGGCCGAATGCTCGAAGCTTACCGTAGCTCTTGACAACCACCGAAACCACCAGGTTTCTCTGTCGACTTCGAGTGTCGATGTCAGTCGCGAAGCGGGCGACCGTGCTCGTCTCGAACGCTGCCGGTGAGCATCATGATCCCGTCGATGAGCGGCCAGATTCCGCCGATTCCACACGTCAACCACGTCACCGCGATCTGCGCGACAGCGATTCCGGGTTGATTCAGATAGAACCGGCCTGCCCCGAAAGGACCGAGCAGAATGCCGAGCAGACCGCCGGTCAGCTTCGATTTGTCGGACAAGGGTTCACCGGTGACGGGATGGCGCCCGTACGGCGCAGTCGGGTCGACCCCGTACGGCGAGCCCGGGTATCCCCCAACGGGATATCCCTGCGGTGGCCCATAACCTTGCTGGCCGTAACCCGCGAACCCAGGGCCCTGAGGCTGACCGGGAAAGCCCTGGGGTTGGCCGGGGTAGCCCTGCGGCCAGGACTCGGGTGGTGGCGGTGGGTAGCCCTGAGTCTGCTGGTCGTACTGCCCCGGTTGCGAGTAGTTCGGGTCCGGCGGTCCGTACACCGGCCCTGCGCCGTACCCACCCGCAGGCGGGTAGGGCTCCGGAGACGGCTGCCCGTACGGATCGCCAGGGGACTGCTTCTCGAAACTGATCGGCGACTGAGGTGTCGACGGATTCTCCGGCGCACTCGGTGGCGGATAGCTCGGCGCTTCGCCCCATCCAGGACCGTTGCCGACCCCGGAGTGGACATCCCATCCGGGACCCGAGCCCGATCCCGAACCGACCGCACCGGTCACCGGCCCCGTCTCGGACGTCGCAGGCGGCTCGGACAGCGACGCTTCGGCAGTCGCGTCGTAGTCGAATGCGGAACCGAACTCCGGCGGCATCTGTGAGCGCTCGGACTCGGAACTGCTGTCGGACTCGGAACTCTTGTCGGGCTCGCTCACCGCGCGCTCCTTGGCTAGTGGGTCGATTGGAAAGTCAGGAGACTCGAACAGTGTGCCACCGCGGACCGCTCAATTCCGAAGTCTGCGCCCGTTGCCGTCCTTGGCGTTGCCGACGAGCATCACAATGCCATCGACGAGCACCCAGACACCGAGCCCGAGCAGCACCAACACCCCGATGCCGAGAACAACCGTCAACCATCCGAAGATCAGCAGCAGCAACTGCGCGACTGCAACGCCGTTGCTGCCGATGTAGAACCGTCCAGCACCGAATCCGCCCAGTAAAATCTGGAGGAGCCCAGCGGCAACCTTGGACTTGTCCGACAACGGCTCACCCGTGATCGGATCGCGACCGAACGGTGCATCGGGCCCGACACCCTGATAGCCGACCGGATAGGAGTAGTACGGCTGCGGTGGCAGATAAGTCGGCTGATTTCCGTAGTTCGCAGCAGTCGGGAAGTGGGGCACGGCTGGATACTGCCCAGCGGCTGGATACTGCTCGGCAGGGGGAAACTGCGCATCAGGGGGAAACTGCGCAGCGGGCGGATACTGAGCAGGAGGTGGATACTGAGCAGGAGCTGGGTAGTACGCCCCTGGATGCTCGCCGCCGGGATTCTGCCACTGTGGCGGATTGCCCATCTCGGGCTGCGTTGCCTCGGGATACGGCGGGGGTGGAGGATACTCGGGGTTTGCGCCGAACGCCGTCGGGTAGGCCTGCGTCGGCTGAACCTCGATCGGATTGCCCGGTATCGGGTAGCTCTCGGTGGGGTTGTAGTCGTTCGCCCGGCCCGTGTTCTCGCCGTCCTCAGGCTTCTTCTCGAAATCAACCACCGGCGGAGTCCTTCTTGCCTGCTTCCGACGCCGTGTCCTTCTCGGCTACAGCGTCCTTCTCGGCTACGGCGTCCTTCTCGACTGCAGCGTCCTTCTCGACCGCAGAGTCGGTGTCCGCGACCGAGGTCGAATGCTCGCCGGAGATCCCGGCCTCACCTGCTTCGCCTGGGGCACCGTGTGCGTCCGTCGACACGAGCGAAGCCGGATCCTCGCGGCCCTTCGTCGCCAGCACGAAGTAGAGAACAGCGAGCACGAACACGATGGCGGATGTAAAGCTGTTGACGCGGATGCCTGCGATGTGCGTGGCGTAGTCGTCGCGAAGCAGCTCGACCCAGAATCTGCCCGCGCAGTATCCAGCGACGTAGAGCGCGAACAATCGGCCGTGGCCGATTGTGAACTTGCGATCGACGATCACAAGCAAGACGACGACAGCGAGACTCCACAGAAGTTCGTACAGGAAAGTCGGATGAACGACCTTCTCCAGGACTCCGGACGACACGCCGGCAAGCGGATCGATGCGTCCGGCGTCGTTAACCCGCTCGTAGATTTCGAGGCCCCACGCAACGGTTGTGTCCCGGCCGTACAACTCTTGATTGAAGTAGTTGCCGATTCGGCCGATAGCCTGAGCCAGCAGAATGGGCGGGCCGACGGCATCTCCGAACGCGGGCAACGGAATTCCGCGTCGTCGGCATGCTATCCAGGCCCCGACACCGCCCAGCAGCACAGCACCCCAGATACCGAGGCCGCCCTCCCACACCTTCAGAGCGCGGATCGGGTCACCGCCCGGTCCGAAGTAGGTGCTCCAGTCGGTTGCCACGTGATACAGACGTCCACCGAGCAAGCCGAACGGAACTGCCCAGACCGCGACGTCGAGGACCGTACCTTTGGTACCACCGCGCGAAACCCATCGCCGGTCGCCCCACACGATGGCCACGACAATGCCGACGATGATGAACAGCGCATACGCGCGAAGAGCGATAGGACCGACGTACCAGACGCCCTGAGGAGGGCTTGGAATGTATGCGAGAACAGCGGACGACGACGAGACTCCGGGGATCACGACGCCACGTTAGCGGATCGGACGCCGTCGGCGAGCTCTTGCGTCAGCTTCGCAACAGCGTCCAGACCTGTGTCGACTGCACTGACCAGCGCCGAACCCACGATGACCGCGTCGGCGTACCGAGCAATCTCGGCAGCCTGGGCACCCGACCGAACGCCGAGGCCGACTCCCACCGGAATGTCGGAGTGCCGACGAATGCGAGCGGTCAACTCGGGGGCAGCGGAAGAGACAGCGTCCCGCGCACCGGTGACGCCCATTGTCGATGCGGCATAGACGAATCCGCGACTCGCGGCGACGGTACTGGCGATGCGTTCTTCCGTCGAGGACGGTGCCACGAGAAAAATTCGGTCGAGGTCGTGCTCGTCCGACGCCGTGATCCACTCTCCCGCTTCGTCTGGAATGAGGTCGGGGGTGATGATGCCGAGACCGCCTGCACCCGCGAGGTCGCGTGCGAACGCGTCGACTCCATAGCGCATGACAAGGTTCCAGTAGGTCATGACCACTGCCTTGCCGCCTGCGGCGGACACCTTCTCGACGACGGTGAAGACGTCCTTCACCCGCGCGCCTGCGCGAAGGGCGGTATCGGCCGCAGCCTGGATGGTCGGTCCGTCCATCACCGGATCGGAATAGGGAATTCCGACCTCGACTATGTCGCACCCGTTCGACACCATGGTCTCGAACACCTCGACCGATTTCGAGACCGTGGGGAATCCGGCAGGTAGGTACCCGACGAGTGCCGCACGGTTCTCGGCCCGGCAGGCCTCGAACGTCGCGGCGAGCCTGGAACGTCGCTCGGTCATGCCTGTTCCACCCTCTCGGTCTCGGTCTGCTCGCTGTCGTCCTTGTCCGGATCGCCTTCGACGGCGTCGACGTGCGCCTCACCGTCCCCGTCCACGAGTCCGAACCACTCGGCTGCAGTGTCCACATCCTTGTCGCCGCGACCCGAGAGGTTGACGAGGATGATGGCGCCGGCGCCCAGCTCTTGCCCCAGCTTCAACGCACCCGCGATGGCGTGTGCCGACTCGATGGCCGGGATGATGCCCTCGGTCCGGCTCAGCAGGCGGAACGCGTCCATCGCCTCGGTGTCGGTGATTCCCCGGTACTCGGCGCGACCGATGTCGTTGAGGTAGGAATGTTCCGGTCCGACGCCCGGATAGTCCAAACCGGCTGATATCGAATGAGATTCGACCGTTTGGCCGTCCTCGTCCTGCAGCAAGTACGAGTAGGTTCCGTGCAGCGTTCCCGGCGAACCGCCGCTGATGGTCGCTGCATGCCGACCTGTGTCGACGCCGTCGCCTGCGGCTTCGAACCCGATCAATCGCACCGACGGATCGTCGATGAACGCGTGGAAGATGCCGATGGCGTTCGATCCGCCGCCGACACACGCTGCGATCGCATCGGGGAGACGACCGGTCGATGCTTGAACCTGTTGGCGCGCTTCGAGTCCGATGATCCGCTGGAAATCGCGCACCATGGCTGGGAAGGGATGCGGGCCTGCGACGGTACCGAAACAGTAGTAAGTGTTGTCGGCGTGTGCGACCCAATCGCGGAGAGCTTCGTTGATCGCATCCTTGAGCGTGCGCGAACCGGATTTCACTGCGACGACGGAAGACCCGAGCAAACGCATACGAGCAACGTTCAGCGCCTGGCGTTCGGTGTCCACCTCGCCCATGTAGACGACACACTCGAGACCCAGCAGCGCGCAGGCCGTTGCGGTCGCGACTCCATGCTGACCCGCACCGGTCTCGGCGATAATTCGCGTCTTACCCATTCGCTTGGCCAACAGGACCTGCCCGAGGACATTGTTGATCTTGTGAGAACCGGTGTGGTTGAGGTCTTCTCGCTTGAGCAGGATTCGCGCACCACCCGCGTACTCCGACAGTCGCGTAGCTTCGAACACCGGGGAAGGTCGGCCGGTGTAGTCGCGCTGGAGGCGATCGAGTTCGGAGAGGAATTCGTTGTCCCCGCGCACCTTGTCGTACTCGGCGGTGACTTCTTCGATCACGCCCATCAGCGCCTCGGGCACGAACCGGCCGCCGTACACACCGAAATGGCCGCCGACATCGGGATCGTGTTGACTGCGATCGGTCAGTCCGAAGCTGGACTGAGGTAGATCGCCGCCCTTGAAACGGGGACTCGATAGCTCGCTGCTCACCCGACCAGTCTGCCCCAGCAGCCCTCGACGAGGTCCATCGGGGCCGTCTCTACGCCGAGCGGTGGAGCTGGCTGGTTCAGCGTGCAGGTTTGGGGCAGGACGGGTGCGTTCCTGCTGTGACCAGATCGGATACTGCAGTTCGGGGGTCACCACTGGTGACCAGGCCCTCACCGACCAGAACGGCGTCAGCGCCTGCTCCGGCGTAGGCCAGTAGGTCAGCGGTTCCACGTACACCGGATTCGGCTACGCGAATCACTTCGCTGGGCAGACCCGGAGCGATACGGCCGAAGCTGTCTCGGTCGATTTCCAGAGTCTTGAGGTTGCGGGCGTTGATTCCGATCACGCTCGCACCGGCTTCGAGGGCGCGATCGGCCTCGGCTTCGGTATGCACCTCCACCAACGCCGTCATCCCCAACGATTCGGTCCGGTCGAGCAGCGACGCAAGCGCGTGCTGCTCGAGGGCTGCGACGATCAGCAGAATGACGTCCGCGCCATGTGCTCGCGCTTCGTGAATCTGGTACGGCCCGACGATGAAGTCCTTGCGCAGAACCGGGATGCTCACGGCCTTGCGGACGGCATCGAGATCGGCGAGCGATCCGTTGAAGCGTCGCTCCTCGGTGAGAACGCTGATGATTCGAGCACCGCCCTGCTCGTACGCCTGGGCCAAAGTGGCCGGATCACCGATCTCGGCAAGTGCACCCTTGGACGGACTCGCTCGCTTGACCTCGGCGATGACGCCGATGCCGTCCTCGTGGAGTGCTGCGGTTGCATTGAGCGGTGCGGACGCTTTCGCGGCGGCGGCCTTCACCGTCGCGAAGTCGATCAGCGCTTCGCGCGCAGCGACGTCGGCTCGCACACCGTCCAGAATCGAATCGAGAACTGTCATGGTGACCCGAGTCCTTTCCCATCGGTGACCTGATGTGAGAAAACTCATTTCAGGTCTTGCCCTAGCGTAGTGGGCGGTTTCAGTCTTCTGATTTTCGGGTGCCCGACGGGTCGGTGGGGTCCTCTCCCGCATCGAGTGCGTCCCACAGCATTCGCTCGGTCAAGTCGTCCCCCTCACCGTTTTCCTCGGCACGCTCCGACGCGGTCCTGGTACGTCGGACGACTTCGTCGCGACGCGTAGCTGGTGCGTCGTATTTGGAAGACAGTACCTTCCGCGCGGTTGGTTTCCGCACCAGCACCACGGCGGCGGCCAGTGCGCACACCGAGCCGATCAGGGCGAGGATTGCAGGCAGGACATAGGTCTGCGTCGCCACGACTTCGGCCCTGCCCGGCAACTCCGCGAGTTCGGCCGCCTTCACGTACGACACCTCGCCCCACAACGCCTGTACCGCAGGAACACCGGCTCCTACCGCCACGAGTCCGACGAGCACGGCGAGCACACGAGACGCCCATCCCCGCACTGCGAAGGACGCCGCCACGGCGGCCACCAATGCCAGCGCGAGCGGCGTCGATGCAGCCGCCCACGAACTCCCCACGAGATCGACCGAGCGCTCCTCGCCGAGGCCGTCGGAAGACGTGACTCCGACCCATGTCATTCGGCTACTTCCCCACAGACACACCGCGCCTCCGAGTAGCAAAGCCACACCGACTGCGCTACTTCGCGATCGGCGAGCGGGCGGCGCGTCGGTGGTCACCGGTCGCCGACCGTGCGCAGAGATTCGGCGGCGGCCACTGCTCCGAGAACGGCCATCGCCTTGTTCCTGGCTTCTGTGTCCTCGTATTCGGCCACCGAATCGGCAACCACGCCCGCACCGGCTTGAACGTAGGCAGTGCCGTCCTTCATCAACGCCGTCCTGATGGCAATGGCAGTGTCGGCGTCGCCGGAAAAATCGAGATACCCGACGATTCCGCCGTACACACCGCGCCTAGTCGGCTCCAGTTCGTCGATCAGTTCCATCGCTCGAACCTTCGGAGCGCCCGACAGCGTGCCCGCGGGAAAGCATGCCTTGACCGCGTCCAGCGCGTGTTTGCCCTCCGCCAGCGTTCCTGTGACGGTCGACACCAGGTGCATCACATGGCTGTACCGCTCGATGTGCCGGTAGTCGCTGACCCTGACCGTCCCCGGTGTACAGACCCGCCCGAGATCGTTTCGGCCGAGATCGACCAGCATCAGATGCTCGGCATTCTCTTTTTCGTCCGCGAGAAGGTCCTTCTCGAGCAGAACGTCCTCTTCTTCCGAGGTACCTCTCCATCGCGTACCAGCGATCGGATGGGTTTTCGCGACACCGTCGACGACCGTCACCAGGGCTTCTGGGCTCGACCCCACGATGGAGAACGCAGTTTCCCCGTCGGGGCCCGGAACATGCAGCAGGTACATGTACGGACTCGGGTTCGATGCACGGAGCATTCGGTAGACGTCCAACGGAGACGCGTCGGTGTCCATCTCGAAACGCTGCGACAGAACAACCTGAAACGCCTCGCCCGCCTCGATCTCTTCGACGAGTCGATCGACGTCCGCGCCGAATCCTTCGGAGGTGCGCTGACGGCGATACTTCGGGGTCGGTTTGGTCATCGTGGAGACAGTCGAAGCAGCAGGTGCCGCCAGATCGGAGCACATCCGGTCGAGCCTGCGTACTGCGTCGTCGTACGCCTCGTCGACACGGTCGTCCGTGCCGTCCCAGTTGACGGCATTGGCGATGAGCGTGATGGCGCCTTCGTGGTGGTCGACGGCGGCGAGATCGGTGGCCAACAACATCACCATCTCGGGGACCTGGAGGTCGTCCTGGGCGTGCTCCGGCAACGTCTCGATGCGGCGAACAGCGTCGTAACCCATGTAGCCGACCATTCCCCCGGTAAGAGGGGGCAGGTCCGGCAGCCGCTCGGAGCGCAGCAGCTCCAGAGTGCGGCCCAACACGTCGAGTGGATTGCCACCGGTCGGCACTCCTGCCGGCACGTTGCCCCGCCAGATCGCCTCACCGTCGTGAGTCGTCAGTGCGGCCGGCGTGCCGGCTCCGATGAACGACCATCTGGACCAGGACCGTCCGTTCTCGGCCGACTCCAGCAGGAACGTCCCGGGACGATCGCCACCGAGCTTCCGGTACGCGGACAACGGTGTCTCGGAATCCGCAAGCACCTTGCGAACGACAGGGACGACGCGGTGCTCCGCGGCAAGTGCTCTGAATACTTCGCGGCTGGTGGTGAATTCCGAGTCGCCGCTCGACGTTGCTCCGGGCAGGGTGGTTGTCTCGCCATGCATGGGCTCATCATCCCAGGTGCCTCACGTGTGGCACTGCGCGCGGTGGTCTTGATACTTACCGACCGGTAGCCTCCGAGGAATGAAACCAGGCGATCGCGTCGACAACTTCACCTTGCCCGATCAGACCGGCACCCCCCGCTCGCTCGACAGCTTGCTGCAGAACGGCCCGCTCGTGCTCTTCTTCTACCCAGGTGCCCTCACTCCGGGCTGCACCGTCGAGGCGTGCCACTTCCGCGATCTTGCGTCGGAATTCGCCGAGGTCGGCGCGTCCCGCGCCGGAATCAGCACCGACGACGTCACAAAGCAGGCCGAGTTCGCGGACGTGAAGTCCTTCGACTATCCACTTCTGTCGGACACCGATGCCGCCGTCGCTGCACAGTTCGGCGTCAAACGCGGACTGCTCGGCAAACTGTCGCCAGTCAAGCGGTCGACATTCGTCATCGACTCCGACCGCACTGTCCTCGAAGTCTTCAACAGTGAGTTCAGGTTCGAGGCGCATGCCGATCATGCGCTGAAATTCTTGCGCGGTCGTTCGACAACGTGAATCTGCGCGGGGGATGCGCGCGAAGGTGACTCGAAATGAAACACTGGACGGCACAAGCATGTGGTGACTACAACCAACAGTGTGTGTGCTCGAAAGGAAGGCTCCCCCGCAATGGACGAGTCGGCAGAACAACCCGTAACCCACTGGCTCACGGACAACGAGCAGGCGGCATGGCGATCTCTCGTCGCCATTCTCACTCGGCTACCTGCTGCCCTCGACACGCAGCTTCAGCGTGACTCATCGCTGACGCACTTCGACTACTTCGTGCTGTCCGGACTTTCCGAAGCCCCCGACCGCCGCCTTCAGCTCCGAGACCTGGCGAAATTCGCCAACGCGTCGCTCTCCCGGCTCTCGCACGTGGTGACCAAGCTGGAAAAGATCGGATGGGTCCGCCGCGAGAGCATCGAGGGCAGCCGCGGCTCGTACGCCGTCCTCACCGACACCGGAATGGAGAAGGTCGTCGAAGCTGCTCCAGGACACGTCGAGACCGTCCAAGCTCTGCTCTTCGAAGGACTGGACGAGACCGAGGTGGCTCGGCTCGCAGCATTGAGCTCGGTGATGCTGACCCAACTGGACAAGGGCATTGCCGAGGGCACAGGCAAAGCCTGAGGGGAATTGCCGAGGGCACAGGCAAAGCCTGAAGCGTTCAGCTCAACAGGACATCGGCGTCGAAGCACGTGTGATCACCGGTGTGGCAGGCCCCGCCCTCCTGGTCGACGACGAGCAGCACGGTGTCGCCGTCGCAGTCCAGCCGAACCTCGTGGACGTACTGCGTGTGTCCCGAGGTCTCACCCTTGACCCAGTATTCCTGGCGTGAACGCGAGTAGTAGGTGCCCTTCCTGGTCTCCAGTGTCCGGGCCAACGCCTCGTCGTCCATCCATGCCACCATCAACACATCCCCGGACGACCGCTCCTGGGCGACGGCGCTGACAAGACCCGCCTCGTTACGTTTGAGACGGGCTGCGATGCCTGGATCCAGACTCATGACGTCCGTTTTACCTCTCGTGTTCGGGCGGGGCCAGTTCAGCGGACGACGATGCCGTCGGCGCGCATCGCGTCTTTGACCTGAGCGATGGTGAGATCACCGAAGTGGAAGACGCTCGCTGCCAGTACGGCATCGGCGCCGGCGGTAACTGCAGGCGGAAAGTGCTCGACGACGCCTGCGCCGCCACTCGCAATGACCGGAACGTGGACGGCGGCCCGGACCGCCGCGATCATCGGCAGGTCGAAACCTGCCTTCGTACCGTCGGCATCCATCGAATTCAGCAGGATCTCGCCGACGCCGAGTTCGGCGCCCCGCCGTGCCCACTCGACCGCGTCGATTCCGGTCCCGCGCTTGCCACCGTGTGTGGTGACCTCCCACCCCGACACCGTGTCCTGTTGGCCGTCGGGCACGGTTCGCGCGTCCACCGACAGAACGATGCACTGCGATCCGAACCGTTCACTGAGTTCGCGGAGCAGTTCGGGCCGCGCAATTGCTGCCGTGTTGACGCTGACCTTGTCCGCGCCCGCGCGTAACAACCGATCGACATCTTCCACCGTCCGCACTCCCCCACCGACGGTCAACGGAATAAACACCTGCTCGGCAGTTCGGCTCACGACGTCGAGCATCGTGCCTCGATCGGAGGTCGACGCCGTTACATCGAGGAACGTCAATTCGTCGGCGCCCTGTGCGTCGTACGCCGCGGCCAGCGCGACCGGATCACCGGCATCGCGCAGATTTTCGAAGTTGACGCCCTTCACGACCCGGCCGGCATCGACGTCGAGGCATGGGATGACACGTACGGCGACAGTCATCGGACTCGTCCTTCCAGGAAATCGGCGGGATCGCCGAGCTCGGTGATCACGTTCAGCAATTCCTCGTGCACACCTGGCGACGCTGCGAGCACCGACCGCGACGCGATGGTCCACGGCTCACCCGTCAGGTCGGTCACGACCCCGCCGGCGGCCTGAACCAGAAGCGCACCCGCGGCGTTGTCCCAAGCCTGGTGTCCGAACACGACACAACCACCGAGAACACCACTGGCCGTGTAAGCCAGGTCGACGCCGGTGGCACCGTGCATTCGCAGGCGTGAGGACACTCTCGACAACTCTTCGAGGATCCGCACCCTGTACAGCCCTGGCGTTCGTCCTCGGCTCGCGATGTTGAAGGCACCGAAACCGATCATCGAGTCCGAGAGCGCGCGGTCGGTCAATCTCGGCAGCGGTTGCCCACCGAGATGAACCGGTCCACCGACTACGGCCGAGAACCGCTGCCCGACAAGCGGCAGCCACGTCAACCCCAGCACCGGGACACCGTCGTCGAGAAGAGCCAACAGTGTTCCCGCCGAGGGCAGTCCGGCAGAGTAGTTGAACGTCCCGTCGATGGGATCGAGGACCCATACCGGACCCGAATCCAGTTCGGGTCCACCGAATTCTTCACCGTGCACAGGGATGCCGGTCTGCGCGAGCAGCTCGCTGCTCAGGCGCTTCTCGAGTTCGAGATCCACGGCCGTGGCGAAATCGTCGGGACCCTTCTGCACTGCACTCGGTGCACCTACGCCCGCGACGAACCTATCGTGAACACCGTCGAGCAGGCGGCTGGCAATTTGGAGCAGCCGCTGCGGATCCTCCGGCAGACTCATTCGGTCGCTATTTCGACACTGCTGCGAGCGCGTCCGGCAGCGTGAATCGCCCCGCATACAGAGCCTTGCCGACGATCGAGCCCTCGACGCCGGCGTCGACAAGTCCAGCAATCGCGCGGAGGTCGTCGATGGTGGACACGCCGCCCGAAGCAATCACCGGCTTGTCGGTCTTCTCGCACATCTGCCGCAAGAGGTCCAGATTCGGTCCGGTCAGGGTTCCGTCCTTGGTGACGTCGGTGACGACGTAGCGCGAGCAGCCGTCGCGTTCTAGCCGTTCGAGCACGTCCCACAGTTCGCCACCGTCGCTCACCCATCCACGTCCGCGAAGACGGTTCTGGCCCTCGACGATCAGCACATCGAGCCCCACGGCCACGCGGTCCCCGAATTCGCCGATGGCGCGTGAGCACCATTCGGGGTCTTCGAGAGCAGCGGTGCCGAGATTCACTCGTGCACATCCGGTTGCGAGCGCGGCACGCAACGACTCGTCGTCACGGATCCCGCCGGACAATTCGACTTTCACGTCCAATTCACCGACGACATCCGCAAGGAGTTCACGATTGGACCCGCGTCCGAACGCAGCATCGAGATCTACCAGGTGTACCCACTCGGCACCGTCGTTCTGCCACGCGAGGGCTGCATCGCGCGGAGATCCGTATTTCGTTTCACTCCCCGCCTCTCCTTGAACGAGACGGACAGCTTCGCCACCTGCGACATCGACAGCAGGCAATAAGACCAGGCTCACGTGCGCTTATGCTACTGCCACCGAGCTGGCCGGCGGCGCTCAGGGTCCGGCGCCACCGTCGTTGCGTTCGTCACCGAGACCACGTCGTGTCATTCGCGTTGACACGACTCCCATCACGGTGATCGCCCCAGCGATTCCCACGGCAACGATGCCCAAACCGACACCTGCGCCGGGACGAACCACGGCCACGATCACCGTCGTCACCACCAGGACCACCGTCGCGCTGCCGAGAGAGACGACGGCAAGCCGCGCGAACGAGAATTCTCGATCCGTCACCGCGAGGGGTTCACAACGAGTCGATCCAGTTCTCGAGCAGTGCCGCGCCGGCGTCACCGGACTTCTCGGGGTGGAACTGCGTTGCGGACAACGGACCGTTCTCCACCGCCGCCAGAAAGTCCCCACCGTGATCAGCCCAGGTCAACAGCGGAGGTGCGATGGTATCGCCGACGTCCATCTCCCACTTCTGGGTGGCGTAGGAATGCACGAAGTAGAACCGTGTATCGGCGTCGATTCCATCGAAGAGCACGCTCGAAGGCGCTGCGCGCACGGTGTTCCACCCCATGTGCGGAAGTACGTCGGCCTGCAAACGCTCGACCGTTCCCGGCCACTCGCCGCACCCGTCGGCTTCGACGCCGAACTCGACACCACGATCGAACATGATCTGCATTCCGACGCAGATGCCGAGAACAGGACGACCGCCTGCCAACCGTTGGCCGATGATGCGCTCGCCTTTGACCGCGAGCAGACCCTCCATGCATGCGGCGAACGCACCGACGCCTGGAACCACCAGGCCGTCGGCTGCAAGTGCGATCTTGGGGTCGGCGGTAACGGTGACGTCGGCTCCCACGCGATCGAGGGCACGTTTCGCGGAGTGCAGATTGCCCGAGCCGTAATCGAGCAGTGCCACAGACTTCATGGGCGACAGTCTATCCGGCCGAGCGGACGCGATCGATTGCGACCACCATGGCCATCACCAGAGCAACGGCGGCGGCCATCGCGAATCCCGAGGCGTAACCGACTGTTCCGACGATTACCCCGAGGGCCATGGCGCCGGTCCCGGTGCCGGCGTCGAAGCCGATGTTCCATGCGGCGCTCGCCTGGCTGTACCTCGCTGGACCGGCGACTCGGAATGTCATGACGAGGCTGTCGTTCTGTGTAGCGCCGTAGCCGACGCCGAACAATGCGGCCGCAGCGAGGAACAACAGAGCCGGATTGGAACCTGCGACCGCGAATGCGAACAGCGAAACACCACCGAACACCATGAGTAGCGCTGGTGCCAGAGCGCGGCCGATTCCCACCCTGTCGGCAATGGCACCGGCACCGTAGCGTCCTATCAGCATCGACCCGCTGACGATCGCAAGCGCGAATCCGATCAGGGATTCGCGGCCGGGTTCAGCGATCGGCAGAAGACTCGACAATCCGCCGAACGACGCGGACGCCGCCGCGATTGCAAGACAAGGAATGATGAATGCGCGTGCCGCCGAACGACTGTCGGCCGATTTCCGCCGTGGAGGTGCCACCGGATGAATGGCCGGCAGGAAAGCTATCGCGATCAAGCCGATCAACGGGATCACGCCGCCGACGACGAACACGAGCGCAGGCGACAACGCGAACAACACCAGCCCCGCTGGGAGCGTGATCATCTGCGACAACGCGACCGCGATGCCCTGAGCACCGGTCGCGCGACCGAGTTGCTCCGGCGGCGCCAGTTCGGCGACCAGGGCAGCGCCCGCCACGGTGAGCATCCCGAAGCCGACACCTCGCACAGCTGATACCGACAGCACCGGCCCGGCGGCGACCGACAATGCGAACAGCGCCGCGGGTAGTCCGAGGAAAAGACATCCGGCGGCCAGTACCGCACGATGCCCGAATCGGACGAGTAACGACGGCACGAACAGCTGCGTCAGAACTGTGGTCGCCATGAAGATCGCCGTGCTGGCACCGGCAACAGCGTCGGAGCTGCCCGCCCTCGACACCGCCAGAGGAACGACAGGCAGAAGCAGACCCCATCCACCGAAGGCCGCAGCACCCATTGCCATCGCGGCGGGCAATCCTCTGATCGACAGCAGCGACCTCGACGACGTCAAGGAGAAGTCACAGACTGCCCTTGGTGGACGGAATACCGCTGACGCGGGGGTCGTACTCGACAGCCTGCCGAAGAGCCCGCGCGACCGCTTTGAACTCCGCTTCGGTGATGTGGTGTTGATCGCGTCCGTACAACACCCGAACATGCAGCGCGATACGTGCGTTCATCGCCAGCGACTCGAAGACGTGGCGATTGATGACCGTCGCGTAGGGCACGCCCGGATAGCCGCCGATGATGGAATGCACCATGTAGTCCGGCTCTCCTGTGTGCACGCAGTACGGACGGCCCGAGACGTCGACCGACGCGTGTACTTGGGTCTCGTCCATCGGAATGAACGCATCACCGAACCTGGTGATACCCGACTTGTCTCCGAGGGCCTGTCCGAGTGCCTGCCCGAGCACGATCGCGGTGTCCTCGACCGTGTGGTGCGCGTCGATCTCGATGTCGCCCTTCGCATGAACCGTCAGGTCGAAACGAGCATGCGTGCCGAGAGCAGTGAGCATATGGTCGTAGAACGGCACACCCGTCGAGATGTCCACGACGCCGGTGCCGTCGAGGTTGAGCTCGACGGTGATGTCGGATTCCTTGGTTGCGCGCTCGATGCGGGCGATACGAGGTGCGTTGGTCGTCATCGTTGTGCCTGTTCTTCCGTAATTGCGAGTTCGTCGTTCACGAGCACTGCACTGACTTCGAGAAATCTGTCGTTCTCGGCGGTCAGGCCGATGGTGGTCCGCAGGTACCCGTCGATGCCGACGTCTCGGATCAACACCCCGTGGTCGAGGTACCGTTTCCACGCCGCGGCTGCGTTCGAAAATCTGCCGAACAGAACGAAATTGGCGTCGCTGGGGATGACGTCGAATCCGAGTTCGATCAGTGCTGCACTGACGCGATCGCGTTCGGCCGCGAGCTGTGCGACGCTTGCCAGCGTCTCCGGCGCGTGCCGAAGCGCCGCCAGCGCGGCTGCCTGTGTGACGACGGAGAGGTGATAAGGCAAGCGCACCAGGAACATTGCGTCGACGACCGCCGGCGCGGCCACGAGATATCCGAGGCGACCACCTGCAAACGCGAACGCCTTGCTCATCGTGCGGCTGACCACCAATTTGGTCGGGTACTCCCCGATCAGGCCGATCGCACTCGGGAGCGCAGAGAACTCGGCGTAGGCCTCGTCGAGTACGACGATGCCCGGCGCCACGTCCAGGATCCGTCGCAGGTCCTCGGTCGCGATGCTGTGTCCGGTCGGGTTGTTGGGACTCGTCACGAATACGACGTCGGGTGCACTACGCGAGATCGACTCGACCGCGTACTCGATGTCGAGCGAAAAATCCTCGCGTCGCTGCGCGTCGATCCATTCCGTCTGTGTTCCCGAGGAAATGATCGGGTGCATCGAATAGGAAGGGACGAAGCCGAGCGATGTTCGTCCCGGACCTCCGAACGCCTGCAACAGCTGTTGCAGAATCTCGTTGGAGCCGTTGGCCGCCCACACGTTGCTGACGTCGACCGCGAATCCCGTCTGGCCGGTGAGGTACTGCGCCAGAGCAGTTCGCAGTTCGACTGCGTCGCGATCTGGATACCGATGGAGCTGTACGGCCGCACGTCGGACGGACTCGGCGACATCGTCGATGAGAGCCTGCGTCGGCGGGTGCGGATTCTCGTTGGTGTTGAGCTGCACCGGGACGGTCAGCTGAGGTGCGCCGTACGCGGACTTTCCGCGCAAGCTGTCCCGGAGCGGGAGAGAATCCAAGGAAACCTCTTGCCCGACAACCTTGCTCACGAACTCAATCCTTCGAATCGAAGGCGAACGGCTTCACCGTGCGCCGGAAGATCCTCGGCGTTGGCCAGCGCGATCACGTGACCGGCGACGTCTTTCAGCGCCGCCTCCGAGTAGTCGACTACGTGGATCCCACGGAGGAACGTCTGCACACTGAGACCCGACGAGTGGCGTGCACACCCCGCCGTGGGCAGAACATGGTTCGAGCCGGCGCAGTAATCGCCCAGGCTCACAGGCGACCAGGCGCCAACGAATACCGCTCCCGCACTTCGGACTCGAGCTGCTACAGCGGACGCGTCGGCGGTCTGGATCTCGAGGTGCTCCGCTGCGTAGGCGTTGACCACCGCGAGCCCCTGATCGACGTCGTCGACGAGTACGACGCCGGACTGCTGCCCGGACAACGCTGCGCGGACGCGATCCGCGTGTTTGGTGAAGCCGAGTTGGGCCTCCAGCGCGAGCTCGACCGAATTCGCGAGATCCTCGCTAGTCGTCACGAGAACACTGGCGGCCATGACGTCGTGCTCGGCCTGGCTGATCATGTCGGCCGCAACATGGATCGGATCGGCCGTCGAGTCGGCCAGGATGGCGATCTCGGTGGGTCCGGCTTCGGAATCGATCCCGATCAGCGAACGACACAGCCGCTTGGCCGCCGTCACGTAGATGTTCCCCGGACCGGTGATGAGATCGACCGGTTCGAGCAAGGCGCCGTCGGTGTCGGTTCCGCCGTATGTGAGCAACGCAATACCCTGGCCGCCGCCGACCGCCCACACTTCCTCGACCCCCAGCAGCTCTGCAGCGGCGAGAATGGTCGGGTGAGGAAGTCCGCCGAACGCCTTCTGCGGCGGCGACGCGACCACGAGGGACCCCACGCCTGCAGTCTGCGCCGGAACGACGTTCATCACTACAGAGGACGGATACACCGCATTTCCGCCCGGTACGTACAACCCGACGCGCTCGACCGGAACCCATCTCTCGGTGACGACGCCACCGGGCACGACCTCTGTGGTGGTGTCCGTGCGTCGTTGGTCAGCGTGCACGAGCCTGGTTCTTTCGATAGCCACCTCGAGCGCGACGCGAACCGCGGGATCCAGCTCGTCGAGCGCCTGGACCAGCGCCTCGGCCGGCACCCGAACTCGCTCGGGGCGTACTCCGTCGAACTTCTCGGAGAACTCCTGCGCCGCCGCGACTCCGCGGTCTCGAACCGCATCGACAACCGGTCGAACCTGATGCAGCACCGCATCGACATCCACTCCACCTCGTGGGAGCGCGCCGCGAAGTTCGGCGGTGGATGGAGTTCGACCACGCAGATCCACGCGGGCGAGCTCGATACGGGCAGGCATAGTTTTCCCTTCGGCAGAGCGAACAGCGGTCTACTTCTCGAAACACCAGGATAGTGGGGACGACAATCGGATTTCACCGCACGTCCCACCGGCGCCGAATCGAGCCCACGGCGCCCTTACGAATACCTGCGCGCCAGTTTCTCCAAAGTCGACGAGATTCCCCTGGCGTTCTGCTGCGGCATCTTCAGCACCTCGAGTATCTTGGGCACCTTGGCCGTGCCGTACTGAAACATCTCGGTCACGGTGGTTCGGCCGGGCTCCTTTTCTTCCAGCTCCCATCGCCACGTGTGTCCCATCGGGTGCTGCCACTCGATGATCTTGGTTGTGTCGCTGTCGATGAATTCGGTGACCGTGCTGGTAATGCGGTACGGAACTCCGTACTGCTTCATGCCGACCGAGAACTTCGACCCCTTCTCCAGCCGCTTCGGACCCTTCACCGTGTCCTTGACCGTGCCGGACCCATCCAGCTCGCCATGGCGATGGGGGTCCGAGACCATGGCGAACAGTTCGTCCGCAGGTGCCTCGACCTCGGTCTGTCGTGCGACGATCCGGTCGCCCTTGTCTATTGATCTGATCGAAGTCATAGGAGGTCCTATACCCGCATCGGCGGTAACCATTCGCGCGCAACCGGTCGCTCGTTGTTCAATAACGACGTGAACGTGCATGTGTGGTTGGCCTTCGTCGGTGCGGCCGTCGTCATCAGTTTGTCGCCCGGGGCAGGTGCCATCGCGTCGATGTCGACCGGTCTCCGCTACGGTCTCCGGCGCGGATACTGGAACATCTTCGGTCTGCAGATCGGCCTACTGCTGCAAATCGGTATCGTCGCAGTCGGTCTGGGAGCGGTGCTCGCGCAGTCCTCGGTCGCATTCTCGGTGATCAAGTGGTTCGGCGTCGCGTACCTGGTGTACCTCGGAATCCGGCAGTGGCGCGCAGCGCCGACAGAGGTGGCGCAGACCCCGCCGGTAGCCGATCGGGGCCTGGCGATGCTCGGTCGGGGGTTCTTGGTGAACGCGAGCAATCCGAAGGCAGTCGTCTTCATGCTCGCGATACTTCCCCAGTTCGTCGATCCGTCCACCGCGCTTCTGCCGCAATACCTGATCATTGCTGCGACCATGGTGGCCGTGGACATGCTGGTGATGACCGGATACACCTCTCTCGCCTCGCGCGTGCTGAAGGTGATGCGGTCTCACAGGCAACAGGTAGTGATGAACAGGACGTTCGCGGGCCTGTTCTTCTTCGCCGCTGCCTTCCTGGCGACCGTTCGCCGCGCCCAGCCGATCTGACGAAGCCACGAGACCATGAGGACGTGCAGATGAGGAAGTATCGAGTGCTGATGAAACCGGAAGACGCGACCGAAAGCGTCGCGCTGGGGACCTTCGACACGCTGCTCGAGGCCAACACCTGGATCCGCGACGAAGGCCATCGCGACGAGCACGAACTCGGAACGTACGACGTCGAGGTCGTCGACGAATGAGCGTGGCGTGCCCGTGCCTGCGAGGCGTTCCCTTCGAGGTCTGCTGCGAACCCGTCATCGAAGGCCGAGTGATCGCACCGACCGCCGAACACCTCATGCGATCGCGATACAGTGCGTTCAGCGTAGGCAACGCGGCCCATCTTCTCGCAAGCTGGCATCGGACAACCGCGCCGGAGGTGGTCGAACTCGACCCTGACCAACGGTGGTATCGCCTCGATTTCCACTACAGCAGCGCCGGGGGTTTGCTGGACAGGGAAGGCATCGTGGAATTCAGCGCGTTCTACCGCCACCCGGACGGTAACGGTTCGCTTCGCGAGCGCAGCCGGTTCGTCCGAGACGACGGCAAGTGGTTCTACGTCGACGGTGTCGTCGGACTTCGGTGACCTCTCGACTTCGGTGACTTCTCGACTTCGGTGACTTCTCGACTTCGGTGACTTCTCGAAGTCGGTGATCTATCGAAGCTTCTGCGGCCGGTTGGTCGCGGCGCGCCGTGCCTCGTCCTTTGCCTTGATTCGCTCGGCTTCGGCGCGGACCTCCTCCTGAGTGCGGCGTTCCTTCGTCAGCCACTCGGGCATGTCCGCGAGCAGGGCCTCGATCTGCTCCGTCGTCAAAGCGTCGGTAACACCTGCTCGCGCCAGGCCCGCAATGGACACCCCGAGCTTGCGGGCGATGACGTCCTTGGGGAAGGGCCCGTCTGTCTGCAGCTCCACCAACCACGCAGGTGGGTCGCTGCGCAGGGCGTCGAGCTCGGCCCTGCTCACCGAGCCGGTCTGGAACTCGTCGGGAGCTGCGGGAAGGTAGATACCGAGCTTGTTCGCCGCGGTCAGGGGCTTCATGTTCTGCTGCTTATTCTCCGGGCTCACTCTTCACACCCTATCGTCCCCTCCGGACACCCGATGCCACCGTCGTGAGGCGATCGGCAGCGTCCCCTACTGTTGATCTCGTGAACTTCGACGTACAGACCCTCCGCTGGTACATCGCTGTGGCGGAGGAACTGCACTTCGCACGGGCCGCCAAGTCCTTGAACATTGCGCGCACGAAGTTGAGCGCTGCAGTCATCGACCTCGAGGATCGACTCGGACATTCGTTGTTCGTTCCGGGGGCCTCGCCGACTCGGCTGACGCAGGAGGGCGCCGTTTTCCTCGTCACCGCACGCGAACTCGTCGACGAGGACGATCGCCTGCGCGCCGAGGAGGCGGCCCTGCTCGCGTCGAAGCAGGCAACGTTGACCGTGGGATACACCGAAGGCGTCACGCCGACCAAGTGGACGAGGATTTGGGCCGAGCGATTTCCCGACGTTGCACTGGAGCTCGTTCCGTCCACGATCGACTCACAATCGACGATCTTGGACGACGGGATCGTCGACGTCGCGTTCGTCCGCATGCCGGTGGACCCGAACGGACTCAGCGTGATCGGTCTGTACGAGGAGGTTCCGGTCGTCGTCGTTCCGAAAGACCACGCGGTCGCAGCGTTCGAACGAATTTCCATCGCGGATCTCGCCGACGAGCACCTTCTCAACGACGCAGACACAGTCCCCGAATGGTTCGAGATCGCCACCGAAGTGGCCGATGGCACTCGGCTTCCCGTACCGCCGATCGCGACGAACGACGAGTTGATCGAGTACGTTGCGGCAGGCCTCGGGCTCGCCATCGTTCCGCAGTCGATAGCGCGCCTCCACGCGCGCAAGGATCTCGTCTACCGTCCGGTCGACGGTGTTGCGGGATCCCCCGTCGCCATCGCGTGGCCCACCGGCGCGACGACCGAGAACGTCGAGGAGTTCGTCGGTATAGTCCGTGGCCGCTCGGTCCGAAGCTCGCGAGGGTCCGGAACGGAGAAGGCAGCCACCGCAAAGAAACCCACCGTCAAGAAGCCCACCGTCAAGAAGCCCGCAGCGACGAAAGCTCGACAAGGCGCCCCCGCCGCAAAGTCACGGCGAGCCGCACCCGCCCGCGGCAAGAGACCGAAACGCTGATCGGTCGTTCAGATTCCGAGCCCCCGGAGTTTGTCGAGATCGCGGCGCTCGCGTTTCGTCGGTCTGCCCGCACCGCGGTCTCGACGAGGCGCAGATGCGAGGACTTCCTTCGGAGGTGGCGGTGGACTTCGGTCGATCATGCACTCGGCAGCAACCGGGGCCCCCACGCGCTTTGCGACGACACGGGTGACGACGACGATCTTCTCGAGCCCGTCGACCCTCAACCTGATCTCGTCGTCCGACCCGATCCGCTGACCTGCCTTCGACGGAGTGCCGTTGACGCGAACGTGCCCCGCTCGGCACGCGGCTGCGGCTGCGGAGCGGGTCTTGAACAGCCGAACGGCCCAGATCCAGCTGTCGAGTCGAACGCTCTGTATTTCGGACATCGTCAACGAATCTACAAGAACGAGGTAGCTACATGTCCAGACCGAGGTCGAGGACGGTCACGGAGTGGGTGAGACCACCCACCGCTAGAAAGTCGACCCCGGTCTTCGCGTAGTCGTGAGCAACGTCGAGGGTCAGACCACCGGACGATTCGAGCCGTGTCGACGGTGCAAGCTTGGCGCGCCGCTGGACTGCCATTTGTGTCTGCCACAGCGGGAAATTGTCCAGCAGCACCAATTCGACGTCCTCGGCCAGGATCTCGTCCAGTTGTTCGAGGCTGTCGACCTCCACCTCGCATTCGATGCTGGGGGCCGCGGCCCGCACAGCCCGTAGAGCGGCGACCACCGAGCCTGCTGCCGCGACATGATTGTCCTTGATCAACGCCGCGTCGCCGAGCCCCATCCGGTGATTGACGCCGCCTCCGGCGCGAACCGCGTATTTCTGCAGCGCGCGCAACCCGGGTAACGTCTTTCGACTGTCCCTGATCTTGGTGTCGGTGTCGGACACCTCGGCTACCCACGCCGCCGTTGCGGTCGCGATACCGGACAGGTGGCACAGCAAGTTCAGCATTGTCCGCTCAGCCGTCAACAACCCACGGATCGGTCCGGTGACGGTCAACACCGATGTCCCCGGTTCCACTCGGGCTCCGTCGACCACGCGATCGACGATGTCGTAGTTGCCCGCTCCGAGTACCTCGTCGAGTACGACGAGTCCGACGTCGAGGCCCGCGATCGTGCCGAATTGGCGCGACACAACCGATGCCGTCGCGACCGCGCCGGCTGGAACAGTCGCATTCGTGGTGACATCGGGCCCGTACTTCAAGTCCTCCGCGAGAGCCGTCGCGACGAGCGAACGCACTTCGTCGAGGTCGAGGCCCTGCGCTGTAACGGCATTCACTGTCAACTCACTCCTGTCATAGCCGATGAAAGTGATTGGCCGATCGGCGCGAACACCGTTTCGAGCTCACCGCCGGAACCACGTCGGATCCGCATGCTGCCGCGCAGGCTCTCCACCTCGCCCGGGTGATCCATTCGAGTGTGGCACCCGCGGCTCTCCCGACGCTTTGCCGCCGCCATGACGAGTGCGGTCGCTGCAAGCGTCAGAGCAGAGTCCTCCAAAATTGTTCTCGCCGAGTTCGGTTCCGCGCTGACGGTTGCCCGATCCCGCGCCAGTGTCGCGAGCGCGGAGCCTGCGAAGGCGAGCCCGGCGCCATCGCGCACCACTCCGGCGTGCTCGGTCATGAGCTGTTGGAGTTCTGCGCGTGGAAGACTGCGGATCGACGGAAGCTCCACCGCGACATCGGTGGTCGGGCTCCCCCGACGCTCCGCAGCGATTGCCCCGACACGCTGACCCACGACGAGTCCTTCGAGAAGACTGTTCGACGCAAGTCGATTGGCGCCGTGCAGTCCCGTTCGAGCAACCTCGCCCGCCGCGTACAGCCCGCGGATGCCGGTCCTGCCCCAGACGTCGGTCACCACCCCGCCGCACGAGTAATGGGCTGCGGGGGCAACCGGTATCAGGTCCTCGAGCGGGTCGAGACCGGCGGCCAGAGCCGACCCGGCAACCGTCGGGAATCTGGTGTGGAAATTGCGGATCGAGCGGGCGTCGAGGAGCACATGGTCGGTACCGGTCGCGCGCAGCCGCTCTGCGATCGCACGCGAGACGACATCGCGTGGCGCGAGATCTCCGAGCGGGTGCACACCGGTCATGAATCGTGCGCCGTCCAGGTCTAGCAGGTGGGCGCCTTCTCCGCGGACGGCTTCGCTGATCAGCGGTCTGCGACCGGTTGATCCCTGCGCGAACAGAACGGTCGGATGGAACTGAACGAATTCGAGGTCCGACACTTCTGCCCCCGCATCCAGAGCGAGCGCGATTCCGTCCGCCGTGGCCGCAGGCGGATTGGTACTGCACGAGTACAGCTGCCCGGCGCCGCCCGTGGCAAGGAGTACAGCGGGCGTACGAACGACACCGAAGCCGTCTGCCGAGGACACAAGCAGTCCGACTACCCCGCCGCGATCGGTCAACACGCGCACTGCGGATGCACCGACGAGCACGGCCTGACCCGACACCCCGGTGGCCTCGACCAACGCGCGTTGAACTTCGGCGCCTGTGGCGTCACCGCCGGCATGAATGATCCGCCGAGCGTGGTGCCCGCCTTCCCTGGTGCGCGCTACCCGTCCATCGGCTCCCCTGTCGAACACCGCGCCGAGCGATTCGAGCATTCTCACGGCGTCGGGCCCACTGGACACGATGGACCGCACCGCGTCCGGGTCGCACAGACCGCCACCTGCGTCACACGTATCGCTGACGTGGGAATCGACGGAATCAGCTGTGCTCAGGTCGCCCGGCACCGCGATGCCACCCTGCGCGTACTGCGTCGAGGTATCCGACGAGCCCGCCTTGGCCACCGTCAGAACATTCAAGCCACGTCTGGATGCAGCGATGGTCGCGCTCAGCCCGGCGATGCCGCCGCCGACGACGACCAGATCGGCCGAACATTCCCAGCGAATGTCCGGTCCGACGGTCATGGTCACTCGCCGCCACCAGGGTTGCCGATCTCGATCATTCGCTGAACCGACTTGCTGGCGATATGAGCGGTATCGAGGTCGACGTGCACTTCGTCCTTGCCCTCCACGAGGCACCTGAGCAGAGCAGCAGGCGTGATCATCTTCATGTACCCGCACGAGGCGCGGTCGTTGACCGCCTGGAAGTCAACATCCGGTGCCGCACGGCGCAATTGGTGCAGCATGCCGATCTCGGTCGCGACCAGAACTTGCTTGGCTCCGGTGGTGCGAGCGGCGTCGAGCATGCCACCGGTCGAGAGGATCTTGACCTTGTCCGGAGTGACGAATCCTTCGCCGGCGAGGTACAGCGCCGAGGTGGCGCACCCACATTCGGGGTGAACGTACAGCTCGGCGTCGGGGTGCGAGCGCGACTTCGCGGCCAGCTCGTCACCGTTGATTCCGGCGTGGACGTGGCATTCGCCCGCCCAGATATGCAGATTCTCACGTCCCGTGACGCGTTTGACGTGCGCCCCGAGGAACTGGTCGGGAAGGAACAGAATCTCCCGAGCAGGATCGATCGACTCGACGACCTCGACTGCGTTGGACGACGTGCAGCAGATGTCGGTCAACGCCTTGATCTCGGCCGTGGTGTTGACGTAGGACACCACGACGGCGTGGGGATAGTCCGCCTTCCACTCACGCAACTGCTCGGCGGTGATCGAGTCCGCCAGCGAGCAACCAGCGCGCTGGTCGGGAATCAGGACGGTTTTGGCCGGGCTCAGGATCTTGGCCGTCTCTGCCATGAAATGCACACCACAGAAGATGATCTCGTCCTCGGGCACTTCCGCCGCCAAGCGTGAGAGCGCAAGCGAGTCACCGACGTGGTCGGCGACGTCCTGTATCGCAGGGAGCTGATAATTGTGAGCGAGAATGGTCGCGCCCCGAGCGCGTGCGAGTCGCTTGACCTCGGCGGCCCACTCCTCGGTCGCCTCGACGCCGCTGAACCCTCCAGGTCCGTCGACGATGTCCGCGATGCCGGCCCACGCCATATCGGCGACGGCCCGATCGGCTACTGCCGGACCACTGGTTCCGAGCTGGGTTGCATTGCTCGCCATGGCGCTGCTCCTTCATCCATCGTCCGGTCCCTCGTGGCCCGCTCGTGTCCTGCGGGCTCGATTTCCGGTCCAGATTTCCTTCGTCGGGGTTTTCGACTTACAATCGAAAACATGACACATCGTAGCACTGTGCACGAAGTACTCATCGCGGTATTTCAAGTCAGGAGCTTCGCCCCAGGCCAGAGCCCCGAACTCGGGGTGCTGCTGTGGCAACGTGCGCAAGATCCAGAAAAGGGATTCTGGTCACTACCCGGGGGGATCCTGGAGGACGACGAGGACCTACCGACCTCGGCTCGACGCCAACTCGCAGAGAAGGTGGACGTCACCACGGTGGCGCATCTGGAGCAATTGTCGATCTTCAGCGATCCGAACCGCGTGCCGGGTGACCGGAGAATCGCGTCGAATTTTATCGGGCTAGTTCCGATCTACTCTGAGCCGCAGTTGCCTTCGGACACTGCGTGGCATCCGGTCGCGCGCCTCCCCGAGACGTCTTTCGATCACGGGACCGTCGTGCGCCACGCTCGGCACCGGCTGGTCGCGAAGCTCTCGTACACCAACATCGGCTTCGCCCTTGCGCCGGTCGAATTCGCGATGTCGACGTTGCGAGAGATCTACACCGCCGCGCTCGGATACCAGGTGGATGCAACGAATCTCGGACGCGTGCTCGGGCGGCGGAAGGTAGTCGAACCAACCGGCAAGACATCGCCGTCGGGACGCGCTGGAGGCCGGCCCCCTGCGCTGTACCGCTTCGTCGAATCGTCCCTCCGCGTGACCGACGAGTTCGCCGCTCTCCGACCGCCGAGCTAGTTCGCTCCAGCCGCCGCGGCTCCTGTTTCCTCGTCGGCGCCGTTGGTGTTCTGGTCGTCCTCCGCGGTGAAGCGGAGATTGTCGTGCGGGTTCATCGCTGCAAGCAAGAGCACCACCAGCGAGGCGACGAGGGGTTGAACCAGGAGGACGAGCGCCGACTCGAATCCGGGTGCCAGCGTCACCACCGAACCCGCGGGTGGATCGACAGGACGGGGGTGGACAACGCCTGCGACCCAGATTCCGATTCCGAGCATGACCACCGAGCCGATCGCTGCGCCGACGAAAACACCGACGCACAGAACCGGCCCTCTTGCCGCGGTCCAAGCCCACAACGCCACGGGAAGTACGACTCCCCCGACGAATGCGATGCAGACGAACAGTGCAAGGCCATCGAACCGGTGCATGCTCTCTCCGGTCAACGCCGCACCGCGACCGGGATCGACGACGACGAACTTCTCCGGTGGCGCAAGCGCGGCCCACACGAGACCGCCGAGGACTCCCGCGATCGTCGATGCGGCGACAGCCGTCGCGAGAACTTTGACCGGCCGGACCTCGGACAAATACTGCTCGGTCGCTGTCATCGCCGACCGAGCGACGAGGAGTCGATGTCGCCGTGACGCGAACAGGTCGAGTGCCACCCATTCGGCAGAACCTGGACCACCAGGCGGCGCCCGCAGTCTGCGCAGTAGCGCGGCGGTTCGAGCCCCAGCAGAACCGCTGGGCTGTGGTCGGACGGGTTCGAGCCAAGTCCGACCTCTCGACCTGTATGTGGATCGAATCCGCCGCCGCTCATGATCACGCAGTCCACCTTAGATGGTCGAATTGAGTGCCTTGATCGGCATACTCAGGCTGCCGAGCAGATCGAGATCCTGTTCGGCCGGACGACCGAGGGTGGTCAAGTAGTTGCCGACGATGACGGCGTTGATCCCGCCCAGAATTCCCTGCTGAGCACCGAGGTCACCGAGCGTGATCTCTCGTCCGCCTGCGAACCGAAGAATGGTGCGCGGCAACGCCAGTCGAAATGCGGCGACCGCACGCAAGGCGTCGGACGCGGGCATCACTTCCAGATTTCCGAACGGTGTACCGGGTCGCGGGTTGAGAAAGTTCAGCGGCACCTCGTCGGGTTCGAGCCGCGCCAGGTCCGCTGTGAACTCGGCACGCTGCGCCAACGACTCACCCATGCCGAGAATGCCGCCGCAGCAGACCTCCATCCCGGCGTCGCGCACCATCCGCAGGGTGTCCCATCGCTCCTCCCACGTGTGCGTCGTGACCACGTTGGGAAAGTAGGACCGTGAGGTTTCCAAGTTGTGGTTGTAACGATGAACCCCCATGGACACCAATTGATCGACCTGCTCCTGGGTCAACATTCCGAGCGAGCACGCGATGTCTATCTCCACCTCGTTGCGGATCGCCTCGATCCCCGCCGCGACCTGTGCCAGCAGGCGCTCGTCAGGCCCACGCACTGCTGCGACGATGCAGAATTCGGTCGCACCGGATTTGGCCGTTTGCTTGGCCGCTTCTACGAGGCTGGGGATGTCCAACCTGGCAGCACGCACCGGCGATTCGAACAACCCCGACTGAGAACAGAAGTGGCAATCCTCCGGGCAACCGCCGGTCTTGAGGCTGATGATGCCTTCTACCTCCACCTCCGGGCCGCACCATGCGAGCCGCGCCGCGTGTGCGACCGCGAGCAGTTCCTCGAGGCGTTCTTCGGGGAGGCGGAGAACGTCAAGAACCTGCTCCTCGTTCAACCCGACGCCACCGTCCACGACCTGATCACGGGCAATGTCGAGAATGTCGGTTCGAACGGATCCCTGCGTCATCGACGCCTCCTGCAGCTTGGTCGCGGATACTTGAACAGCGTTCAAGTTGAACGGCGTTCAGGCTATGCTGGGCGTTGGATAGTGTCAAAGCCGACACTCGACCGAACACCGAGGAGCTATCACGTGCAGCTGCGGCGTGCCGACGTCCTGGACGGCGCAATCTCCATCCTCGACGAGTACGGGCTCGCAGATTTGACGATGCGTCGACTGGCAACCTCACTGCATGTTCAGCCCGGGGCTCTGTATTGGCACTTCAAGGACAAACAGACATTGCTCGGCGCCATCGCGGACGCGCTTCTGGCCGACGTCGACACCCCGCCCACAACGAACGCGTGGGACGAACAGCTCTGTCATGTCGCTCATCGGCTTCGAGATGCGCTGCTGTCGCACCGAGACGGCGCCGAGCTCGTTGCGGCGACCTACGCGTCGCGGCTGGTGACCAATCGGATACGCGAGAGGATTGCCGCCGTGTGCATCCGCGCCGGTCTGCCCCGCAGCGAATCCGAACTTGCCGCGGACACGCTGCTGTACTACATCCTCGGACAGACCGTCGACGAACAGGCGCGGATGCAGATGGATTCTGCGGGAGCGCTCGGCGACGCTGCGTCTCCCCTGTTCGAAACGCCCGACCCGACAAGCCGATTCGACTTCGGTCTCGGGCTCTTCGTGGACGGCGTGCGGCTGAGACTGGGTGACCGTGCCCGGGCCTAACCGCCGAAGACGGGCCCGAGCCCCGCATTGTTCGCGGTGTTACCGGCGAACGGGTTGTCGTGGACCATGTAGGTCCACGTCGACGTCGGCCGCTGGAGACCGGCACTGCCCAGATCGATTCCATCCTCGGTGATGTCGGCCGACTCGAACGTCGACACAGCAGACTCGACTGCCTTCTCCGATACGGTCTTGAAAGCCTCGACGGCGATCCGGTGATACTCGTCGAGGGGGTTCTCCCGACCCAGTGCACGTAGGTGAATACTCTCGCGCACATCGGCCAGATGGGCGAGATACTCCGACCACGAACGGTCCAGATGGAACAACACTATTTTTCGCGCCACAACGGCCAACGTCGCCTCCGACACGGTCTTTCGTAGCTCCGCAACCCGGTCCGGCGCGGCCGAGCTCAAGAGTTCGAGCGCCTCGTCCGAAGACAGCAGCGCGGCGCGGCGCGCATCGAGAATGTCTCGGTGCTGCGCAGTCAATTGGTTGTATCGCCATGTACGAGAATGCACTTCGAGCATCGTGCCCTCGGCGATTCGTTGCGCATGGTCCATCTTGCTCGCAACACCACCGGCGGTGATGAGTCCTGTCTCGTCGTGCTTCTTGGGCTGTTCCTTCGGACCCAGGTTGGAGGTGACTACCTCGTCCTCCCAGCTCGAGAAGAACACCGACCGTCCTGGATCGCCCTGCCTGCCGGCTCTGCCGCGCAGTTGATTGTCGAGCCGTTCGGTCGAGTGACGCCCTACGCCGACGACGAGCAGACCACCCAGGTCGGCCACCTCGTCCTTGGCCGAACCTTCGCCGCTCGGTCCCCCGAGCCTGATATCGGTTCCGCGACCGGCGATTTGCGTGGACACCGTCACCGAACCCCGCACGCCTGCGCGGGCGATCACCTCGGCTTCCTCGGCATCGTTCTTGGCGTTGAGCACCACGGCCGCCACACCTGCAGCATCGAGCAACTCGGCGAGGTCCTCGGACTCTGCGACGTCGTGGGTGCCGATCAGAATCGGCTGACCGGTCTCGTGGACCTCGCGGACGAATTCGACGACGGCCGCGTTCCTGTTCGCCACGGTGTCGTAGACGCGGTCTTCCTCGTCGATCCGAATGTTGGGCTGATTAGGCGGAACGAGTGAGACACCTAGCCTGTAGAACGTCTTGAGTTGCTCACCCGCAGCGAGAGCGGTTCCGGTCATTCCGCACACTGTCGCGTACCGTCCGATCAGAGCTTGGACGGTGATGGTGTCGAGAATTTCGCCGGTTTCCGTAGGCTTCAGGCCCTCCTTCGTCTCGACCGCGGCCTGCAATCCGTCGGGCCATCGCTGCAGTTCGGCGACGCGGCCGCGAGAGGCATTGACCAGCCGCACGCGTCCGTCACGGACGATGTAGTGAACGTCGCGCTTGACGAGTACCTGGGCATGCAATGCGACATTGACTGCTACGAGTGTGGTCCCGACGTGCTCTTCCGAGTACAGATCGATACCACCGAGCTCTTCCTCCAGCTTCTCCGCGCCCTCGTCGGTGAGGAAGACGTTGCGGCCTTCGGCGTCGGTGTCGTAGTGCGCTCCGACGTCCAGCGTTCGCACCGCACCGAACACCTTCTCCGTCGGCACGTCGGTCGACACCGACCCGGCCAGAACGAGCGGCACGAGGGCTTCGTCGACCAGAACGGAATCCGCCTCGTCGACGATGGCGACATCCGGGGTCGGAGTCACCAGGTCGGCGGCGTCATCCACGAGATGGTCTCGCAGAACGTCGATTCCGATCTCGTTGACCGAGGCGTATGTCACGTCTCTGCTGTACGCGGCTCGTCGCTCCACGGGCGTGGACGACTCCGCCACCGACCCGACTGTGAGACCGAGCAACTCGTAGAACGGGCGCATCCATTCGGCGTCACGACGAGCCAGGAAGTCGTTGACAGAGATGATGTGAACCGAGCGCCCGGACAACACGTATCCGACCGCGGCCAACGCGCCGGCCAGCGTTTTGCCTTCGCCGGTTGCCATCTCCACCACGTCGCCCTCACGCATGCGAACAGCAGCGAGGAGTTGTACGTCGAACGGCGTCAGGTCGAGCGCACGTGTAGCCGCCTCACGAACCAGTGCGAGGTACCGGGGAACATCGAGGCGGTCGGCTTCATCGACCCTGAGCTCGGAAGCAGCGACCGCGAGATCGGCATCGGACAGGGCGCTAGCCCATTCCGCGTGATCGGTCGCTCGATCGACGCCGGCGCGGGAGCGCGCTTGCCCCTTCTGCGCAGAACGCCCGAGTATGCGCCAGAACCGATCGGAAGCCACGTTTGAAAAACCACCATTTCTTTGCTGCAGAGCGCGTGCGACGAAGGTACCGCCGTAACAAGCCTACTGATGCAGCACGCACGCGACCGAGCGCTCGGAATATCGGCGCACGTCGTCGACGTTGAGACATGCGGAGCCGAAATGCTCCACAGCAGCAGAAAGGACACGATGACACGCTCGTATGTAAGGGATCCCGCGTCGATCGAGAAGTTGACGCCCGAGCAATACCGCGTCACTCAGAAGGACGGCACCGAACGTGCATTCGCCAACGAGTACTGGGACAACCACGAACCAGGGCTGTACGTCGATGTGGTCACCGGTGAGCCCTTGTTCTCGTCCGCCGACAAGTTCGAGAGCCATTCGGGATGGCCAAGCTTCACCAAGCCCGTCGACGAAACGAACGTTGTCGAGAAGCGGGACTTCAGCCACCTGATGCTGCGCACGGAAGTACGGTCGGCGGCCGGAGACTCCCACCTGGGACACCTGTTCAAGGACGGACCGAAGGATCAAGGTGGACTCCGTTACTGCATGAACTCGGCCGCGTTGCGTTTCGTACCGGTGGATCGCCTCGAAGCCGAGGGATACGGTGAGTACGCAGCACAATTCCGCACCGAGATCGATGAAAGTACAGACGAAGGAGCGACGCAGTGAGCACTACGACCGAGACCGCCATCCTCGCCGGAGGTTGCTTCTGGGGAGCGCAAGAACTGATCCGCCATCGGCCGGGTGTCGTGTCGACGCGCGTCGGGTACTCGGGTGGAGACATTCCCAATGCCACCTACCGTAATCACGGAACCCACGCGGAGGCCGTCGAGATCGTTTTCGACCCCTCCGTGATCTCGTACCGCGACATTTTGGAGTTCTTCTTTCAGATTCACGATCCGTCGACGAAGAACCGCCAAGGCAACGACGTCGGTATGAGCTACCGATCCGCTATCTACTACGCCGACGACGAGCAGAAGCGTGTTGCGCTGGACACCATCGCCGACGTGGACGCGTCAGGCTTGTGGCCCGGCAAGGTCGTGACGGAGGTCGAGCCGGTCGGCCCATTCTGGGAAGCCGAGCCCGAGCACCAGGACTACCTGCAGAATTACCCGACCGGGTACACGTGCCACTTCGTCCGGCCCGGCTGGAAACTGCCGCGCCGCGCGGACGCCGTGAGCTAGTCGACTTCGCAGACAGCACGAACAGATGGTCCCGAGCCGAGGCTCGGGACCATCTTTCGTGATTGCCCAAAGCGGGGAGACCACGCGCAACTCGTGATCCTCACCGCATTCAGGCTTGACCTTGACATAGCGTCAAGGTTCACACTTGCGTCATTCGAATCGGAATTTCAGCCCGACGCGCTCGCAGACGCCATGGCCGACAGCTTGCAGGATTTCACTTCACGACGTCGTTCCGGATCCGGCATCGGATGCATCCGCACACGGTCACGCGTGCGCTGTTGACCCTGCGGACGTCGGGGCAGATCGTCGCCGACATCGATCTCGATTCGGTAGCGAGCGCTCGAATTCATCGACGCTACGGAACTGTCTCTGCTGCAATCGAACACGGTCGGCTCATGCTTCCCAACCAGGATGGAACCAGCGTCGACATCGACCTGACGCGCGCCGTCGACGCGTCACTTCCCGCCCTGCTCCCCCGCTGGCGAAGGAGTGGCCCGATCATGTCCTGTTCGGTACAGGTCGACGATCCAGGCGCCCTGATAGCTGCTCTGACGCGCGATTCAACCGAGCAGCGAAGACCAGCACGAAGAGACCGGTCAGAGTAATGGCTGCGCCCGCCCAGATCGGCGAGGTGTATCCCAGTCCCGCCGTGATGGCGACGCCACCGATCCACGCACCGAGTGCGTTGCCGAGATTGAACGCCGCGATGTTGGCACCCGACGCCATCGTCGGTGCGTCGTTCGCGAACGACATCACGCGCATCTGCAGTCCCGGCACGGTTGCGAAGCCGAACGCACCCATGAGGAACAGCGATACGACCGTTGCCACTTGGCTTTCGGCAGTCGAGGCGAAGAACACAAGCACGACGGTCAGTACTGCGAGCAGCACCAGCAACGTGACAGTGAGGTTGCGATCGGCGGCTTTGCCACCGAGGTAGTTTCCGACGAACAGGCCGACACCGAACAAGATCAGCAGCCAGGGCACCGAACTCGACGAGAATCCGCTGACGTCGGTGAGAGTGAAGGCGATGTAGGTGAATGCACCGAACATTCCGCCGTACCCCAGGACCGTGATCGCGATGGACAGCCACACCTGCACGCGTCGGAATGCACCGAGTTCCGATCGGAGACTTCCGGGGGCTTCGGCGTCGGTAGCCCCGGGAACCAGGGCCACGATGCCGATCAAGGCGACGATCCCGATGACGCTGATAGCCCAGAACGCGGACCGCCATCCATAGGACTGGCCCAGAAGCGTGCCGAAAGGAACTCCCAGCACGTTGGCCGCGGTGAGACCGGCGAACATCATCGCAATCGCCCCCGCCTTCTTCTCCGGTGAGACGAGCGACGCAGCGACGACAGCACCGATGCCGAAGAACGCGCCGTGACACAACGCGGCCACGACGCGTCCAAGCATCATCACCTCGTACGACCCCGACAGCGCGGAAATGAGGTTGCCTGCAATGAACAGTCCCATCAGGGAGATGAGGACATTCTTGCGAGGAAACCGAGTGACAAGTGCGGTGACGACGAGAGCCCCGACCACCACACTGAGTGCATATCCGGTTATCAGCCACCCTGCCTCCGCCTCGGTGACTCCGAAATCCGACGCCACTTCGGGCAACAACCCCATGATGACGAATTCGGTGAGTCCGATCCCGAAACCCCCCATGGCCAACGCGAGCAGTCCCAACGGCATGACGGCGATCCTTTCGATAGATGCATGAGCAGTCATAGAGCGTAAGCAGGTAATTGCAGACGCGTCATAAATAGTTGCACGCGCTTGCTAACTGCGCAAGCTGGTAACCTTGCGTTGTCAATTCGACGTGTACGAGGAGGACCCGTGGCAATCGCCGACGATTCATCGCTCATCCGCGCCCAGGGCTGGCGAACGTTGGCGGCATTGCACGCCCACATCGAGGCCGACCTCGAGCGGGCCCTGCAGTCCGAGCACACCCTGTCGGTCGTCGAGTACACCGTCCTCGACGCACTGGGCCGTCAGGATGGATGGCATATGCGCATGCAGCAGTTGGCCAGAGCCAGCGCCTTGAGCAGCAGCGCAGCCACCAGATTGGTCAACCGTCTCGAAGACCGCGGCATCCTGACGCGATTTCTGTGCAAGGACGATCGTCGAGGCATCTACACCGAACTGACCGAAGAGGGACGGGCGCTACTGGAACGGTCACGCCCCACGCACGACGACGTTCTGGAAAAATCGTTGGCGGCCGCTCAGCTCGTACCCGAATTGGCGCCGCTCGCCGAAGCCTTGCATCGGTTGCCGTCACCCGTTGGCTGATTGTTCACATCAGGCGCAAGCAAAGTACCGTTGGGCGAAATATTCAGTTTCGAACCCCGATACCCGTCGACCGCTGGAGCTTCCTCCCTCTTATGCACGCCCAGTACCAACCTGGCGGTGTTTCCGTCGCGGCACCTACGGCTTCGACGGTTCGGACCGGATCAGTTGTTCGCCAAGATCTCAACGGACTCCGCGGCATCGCGATCGCGCTCGTTGTCGTTTTTCACATCTGGATGGGTCGAGTCTCGGGCGGCGTCGATGTCTTCCTCGTCCTCACTGGATTCTTCTTCACGGCGTCCCTGATCCGCTCTGCTCAGTCGGGCGGTTCGCTGAACCCGATCACGCGAGTGACCCGAATACTGCGTCGTCTCGGACCGCCACTCGTCCTCGTACTCGTCGGGGTTGCAGTCGCCACGGCGCTCTTACTTCCGCGCACACGCTGGGTCGACATCGGTAACCAGTTGGTGTCGGGGCTCTTGTTCTACGCCAACTGGGAGCTCGCCTGGACCTCGCAAGACTATTTGGCCGCAGACCCCACAGTCAGCCCCCTTCAGCACCTGTGGTCGGTCGCCGTTCAGTTTCAGTTCTACTTGGTGGCTGTCGGTGTCGTCTTCGGCCTGGCATGGATAGTTCGGCGATCGCGCGGAGGTGTGAGAACCAGCCCGCCGCCGCGCCTCTACCTTCTGATCTTCGCCGGCGCGTCCATCATGTCGTTTACGTATGCCGCGGACGGAACATCGCGTCTGCAGTCGTGGAACTATTACGACACCGGCGCTCGGTTGTGGGAGATCATGCTCGGCGGGGCGGTAGCGGCGTACTACGCAGCGCTTCCGAGCCGGAGGGCGCCGCGCACCGATTGGGCCCCCCGAGCCGGCCGGGCTGCGCTGGCCACTGCCGGACTACTCGCCGTCGTCAGCTGCGGGTTCCTCTTCGACGGAGTGAACGAGTTCCCGGGACCGTGGGCTCTGTTCCCGGTTCTCGCGACGCTCGCGCTTGTGGTGGCGGGGCCCGATACCCCCGTCGCGCATCTGCTGCGCACGCGCTTCGGACTGTGGCTCGGTTCCATCGCGTTTCCTCTGTACCTGTGGCATTGGCCGGTTCTGATCTTCGTTCTCGCTTACACCGGCGAGCCGACGGCCGACCTGACGACCGGAATGCTGATCGTTGCGGCGTCCGTTCTGCTCGCGATGCTCACCGTTCGACTCGTCGAGAAGCCGATGAACTTGCCACCTCGATCACTCCCACGCATCGCTGTCACCGCAACCGCAGCGACACTGGCGGTCGTCCTCGTCTGTAGCGCCGTCGGGTGGAACCAGTACGTGCAGAAATCGGTGGCCGATCTGCAAGCCAACAATGCAGTCGACCGATACACCCATCCAGGCGCCCTCGAGCTCACGGACGGCGTCGTGGTGCCCGCGGCGGAACTGTCGCCTTCCCTTCTGTCGGCGCCCGACGACATTCCCGCTGCTGCCCTGGACGGTTGTGTAGCCGACTTCGAAACCGAGGACCCGATCAGTTGCCAGTACGGCGATCTCGATGCCGATCGGTTCATGGTGCTCGCAGGCGGGTCACACGCCGAACACTGGATCGACGCGTTGGACCTCCTCGGCAAGGAGCACGGCTTCCGAATTTCGACGTATCTGAAAATGGGCTGCCCGCTCATGGTCGAGTACCTGTCGGAGTACGGCGACGGCGACTTCTCCGGTTGCCCGGTGTGGTCCCGCTCGGTGTTGGACTCGATCGCGTCGTCGCAACCCGACTTCGTCTTCACGACGTCCACGAGGCCACGAGAGGACGGCGCGGGTGACTACACCCCGGACTGGTACGTGGACGTCTGGGCCGAACTGGCATCGAAGGGGATCCCCGTTCTTGCGATGCGCGACAACCCGTGGTTGGAACAGGACGGGCTGGCCTTCCGCGCGATCGACTGCCTGTCCGACGGTGGAAGCGCGACCTCCTGCGGCGTACGACGTAGCCAGGCTCTCGACACGATCAACCCGACGCTGGCGGCCTCGTTCCGACTCCCGACGGTCCTACCGCTGGACCTCACGAATGCGCTGTGCGACGGACAGGTATGCCGCGCCATCGAAGGCAACGTGCTGATCTACCGCGATGAACATCACCTCACGGCGACCTACATGCGCACCCTGACCAGCGAGTTGGGCAGACAGATCGCAGAGCAGACCGCTTGGTGGTGAGCGGAGTTCGATCCGGTCACAGTAGGGTTTCATCCATGTCTGTAGATGCACCCACCGAAACACCCGCGATCGAAATCTGGCCCGGGTCCGCCTATCCGCTGGGAGCGACCTACGACGGCGCAGGCACCAATTTCGCGTTGTTCTCCGAGGTAGCAGAAGCTGTCGACCTATGCCTGATTCACGATGACGGCACCGAGACACGAATCCGTTTCGAGGAATCCGACGGTTACGTCTGGCACGCGTATCTGCCCTCCGTCATCCCGGGACAGAAGTACGGCTACCGAGTACACGGTCCGTGGGATCCCGAGAACGGCCATCGCTGCGATCCGAGCAAGCTTCTGGTCGACCCGTACGGCAAAGCGTTCGAGGGTGAGTTCGACGGGGATCGCTCGTTGTTCTCCTACAGTCTCGATGTCCCCGCCGCAGCCCCGGAGTCCGAATCGGAGTCGGAGGCGGATGTCGACGCCAAGCCCTTCGAGGACGAGCTGGATCTGGAAGATCCCGACGAGACCGTCGTCGAACCGGAGCCTGTTGCGCACGACGACGCCCCGCGTGACGACTTCCCCCAGCACGATTCGCTCGGGCACACGATGACCACGGTCGTGATCAATCCCTTCTTCGACTGGCAGAACGACCGTGCACCGAGGCGTCCGTACCACGAGACGGTCATCTACGAGGCACACGTCAAGGGCATGACGATCACGCATCCGGACGTGCCGGAGACACTTCGCGGCACGTACGCGGGACTCGCCCACCCGGCGATCATCGACCACCTGCTCAACCTCGGTATCACCGCGATCGAACTGATGCCCGTTCATCAGTTCATGCAGGACCAGACACTCCTCGACCAGGGCCTACGGAACTACTGGGGTTACAACACCTTCGGGTTCCTCGCCCCCCACGCGGACTACTCGTCGAATCCGACGGCGGGCGCCGCCGTGACCGAATTCAAGGCGATGGTGCGCGCCTTCCACGCCGCAGGGATCGAGGTGATCCTCGACGTGGTCTACAACCACACCGCCGAGGGCAACCACATGGGCCCGACCATCAGCTTCCGCGGCATCGACAACGCCGCCTACTACCGCGTGGTCGACGGAGATTCCGCGCACTACATGGATTACACGGGCACCGGCAACAGTCTCAACGCTCGCCACCCGCACACACTTCAGTTGATCATGGACTCGCTTCGTTACTGGGTCACCGAGATGCACGTGGACGGCTTCCGGTTCGACCTCGCATCGACTCTCGCTCGTGAGTTGCACGACGTCGACCGCCTGAGCGCCTTCTTCGATCTGGTCCAGCAGGATCCGATCGTCAGTCAGGTCAAGCTCATCGCCGAGCCGTGGGACATCGGCGAGGGCGGCTACCAGGTCGGTAACTTTCCAGGCCTGTGGACCGAGTGGAACGGAAAGTATCGCGATACCGTCCGCGACTACTGGCGCGGTGAGCCCGCAACTCTCGGCGAGTTCGCATCGAGGCTCACCGGCTCCTCGGATCTCTACGAAGCAACAGGGCGACGCCCGGGTGCGAGTATCAACTTCGTCATCGCCCACGACGGGTTCACCCTCAACGACCTGGTGTCGTACAACGAGAAGCACAACGAAGCCAACGGTGAGAACAACAACGACGGCGAGAGCCACAATCGTTCGTGGAACTGCGGAGTAGAGGGTCCCACCGACGATCCCGAGATCCTCGACCTCCGAGGACGGCAGATCCGCAACATCATGGCGACGTTGCTGCTGAGCCAGGGCACACCGATGATCGCCCACGGGGACGAACTCGGGCGAACGCAGCAGGGCAACAACAATGTGTACTGCCAGGACTCGGAACTCGCCTGGATGGATTGGTCGCTGGCGGAAACCAACGCCGACCTCATCGAGTTCACACGCAACGCGATTGCACTGCGCAACGATCACCCGGTGTTCCGTCGGCGACGATTCTTCGAGGGCAGACCGATCCGAACGGGCGAACAAGCCCGAGACATCGCGTGGCTCACCCCTGCGGGCGAGGAGATGACACCCGAGGACTGGGACAGCGGCTTCGGCAAGAGTCTGACCGTGTTCCTCAACGGCGACGGCATTCCCGAGCCGAACCAGCGAGGAGAACGCGTCGTCGACGACTCGTTCCTGTTGTGCTTCAACGCACATCACGAGACCATCGAGTTCCTGACGCCGGACGGCGAGTACGCCAACGAGTGGACCGTCGCGCTGGATACGGCGGTCCCGACGGGAGCAAGTGAGAATGTCATAGAAGCGGGTACACCGGTGAAGGTGGCCGCCCGGTCGCTCCTTGTTCTACGAAAGACGGACTGACACGATGCCGATCCCCTCCAGCACGTATCGACTTCAACTGCGTGGGGACGAGTTCACGTTCGGCGACGCGCGCCGCATCGTGGACTACCTCGACGACCTCGGGGTGACTCACGCCTACCTCTCGCCGATCCTGTCGGCAACCGACGGCTCGACTCACGGGTACGACGTCACCGATCCCACCTCGGTCTCTTCCGCTCTCGGCGGTCGTGAGGGCTTCGAAGCGCTGGTGGCAGAACTACATTCACGCGGAATGGGTGTGATCGTCGACATCGTTCCCAACCATGTCGGAGTCGACGATCCACGCCAGAATGCGTGGTGGTGGGACGTGCTGGGCAAAGGAAAGTCGTCCGATCATGCGGCGTTCTTCGACATCGACTGGGCAGAGGACAACGGAGTCGACGGCAAGATCGCACTTCCGATCCTGGGATCTGCGGAGGACGTCTCGGAGCTGACGGTCGATCGGACCGGCGACGTGCCGTTGTTGGCCTACTACGAACACAGACTTCCTATCTCTGTCGGTACCGACGAAAACGACGCACAGGCAGTCCACGACCGCCAGGCGTACCGCCTCGTCAGTTGGAAATCGGGTCTCGTCGGTTACCGGAGATTCTTCTCCGTCAACGGACTCGCGGGTCTTCGCCAGGAGGACTTCGACGTCTTCACCGCCTCGCACACCCAGGTGAAGAGCTGGATGGACGACGGTCTCGTGGACGGCCTTCGCGTCGACCACCCGGACGGATTGGCCGATCCCGCAGGCTATCTCACCGAACTGCGCGAACTGATCGGCGAGGATCGCTGGCTGGTCATCGAGAAGATTCTCGCGCGCGGCGAGCCGTTGGACGAGTCGCTTCCCGTCGACGGCACCACGGGTTACGACGCTCTGGCCGACCTCGGCGGTGTGTTCGTCGCACCGTCCGGTGCGGCGGCTCTCGGGGAACTGTCGATGTCGCGGTCCGGTGCACGTGGCGACGCGGCGTGGCTGCATGCCGCCGAAGAATCGTTGAAGACCGCGGTCGCGCGAGGCGACCTCGCGCCGGAAGTCAGACGGCTGGCGCGAGCAGTCGTGCGTGAGTCGGGCACCGGCATCGGAGTCGAATCGGTGATCGACGGCCTCGTCGCGGTGGTCGCGCGCATGCCGTACTACCGCTCGGACTACGCGCCCCTCACCGGGACTGTCGGGGGCGTGATCGGTTCTCTCATCCTCGAAAGTCGTTCTCTGGAACCTGCTTTCGACGCCCTGGCAACCGCTCTGATCGCACGCGGCGAATCAGCGGTTCGCTTCGAGCAAGTGTGCGGGGCGGTCACCGCCAAGGGCGTCGAGGACTGCCTGTTCTATCGTGCCACTCGATTGATCTCGTTGCAGGAGGTGGGCGGCGACCCCGCCGAGTTCGGAGTTGAACCTGCGCAATTCCATTTGGCCAATGCCGATCGTGCAAGAACGTGGCCCGCCGCGATGACGACATTGTCCACTCACGACACCAAGCGCGGCGAGGACGTGCGCGCGCGCATCGGCGTTCTGTCGCAGACTCCCGAACTGTGGGCCAGGTGCATCGCCGACTGGGAACTGCTCGCACCGAGTCCCGACGGCGCGACCGGACTCTTCCTGTGGCAGAACTTGTTCGGCGTGTGGCCCGCGGACGGTGTCATCACCGACGAGTTGCGAGGCCGCATCCACGCCTACGCCGAGAAGGCACTCCGCGAAGCCGGGACGCGAACCGGATGGACCGAGCCCGACGAGGTATTCGAGCGCGAGGTTCACGACTGGCTCGATTCGATACTTCGGGGCACCATCTCGGAGTCCGTGTCGATGCTCGTCGCCCGCCTGGACCCGCACGGGCGGAGCGACGCGCTCGGTCAAAAGCTCTTGCACCTCGCAGGCCCCGGCGTTCCCGACGTCTACCAAGGCACGGAACTGTGGGAGGACTCGCTCGTGGACCCGGACAACCGTCGGCCGGTGGACTATTCGGTGCGGAGAACGCATCTGCAGGACGGCTCCGCCTCGGTACCCCATACGTCCGAAGCAGCCAAGTTCAAGGTAGTCACCGAAACTCTTCACGTTCGGCGGGAACGCCCGGACAGCTTCGTAGGCGGAACCTACACACCCGTCTCGGCGACGGGATCGGCCGCGTCGCACGTCGTCGGTTTCGCCCGCGGACCCGTCCTCGGTGAGCCGGACGTGATTGCCCTGGCAACCCGCCATTCGCTCGCACTCGAGACCGAGGGTTGGGGAACCACGAGTGTGGTACTCCCCGAGGGACAGTGGCTGGACAGATTGACCGGCACCGTGCACTACGGCAAAGCTCAGGTGAGCACAGTGTTCTCGGCTCTGCCGGTTGCACTGCTGGTGCGCGACAAGATCGTCAGCGAGACCTCAGGAGAACGTGACGCATGACCCACCGTTTCGAGGTATGGGCACCCACACCGACCACAGTGCAACTGCATCTCGACGGCTCCCTGCACCCGATGCAGAAGAGCGCCGACGGGTGGTGGTTCACCGACGTCGATGCCGCCGAGGATGCACGTTACGGCTTCGTACTGGACGACGACACCGCTGTGCTGCCCGATCCGAGGTCTCCGAGACAACCGGACGGTGTGCACGAGCCGTCGCAGTTGCACCGCCTCGACGACAGCGTCTGGACCGACTCGGCATGGACGGGCCGTCAGCTGCAGGGCGGGGTCATCTACGAACTGCACATCGGAACGTTCACTGCCGGCGGAACTTTCGATGCGGCGGTCGAACGCCTGGACCATCTCGTCGACCTGGGCGTGACGTTCGTCGAGATCATGCCGGTCAACGGTTTCAACGGTACCCACAACTGGGGCTACGACGGCGTCCTCTGGTATACGGTGCACGAGGCATACGGCGGACCGGACGGGCTGCAACGACTGGTCGACGCCTGTCACGCGCGCGGCCTCGCGGTCATCCTCGACGTCGTGTACAACCATCTCGGCCCATCCGGGAACTACCTCGAGCGGTTCGGCCCGTACATGGCGCAGGGCGCCAACTCGTGGGGTCAGGCGATCAACTACGCCGAGGCGAACTCGGGGGTTGTGCGTCGGTATGCAATCGAGAACGCGTTGCGCTGGTTCTCCGAGTTCCACATCGACGGTCTACGGCTCGATGCCGTGCATGCGATCGTCGATCACACGGCCGTTCATCTGTTGGAAGAGTTGGCCGTCGACACTCGTAGGCTCGCAGCTCACCTTCAGAGGCCGCTGACGCTGATCGCGGAGAGCGATCTGAACGATCCGAGTTTGGTGACTGCACGGTCAGGGGGTGGGTACGGCCTCGACGCACAGTGGGACGACGATATCCACCACGCGATCCATGCTGCCGTCTCGGGCGAGCGCCAGGGCTATTACGGCGATTTCGGTTCGCTCCAGGGGCTCGCAACAACGTTGCGGCACGGCTTCTTTCATGCAGGGACCTACTCGAGCTTCCGGGGACGCGTCCACGGCCGCGCCGTCGACACGAGGCGAATTCCCGCGAGCTCGTTCGTCACGTACACCACGACGCACGATCAAGTCGGCAACCGCGCGATAGGCGACCGTCCCGGCTTCTACCTCTCCCCCGGCCAACTCGCGATCAAAGCTGCACTGGTGCTCACGTCGCCGTACACGCCGATGTTGTTCATGGGCGAGGAGTGGGGCGCGTCGACCCCGTTTCAGTTCTTCACCTCGCACCCCGAGCCGGAGCTGGGCAAGGCGACTGCCGAAGGCCGCAAGGCGGAATTCGCCGAACACGGCTGGGACAAGGAAGACATTCCCGACCCGCAGGATCCGGAGACGTTCACTCGTTCCAAACTCGACTGGTCGGAACTCGGAACCGGTGATCACGCACGGCTTCTCGATAACTACCGAGGGTTGATCGCGCTCCGCAGACAGTTCGCGGAACTCTCCGATCCTTGGCTCGGACACGTCAAGATCGATTACGACGAGGACGCACGGTGGATCGTCGTGCATCGCGGTTCGCTGCGCGTGGTCTGCAATCTGTCGGAGCGCGAGGTCACGGTGCCCGTCGGCGGCACGACACTGTTGGCGTGGGAAGACCCGACCTCCGACGAAACCGGTTCTGCGACGTCGATTCCCGGTCATTCGTTCGCGGTGTTGGCGGCTACGCCGCCCGTGCGTGCGTAGTTACCGCCCGACGTAATTACCCACTCACGAGCCTGGATCTGCTCGTGAGTGGGTAATTACCGCCCGTCGTAATTGTTCGTTCACAGGCGGCGGAGCCGCACCAACACCACGATCGCGGCAAGCGCCATCACCGCGGCCGTCGCAAGGGAAGCCACGTGCATGCCGTTCACGAACGCCACGTGTGCGGAATTCGCCAGAGCGTCGCCGATCTCGCCCGGCGTACTGCGGGCGACGCTCACCGCACCACCGAGAGTCTCCTGGGCGGCTGCAGCCTGTTCTCCTCCGAGAGCGGATACGTCGAGACCGCGCCTGAAGTACGACATCACAACCGTCCCGAGCACAGCTACTCCCAAAGCAATGCCGAGTTCGTACGCCGTCTCCGAGACTGCGGACGCAGCACCGGCACGCTCCGGCTCGACCGCGCTGACAACAAGATCGGACGTCAGCGTCAACGCGATGCCGGCGCCTGCGCCGACAAGGACGAAACCGACGATGAACAGTGCGGGACCGCTGTCGACCCGCAGCCCGAACAGCAATGCGGCGCCGACGGCCGCGGCCGCCAGCCCGCCACCGAGAACTGTTCCCGGTGACCAGATCCGGATCAAGTACGCCGCCACGAGAGAAGCCACGATGGACGATGCCGTACCAGGCAACAGCAGCAACCCTGCTTCGAGTGGGCTGTTTCCCAGCACCAACTGCAGATACTGAGCGCCGAAGAACAGCACACCCGCAAGCGCGAACACGGATAGGAAGTTCGTGAACACCGCGGTGGAGAACGCGGGATTGGCGAACAGTCGAAGATCGATCATCGGGTCGGCCGAGCGCTTCTGCCGACGGACGAATGCAATCCCCGCGACAACACCCAAGACCGCTGCAGCGATGTTGATAACGCTGATTCCGTGTGCAGCGGTCTCTTTCACTGCGTAGACCAGCGGAACGAGCGCCAGCATCGACAAACCCGAGCTGACGAGGTCGAACTTGCCCGGGTTGGGGTCCTTCGATTCCGGGATGACAAGCGGACCGAGAGCGATGAGCACGAGCATCACCGGGATGTTGATCAAGAACACCGATCCCCACCAGAAGTGTTCCAACAACCACCCGCCGACCAGAGGTCCGGCGGCGGCTCCACCGCCTGCCATTGCTCCCCACAGGCCGATGGCCATGACGCGCTGGCGCGGGTCGGTGAAGATGGTCCTGATCAGGCCGAGGGTCGCCGGCATCAGCGTCGCTCCGGAGACGCCCTGAAGTACGCGCGCGGCGATCAACATCTCGGGGCTGACCGAGAACGCAGCAACGACGGAGGCGACGCCGAAACCTGCGGCACCGATGAGCAGCAGTTTGCGCCGCCCGACTCGGTCGCCGAGAGTGCCCATCGTGATGAGTAGACCTGCCAGCACGAACGAATACACGTCGATGATCCACAGGAGCTGATTGCTGCTGGGCGCGAGGTCGGAACTGATGAACGGCAGCGCGAGATCGAGGACCGTACCGTCGACCGCGATCAGCAGCACCGCGAAAGCAAGGACGACGAGGCCCAGCCAATCCTTCGGCGTCGCCCGCTGGGTTTCGACCGCCCCGTGTACCCGCAACTCACTCACTGACTTCTCCTATGATCTTTCACCGGCGACTGAACCGTCCAGCCGGTACAGTGAGGCTAGCAGTGAACCGTCCAGCCGGTAAAGCTCTTTTCGGTAGGGTTGCGCCATGTCGTCCGACACACGAGACCGAATACTCGACGCCCTCGAGGAGATGCTGCTGGATCAGGGATTGACCAAGGTCACGCTCGAGAACGTCGCCGCGAAGGCCGGAGTGTCCAAAGGTGGTCTGCTGTACCACTTCAACACCAAGGACGCGATGCTCGCCGCGATGGTCCGACGCCTCGGCGACCTCTCCGACCGGCAGCGTGCCCTCGCCGCCGAGGGAGGCACAACCGTCGCTCACTGGTATTTGCAGCCGCCGGCGTCCATTTCCGACAAAGAAACCGCTCTGTACCGTTCGACCCTTGCCATGCTCCGCAGCGTCGACGGACAACCAGGCGAGATTCAGCAGGCCGTCACCGAGGTCATGCGACTGTGGGACGAGGGCCTGCGCGCCGAGATCGACGACCCGGTCACTGCCGAAATCGTTCGCCTCGTCGGCGACGGAATCTATCTGGGGGCGTTGCTCGACCTCCCCCCCGTCGACCCGGAACTACACCAGAAGGTCGTGGAAAGACTTCTCGGACCCGATCAGGTCAAATAGCGATACGCAGGCGAACCCGGCTCCAACTGCTCCACCGTCAAGCGGGACGTCCGCATACGCTCGAGCAGCGCGCTGAGCCCGGACGCCACGCCGAGTTCGATACCGACGAGCGCAGCTCCGGTCTCCCGGTTGTTGCGCTTGACGTACTCGAACAACGTGACGTCGTCGTCCGGCCCGAGAACTTCGTCGAGGAAGCGCCGCAACGCGCCGGGCTCCTGAGGGAAGTCCACCAGGAAATAGTGCTTGAGTCCCAGGTGCACTAGCGACCGTTCGAGGATTTCCCCGTATCTCGACACATCGTTGTTGCCGCCGGAGATCAAGCACACGACGGTACTTCCCGGGGCTACCGAAACATGTTGCAGCGCAGCCACGCTCAGCGCACCTGCAGGTTCGGCGATGACGCCTTCGTTCTGATACAGGTCCAGCATCGCCGTACAGATCGCACCCTCGTCGATCTGTGTCATCAGGAACGGTCCGTTCGTCTCGTCGCCCGCCGGGAAAGTGGGTACTGCGACCAGAGGTAACGACGCATGCGAGACGACCTCGGCGCCGAGAGCACGCAGCGCCTCGTACGGGACGTCTCCGATCCGCCGCACTGCCGCACCGTCGACGAAGGGGTCGATCTCGTTCAGCGTCACCGGTCCGCCCGCCACCAGTGCCGCGGTCATCGATGCGGCACCGGCCGGCTCGACGCCGACCAACGCGGTCGAAGGAGAGCGTTCGCGAAGGTAGGTCGAGATGCCCGCGATACATCCGCCGCCGCCTACCGGCATGACAACCGTGTCCGGCGCCGAACCGAGCTGCTCGACGATTTCCGCTGCGATGGTTCCCTGTCCGGCAACTGTCCGCTCGTCGTCGAACGGAGGGACCATCGTGGCCCCCGTCCGTGCGACGTCCTCGGCAGCAGCGGCTGCTGCGGCGTCGAACGTATCGCCGAACACGATGAGTTCGACGAACTCGCCGCCGTGAACGATGATCCGATCGCGCTTTTGCTTCGGGGTGTTGGCGGGGACGTAGATTCGGCCGCGCACCTGCATCGAACGGCACGCGAACGCGACGCCTTGCGCGTGGTTGCCCGCGCTTGCCGTCACCACCCCCACGGCGAGTTCATGCGGGGTCAGCTGAGCCATCAGGTTGTACGCGCCCCGGATCTTGTACGAGCGGACGATCTGGAGGTCCTCGCGCTTGAGGTACACGTTGGCGCCGGTGATGGCGGACAATCGCTCGCAGAACTGCAACGGTGTTGCCGCTACGACGTCCGAAATTCGACGGGCAGCCGCATCGATGTCGTCCGCGGTAACCGCGAACGAACGAGCGCTGGAGACGACGACTTCAGGCGAGTGGGGCACCCGTCCATGCTGCCACCAGCGTCGTTCCAGCGTCGACCCGGGACTACCCTCGCGGTGAGAACTGCGACGGCAACGGGACATTGCGCAGATTGGACTTCGCCATCTGGACCGCCTCGCCGACGCCGCCGTTCATGACCATTCGCGACATGGCGAGAGCGAAACCCTTGACCTGTTCACCGGTGATGCTGGGCGGCAACGACAGTGCATTGGGGTCGGTGACGATGTCGACCAGTGCTGGACCGTCGTGATCGAGTGCCGCACGAATGCCCGATTCGAGATCGCCGGGCTGTTCGATGCGTCGCGAGAAGATACCGAGTGCCGCTGCGACGGCTGCGTAGTCGGTCGCCGGCACGTCGACGCCGAAGTCCGGAATGCCGTCGACGAGCATCTCCAGTTTCACCATCCCGAGCGTCGAGTTGTTGAAGACGACGATCTTGACCGGCAACTTGTACATCGCGACGGTGACGAGTTCACCCAGAAGCATCGACAGTCCGCCGTCGCCCGACATCGACACGACCTGACGCGTCGGGAATGCCACCTGGGCGCCGATGGCGTGCGGCAATGCGTTCGCCATCGACCCGTGTAGCGCCGAGGAGATGAACCGGCGTGAGCCGTTCGGGTTCAAGTAGCGAGCTGTCCACACATTGCACATTCCTGTGTCGGCCGTGAAGATCGTGTCGTCCGCGGCGAGATCGTCGAGGATCGACGCGGCGTACTCGGGGTGGATCGGAGTGCGTTGTTTGACAGGCTTCGTGTACGCGCCGACCACCTTGGTCATGAGCTTCTCGTGCCGATCGAGGGTGCGTTCGAGGAATGCTCTGTCGGACTTGCGCTCCACGAGGGGCAGCAGCGCCGCCAGTGTGCTCTTCGCGTCCCCGTGCACTGCGAGATCGAGGCTCGTTCGACGGCCCAGCTTGTCTGCGGCACTGTCGATCTGCGCGGTTCTGACCTTGTCCGGAAGGAACTGGTCGTACGGGAAGTCGGTTCCGATGAGGAGCAACAGGTCTGCATCGTGGATGCCCGCGTGGGCGGCGCCGTATCCGAGCAGGCCGGTCATCCCGATGTCGAACGGATTGTCGTACTGAACGAACTCCTTGCCGCGCAGTGAATGTCCCATCGGCGCGCCCAGCTTCTCGGCGAGATCCAACAGTTCCGGACGTGCATCGCGGACGCCTGCACCCGCAAAGATTGCGACGGTGCCGGCCGCGTTCACCGCGTTGGCCAACTTTTCGACGTCCTCGGCAGCAGGCACGAGTGACGGTGCAGCAGTACGCACATAGGCGGGTGCGGGCCGCCCGATGGGCTCGTCGGCGATGTCGCCCGGCAGCGTGATGACCGCGACTCCGGATTTGCCGACGGCGTGCTGCAGTGCCGAATGCACCACTCGGGGCGACTGTTCGGGTGTGCTGATGAGTTCGGTGTAAACCGAGCACTCGACGAACAATCTGTCGGGATGCGTCTCCTGGAAGAAGCTCGACCCGATCTGCACACTCGGAATGTGCGACGCGATGGCCAATACTGGCGCACCCGACCTGTTGGCGTCGTACAGACCGTTGATGAGGTGCAGGTTGCCCGGTCCGCAGGACCCAGCGCATACCGCGAGCTTCCCGGTGAGCTGAGCCTCGGCCGACGCGGCGAACGCTGCGGCCTCCTCGTGACGAACGTGAACCCAGTCGATGCCGCCCGACTTGGATCCCCCACTACGCCGGACCGCATCGACGATGGGATTGAGACTGTCTCCGACAATTCCGTAAATTCGTTCGACTCCGGCCTCGATCAGTTGTGCGACGATCTGGTCGGCGACGGTCTCGGTTCTCAACTTGCTTGTCTCCTTCAGGTTCTGGACAGGACGAACACGGGAATCTCACGATCGGTTTTGGTCTGGTACTCCGCGTAAGGCGGGAACGCCGCTACAGCGCGCTCCCACCACACGGCCTTCTCGTCACCGGTCACCTCACGAGCGATGTAGTCCGCCTTTTCTGTGCCGTCCTGCAGTTCGACGTGGGGCTCGGCTTTGATGTTGAAGTACCAGACGGGATGCTTCGGCGCCCCGCCCAACGACGCAACAGCCGCGTACTCCCCGTCGTGCTCGACGCGCATCAGTGGCGTCTTTCTCAGCTTTCCCGACTTGTTGCCCTTCGTCGTCAGCAAGATGACTGGCATTCCGTTGAGAGTGGTGCCTTCGGTACCGCCTGAGCCTTCCAACAGCTCGGCCTGTTTGCGTGCCCAATCGGATGTGCTCGGTTCGTATTCACCTGTCAATGGCATGTCTTCCAGTGAACACCTGCGTTGCCGACTGCGCTACCCGCCCGACCGCGCGACACGAGCCCGAATCGTCGAGTTCGGTAGACCGAAACTACTTCTTGGGTATAGCCTGACAACAGATAGCAGCACGCCGAAGGAGTGAATCGATGACGTACGCAATTCCGAGCCTCACGGCTCGTCCGCGCACGAAGGTCAACGCAGTCGATATCGCTGGTACCGCATGGCCGGTGTACAAGATCGAAGCCCTGGTTCTCGGTGCGCTCGTCTTCCTGGGCGCTCTCGCGCTCACCACCTCATTGCAGACCTCGGTGCTCGCGAGCGCGGCCGCCACAGTCGTCACGTGGTGGACACTGCTGATCGTCGAGACCTCGGCGACCAAGCGCGGCTAGCTCCCTTCGCACGCGCGAGGGATCCCACAGCCGGCTGCGGCAGGCGTCAGCCGGCCAGGCACCCAGGCCCGAGGAGTGCCTTCAGGTCACCCATCAACGCCGATGTCGGCGTGACGCGCAAACTGTCGTCGAGTTTCATGGCCGTGACTTTGTCTCCGCTCACCAACCGCAGGTGCACGTCCGACGTTCCGGGGTGACTCATCAGAATCTTCTTCAGCGCTCCGACCTTGTCAGCTGTGCACTGACGTGTCGGCAAGCTCACGGCGAGCGGCCTTGCGACACCGACTGCCGAGAGATCGGGCACGGCAAGGTCGTTGGCGATCAGTGAGATGCGATCGTCGCGGACCGAGACCCGCCCCTTCACCAGCACAACCGAGTCCTCGGTCACGTCTGCACCGAACACCGAGTACGACTGTGGGAAGAACAGCACTTCGATTCCGCCGACGAGGTCTTCGAGCTGTGCCGACGCCCAGGTCAGGCCGTTCTTGTTGATTCTGCGGTTGACCGACGCGAGAATTCCGCCGATGGTGACCTGGGTCCCGTCCTTGATGTCGCCTTCGAGGATCGCGGGGATGTTGGTATCGGACTGCGCAGCCAACATGTGCTCGACGCCGAGCAGCGGGTGCCCCGACACGTAGAGGCCGAGCATCTCTCGCTCCAGTGCGAGGCGGTGCTTGGACTCCCATTCCTCGTCCGGCACACGGACGTTGAACACCGATGAGATTGACTCGTCCGCGTCCTCGCCGCCGAAGAGGTCGAACTGTCCGATTGCCTCGGCCTTCTTGGTTCCCATCACCGAGTCGATGGCGTCGGCGTGAATGAGCATCAGGCCTTTGCGCGGATGCTCGAGCGAATCGAATGCACCCGACTTGATGAGTGATTCGGTCACTTTTTTGCTGCAGGCGGTTGCGTCGATCTTGTTCAGGTAGTCCGAGAAGTCGGTGTACTTGCTCTTCTCCTCGCGCGCCCTGATGATCGACGCCACCACGTTGGTGCCGACGTTGCGAACAGCACCGAGGCCGAACCGGATATCCTTGCCGACCGAGGCGAAGTTGAGCTCGGACTCGTTGACATCCGGTGGGAGCACAGTGATTCCGAGCTTGCGACAGTCGGCGAGGTAGATCGCCGACTTGTCCTTGTCGTCACTGACACTGGTGAGCAAGCCGGCCATGTACTCGCTCGGGTAGTTGGCCTTGAGGTACGCGGTCCAGTACGACACCAGCCCGTAGCCGGCGGAGTGAGACTTGTTGAACGCGTAGCCCGCGAACGGAAGCACGGTGTCCCACAGCGCCTTGATGGCGGCCTCGGAGAAACTGTTGTCCAACATGCCCTGCCGGAATCCGGCGTACGCCTTCTCCAGCTCCGACAGCTTCTTCTTACCCATTGCTCGACGCAGCAGGTCGGCCTGACCGAGCGAGTATCCGGCAACCTTCTGTGCCAGCTGCATGATCTGCTCCTGGTACACGACCAGGCCGTAGGTCTGTCCGAGAATGACCTTGAGCGGCTCTTCGAGCTCGGCGTGAATCGGCTTGACCTCTTGACGGCCGTTCTTGCGATCGGCGTAGTCGTTGTGCGAGTTCATGCCCATCGGGCCCGGGCGATACAGTGCGAGAACAGCGACGATGTCCTCGAATCCGGTGGGCTGCATGCGTCGCAGCAGGTCGCGCATCGCACTACCGTCGAGCTGGAACACTCCGAGTGTGTCACCGCGGGAAAGCAACTCGAACGTCGCCGGATCGTCGAGAGGCAACGAGTCCAGGTCGATGTCGATGCCGCGGTTGGCTTTGATGTTGTCGATGGCGTCACCGATGACGGTGAGGTTGCGCAGACCGAGGAAGTCCATCTTGAGCAGACCGATGGCCTCGCACGACGGGTAGTCCCACCCGGTGATGATCGCGCCGTCCTGCGCACGCTTCCACACGGGAATGGCGTCGGTGAGAGGCTCGGAGGACATGATCACCGCGCAGGCGTGGACGCCCGCATTACGAATCAGACCCTCCAGACCCTTCGCCGTCTTGTAGATGGTCGCCACGTCCGGGTTGGAATCGATCAGCGCACGAACCTCGGTCGCTTCCTTGTACCGCTCGTGCGCGGGATCGGTGATACCCGCGACCGAGATGTCCTTGGCCATGATGGGCGGCGGCAACGCCTTGGTTATCTGGTCCGCGATGTTGAACCCCGGCTGCCCGAACTGCACACGCGCAGAGTCCTTGATGGCGGCCTTGGTCTTGATGGTTCCGAAGGTGATGACCTGTGCGACACGGTCGCTGCCCCACTTCTCGGTGGCGTAGCGAACCATCTCTCCGCGGCGCCGGTCGTCGAAGTCGATATCGATATCGGGCATCGACACACGCTCGGGGTTGAGAAATCGCTCGAACAGCAGGCCGTGTGGCAGCGGGTCGATGTTGGTGATGCCCATCGCGTATGCGACGAGCGAACCTGCAGCCGATCCACGGCCCGGTCCCACGCGAATTCCGACAGTCTTCGCGTGGTTGATGAGGTCGCCGACCACAAGGAAGTAGGCGGGGAATCCCATTTCGAGGATGACGCCGATCTCGTACTTCGCGCGCGAGAGGTACTCCTCGGTCGGTCCGCCCGGAAACCGTCGGTCGAGCCCGGTCATGACCTCGTGTTCGAGCCACGTGCCCTGAGTGTGTCCCTCGGGCACCGGAAAGATCGGCATCCGGTCGCGGTGCTCCCAGACCTCGTCGTAGGGCTGAACGCGTTCGGCGATCAGCAGAGTGCTGTCGCAGGCTCCCGGGACCTGGTCGTCCCACAGCTCGCGCATTTCGGCGGCAGACTTCAGGTAGTAACCGTCACCGTCGAACTTGAACCTGGTCGGATCACTGAGTGTCTTACCGGTCTGAATGCACAGCAGCGCTTCGTGGTTCTCCGCTGCATCCTTGGTGACGTAGTGGCAGTCGTTGGTCGCGAGAGGCGGAATCGAGAGCTTCTGTCCGATGTCGAGCAGGCCTTCACGGACACGTCGCTCGATCGACAATCCATGATCCATCAGCTCGAGAAAGAAGTTGTCCGGTCCCCAGATCTCGCGCCACTTGGCTGCGGCTTCGAGGGCCTCGCGGTCCTGTCCGAGGCGCAGTCGCGTCTGAACTTCGCCGGAAGGGCAGCCGGTGGTGGCGATAATGCCTTCGGCATGCGAGGCGATGATCTCCTCGTCCATCCGTGCCCACTTGCCGAGCTGGCCCTCGATGGATGCCAGGGACGAGAGTTTGAACAAATTCCTGACGCCCGTCGCGTTCTCGGCGACCATGGTCATGTGGGTGTACGCGCCGCTACCGGAAACGTCGTCGGACTTCTGACTTCGGTCGCCCCACAGAACACGCTTCTTGTTGAATCGTGACTCGGGGGCTATGTAGGCCTCGATGCCGATGATCGGCTTGATGCCTGCCTTCTTGGCTTCGTTGTAGAACTCGCTCGCTCCGTACATGTTGCCGTGATCTGTCATACCGACAGCGGTCATTCCCAACCGATTCGCCTCCGCGAACAGCGGTGCAATCTTGGCCGCGCCGTCGAGCATCGAGTACTCGGTGTGGTTGTGCAGATGAACGAACGAGTCAGCCACGAAGTTGTCTCCTGAGGGTCACACGGGTCTAAATTTCTGACGCCGAAGCGCTACTCACTCTAGGCGTTCGAACCGACAGATCCTCCCGCACTCTCGGTGTGTCCGACCCACCAGCGTGTCGGCCCTGGCGGCGTCGTGACGGGTGTGACGGAAGAGACGCATGTAGGGAATCCGGGTGGCGGCGAACCTGCCTACGCCGGCGGAATCGGCCCGTCGTCCGGTAGCGGACCGACGACATCGACGTAGTCCGGCAGCAACGCTCGGACCGCGAACTTCCCAGCCCTCGCGTCGGAGGGAAGTGACTCCACCGCCCTCACGTCGGGTCTCGACCGAATCGAATCGAGTGCCGTCGCCGGTGCATGGACGACGAGACCCACCACGCAGTCGCAGCCCGCGGCAAGCCGGGACGCGGACACGCCGTCGATCTGCGCCTGGCGGTCCCACTGACCCATCGAGCCCTGCAGACGCGACGCCGCAACATCGCCGGCTTCCGTGACAGATCGTTCGGTGCCGGGAACACCGACGGCGATCACCTGAGTCTGTACGCGCTCCAACGGCACTCGCACGAGGACCTGAGCGATACGCACACCACCAGCCGCCTCGAAGGCACCGACGGGGGATGTCTCAGCGGTGAACGAGACGAGGCTCCAATGCAGATCGTCATCAGCCGAAGCCAGGTCGACACTCTCCCATGAACGAGCGATGTACTCGTCCACCGTTTCCCCGTTGTCCGGGCCCAGGCGGTCGGTGTTCACGCCGGGCCTCGGAATCGGATTCGCGACGCCGACGAACCAGAACAGAAGAAGAAACGCCAGGACGAGCACCCCTAACTCACCGACACGTCTCCACCTCGTCATGCCGAGCGCAACACCTCGAGTGCATGTTTCAGATCGGCGGGGTATTCGCTCTCGATCTCCACCCAACGACCGTCCGACGGGTGTGCGAATCCAAGAGACTTGGCGTGCAGCCACTGACGTTCGAGACCGAGGCGTTCGGCCAGTCGGGGGTCGGCGCCGTACGTCAGGTCGCCGCAGCACGGGTGGCGCAGCGCGGAGAAGTGGACGCGAATTTGGTGTGTTCGCCCCGTCTCCAGATGGACATCGAGCAGGCTCGCCGCCTGGAACGCTTCGATCGTGTCGTAGTGCGTCACACTCGCCTTGCCGTCGGCCCGCACCGCGAACTTCCAGTCGTTGCTGCCGTGCCTGGCGATCGGAGCGTCGATCGTACCGCTGCTCGGATCCGGATGCCCTTGCACGAGTGCGTGATACCGCTTCTCGATGGTCCGCTGCTTGAATGCTCGTTTGAGCACGGTGTACGCCCGTTCGGACGTGGCAACGACCATGACACCCGACGTACCGACGTCGAGACGATGCACGATGCCCTGCCGCTCGTGCGCACCCGACGTCGAGATGCGGAACCCGGCCGCGGCAAGGCCACCGATGACCGTCGGTCCGGTCCAGCCGACGCTGGCGTGAGCTGCGACACCGACGGGCTTGTCGACGGCGACGATGTCGTCGTCGGCATACAGAATCTCCATGCCGTCCACAGGTTCTGCTTCGATGGTCAGTTCACGCGCCGGTTCGGGCAGAACAACCTCGAGCCACGATCCAGCCGACAGCCGATCGGACTTACCCGCGGCCACCCCGCCGACGGACACCGACCCCTCCTCGGCCAACGCGGCCACGACGGTTCGCGACAGCCCGAGCAGCCTGGAGACTCCCGCATCGACCCTCATGCCGTCCAACCCGTCGGGAACGGGCATCGATCGCGATTCCCTCACTTGCCACCGGCCGAACCGGCGTCGGCGACGTCCTTCTTCGACGACGCCCGTTCACCGTTCGGTTCGAATCCGAACAGGCTGAGCAGGACCAACAGGATCGCGCCACACACGATCGAGGAGTCGGCGACGTTGAACACCGGCCACCAACCGACCGAGACGAAGTCGACGACATGGCCCTGAAGCGGGCCGGGAGAACGGAAGAAGCGATCGATGAGGTTGCCGAGTGCTCCACCGAGCACAAGACCCAATCCGAGCGCCCAGGGCGTCGACCGCAGCGTACGACCGATGCGGATCACCCCGATGACGACGCATACCGCGACGATCGTGAGGAGCCACGTCATCCCTGTCGCCATCGAGAACGCGGCGCCTGGGTTCCGAACGAGACGCAACGTCACCACGTCGCCGATGATCGAGACCGGCCTGCCTGGCGTGATCCAATGCACGACCGCAATCTTGGTGACCAGATCGAATGCGAGGACGACGAACGCAATCAGTATCAGCAGCCTCGTGCGCAGTGCGCGGGGAGCCATTCCCTCTGCGGGCACGCTGCGCTCTGTGTCACCGGGCTCTGTATTACCGAGCTCTGTGTGACTGGGCTCGGCGCTGGCCTGTTCCGTGCTGGTCGGCTGATCGGCACCGGGATCGGGACCCGGCTCTGGACTGGTCGAATCGGTCGGACGGTCGTCACTCACACCCCCATCATGGCGCATCGAAGCCCCGCAGCCCTCACCCGGATCCGAGTCGGCCGCGCGCTCCGACCGACTGTCCGTAGCCTGGTCCCGTGATCTCGACTATCAAGACCCCGCCGCTACGTATCCGATATCTTGCCGTCGCGGTCACCGCAACTGCGCTGCTTGCCGGGTGCGGAAGTGCGGACGACGACGCAAGCGGTGACGAGTCGTCGCCGGCGACGACGACGTCGGGAGTGTCGCTGCCCGTCACCCCCGTGACGATCGAACTCGTAGATCCGGGGACCGAACCGCGCAGTCCCGTCACCCCCGACCTTTCCGGCGAGCAGTCGGTCACGCTGACGACCAGCTCGTCGGTCACACAACAAATCGACGACCAGGCGGTCCAGGATTTCTCGACCCCCGAGCTGACAATTCCGCTCGTCGCGCGAGCACCCGAATCCGACGACGACCGCGAAGTGAATCTCCGCGTGGGCACCGCTACGTCCGCCGACCAGAGACTCACCGAGGCACTGGCGGCCGCGGACGGCTCCGAAGCCGGGCTGACGGTGACCGACACGGGTGCAGTCACGGCGCTGCGGATCACACCGGCCGACGCTGCTCAGGACTCGGCGCGAGCAGCCATTGAACAAGCGCTGAACCAGGCTGTATACCGCTCGATCTCGTTCCCGGAGGGCGAGGTAGGCATCGGGGCAGTCTGGACGGCACAACAGCAGGTGATCAGCGGCCTCACGCTGAACCAGACCACCACGGCGACACTGCGCGAACGCACCGGTGATGTGATGACGGTCGATATCCGAATCGATCAAACACCTGAGTCGACGACGCTCGAACTCCCCGACGACGGGGGCCAGCTCGCAATCGACACGTACACGATGACGGGGACCGGAACGCTCCAAATCGACCTGACCAAACCGCTCCCGGTAGGGGGCGAGGTCACGGTAGGCGGAAACCAGCAGTACTCGGATCCGGAAGGTACGACAGTGCTGCGTCAGGACATCGCCGACACGCTTCGTTGGACTACCGCGTGAACCGGTGGTCGATCGTCGTTGCCGCGGTATCGATTCTCGGACTGACCGCGTGCGGCGGAACCGACGACAATGCCTCCGACGCTGCGCGCGTGGAGGCGGCACCAGAAGTCGCCGCACCGAACCCCTTGACCGGTGCCGCGATCACCGACGAAGCCGATCTACAGTCCCGTTTGCTCACGACCGACGATCTACCGGCCGGCTTCACCGTCGTCGCCGATCCCGTTCGCGATCTCGGACTCGATCCGGCGCCTCAGTACGACGCGGAGGACAAGTCCGGCACCGATCCACAGCGTTGTGCCGACGTGCTCGCCGAAATAACCCGGCAGTCCCCCGGCGCCGCGGTCGACGCCAAGGTTCGATACTCCGGACCCGACTTTTCCTCGATCGACCAAGACGCTGCCAGTTACCTCGGCGACGGTGCTGCCGACGCGTTCTCCGCTGTCCAGCAGACCCTGGGGTCCTGCTCCGAGTACTCCGGCACCGACGCCGACGGCATCGCAGTCGAATACTCGGTCAGTGCACGCAAACAGGAGACGATCGGGGATGCGTCGACGTCCGTTCGACTGGAGACGACAAGCGAGGGATACACACTCGTATCGGATGCGGTGGTGACCGTCGTCGATCACACCGTCGTTCAGCTCGTCGCCACCAGTCAGGAGGGAGTCGATCCCAGCTCTCTCACGGAGCTGGCTCGCACGGCCGCTGATCGAATCCGCGGCGTCGGCGCCGGTCTCTGACCGCAACCGGACTACCCCGAAACGACTCGATGCCGGTGCCGCCTCCCGTTCGGAGGCGGCACCGGCATCGGTATATCGGGGCGACGCTAGTGAATCAAGCGCACGCAGGCGAGGTCAGCTGCGCGAGCTGAACCAGACCACACGCGTTGTCCTTCGAGAGCTTCCACACGCCGTCTTCGGCGACGAAGACGAAGCTTCCCGGGTTGGCCTGACCGTTGATGGTCAAGGTCGCACCTGCGTTGAGGGTGCCGTCACCGAGGTCGTCGACGCTCGTGATCTGGATTTGTGCACCGTTCTGTACGGCAGCTGCGGCGACCTGGTTGATGAGCTCAGGGTCTGCTTCCGCTCCCTGGATCAGCTGCGCCTTCTCCTCGACCGGAACAGCCGGGTCGAGACCGCGAAGCAGTTCGGTGTTGAGCTCTTCGGGAGTGGGGACGGGAGGAAGATCTCCCGCGGGCGGGGTGGCCGCCGAGGACGCTGCCGAGGACGTCGTCGTCGTCTTGGTGTCGCTGCTGTTATCGGAGCTACATGCCGTCATTGTCAACGCTGCGGCGATTGCGACGCCTGCAACGATGGCCTTACGGGTGTTACGAAGCTTCAAGTGCTCTGTCCCTTCGGTAGTGCTTATCGCGGTATTGGTTCTCGGTCATGTGCTGTCGCCCGCACGGAGCGACGTCGGCCTGAGTTCATCCCGGCTGCTCCACTATGCCATCCGGGAGGTCGACCGGAAAGAAGCAAGGCTACTCACCGGTAGGAATCACTGTCATTTCATGCTGTCGAGTGCATCCGCCACAACGAGTAGGTTGTCTCGCTCGGCGAAAGTCCGAGCCCGACCCGGCCCTGACGACCGCGTCTCGAAACGGACGGTCACTACGGAATGACCGGCCCCCTGGATCCACCCGTGTCCGTATTCAGGATGCCTTACATCGATACCAGGTTGCCAGTTCGGGCCCTGTTCTCTTACCGAAGCCACAATGTCTCCCACCGCAGGTTCGTCGCCCACTGCAACATCCGTTTCGTGGTCCAGCTCGGGAAACAACGACCCTTGCTGGACGCTGGACAGTCCGGCCAAACCGACTCCGACCAGGCGAACGGGACCGAGTTCGACGGGATCGAGGACCTGACGCTGTGCGGTCGCGACAATGGTCTGCTTGTCGACCGTCGCGTACGGAAGGGTCACCGACCGGGTCACGATGCTCATGTCCGATTTGCGGAGTTTCAGCACGACGGTTCGAGCGGCGCGACCGTCTTTCAGCAACCGCCGGTGTGCCGCGTCCGCGCTCGCCTCCACGGCTGCTCGAAGCTGAGCGAGGGTGACGAGGTCATGCGCAAAGGTGGTCTCGGCGCTGACCTGCTTCGCCTCGGCGCGTTCCGCAACGACCCTGTCGTCGATGCCTCGCGCGAGCTTGTGCAATGCCGGCCCGACCGTCGCACCCAGGATCGACGCGACCTCCGATTCGGGCGTCGCGACGAACTTGCCTATCGTGTCGATGCCCAGACGTCGAAGTTTGTCGTCCGCCACCGGACCGATCCCCCACAGCTTTCGCACCGGCAATGCCGCCATCAGCGCAGTCTGCTCGGCGGGCGAGACGACTCGGACGCCGTCGGGTTTGGCGAGTCCCGACGCGATCTTGGCGATCTGCTTCCCGGTGCCCGCGCCGAGCGATGCCACGAGCCCTGTTTCGTTCATGACGATGGTCCGCAGCATCTCGCAGAACTCGGCGACTTCCGCCGCGGTCGCGCCCGCAAGTTCGGCGGGTTCGCCGAAGCCCTCGTCCATCGACAGCTGTTCGATGACCGGCATCCGCACGCGCAGACCGTCGAAGACCTGTCGACTCAGTGCCTGGTAGAGAGCCCCGCGCGGCGGCAGCACCACGGCGCCCGCACCTACGAGGCGTCGTGCCTGATGCATGGGCATCGCCGACCGTGCACCGAACACTCGAGCTTCGTAACTGCACCCCGCAACTACCCCTCGGCCGCCGGCTCCGCCGACGAGTACGGGTCTACCGCGCAGCGTCGGACGTGTGAGCTGCTCGACCGACGCGAAGAATGCGTCCATGTCGAGATGCAGCACCCAACGCCTACTGCGTGAGTCGGTCACAACCAAAAAATACCCTTGAGCAAGGACACGTCACGTCTTCGAGAGGGGGAATCCGAGCGCAGACGCAGCCCGCCCAGGCGACGGCTCTGCCCATCTCTCCGCATAGACGTCGTTGGCGGTCAACGACCTGGTGACCGCTCGGTCGATGTAGACGGTGCCGTAAAGGTGATCCGTCTCGTGCGCGACGATTCGAGCAGGCCAACCGTGGAACACCTCGTCGATATCGGTGCCACTGTCATCGACGCACCGCAGATGGACAGAGGCCGCCCTCGGGACTACTGCCTGATAACCGGGCACGCTGAGGCAGCCTTCGTAGAATTCTCGTTTTTCGTGGCCCACCGAGGTGTAGGTCGGATTGATCACCACTCGAAACGGAAGCGGAGTCCGCTCACGAACACGTGATACTTCTTCGCTCACGTCGTACATGTCCTCGATGACCGCAAGGGCCAGGGGAATGCCGATCTGCGGCGCAGCGAGCCCGACACCGGGTGCGTCGTGCATGGTGGCACGCATGACCTCGACCAGACGAGCGAGCGTGCGGCGTTCGAGCTGACCGTCGAGCGCTGCCGCAGGCGTACGCAAGACCGGTTCACCGACAGTGACGATGGGCACGACCCCGTCGCGAGCTCCCGACAGGAGCTCGCGAACGGCGTCTTCGACGGATTCTCCCGCGGTCATCGTCCAGGACTGATCGGTGCTCGAGTGATGAGGGCGCGAACGCCTTCCCCGAGTTCGACAGCATCGACGCCGGGGTCACCGTCGACGAGCGTCAGCGCCAGGACTTCGCCCGCGATCAAGTCCCGGTGCGTATCGAGCCACTCTTGTCGGTCCGAAGGAACGGCGACCACGATGTCGATTCGATCCGACACGTCGAGTCCCAGGTTGCGACGCGCGTCCTGGAACTCGCGAATGCGGTCCTTGGCCCACCCTTCGGCTTCGAGCTCGGCGGTGACGCGGGAGTCGAGCACAACCAGACCGATGTTTCCCGGCAGCGCTGCCGTCGAATCCGGTTCGGCTGCAACCAGTTTGCGCGTGTACTCCGTGGGCAGCAGTTCGATGCCCGCCGCGACGACGGTCCCCGACTCGTCCTCGCTCCAGTCCCCCGACTTGACAGCCTTGATGACCTTCTGGACGTCCTTGCCGATACGAGGTCCCGCGGCACGCGCGTTGACGACGAGCTCGAACTTGCCGTGCACCGCCACGTCGTCGGTGAGATCGACCTTCTTGACGTTGACCTCGTCGGCGATGATGTCGGCGTACGGACGCAGACGCTCGGCATCCTCGGCAGCGACCGTCACCTCGGGCAGCGGCAACCGCACGCGCAAGTTCTGCGCCTTACGAAGACCGAGCACCGCCCCACACACGGTCCGAACCTCGTCCATCGCATCGACGAGTTCGGGATCCGACGGGAGGTCCTCGGCTGCAGGCCAATCTGTCAGGTGTACCGAACGCCCACCGGTCAGACCACGCCAGACGACCTCGGTCACCAGCGGGAGCAGCGGCGCGGCAATACGTGTGAGCACCTCGAGCACGGTGTGGAGCGTGTCGATCGCGTCGACGTCCTCGCTCCAGAACCGCGACCGTGATCGGCGGACGTACCAGTTGGTCAAGGCATCGCAGAAGATCCGGAGTTCGTCGCACGCGCCGGCGATGTCGTTGCCTTCGAGCGCATCGGTGATCGCATCGCGGGTCGCCGAGAGCTTCGCCAGAACGTAGCGATCGAGCACGTTCGGCGAATCGGTGCGCCACGTCCCCGGCTTGGGCGCGTAGAGCTGCAGGAAGCTCCAGGCATTCCAGATCGGCAGCAGTGCCTGCCGCACTCCCTCGCGGATGCCCTGCTCGGTGACGATGAGGTTGCCGCCGCGCAGGATCGGGGACGACATCAGGAACCACCGCATGGCATCGGAGCCGTCGCGGTCGAAGACCTCCTTGACGTCCGGGTAGTTACCCTTGGACTTGCTCATCTTCAGACCATCGTCACCGAGCACGATGCCGTGTGCCGCAACGGTTTTGAACGCAGGTCGATCGAAGAGCGCGGTTGCCAACACGTGCAGCGTGTAGAACCATCCGCGCGTCTGACCGTTGTACTCCACGATGAAGTCACCCGGATTGTGCGTGTGGAACCACTCTTCGTTCTCGAATGGAAAGTGCACCTGCGCGTACGGCATGGACCCGGACTCGAACCAGCAGTCGAGCACCTCCGGCACCCGGCGCATAGTGGATCTTCCCGTCGGATCGTCGGGGTTCGGACGGGTCAGATCGTCGATGTACGGTCGGTGAAGATCGTCCGGGCGGACGCCGAAGTCACGCTCCAGCTCGTCGAGACTGCCGTACACGTCGAGCCGCGGGTACTCGGGGTCGTCGGACGTCCACACCGGAATGGGGCTGCCCCAGTACCGGTTTCGACTGATGTTCCAGTCACGCGCGCCTTCGAGCCACTTGCCGAACTGGCCGTCCTTGATGTGTTCGGGAACCCAGGTGATCTGCTGGTTGAGCTCCACCATGCGATCACGGAACTTCGTCACGGCGACGAACCACGAGGGCACCGCCATGTAGATCAGCGGTTGACCGCTGCGCCAACTGTGCGGATACGAGTGTTCGATGGTTTCGTGACGCAGGAGTCGGCCCGAGGCCTTGAGATCTTTGATGATGACGGGATTGGCGTCGAACACCATAAGGCCCTCGTATGGCGGGACGAGGGACGTGAACTTGCCGCCTGGATCGAGGGGCTGCACTACCTCGATACCGTTGGCAGTCGCGACGTCCATGTCCTCCTCACCGAATGCCGGTGCGAGGTGGACGATTCCGGTGCCGGAATCGGTGGTGACGTAATCGGCCTGCAACACCCTGTGGGAATTCTCGTGTCCGATAAAGAAATCGAACGGCGGTGCGTACGAGAGGCCTACCAATTCCGCTCCCGTGTGCTCCGACAGAACTTCGGGCTGCTCGCCGAGCTCACGCGAGTAGTGCGACAGGCGGGCCGCAGCGAGAACGTAGCGCTGATCGTCCGCGCCGCGGACCTGGACGTAGGCCACCTCGGGGTTGACTGCCATCGCGAGATTGGAGGGCAAGGTCCACGGAGTCGTCGTCCAGATCAGAGCGTTCGCACCGTCGAGGGGCGAACCTGGCGCGGACAGCGGCATCGTGACCGTGACCGCGGGGTCCTGGCGCATCTTGTACGCGTCGTCGAGACGTGTTTCCTGGTTCGACAGAGGAGTCTGCTCGTACCAGCTGTACGGCAGTACTCGGTAGCCCTGGTAGATCAATCCCTTGTCGAACAAGGTCTTGAACGCCCACATGACCGACTCCATGAAGTCGAGGTCGAGGGTCTTGTAGTCGTTGTCGAAATCGACCCACCGGGCCTGGCGGGTGACGTAGTCCCGCCACTCGCCGGTGTACTGCAGCACGGACTGCTTGCAGTACGCGTTGAACTTGGCGAGTCCCATCTCGTCGATCTCGGACTTGTCCTTGATCCCGAGTTGTTTCTCGGCTTCGAGTTCGGCGGGCAAACCGTGACAGTCCCAACCGAAGCGCCGTTCGACCTTTCTGCCCCGCATGGTCTGGAACCTCGGTACAAGGTCCTTGACGTACCCGGTCAACAGGTGGCCGTAGTGCGGGAGGCCGTTGGCGAAGGGCGGACCGTCGTAGAAGACGAACTCCTCGGCACCTTCACGGTTGTCGATGCTCGCACGAAACGTGCTGTCAGCGGCCCACGCGTCGAGCACCTTCTTTTCGAGCTCGGGAAAGGACACACTTCCGGCTCTGGTGCCCGAGATGTCGACGAGCGGGTAAGAATCGCGATCGGGTGACGTAGTGCTCATTCTTCGGTCTCCTCCGTGCCGACCGTTCCCAGTCACGCGGAACGGTTCTTTTCAGCTTCGGCACGGGGACGACAACCGGCGTCACGGGACGCCGGTACCGCGGTACCACCCCGTTTGCATCGAGACTCGCATCGTTCGCGCGAACATCGACGCCACTCGCACAGCTGTGTCGGGCTTACCCGTCCGGTTCTACTGAGCGCGCACGCGCGCCGTTCTTCCGAAGACTCCCCGGTGATGGCCGGATCGCAGTCTGATTTTCAAGTATCGCTCGTACAAGTCCACCGCTGATACTACGACAGCGTCACGCCGACTACTGCTCGGGTGGCGGCCTTCGCCCCGTCAAGGCTCCTGCGAGAAGCAGGACCGCCCCGACGGCACACACTGCGATGCAACCCCAGGCCCAGAGAACCGAGCCCGTCATCAAGGCGATGACCAGCAGACCGAAGCCAACTCCCGCTGCACAGAGGGTCAGGACCAGCACGCCGCTCCTCGTTCCGAATCCGCCTCGCGGCGATCGTCAGACCGGAGCTTCAGTTGTTGCCCTTGGCGTAGGACTGGCTGTATCCGGAGGACTGGTCGTTCTGGTTGAAACTGTCCGAACCGTTGTCGACCGGTAAAGCAGACGACCGGTTCTCCAGCTCCTCGAGCTGCGACTCCAGGTACGACTTTAGCCGCACGCGGTACTCGCGCTCGAACGTCTTGAGCTGCTCGATGCGACCTTCGAGCACGGACCGCTGCTCGTTGATCGTCGCCATGATCTCGGTGTGCTTGCGCTCGGCATCGGCCTGCAGAGCATCGGCCTTCTCTTTTGCCTGGCGAAGCTGCGTCTCGGAGCGAGTCTGTGCATCCGACAGCAACGAATCCGACTTCTGGCGAGCGTCCGACACCATAGCTTCGGACCGCGTACGCGCATCGGTGACCAGGCGCTCGGCGTTGGTGCGAGCATTACCGAGCAGCTGCTCGGATTCGGTCTTCGCGTCACTCGTGAGGCGATCGGCCATCTCCTGGGCGAGGCCGAGAATCTTGGCCGCCTGCATGTTGGAGTCGCCGCCCTGCGATGGGGCGGCAGCAGCGACGGGTGCAGGTGCGGGTGCAACAACCGGAGCCGGCTTGGGCGGCTCGACGGGCCGCTGCGGCTCGGGCGCCTTCTGCTGGACCGGAGCAGCCTGCTGCGGGCCACCCTGACGGACGGCGCTCTTGGCGTCGGCAAGCTCCTGGTCGAGCTCTCCGACCCGCTGTCGGAGGTCGGCGTTCTCTTCGATCAGTCGAGACAGCTCCTGCTCGACCAGGTCGAGAAAAGCGTCCACCTCGTCTTCGTTGTAGCCACGCTTACCGATAGGCGGCTTGCTGAACGCGACATTGTGCACATCAGCTGGAGTCAGCGGCATGGAAGGATCCCTTCACGCGTTTTAGGGCGGTAGAGCAAGCATTCAGTTATATCCCATTCCGCACGTACCGGAACAATCAAACTGTAACTGGCGTCCATTCTGTCACACCGGTCGCGCAGGTCGAGCGCGTCCCCGATGTCTTTCGGCAAGATTGCCGTGTTCACGATCCCAGGCCTCGCACCACTGTCATCAGGATGAATACCCCGAACAGCAAAACCATGATCGACAAATCGAGTCGAACCCCACCGAGATTGACCGGCGGAATCAGCCTTCGCAGCAGCTTGACGGGCGGATCGGTCACCGTGAATATTGCCTCGAGCAAAACCACGACGATTCCCGACGGGCGCCAATCACGCGCGAATGTTCTGATGAATTCGACGATGATGCGGCCGATGAGCAGAAGCCAGAATATGAATAATATGAAGTAGATCACCGCGAACAAGGCCACAGGTCATACTCTGCCCGAAAAGACCGGCCCGATCAAAGCGACCAGGTCAGAGGCCTGTCCGATTCGATCGAGCCGACGAAGGTCGTTTCTGGAACCAGTGATCATTGCTGGCTGTAGAAGCCGGTCTCGGCGATGCGACGGCGTTCCTGAGGAGACACGTCGATGTCTGCAGGCGAGAGCAAGAACACCTTCGTGGCGACCTTGTCGAACGATCCGCGCAGGGCGAATGCCAGGCCTGCCGCGAAGTCGACGAGTCGCTTCGCATCGGCGTTGCTCATCTCGACGAGATCCATGATGACTGGAGTTCCGTCGCGGAACCGCTCCCCGATCGTCCGCGCCTCGCTGTAGTCACGTGGACGCAGTGTCGTGATCTTGGACAGGGGACCGCCGTCATCCACCACTGGGCTTCGCCTCGTTTCTGCGCGGACGTCCATCCGGGTGTCCACCGCAAGATTGCCTCGGGTGCTGGCGCCGCGGCCTGACATCGACGCAGGCCGCGCAGAGCGACCCCCGATCGGCGCGAGCGTCGGAGCCGAGCGGGGCGCTTCGTAATCGTCGTAGTCGTCGCCCAGATCCTCGACCTCGGCGCGTGAACTCCGACGAGAAGAGAACGACGGCTTCGAAAACTCGCGATCCCCACGGTCGTCGATATCTCCGTACGGGTCGCGCCCGCGGGAGGACCGATGCGAATCCGGCTCGTCGAGATAGTCGTCTTCGTAGTCCGCGAGCGGAACCATGCCGAAGTACGCCTTGAACTTGTGCAGGGTGCTCATCGATCTGCCTTCCATCAGTCCTGTCATTCCGCAGGCTTCACTCCTGCAGTCCGGTCGTTCCGCAGGCTTCACTTGCATGCCCTCGGCTCGCACCGTGTGTGTCAGTTGTGACTGGTGTGATCCGGAGACTGTAATGGCGAGGTTATCGGCCTCGACCCGAGTATTGCGGTACCGACACGCACACAGGTCGATCCATGTCGCACTGCCGCTTCCAGGTCGCCCGTCATGCCTGCCGACAGTTCCGTCGCGCCCGGATGCTGTTGCACCAACGCGTCGTGAATCTCCTGCAAATCGGCGAACGCGGCGTCCGGATCGGCACCGAGCGGCGGAACGGCCATGAGCCCCGACAACCTCAGATTGTCCGCTCCTGCAACGAGATCGGCCAGCTCGCTCACGTCGTCGCGTTCGACTCCGCCACGATGAACGTCGCCGTCCAAGCTGACTTGAAGTATCACGTCCAGCGCGCTCGACCGAAATCCGTCGTCGACCGCTCGCGCAACCGCAGTCTGTAGTGCGTTGACGAGGCGTGCGCTGTCCACGGAATGAATGGACGACGCCCACCGCACAACCGATTTCGCCTTGTTGCGCTGCAGGTGCCCGATCATGTGCCACCGCACGTCTGCCGAGTCCAGCGTTCCCGCAAGCTCGTCGACTTTGCCCGACGCTTCTTGCTCACGCGACTCACCGAACTCCCGGCAGCCGAGGCCGTACAGAATTTCCACGTCGCTGGCCGGGAAGAATTTGGTCACCGGCAACAACGTGACGGCATCGTTGTCGCGGTGCGCTGCGGCGCAGGCTGCGGCCAGGCGCTCGCGAACCGAACTCAGCGCCGAGCTGATTCCCGCTGCCCTGTCATGCGAAGTGTTCATGTCACCAGTCAAGCAGGCTCGGTGTCCATCCAGATCACGCTGGCCAATCTGCCCGTCGGGGCGCCCCGTCGATGACTGAACAGCGTGCGGTCCTCGATGGTGCACCGTGGGTCGACAGCGATCGATGTGACGCCGGCCTCACGCAGTTGGCGTGCGATGCCTGCCCGGATGTCGAGACCCGGGGTTTTTCGGACTGTGGTGCTGGCACTGCCGGGGAGATGACGCTCGACGTCGGCCTGCATGTGTGCGGGAACTTCGTACTGCCTCCCGCTTGCCGCAGGACCGAGGAACACTCCGATACGTCGGGGGTCAGCACCCTGAGCCACCATCGTCTCCAGCACCCGCGGGATGATTCCTATGCGTGCACCGACACGCCCGGCGTGTACAGCGGCGATGATGCCTGCCTCGTCGTCGGAGAGGAGCACCGGAACACAGTCTGCAGTGAGAACGACGAGCGCGAGATCACGCACCGAGGTGACGAGCGCATCCGTCAACTCGACGGGTTCGGCGGCGGGACCATCCACCACGGTCACCGACCTACCGTGTACCTGTTCCATCCACACAAGGCGATCCGCCCCAACGCCGAGTTCACGTCCGAGGCGCTCTCGATTCGCGGCAACGGCCGCCGGCGCGTCGCCGACGTGGTCACCGAGATTGAAGCTGTCGAACGGGGGCGCCGAGACACCGCCTGCGCGCGTAGTGGTGACTCGGCGAACCCTGAAGCTCGACGCGGTGCTGCTCGAAGACATTCGTGATCAGCGACGCATGAACGAGGGAACGTCGACGTCGTCTTCGCCGTCATCCTCGGTCACCGGGACGCGACGACCCGAGCTGCCCTGGCTACTCGATCCAGCGGCGGAACTCGAGGACTGCAACGGCGGGAGACTGCTCCCCGAGCCGGCGCCAACCGGATCGCGGAACACGCTGCCGGACTCCGATGTGTCGGACGACCTCGACGAAGAAACCTCGCCCGAGCGTGCAGAACCGATGGAACTGCGCGAGGCACCTGGGGCTGCCTCGATGGGACGACGAGTCGGAGTCCCACCGTCGAAACCGGCCGCAATGACGGTCACCCGAACCTCGTCGCCGAGCGAATCGTCGATCACGGTGCCGAAGATGATGTTGGCGTCGATATGCGCCGCCTCCTGAACCAACGAAGCGGCTTCGTTGATCTCGAACAAACCGAGATCCGACCCGCCCGCGATGGACAAGAGCACGCCACGTGCGCCTTCCATCGACGCCTCGAGCAGCGGCGAGTTGATTGCCGACTCGGCAGCCTTGATAGCCCGGCCTTCTCCCCTGGACGAACCGATGCCCATCAATGCACTTCCCGCACCGGACATCACGCCTTTGACGTCGGCGAAGTCGACGTTGATCAAGCCGGGCGTCGTGATGAGGTCGGTAATTCCCTGGACGCCGTTGAGCAGAACCTCGTCGGCGCTGCGGAACGCGTCCATGAGGCTCACTGCTGCGTCACCGAGCTGCAGGAGACGGTCGTTGGGGATGACGATGAGCGTGTCGCAGGACTCACGGAGCTGCTGGATCCCGGTATCGGCTTGTCCCCCGCGACGCTTTCCCTCGAAGGAGAACGGACGCGTCACGACTCCGACGGTCAAGGCACCGAGCTTGCGTGCGATGTTGGCCACGACGGGCGCACCACCGGTGCCGGTGCCTCCGCCTTCGCCTGCCGTGACGAAGACCATGTCGGCACCCTTGAGGACCTCTTCGATCTCGTCCTTGTGGTCGTCGGCGGCTCGGCGGCCGACCTCCGGGTCGGCGCCTGCGCCCAATCCGCGCGTGAGTTCACGGCCGACATCGAGTTTGACGTCGGCGTCGCTCATCAGCAGTGCCTGGGCGTCGGTGTTGACCGCGATGAACTCGACTCCTTTGAGTCCCTGTTCGATCATGCGGTTGACCGCGTTAACGCCGCCGCCGCCGATGCCGACGACCTTGATTACGGCGAGGTAGTTGTGCGGGGGCGTCATTGGCTCTCGCCTTCCGTGGTTGTGTAGGTGTCGCTCTGTGCTGCCGATGATCGATCCAAAACTCTCAACCTAAACCACAGGCTTAGAGTTATGTCAAGTACTCGACGCTCGGAACGCTATGCACCGGCGCCTCGATGCGCCACTAGGCGCGCCGAGGACACCGAAAGATTTTGCGTGCGATCGAGATTTGCCCGGCTTCGGCCATGCCGTTCCAGCCGATCCGTTCGCTACTTCGTGGTCGGGAGGTCCGGACTCGACACGTCGAGGATCTGTCCCGGTTGAGACAACAGCGCAAGAGCCACAGCAGATTTCCGCTCGGATTTTCCACTGTCGCCCCACACGAGAATACGCCCGTCGACGAGTACCAGCGACACGTCCGACACAGAGTTCGCACGAACCTCTCCCACCTGATCGCGTAGTGGCGGAGGAAGCGAATCGAGCACGGCCAGTGCGCTTGTCGTGGCCGGGTCTCCTGGGATCGGATTCTCGGCGACCAGTCGAACCACGCCGAGCGGAGGAGGTGCGGTCGCGAAGTCGACCGCGTCCGAGTCCAGTAGATGCGTTCCGTCCGCCTCGTCGACGAACACGACCGGAACTCGCTCGACGACGGTTACCCTCACCGTCGAGGGGTACATCCGTTGCACGCGAACCGAAGCGAGCGCGGGAATCGCGGCCACCCGCTGCGCCGCTGCACCTGCATCCACACGAACGAGCTTCTCCCCCAGCGGTATACCAAGTTCGGTAACCACCTGTTCCTCGGATACGGTCACTGCACCGTCGACGTCGATGGTGCGCACGGTCAGAACAGGGCTGAGATACGCGACGGCGAAACCTCCAGCGATCAACGCCACGACCGACATCACGACGAGCACAGCGCGGCGGCGCGACCTCGACACCCGACGCCGTTCCTCTTCGCGCGCCTGACGGCGTGCCTCACGGTCGGAATCGGCCGGGGACGCACCGGCGGCGCCGACCTTCTCGGGGGCGGACCGGCGCGAGGATCGCGCCGTGGCATCGTCCGGGGTCGACCGTTTCGACCGCCCGGGACGCGAGCTCACGTCGATGCCTTGCCTTGCCCTGCCCGGAAGTCGGTCCTCGAACGAAGAGCATCGAGAATCGGTCCGGCGAGCATGGTGACATCGCCGGCACCCATCGTGATCACGACATCACCTGGCATGGCAAGGGCCGCGACCTGTTTGGCCACCAGAGACAGATCGGGCTGATAGTTGACGGGTTTGGTCACCGCGGAAGCAACCAAGGCACCGGTGACGCCGGGCAACGGCTCTTCACGCGCGCCGTAGACGTCGAGCACAACCACTTCATCGGCAATGCTCAGTGCGGCGCCGAACTCGTCGGCGAAGGTCTCGGTCCTCGAGTACAGGTGCGGTTGGAAGACCACGACGACGCGACCACGGCCTGCGTCGCCGGCTGCACCTGCCACGAGTTGCTGAGCGGCGTCGAGAACAGCCCTCACCTCGGTCGGGTGGTGTGCGTAGTCGTCGAACACCCGAATGCCGTGTTCACGACCTCGTATCTGGAACCGCCGGTGTACACCCCCGAAGCCTGCGAGCCCGGCCAGCATGTCCGTAACGTCGGCACCTGCCTGAACGCCTGCGGTGAATGCGGCCAGTGCATTCAACGCGGTGTGCCTGCCCGGCACCCCGAGACGCAGGGTTCGAGGTGATTCCTCGCCTGCAACGATCAGTTGCGCAACTCCGCCGACGTCTTCCGGCTCCCACTGCAACAGCCGTACCGCCATCTCGACGTCGCCGCTGTCCACCTCGGCCGACCCGTATCCGAGCACTCGAACACCCGGGAGATCGCGCGCCACCACACGACGAGCGAGGGCAGCGGAGCCTGGATCGTCCATGCACGCCACGAGCACGCCGCCCGGCCCGAGCAGCGCGACGAAGTCGTCGAAGACCTGTACGTAATTCTCGGCCGTACCGAAGTAGTCGAGGTGGTCTGCCTCGATGTTGGTCACGATCACGACGTTCGGGGTGTACTGCAACAACGAGCCGTCACTCTCGTCGGCCTCGGCGACGAACACGTCACCACTGCCGTGATGCGCGTTGGTTCCCGCCTCGTTCAGCTCCCCGCCCACCGCGAACGACGGATCGAACCCGCAGTGCTGCAGGGCGACGATCAGCATCGACGTCGTCGACGTCTTCCCGTGTGTTCCGGACACAAGCAGTGTGCGGTAGCCCGTCATGAGCGATGCCAGCACCGTCGGCCGTAGAACGACGGGGATTCCTCGCCGCCTGGCCTCCACCAGCTCCGGGTTCGTCTTGGGTATCGCTGCGTGCGTGGTGACCACTGCAGTGGGCCCCCCTGGAATCAAGTCGAGCGCCGAAGCGTCGTGTCCCACGCGAACCTGTGCGCCTCTGGCGCGGAGCGCGAGCACCCCGCGGCTCTCTTTCGCGTCGGAACCGGACACCTGGCCGCCGCGCGCAAGCAGAATGCGTGCGATCCCCGACATCCCGGCGCCGCCGATTCCGACCATGTGCACCCGTGCGAGCTCTGCCGGAAGCTCGGCCATGTCCGTCCTTTCGCTCGTCACTTCGGTGACGTCTCGTTCTGTCGCCTCGACGCGATGTCGAGGACGATCCGTGCAACCGCATTCGCCGCGTCTCGATGCCCCGCTCCAGCAGCACCTGCCGACATACGTGCCAGGCGCTCGGTGTCGGTGATCAGTTCGACCACATCGGTTCCCACGAAGTCGGATGTCAGCTGCGCATCTGCTACGAGTATGCCGCCCCCGGCGTCGACCACGGGACGTGCGTTCAGCTCCTGCTCACCGTTACCGTGCGGCAACGGTACGTACACCGCGGGCAGACCGGTCGCCGAGACCTCGGCAACCGTCATCGCCCCGGATCGGCAGATGGTCAGATCCGCTGCGGCATAGGCGAGATCCATGCGGTTCAGGTAGGGCACAGCGACGTAAGGCGCCGAGGGTTTTGTTGTAGTGACCTCGACCGAGTTCTTCGGTCCGTGTGCATGCAGCACCGAAATCCCGGCTGCAGCCAATTCCTGCGCCGCCCCCGACACGGCGTCGTTCAGCGACCGGGCCCCCTGCGACCCCCCGAACACGAGCAAGACCGGCCCCTCGGCGGGAAGTCCGAAGTGCTGTCGCGCCTCCGCCCTCGTGGCAGCGCGATCGAGCCCGGTGATCGTAGGACGCACCGGAATTCCTACCAGTTCTGCCTCGTCGCGCCCGCGGGCGTGCACGCCCGAACCCGACACCGCTGCGAGAACACGAGTCGCAACCCTTGCGCCGACCTTGTTGGCGATGCCAGCGCGCGCGTTCGCCTCGTGGACGACGATCGGAATCGATCGTGAGCGCCCGACCATCCGTTTCGCGGCGAGGTACGCGGGAAGCGCCACGTATCCCCCGAACCCGACCAGAACATCGGCGTCGACGTCGCGCAGCACAGCTCTGACGTCGCGCACCGAACGTAGGACTCGGCCCGGAAGTCGCAGCAGATCGAGCGAAGGCTTACGCGGAAGCGGGACCGGGGTGATCAGGGCCAGCTGGTAGCCACGGGCGGGAACGAGCGTGGTCTCGAGGCCCCGGGCTGTACCGAGGGCAGTGATGCGGACGGACCCGTCGAGTTCACGGAGCGCGTCGGCGACGGCCATCGCAGGTTCGATATGGCCTGCCGTCCCTCCACCTGCAACGACTACGGACAACGGTGTGGTTGGTGCATTCACCGTCGATATCCTCGCCCATCGGTGTGTCGGCGCACGCCACCGGGTTGCTCCCGATCGCGGCGCTGGGGATCGAAGGGCCGCTGAGCAGTCCCGGAACGCTGAGGGCTGCCGGAACGCTGAGCAGTCCCGGAACGCTGAGGGCCGCCGGATCGCTGAGGGCTACCGGAACGGCCGATGCCGGTCGGCGTGGTCGCGGCGCCGGCACGGTCGCGCTCGGGTAGACGCCTACCCGCTGCCTCGCGGCTCTCCAAACGACGTCGATCCTCACGGTCGAGCGCGGGCCTCGTCGACTTGGACCGCGCTGCTGCGGCTCGAAGAGGTGAGAAAGAGGCAGGCATCGGTAGTCGGAGAATGCGGTCGAGACGCGAATCCTGACCTGCGTGCAACGCCGCGATCGCTTCGGGCTCGTGCCGCGCCGCATTGGCGATGATGCCGAACATCAACAGTGTGATGGCGGTGGACGACCCGCCGTAGGACACGAGTGGCAACTGCAGACCCGTCACGGGCAACAGCCCGACGACGTACCCGATGTTGATCATGGCCTGAGCGAAGATCCACGTGGTCGATCCGGCAGCAAGGAGGCGGAGGAAGGGGTCGACCGATCGCATTGCGATTCGCAGTCCGGCATAGACGAATAAGGCGAACAGACCGAGGACGGCCAGGCAACCGATGAAGCCGAGCTCTTCTCCGATGATCGCGAAGATGAAGTCGTTGTGCGCGTTGGGAAGGTAGCTCCACTTGGCACGACTCTGCCCGAGCCCGACGCCGAACGGGCCGCCGTCGGCGAGCGAGAACTTGGCTTGATTCGACTGGTAGCCGAGCCCTTGTGGATCGTCTCCCGGGTTGAGCCACGCCTTGATGCGGTTCGATCGGTAACCGGCCGTGAAGGCCAATACCGTGGCGGCGGCGATACCTCCGGTCACGACGACCGCGAACAAGCGGGCGTCGAGACCGGCGAACCACAACAGCGAGACAAGGATGATGCCGATAGCAATGGCGGTACTCAGGTTCGGCTGCAACACGACCAATCCGGCCATCAGCAACGCTGCCGGCACGAGAGGAATGAGCAGCGACTTCAGGCTCGCGTGTTCACTTCGTCTCGACGCAAGTAAATGCGCGCCCCACAGGACCAACGTGACCTTCGCGAGCTCGGAGGGCTGAAACGACACACCGGCAATGTTGAACCAGCGACGGGCGCCGTCCGCGCCCTCGGAACCGATTCCCGGGATGAGAACCATCATGAGCATGACGACGGATAGGCAGAAGAGCGGAAATGACAGCTTTCTCAAGACCCGCACCGGCACGCGCAGAGCAACGTAGAACGCCACGACCCCCAGCCCGACGCCGATCAACTGCTGGGTGAACAACGAGTAGGCCGATCCATCGGTCGCGTACGCCTCTGCCGCCGAGGACGACAACACCATCACCAATCCGAGGATGGTGAGTAGGGCGGCAATCGTCACGATCAGGTGGAACGAGGCCAGCGGCCGTCCCAACCACAATCCGATACGCGTACGTGGAGAGGTCTTCCCGTCCGGACCGCGAGACATCAGGAGTTCCCGCCCGTGGAGCCGATCTCTGCTGCATCCAGTGACCGCACGGCCTCGGCGAAGCTGTCGCCTCGGTGTCCGTAGTCCACGAACATGTCGAGTGACGCCGCGGCGGGTGCGAGTAGAACGGTGTCACCCGGCTCCGCCCGTCGTGCCGCATCTCGTACCGCGCCACGCATCACGACATCAGCATCTTCCGCCACATGAGTCACACCAGCATCGTCTCTCAGCGGATACGTCGCAACGGGAACATCCGGGGCGTGTCGCGCCAATGCCTGTGCGATCTGCGTCCCATCGCGGCCGATCACGACCGCAGCGACGAGCCGAGGAGCAACTTCCGCTACCAGTTCGTCCACGGACGCACCTTTGAGCAACCCACCGGCGATCCAGACGACACGGTCGTGGGCCAGCAGTGACGACCGCGCAGCATGCGGATTGGTGGCTTTGGAATCGTCGATGAACGTCACCCCGCCGACAGTCCTCACGACGGCTGCGCGATGAGGCCCGACCTCGTACGTCCTCAGACCCTCCGCGACGGACTCGGGAGGTACCCCGACGGACCGGGCCAGAGCGGCCGAAGCCAGAGCATCCATCAGACCCGCAGGGCCGGCTGGAACCACGTCGCCGACCGACAACAGGTCGACGGCACTGCCGAACGCGTTGTCCACCAACCTGCCGTCGACGATTCCCAACTCGTTCCTGCTCGGTTCCCCCAGCCTGAAACCCACAACCCGATCGGCGCTCGCCGTCGGACCGAGCGCAGCCGCGCGCGCGTCGTCCAGCCCTACGACAGCGACACCGCCGGTCAGAGCGCGCGATTTGGACTCGACGTAACCGTCCATGCCGCCGTGCCAATCCAGATGGTCCTCGGCGATGTTGAGAACCACACCAGCAGACGGATGGACGGACGGCGCCCAGAAGAGTTGGAAGGACGACAGCTCGACCGCCAGGACCGCGGGGTGAGGTGTCGACCGCAGCGCGTCCAGTATCGGAAGCCCAATATTGCCGCAGGCCGCACTCGCGAGACCCGCCGCGTCGAGAATGGACGCCAGCATCGACGTCGTGGTGGTCTTACCGTTCGTTCCGGTGACCACCAGCCACTGTGTCGGCGGCCCGTACAGGCCGACACGGTCTATTCGCCAGGACAGTTCGACGTCGCCCCAGATCGGGATTCCTCTAGCTGCGGCGGCCGCGAGCAGCGGCGAGTCGGGTCGCAAACCAGGACTGGTCACTACCAGCGCAACGCCGTCGAAGGCGGTGTCGTCGGCGAGGAAGTCGCCTTGGCGGATCCCACCTACACCAAGCCCACGCGCTTTCTCCACGGCGGCTGGATCGGAATCGGTGACGATCACCTGCGCTCCGAGGTCGAGGAGCGGACCGACGGTCGCGAGTCCGGACACGCGCCCGCCGGCGACGAGAACCGTCTTGCCCGCCAACCACGCGAGATCGTGCGACACGCCTGGCTCTTCGAATACGCCTGGCACCTCCGACATAGCCGCTTACCCGCCGACTGCGGCGAGGTACTCGCTGTAGAACAGCGCCAGTCCGACCGCCGATGCGATTGCCGCCAGCAGCCAGAACCGGATTATCACCGTGGTCTCTGCCCAGCCTGCGAGTTCGAAGTGATGATGGAACGGTGCCATTCGGAACACCCTCCGCCGACTGGACCGGAACACCGCGACCTGAATGACGACCGAGGCAGCCTCTGCCACGAAGAGAGCGGCGATGACGACCATGATCAGTTCGGTTCGCGTGACAATCGACAGGCCCGCGATGAGCCCACCGAGCGCCAACGAACCCGTGTCGCCCATGAATATTTTGGCCGGTGCCGCGTTCCACCAGAGAAAGCCGATGCACGCTCCCGCTGCAGATGCACAGATCAACGCCAGATCGAGAGGGTCACGAACGTCGTAGCAACCGGGACCTGGGTTGGTGGAACAGGCCTGCCGGTACTGCCAGAACGTGATGACCGTATACGCGCCGAGCACGAGGGTCATCGACCCCGCAGCGAGTCCGTCCAGACCATCCGTCAAGTTCACTGCGTTCGACCAGGCGGTGACCAGGAAGTAGCACCAGACGATGAATACCAGTGGCCCAAGACTGACCGTGGCGATGTCCCGAACGTAGGACAGCTGCTGACTCGCAGGTGTCAACCCGTTCGGGCCCTTGAACTGAAGGGCGAGGATGCCGAAGAGAACAGCGGCGAACAGCTGCCCGACCAATTTGGCTGTCTTGTTCAAACCGAGGTTGCGCTGCTTGCGAATCTTGATGAAGTCGTCGAGAAAGCCGACGACGCCGAGCACGGTGGTCAGGCCGAGCACGAGCAGTGCCGACGCGGACGGGCCGTCGGCGTCGTAGCCGATTCCGATCAGGTGCGAACCCCAGTAACCGGCCCACAGGCCCGCGAGGATGGCAACACCACCCATGGTGGGTGTGCCTCTCTTCGACTGATGACTCGCGGGCCCTTCGACACGAATCTCCTGGCCGAACCCCTGCTTGGAAAAGGTCTTGATCAACACCGGGGTCAGCAGTATCGCCACTGCGAGCGCGATGCCTCCGGCGAAGAGAATCTGTCTCACTGTGATTCCTCCGCTGTCATGATGTCCCTCTCCCCGTTTCCGGCGTCCGGCACAGTCTCGTTGTCGAGAAGGGCGTCCGCCACCGACCACAGCGCGACCGACTGCGATGCTTTCACCAATACGATGTCCCCGGGCTCGAGCTGATCGCGCAGAACCGCGATTGCCGATTCCTTGTCGGGAACCAACATCGATTCCTCACCCCAGGACCCCTCCATCACAGCTCCCTGGTGCATCGCCCTCGTCGGTCGCCCTGACTCGACGATGACGAGTCGGCTTACGTCGAGGCGAACGGCCAACCTACCGATAGCGTCGTGCTCGGTGACCGACTCCGGTCCTAGCTCGCCCATTTCACCTAGAACGGCCCAGGTACGCCGCCTGGATCCAGTGCCCGATCTGGACATCGAGACAAGGGCTTTCAACGCAGCCCGCATCGAATCCGGATTGGCATTGTAGGAATCGTTGACGACGGTGACGCCGTCCGTTCGCGTGGAGACGTCCATCCTGCGCACCGATGCAGCGGACGAACCGGCGAGCGCAGACGAGATCTGATCGAGCGTCGCGCCGCACTCGAGAGCGACCGCGGCCGCGGCGAGTGCGTTTCCGACCTGATGCTCACCGTGGACGGCCAAGGCGATGTCGATCGACCCCACGGGAGTCACCATCGTGAATCGAGCGCGCGCGTTCGCGTCGAGCGAGACGTTCTCCGCGCGGATGTCCGCCTCTGGGGACAGGCCGACGGTCACCACACGCGCCGATGTTCTCGACCGCATCTCGAGCACCAGCCGGTCGTCGGCATTCAACACTGCGACGCCGCCGTCGGCCGCACTCGGAAGTGCTTCGACGAGTTCGCCTTTGGCCAGTGCGATTCGTTCTCGTGAGCCGAATTCACCCAGATGGGCAGTACCGACGTTGAGTACGACGCCTATCCTCGGCGGGGCTGCTCGCGCCAGGGCTGCTACGTGGCCGATGCCGCGGGCCGACAGTTCGAGCACGAGAAAATCCGAGGACTCGTCGGCACGGAGGACGGTCCACGGGTGTCCGAGTTCGTTGTTGAACGAGCCCGGCGGTGCTACGACCGCACCCAGCGGCCTCAGTACGGACGCGATCAAATCCTTGGTCGAGGTCTTTCCCGACGAGCCCGTCACCCCGAGCACCGTGAGGCCGGCATGCGCGGTCAGCTCCAGCGCAGACGCACGGGCCAAGGCACTGAGCGCGGTCAGTACAGCGGCGCCCGAGCCGTCGACGTCGTGTTCCAGTGCCATGGCACGGCCATCGTGCGGGACCGGTTCGACGACGATGGCTGGTACTCCGACCGGTCGAGCGGCAAGAACCACGGCCGCACCCGACGCGATTGCTGCGGCTGCGTGATCGTGCCCGTCCACCCGTGCACCAGGCAAGGCGAGGAAGAGTCCTCCAGCCGTCACCTTGCGAGAATCGAACTCGACCGTTCCATCGACGAGACGGGTTGGATCGTCGACGTCGTGGAGCTGACCACCGACGATCTCGGCAATCTGCGCGATGGTCAGTGCTTTCACGAGCCGGCTCCTGCGTGTTCGGTGATCTTGCGATCGATGGCGGCGGCCAGCACGACTCTGTCGTCGAAGGGATACTTGACTCCGCCGATGTCCTGGCCGGTTTCGTGTCCCTTGCCCGCTATGAGAACGACGTCACCGTCCTGTGCCCACTCGACCGCATTCGCGATCGCCTCACCGCGTCCGGCGATTTTCCTGACCTCTCCGCGTCGGTCCGCCTCGACACCGAGCGCACCGGCTTCGACGGCGTCTCTGATCGCGGCGGGATCCTCGGAACGGGGGTTGTCGTCGGTGATCACCAACAGGTCCGCTCCCGACGCACCAGCAGCACCCATCAGTGGCCGCTTTGCGCGATCGCGGTCTCCCCCGGCGCCGAGTACGACGGCTATCCGGCCCGTGGTCTGTTCCCGAAGGGTGTCGATGACGGCCTCCACCGCTGCCGGCTTGTGCGCGTAGTCCACCACGGCGAGAAACTTCTGGCCGCGCGAGATCCTCTGGACCCGACCGGGAACGTCGACCTCCGCCATCCCACCGATCGCGCGCTGAACGTCGACACCTGCTGCGGCACACGTTGCGGCAGCCAGGATCGCATTCGCGACGTTGTACCGTCCGGGCAGTCTTATCGACGCCGGATGACTTTCTCCTGTGGGCTCGACCACGGTGAACGTTTGCGTCCCAGCTGGATCCTTCGACCAGTCCTTCACCGACCAATCGGAGCTGAAGTTCACCGACACGGTCAGCAGGGAGGATCCGGCGTCGGCAGCGATGTCAGCCATACGCCGACCCCACTCGTCGTCGATGCACACCACGGCCGATCGCGTGCTCACCCGAGAGTCCGCGGCGAACAGCCGACTCTTGGCCAGAAAATACTCCTCGAGAGTGCCGTGGTAATCCAGATGATCCTGCGAAAGATTGGTGAATGCACCGACCGCGAAGACCGTCCCGTCGACCCGTCCGAGCGAGAGCGCGTGACTCGAGACTTCCATGACCACCGTGTCGATTCCGCGCTCGAGCATCAATGCGAACAACGCGTGCAGGTGTGGTGCCTCGGGCGTGGTCAGGGCACTGGGGACTCTCAGGCCCGGGATCTTGGTCTCGATCGTGCCGATCAGGCCGGTCCGACGTCCTGCGGCGGTCAGCGCGGCTTCCAACAAGTAGGACGTTGTCGTCTTGCCCGACGTTCCCGTGATTCCGATGACCGTCATCTTGTCCGACGGATTACCGTAGATCGACGCCGAAAGCAGACCGAGCACCGACCGCGGTCGCTCGTGGACGAGAACTGGCACCGGTAGCTGTGCGAACTGCTCGCGCACGAAGTCGAGGCCGACAGCATCGGTCAGGATCGCGGCGGCACCGCGCTCGACTGCGTCGGCTGCGAACGAGGCCCCGTGAGCCGAGGCTCCCGGGAGCGCGGCGAACAGGTCGCCGTCGAGAATTCCTTGGGCACGGAGATCCACGCCCGTGACGAGGCGGTGCGTTCCGTCCGACACCGGTTGGAGAGTCGCTCCCGCTACCGCGGCGAGATCCTCGACCGACGTCTGCGGTGGCCTCGACGGTCGGAACGAGGATCGCGCAGGCTGCGGTTCTGCTGGCACAGACACTGTGCTCCCTTCTGCTCGACTACGAACTTTGACTTCGACCCGCACGGGACTGCACAAACCCAGGCGGACAGAGCACACGGCGCTGCCGTCGGTCTCCGTGCGAGGGCCGACGAATCAGGTTACCGGCGAGTGGCCGACGGTCGAACCCCCGACCCATTGCTTCGCAGCGACAAAAACGGTCAGTCTGCTTGCAGTACGAGCCTCGGCCCTGGTGTCGACAAAGGCACGCTGTCGCGCTGGAGCATCCAGCTCGCGATGTTGTGGAAGAGCGGTGCGGCCGACTGGCCGCCCGATCCGTCCGCGCTGCGCGATGGGGCGTCGAGCATGATTCCGATCACGTAGCGAGGATCGTCCGCCGGCGCGATGCCGGCGAAGGTGATCCAGTAATTCGAGTTGGAGTAGCACTTGCAGGCCGGATCCACTTGCTGCGCGGTTCCGGTCTTGCCACTGATCTGGTAGCCCGGGATTCCAGCGCCGACGCCGGTTCCCCGCTGGTTGCCGGTGTCGTCCTGGGTGACGGAACGAAACATGTCGCGCACGGTCGACGCCGTCTGCGGGCTGACCACGTAGACACCTTCGGGCTGCTGCGTCTCGGTCTTGTTGCCGTCGGGATCGACGGTGGACTTGACTATGCGGGGAGGTATACGGGTTCCGTCGTTGGCAATCGCCTGGTACATCGCCGTCATCTGCAGCAAAGTCATCGACAGGCCCTGACCGATCGGGAGGTTGGCGAACGTGCCACCCGACCACTGGTCGCGGCTCGGAACACTGCCGGCACTCTCACCGGGCAGCCCGACATCGCTGCGCTGTCCGAGCCCGAACCGGGACAGCATGTCCGCGTACCGATCCTCGCCTACGCGCTGCGCGAGCATCAACGTTCCTACGTTGGACGACTTTCCGAACACTCCGGTCGAGGTGTAGGGCACGACGCCGTGCTCCCAGGCGTCTTTCACCGACACACCCGACATGAAGATGTTCCCCGGTACCTGCAGAACTTCGTCGGGGGTCGTGAGGCCGTATTCGATCGCTGCGGCGGCGGTGATGATCTTGTTGACCGAGCCAGGCTCGAACGGTGTGGAGACGGCCAGGTTGCCCATCTCCTTGTTCCTGTCGTTGTTGCCGACACCGATTCCCGGGTTGAACGTGTTGTCGTTGGACATCGCCAACACTTCACCGGTGTGTGCATCCTGTACGAATGCAGAGGCATTCTTGGCGCCGGAGAGATCCTTCGCCAGCTGTACCTGCTGCTGTACGTAGTACTGGAGGTCCGCGTCGATGGTCAGTTCCACGCCGGAGCCGTTGACGGCGGTCTGCTTGTCTCGCCAGCTGCCTGGGATGACGGCGCCGTCCGATCCCCGGTCGTAGGTCTGTGATCCGTCGGTTCCGGCAAGCGTCGAATCCAGAGAGTCCTCCAAGCCGAGTAGCCCGTGTCCGTCCCAACCGGTGGCGCCGACGATGTTCGCGGCGAGCGATCCACCCGGGTACTCACGGATGTCCTGACGCTCCAGTCCGACTTCCTCGAATTTCTCGCTGATCTCGGTGGCGACCGTCGAATCGACACCCCGGACGAGGTACGCGAACGTCTCGTTGCTCTTCAATTTGGCAAGGATGTCTTTTTCGTTCGCGATGTCGCCCAGTTCGTCATGGATGCCGGCCGCGATCTCGGCGAGCCTGTCGTCCGTCGCCGGCTTGCTCGGATCCTTCGTGCGGGCGTCGTCCAGCTCTTGACGGACTCGAATCGGTTGAAAGGTGAGAGCTTTCGCTTCCATGGTGAATGCAATCGGTTTGCCGTTGCGATCCATGATCGATCCACGCGAAGCCGGGTCGACGAGCGTCGTCGTTCGTTGCGACGCCGCTTCGGCGGACAAACGGTGGCCGTCGATACCCATGATCCACAACAACTGCAAGGCCACGACGGCGAGGACCCCGAACATGACGATGCGCCCGAATCCGTTACGGAATACGAACGACGACGCGTCGAACCGACTACGCGAGGACGGGCGTGCGGGGTGCCTACCTGCGGCATGCGAGGACGCCGGACGCCGACCCGGGGCTGTAGATCGAGGGTTGGATGCGTTACGCGACAACGATGTACGACGAGACGCTCCGGGGGCCGGCCGTGTCACTGCTGGCTACCCGAAGGACTTGCCGACGGGATGCTCATGGGAACCAATTGTTCACCGAGCGCGGCGGTTGCCGCGTTATTCGACGCGTTCGGCGTGGCGGAAGTGACTGGTGGGGCCGAAGTGGGCGGAACCACCGATGCTGCACTCGCCCGGCTCGGCGCGGAAGTCTGATTGCGCGGTTGCAACGAATTCCTGGACTCCGAGTTCAACGACTGAGAAGTCCCCTGTGTCTCAGCGGGATCCAACGGAGCAACCGGATTTCCCTGCGCAGGTGCAGGGGTACCGACGATCTGTATTGCGCCGTCTGCACCGACTACGATTCTTGCGGCGTTAGCGGCCGGGATCATGCCCTGCTCCGCAGCTTTTCGCGCCAATTCGGGCGCCGAGTCGGCCAACTCCACGTCCCGCTGCAACGATGCCCGCTCCTGGACCAGACGCTCGTTCTGCGCTTTCGCGTCACTGAGCGCGTACGAGTCACCCGCCGATCTCGTCGTGAGCAACAGAGTGAGCCCAAGCCCCAGAGTCAGTAAACCGATGATGAGAGATACGAACGGAATTTTGGCAGCGATTGCTGTGGTGGACATAGCCGAACGGGCAGTCGTGCGAGCGCTCGGAGACTCTCCGCCATGAGTCGTCGCCCGTTGCTGGCGGCGCTCGTAGGCTTTGGCCGCCGCTCCCGACCGTCCCGAACCCGGAGCAGATCCCGTTGCCCGAGGGCGACGCATCGTACGTGGCGAACTCGAGGCAATAGTCATGCCGATCTCCTCGCGATTCGCTCGGCCGCGCGCAATCGCACCGGTGCCGAACGCGGGTTTTCTTCGATTTCGTCTTCGGACGCCCGTTCGGCGCCTTTGGTCAACAGTCGGAACTCGGGTCCCATGCCGGGAAGTTCGACCGGTAGGCCTTCTGGGCTTCTCGACTTGACCCGCGGTGCAAGTTCCTTCTTCACCACTCGGTCCTCGAGCGACTGGTACGACATGAACACCACCCGCCCACCGACGGCAAGGGCATCGAGACCTGCTGGGACGGCTGATTCGAGAGAATCGAGTTCGCCGTTGACCTCCACCCGCAGCGCCTGGAAAGTCCGCTTCGCCGGGTGACCGCCGGTACGACGAGTTGCCGCCGGAATCGATGCGTACAGAAGTTCGACCAAGGCGGCACTCGTGGTGAACGGCGTGGTCTCTCTGCGACGCACGACGGCCGAGGCAATCCGTCCGGCGAAACGTTCTTCACCGTAGGTGCTGAGTACCCGAGCGATGTCACCGTGTGAGTAGGTGTTGAGTATGTCGGCGGCGGTGAGGCCGACCGTGGGATTCATGCGCATGTCGAGTGGCGCGTCGACCGAGTAGGCAAATCCACGATCCGCTTCGTCGAGCTGCATCGACGAGACGCCGAGATCGAACAGAATTGCATGTACCGATTCCGTCTGATTCAGCCCGGCCTCGTCCAACGCCTCGGCGATCCCGTCATAGGTGGTGTGCACGAACGTGGTTCGGTCCGAGAACTCGGCCAAACGTGCACTCGCACGTGACAGTGCGTCGGGGTCGCGATCGAGGCCGATGAGGTGAAGCGTGGGGTACGACCGCAGGAAATGCTCCGCGTGTCCGCCGAGACCGAGGGTTGCGTCGATCATCACCGGCGTTGCGCCTTGGGCAGCAGCGGCAATCAGTGCCGGACCGAGAAGCTCGTCTGCGCGATCGAGGCGTACCGGAATATGCCGCGGTTCAGATCCGACGACGTCGCCGGTGTGCTCCGACTTATTCGCCGGGACTGGCGATTTCGATTCGCCTTCCACAATGATTCCTCCCGGTCGTACCTCTGCGCGACAGAATTCGTGCGCAAGTAGAAAATTGGTGGTGGCGAATGCCTCGAGGTCCCTGTCCGATAGGAACCTGGCGTTGGGGAAGAACGTCAGGGTCCTGATCTTCGAAACCTGGCGTTGGGGAAGAACGTCAGGGTTCTGATCGGGCAGAGGCCTCGCGGCACTCGGCTGTTGACCGAAAGCGGTTACAAAATTCCTTCCAAGGACTCGTCGACAGCATCCGAGAAGCTCTGTTCGCTCTCGGAGGAGTAACGAGCCCATGCGTCTTCGTTCCAGATCTCGATGAACTCGATCGATCCGTTGACGACGACATTGCGTTCCAGATCTGCATACCGTCGGTGATCGGGACTGAGAGTGATCCGTCCCTGACCGTCGAGTTTCTGCTCGTCTGTTCCTGCACCCAATTGGCGAATGTAGGAGCGCGCCACCGGGTTGGACCGCGAAGCCTCGGTCAGCTTCCTGACCTTTTCCGCAAAGGCCTCTCGGGTGTAGATGGCGAGGCTGTGATCTTGACCTTTGCTCACCATCACTCCGTCCTCCAATGCCTCACGGAACTTCGCCGGCAACGTGAGCCGACCCTTGTCGTCGAGCTTGGGCGTGTAGGTACCGAGGAACACTCAGCACCTCCCACTCTCGCCGCTGCCACCACTTTACCCCACTTTGCTCCACTTTCAATCCCCGCAGGCGTAAAAGATTGGGATGTACCCCAAAAAAGCCAGGTCAGCGTAGTGGTTCATTGTGGGGATGTTTTTCTAGACACTACCGAGTGGCGATACGACCTGCCGCCACCGCTCCGCCGACGGCGCGCAAAAGGCCAGGTTGAGTACATGCAAGACACCGGCGCGGCACCCGGGACGATGATGGTGGGTGAAAGTGGGGATCGGTGTGAATGAGCCTTGTGGCGGTGGAGGAAAGTGGGGGCGTGGCCCGATTCAGTGTCTCGGCGGCTGCGTAGAACCCGCCGACGCGAACTGCGGGCGCGGGTCGACGCACACAAAAGCGGCGCCTACCCGAAGGTAGGCGCCGCTCTCATGATCTTGGGTGAAAGATTCTCCGTACTCGTCGTCGGGTGTGGTGTCACGCCAGACGAACGCGGTGGGTCACTCCTGCTCGAATCGCCGCCTGAAGCGGTCCTCCATTCGAGAGGTGAAGCCCCCGCCCTTCTTACCGGGCTTGGGTTGTCGACCCGAGGCTTTGGGCCCGGACGTACTACCGGGTGCGGCTTCGCTCTCCGGCGCGGGCGCGCCCTTGCGAGGACCACCGAGTAGAAACAACACGCCTGCGCCAAACATGAAGGCGAAGCCGACAAGACTGATGACCGGAAAGCCGGCGGGCTTGAACGGCAGCGCCAGCCCGGCTACGAGCAAGACAAGCCCCAATACGAACAATGCTGCCGCTTGGAAGCGTCGCTTGCTCGATGCCGTACGCATACGGCCGCTTCTCACGTGAGATGCGAACTTGGGATCCTCGGCGTAGAGAGCGCTCTCGATCTGATCGAGCATGCGCTGCTCGTGCTCGGAGAGTGGCACGGTACCTCCCCCTGCACTGATATTGAAAGTCATTTCGGTTGCGAAACGACGGGAAGCTGACCTTGGCGGCTACCTGCCACTGATAATACGAGCAGATTGGGCTGCTTACCACCTACTCGGCCGATGTGTTCCTGAGAATGTCCGAAGTTTCCCTGCACAGCGGTCCAGGAGGGCCCCGGAACCCGACATGGCGGACACGCCCCGGAAGGTCATTTCGGCACTGAAGTCGTCCTCACCGAACTCGACAAGGGCGTCGAGCACGTTGATCACGCCGACATCGACCGCGGATACAGCGTCACTCGGTCGAGCCTCGATTCGGCGCCGATGAAGTCCTCGACGACGTGGAGAAACCGACCGACCTCGCGGTAGAACTCGTCTGCCGCAATCACATCGAGGGGTCTGGAAACTCCGGCCTGCAGCGCAGCCCTCGTTGCGGAGTATCCGGCGAAGTACTCGGCCCACGATTCGAGCTCGGGTGCCGCCTTCGCAAGAAGAACCCAAGCACTCCTCGACCGCGCGCGCGACGGGGAGATCGGTGCGACCTCCAGAATCGCAGCCGCCCCACGCAACGCGGCCATGTAGCAGTCGAGGAACTGATCGGACACGCTCTCGGCGCCGACGGAACCGGACAGCAGAGCATCCGCACGGCCCAGTAGAACGCGGGCACGCGGCGAAACCGGCGGACGTACATCGCCGCGGAGAACTTTCGTGGCCATACTCGAACACCTCCCGTTGCATTCGCCGTTCGGTACCGCAGATCCGACACGCTCGGACGTCGACGACGATCTAAGGTCGGAATCCGGCGAGCCCCGCTTCCCTCGGGGTCTTCGCCGGATCACCGACATCGAACATCCGTTCGACATATTCAATATAGCTGTGCACACCGACAAGTAGTCAAGGAAAGGTTGAGAACAGTCGCTACCGACGCGGAAACGACCCCGTACCTGGTCGACCTGTCCGCCCAGGAGATTCGCCGACGGTTACCCGAGGCCCTGGCGATCTACGTCGACGCCATGGGGTACCCGCAGGGCACCGAGTACCACCGGGCCCCCATGTGGGCCGAACACGTTCTCCGTCCCGGCTGGCGGGGCGTCGGTGCAGTCCTACCCACCGAGGGATCACCTCTGGTCGCGGTCGCTTACGGGTATCGAGGCGCTCGCCACCAGTGGTGGCACCAGCAGGTAAGGGAAGGCCTGCGCCGCTCGGGAAGAGACGTCGACCACATCGATTCGGTGCTCGCCGACTACTTCGAACTGACCGAACTGCATGTCTCCCCCAAAGCCCAAGGCCACGGGCTCGGTACCGCGCTCACCCGTCGTCTGCTCGACGGCACCCCCGAGAGCACCGTGCTTCTGTCCACACCCGAGGTCGACCGCGAGGACAACAGAGCGTGGCGCCTGTATCGCAGACTCGGATTCGAGGACGTCCTTCGCAATTTCACCTTCGCCGGTGATCGACGACCGTTCGCCGTCCTCGGTCGCTCATTGCCCTTCGAGCCGGCCTCGACCAGCGCACTTCCCAACGACCTATAGCCTGATGAAGTGATCGACGTTGTGGTTGTCGGCTCCGGCCACAACGCCCTGACTTCAGCCTGCTACCTCGCTGGGGCCGGATTGTCGGTCGAAGTCCTCGAGAAGGATTCGATCGTGGGCGGCGGGGTCTCCTCCACGGACCGATTCCCCGGGCACCGCGTCGACCGCGGGTCTTCCGCCCACATCATGGTCCGACACACAGGGGTCATCGAAGAACTCGGATTGGCCGAACACGGATTGCGATACGTCGAATGTGACCCATGGGCGTTCGCGCCAGGCGCCCCGGCGACCGACGAGCCCGCCATTGTGTTCCACCGCGATCTCGAGGCCACCGTCGAATCGATCGCGCATGCGTGCGGCACCGCCGACGCGCGCGCCTACCGGCGATTCGTCGACATCTGGGGACCGCGAAGCGCTCGGACGATGCGCGCGTTCTCGTCGCCACCGACCGGCGGCTCGCTACTCCGCTCCTTCTGGGGACTCGGCGCCCCCGACGGAGCCAGTGCACTCTCACGCGAGTTCCTCACCACAGGTGACGCTCTTCTGGACGAAATGTTCGAATCCGAAAGACTCAAGGCCGCACTGGCGTGGTTCGGGGCACAGTCCGGCCCGCCGATGTCCGAGCCGGGCACCGCACCGATGGTCGGATTTGCCGCTCTGATGCACACCCTTCCACCCGGGCGAGCCGTCGGCGGTAGCGGCGCTTTGACCGAGGCCCTCGTTTCGAAACTTGTCGCCGACGGAGGCAAGGTCACGGCGGGCGACGGCGTCGAGTCGCTGACCCGGAATGGAGAGTCGTGGTCCACGCGTACCGAGTCGGGACGGATGGTTCGCAGCGCGATGGTCATCGCGGGGTGTCACATCCTGACCACGCTCGACCTGCTGGAGGCCGGCGGACACGACGGGAAACAGATCGATCGCTGGCGTCGAGGCATCCGTGTCGGCCCTGGACTGGGGATGGCTGTTCGACTGGCGACCTCGGCACTCCCCCGATATTCGAGTATTCGGACACCGGAATTCGCGACGTCGGGTTTGCAGCTTCTGGTTCGCGACCGTGCGCAGTTGCGGCGCGCACACGGGAACGCCCTGGCCGGTGAGCTTCCCCCCACCCCAGCAGTTCTCGGCATGTCGTTCACAGCCATCGAACCGAGCGTCGCCCCGGCAGGCGAACACCAGATCTCACTGTGGTCGCAATGGCACCCGCACACTCTCGCCGACGGACGACGCTGGCGCACAGCCGATTCGGAGGTCCATGCCGCCGACCTCGCCGAATCCGAAGCAGACCGCGTGGTCGACCAGCTCGAGACCTACTCACCCGGCTTCCGGTCCTCGATTCTGCACCGGCACGTCCAGTCGCCGGTCGACATCGAACGTGAACTGGGAATGATCGGCGGCAACATCATGCACGTCGAGATGTCCTTGGATCAGATGATGATGTGGCGGCCGATACCGCCGCTGGCCCAGCATCGTGTCCCCGGCGCACCGGGTCTGTATCTGACTGGGGCCTCCACACATCCGGGCGGCGGAGTGTCGGCGGCGAGCGGGCGAAGCGCCGCGAAGATCGCGACAGCCGACTTCTCGGCGGGGCCCATCCGTCGATGGTTGGGAGCGAAGCTGCGATGAACAAGGTCATCGGGATCCTCGCCGGATGCGCGATTGCCGCGCAGATCGTGTACCCACTCGTCTCTGGATCGGTTCGTGATGCAGTCACTGTCGCGGTGGTCGTTCTGCTCACGGTGACAGCCCTTGTCCACGCTGGGTACTCGCGAGGGGCGCTGTGGGCAACGATTCTGTTCCTCACCACCGCGGGCATCGGCCTCCTCGCCGAAATGGTGGGAACCGCCACCGGTTATCCGTTCGGCAGCTACTTCTATGCCGCCGACCGTCTCGGACCTGACGTCGTCGGAGTCCCTGCGATCGTTCCGTTGGCGTGGACTGCCGGGTTCTACCCGGTGTGGTGCATGGTCACCTACCTGGTGAACAGGACCGGAGGGTCACCCGCCGCGGGGTCTCGTCGTCGGATCGTTGCAACGGCAATCGGCATGGTCGGATGGGATCTGTATCTCGATACCCAGATGGTGACCGACGGACAATGGACGTGGACCTCGTCGTTCCCCGGATTGCCCGGCCTCCCGTCGATTCCGTTCACCAACTATCTCGGTTGGTTCCTGGTTGCACTGCTCATGGCCACGGTCATCGAAGTCACGAGTCACCGGATTCGAGCGCCGCGGGCGGGCGTGTCCGACGCCGTACCCGGCCTGCTGTTCTTCTGGACCTGGCTCGGATCGGCTCTAGCCCATGCTGTCCTTCTGACCGGACCCGAACTCCGATTCTCGGCTGTCTACGGCTTTGTCACCATGGGCGTGATCGGCGTACCCGTGATCTGGGTCTGGACGCGTCAATTCAGACGAAGTTCGGCGACCCCACTCTCCTGAGCACCACCTCCACGCCGCCACCGCGTGCCGTCTGGCACGATGTCGCTGTGCAGTCGACATCCCGTGAAGGCAAGTCCCGTAATCGCCGCAAACTTCTGTCCGCCCTCGCGCTGGCGTTGTTTCTGGCTCCTTTGCTGACCGGGTGCCTCAGGGCTCAGGTATCGATGGGTGTGTCCGCGGACGACCGAGTCTCGGGACAGATCGTCGCGGCAACAATCCCCACCTCCGAGGCCGACACGGGTCCGATGCTGACCGCGCCGTCCTCGCTCGCGAACAAAATCCGCATATCCGAGTATCGGCAGGACGGGTACGTGGGCAGCGAAGCTCGGTTCAGTGATCTGTCCTTCGGCGACGTGCAGACCCTCGGGTCGATGTCCGAGCAGGCAACGGGGAGCTACCAATTGGTGTTGCAGCGATCGGGCGACACGGTGACGCTCGACGGCAAGGCAGATTTGCAGTCGGTCCCTGTCCAAGGGACCGATGTCCAGTTCACCATCGCTTTTCCGGCCCGCATCGGTACGACCAACGGCACCCGCGACGGCGACAACATCATCACGTGGAAACTCCCTGCGGGAGAAGTGACGTCCATGCGCGCCGAGGTGAGCTACCCGGACCCGAACACGCGTAGTTTCGCCGGCTGGGCCGGAATCGTCGGGGGCGTCACAGTCGGCGTGGCGGCGATCGTCGGTGCAATGGCATGGGTAACGCGCAATCCCCCGATCCGGCGCCGCGAAACTGCTGCGTGATCGAGAACTCCGTTTCGTTCCGGCGAATCGTCGCGGCTGGCAGTGTGCTGTCCGGCCTCGCCGCAGCGGCGACCATCGTGAATGCGGCAACGATGCGCGCGCTCGTCCGCCCGCAGGACGACATCGACGATCCCGTGGTCGTGTGCATTCCGGCCAGAGACGAAGTCGCTACACTCCCCGACCTCTTGCGCGACCTTCGAGCCCAGACTCACTGCCGCTCACTACGAGTGCTCGTTCTGGACGACGGTTCCGTCGACGGAACCGCGGACGCCGCGATGTCCGTGGTCGGATCCGACCGGAGGTTCACGATCGAGCGGTCGACGGCGGCGCCTCCGGCTGGGTGGACGGGTAAGGCCGCCGCGTGCCATGTACTCGCCGAACTGGCGTGTGCACAGCCAGTCCGGTTCATCGCTTTCGTCGACGCCGACGTGCGACTCGACACGGGCGCCATCGCCGCGGCAGTGTCCGAGGTTCGTTCCAGCGGAGCCTCACTGGTCAGTCCCTGGCCCCGGCAGGAGGCCAACACCCTCGCCGAAGCGTTGGTCCAACCTTTGCTGAGATTTTCCTGGATGTCGACGCTTCCGGTGCGCGTAGCCAACGCGTCGTACATGCCGTCGACGGTGGTGGCGTGCGGCCAGTTCCTGATGTTCGATGCCGACGCCTATCGCTCGATCGGAGGACATCGCAGCGTCTTCGGCAGCCCGACCGAGGATCTCGACATCGCTCGGGTTCTCCGCCGCCGCGGCCACCGGACAGCCGTGGTGTCCGGTGGCGGATTGGTTCGCTGCCGCATGTACGACGGGTGGGCCGATGTCCGAGAGGGATACACCCGCTGGCTGTGGAGCGCGTTCGGTGGTCCCGCTGGATCCGTCGCGGTTCTGAGCGCCGTTTCGGTGGCCTACCTCGCGCCGCCCGTCGCCGCAGTCGTCGGTTCGGGCCGGACCCGGATGTGGGGAGCAGCCGGATATGCAGCTGCGGTCCTGGCACGTGCGGTGTCCGCGCGTGCAGATTCGGGACCGGAGACCTCGGTGTCGAGAACGCTGGCCGTATCGAGCGCCCACCCGGTCTCCGCACTGATTTACGCAGCGCTCACAGTCGATTCTCTCCGTCGACGTCGCAACGGAACGACCAGGTGGAAGGGCAGGTCACTCGTCGCGGCCTGAGACGCCGCGCTCCGTTGGATCTCGGTATGGGTGGATCGACGCCTAGTCAGACCCTCGCCGGGCACAGACCGAGGTTGGTCAGCACTTCCCGGGTGGCGCGAGAGAAGTTGAGGGTGATGAAGTGGAGCGCGGGAGCGCCCTCTGCGATCAACCGCTCACCGATGTTCGTCGCCAATTCGATGCCTACCTCGCGCACCGCCGCGCGATCTTCTTCTTGACCTGTTCCGGCGGCTGCAGTGAATCGGTCGTCGAGCGCCTTGGGTAGTGCCGAACCCGACAGTGCAAGCGCACGTCGAACGGTTCCCAGAGATGTGATCGGCATGATCTCGGGAATGATCGGCTTGGCCCCCTGTTCGGGGTCGAAGGCTACGACGCGGTCTCGCAGACGCAGGTAGTCGTCGACGTCGAAGAACATCTGCGTGATGGAGTACTCGGCGCCTGCCCGGAGCTTGTCGACAAGAACACGAGTGTCCTGTTCCAGATCGAGCGCACGATAGTGGCCCTCTGGAAACGATGCGACTCCGACGTGGAAATCGCCGAGCTCACGAACGAGGCTGACCAGTTCCTCGGCGTACTCGACGCCCTCGGGATGCTTTTCCCAATCTCCGAGTGGGTCCCCTGGCGGATCGCCCCGCAAAACCAAGATGTTGGAGATGCCGCGGTCCGCGTAGGCGCCCACCATCGATCGGAGTTCGTCGACACTGTGCGAGACGGCTGTGAGGTGAGCCACAGGAAGCAGAGTCGTCTCCTCGGCGATCTGCCCGGTGACGCGCACTGTTCGATCCCGAGTGGACCCGCCGGCTCCGTACGTCATCGACACGAATGCTGGGCGCATCTGCTCGAATTCGCGTACTGCGCGCCACAGCCTGGCCTCGGCGGCCTCGTCGCGAGGCGGCGAGAACTCGACCGAGAACGGGATCGAACTCGTCGAGTCCGAGCGCAGATTATCGACAATCGACGGAGTTCGAGTGGTCCACCCGTCGCTCGACCGCCCCCTGACGGAATCAAATGTCACAGCGTCATCATAGATTCCTCGGCATCACTCACTGACGACAGGCCAACGCTCGACGAGCGACTCGGCACGAGCCAGCTAGTGTTGAACTGCACTTCGGCCCACTCGGATCGACTGGAGGATCTCCTGTCCGGCAAACTGACCACGCCCAGAACCGAATACTCGCCGGACGGCGCGCCGACAGTTCGTACGCTCGTCGAATCGGCACTGACCACATTCTTCGAGTCACGAAGTGAACAAGTTGCTGCTGTGGGCGGTGGATACACCTCGGCCGTGCGCGACCTCACCACGTTCGTATTGCGCGGGGGAAAGCGCATCCGGCCCGCGTTCGCGTGGACCGCATGGCTCGGCGCCGGCGGCAACCCGAACGGCGACGACGCGGCTGCCGTGATCCGCGCGTGCGCATCTCTCGAGCTCGTGCAGGCGTGCGCTCTCATCCACGACGACATAATCGACGCGTCGATCACCCGTCGCGGATTTCCGACGGTTCACATCGGCCTCGCCGACCGTCACCGTGACGCAGGATGGTCGGGTTCCTCCGCTCGCTTCGGCGAGTCGGCCGCCATTCTGCTCGGCGATCTCGCACTGTGCTGGGCCGACGACATGCTGCGCGAGTCCGGAATCGACGGCACGACCGCGGCGCGCGTATCGCCCGTGTGGTCCGCGATGCGAACCGAGGTGCTCGGTGGCCAGCTCCTCGACATCGAGGCCGAAGCGGGCCTCGACGAGTCGGTGGACGCTGCCATGAGGGTCAACCGGTACAAGACGGCCGCGTACACGGTGGAACGGCCGTTGCAGATCGGCGCCGTTCTCGCCGACGCTCCGCCGCAGCTGGTGTCCGACTTGCGGTCCTTCGGTACCGATATCGGACTCGCTTTTCAACTCCGGGACGACCTGCTCGGCGTGTTCGGGGACCCAGAAGTGACGGGCAAACCGTCGGGAGACGACATCCGCGAGGGCAAACGGACAGTGTTGATGGCCGTCGCGATGGCACGGGCGGACGAGGTCGATCCGCCGTCGGCATCCCTGCTCCGACAGAGCCTCGGCGACGAGCAACAGTCGGAGGACCGCATCGAAGCAGTTCGAACCGCGTTGACCGAGTTGGGCGCCGTCGCCGATGTCGAGCAGCGCATCTCCCACCTCACCGAGCGAGCACTGGCCACTCTCGACGCCAGTACTGTCGAAGCAAAGGCCGCCGAGCAGCTTCGTGGAATGGCCATCGCCGCAACCCAGCGATCGTACTGAGCTCGAGAAGAGATTTACGAAAGGTACACGTGCGCACCATAAACGGTCCGACGGACACGATCGTCGTAGTAGGCGCAGGCCTCGCGGGACTCTCGGCGGCGCTGCATCTGATCGGTGCAGGCAAACGCGTCACGATCATCGAACGCGAGGCCGCCGTCGGTGGCCGAGTCGGGGTCTACCCCGTGACGGGCGACGACGGCAAGACCCTGTACGAGATCGACAACGGGGCAAGTGTTCTCACCATGCCCGATCTCATCGAGTCCGCCCTCGCCGCGGTGGGAGAGTCGTTCGACTCGGTGTCTCCGAAGATCTCGCTGTGTGCCCTCTCCCCCAGCTATCACACGCGGTATGCCGACGGATCGTCGATCGATGTCTTCTCCGACCCCGAAGCGATGGCCGAGGAGGTCGCGCGAAAATGCGGATCCGCCGAGGCCGAGGGGTACCGCGCACTTCGGCGGTGGCTGGCATCGATCTTCGACGCCGAATTCGATCGGTTCATCGACTCCAATTTCGATTCTCCCCTCGACCTGGTGTCCACGCCGTCAGCGCTTCGCGACACACTCGCAATCACGCGGCTGGGGGGATTCGGCCGGCTCGGACCGCGGGTGGAGAAATTCCTGAAGGACGAACGACTTCGACGCGTGTTCACCTTCCAAGCGTTGTATGCGGGCATGGCGCCCGCCAAGGCCCTCGCGGTCTACGGAGCGATCGCGCACATGGACACCTCCCTCGGCGTGTACTTCCCCGAAGGAGGCATGGCAACCGTCGCAGCCGGTATGGCCGACGCCGTGACCCGAAACGGCGGAACCGTTGTCACCGGCGCCGAAGTGACGAATATCGACGTGCGGGAAGGGCGAGCAACGTCGGTTCGAACGTCCGATGGAACCGTCTACCCGTGTGACGCCCTGATCCTGACTCCAGACCTCCCCGTCGTCGACGCGTTGCTCGACGGTGCCGCCGTGTCCGCGCGTGGACGGGGGCGCGGATACGGGACAGTGTCGCCGTCGGCCGTCGTCTTCCACGGCACGGTTCCGACTCGCGTCACGGACATGTGGCCCGCTTCGTCGCACCACACGATCGACTTCGGCGCAGAATGGTCGTCGACCTTCGCACGAATCACCGCCCGCCGAGGGAAGGGCACTCTCATGGCCGACCCCTCGTTGCTCGTCACGAGGCCCTCGGTGACCGATCGGGCTCTGCTCGTCGAACGAGGTGGCGAACAATGCGAACCCGTCTCGGTCCTCGCGCCGTGCCCCAACCTGAGGAGCGCGCCCCTGGACTGGACTCGTCTGCAGGATCCCTACGTTCGGGAACTTCAACAAGAGTTGGAGCGCCGTGGCTACCGCGGTATGTCCACCATGACGGTCGACCACGTCGACACGCCGCAGACGTGGGCCGACCGAGGAATGCTGTTGGGAAGTCCTTTCTCATCCGCACACGTCTTCCGACAGACGGGCCCGTTTCGCAGACACAACGTCGTGCGCGGCCTGAAGAACGTGGTGCTCGCTGGTTCGGCGACCACTCCAGGGGTCGGGGTGCCGACTGTCCTCGTGTCGGGCAAACTGGCCGCAGAACGAATCCGCTGACTACGCGACGCGGCGGCCGAGATGCGATGACATCGACGTTCTGCGTCGGGATGGTTCGGACTATCGCGTCGTACCCACTAAACTGACTGCGGCCATCGAGCGTGAACCTCGTGTTCACCCGGCGGCCGTCCATTCCGTGCTATCGAGCATGGGTCGAGTATCTGGAGAGGAGGACGGACGCCGCTATGTCCTCGGTCCACGGTTCCCCGGCCTCGGGTACGGCGCAACCCGACCCGACCACCGGAACCGAAGCGTCCTCCGTGGACTCGAAAAAGTCGTCCGTTCGCCACCTGGGCTTGTTCCTACGCAGCCCGGAAGGTCACGCAGCGATCCTCGGTCTCGTCGGCGCCGCCCTCATCACGTTCGGCGGCTTCGGTGCAGGAAGCGTCCGACGCCGTGACCCGTTGCTGGAATCGATGCATCTGTCGTGGCTTCGCTTCGGACACGGGCTCATTCTCTCGAGCATCATCGTGTGGCTCGGCGTCGTCCTGATGATCGTGGCGTGGGTACGGCTCGGGCGCGCGACGCTGGGTGGGCGAACAACTCTCCGCGAACTCCGCTGGGTTGTTCCTGCATGGACTGCGCCGTTGCTGCTGTCCGTACCGATGTTCAGTCGCGACGCCTATTCGTACCTCGCGCAGGGGGCCTTGCTGCGCGACGGCTTCGACCCGTATGCCGTCGGACCGGTGGCCAATCCCGGAATTCTCCTGGACAACGTGAGCAATGTCTGGACGACGACTACCGCGCCGTACGGCCCACTCTTTCTCCTTCTCGGTCAGGCGATCACCGCCGTCACCGGCGACAACGTGATCGCTGGCACGATGCTGCTCCGCGTCACGATGTTGCCCGGACTCGCGCTGATGATGTGGGCGGTGCCGAAGCTCGCGTCTCATCTCGGTGGGAAGCCGACGATCGCGTTGTGGCTCGCAGTTCTCAATCCGCTCGTACTCATCCATCTCATCGGCGGAGTCCACAACGAACTCTTGATGGTCGGACTGATGACTGCCGGAGTTGTGCTCGTGCTCGAACGCAGACATGTCGGAGGAGTTGCCCTCGTTGCGATTGCGGTCGCGATCAAGGCGACCGCAGGTCTGGCACTTCCCTTCATGGTCTGGATCTGGATGATTCACGAACGCGAGAAAGCTGAAGCCGAAGGCAGAAAGCCCATGTCCCCCGTCATGTCCTTCGTCAAGACAGCGGGTACAGGCACAGGTGTGTTCGCTGCGGTATTCGCGGTCGCATCGTTGGCGGCAGGTGTCGGCATCGGTTGGCTCACCGCGTTGTCCGGCTCGGCGAAGATCATCAACTGGCTGTCCCTCCCCACGATTCTGGCGCACCTGGTCACCGTGAGTACCTCGTGGTTCCTCGACTCGCGCCTGGGCCCCGTTCTCGAAGTGACCCGACTGCTGTGTGCCGTAGCGCTCGCCGTGATCATCGTCGGAACCTGGTGGCTCTATCGCCGTACCGAGCGTGATGCGGTCAAAGGCATAGTCATCGCTCTCGTCGCGATCGTCGTTCTCTCCCCTGCGGCGTTGCCGTGGTACTACTCGTGGCCCCTGGCCCTGGCTGCGGGTTTCGCATTGTCCACGCGAACGTTGATGATTCTGGTCGGGCTGTCCACCTGGTTGATGCTCGTCTTCCGTCCCGACGGCTCGATCGGCCTTTACACCGTCGCGCACGTCGCACTCGCTACGTTCGCCGCAGTTGTCGCTGCGCTGTCGCTGACGAAGGTCGATCCACTGAGGTTGCGCGGTAAGCCGGCCACCACCTCCGCACCCGGAGATTCGTCGGTGGCACGCGAGACTAGCGGGCGAAGCCGTGGGTGAACTCGACGCGATCGACCCAGCTCTGCACGATGCGTACATGCTGTGCCGCAGCCTCAACGCCCGCCACGGTAAGACGTACTTTCTCGCCACACGTCTACTTCCCGTCGACAGACGGGCAGGGGTGCACGCGCTGTACGGATTTGCACGAATGGTCGACGACATCATCGACGTCGATGTCGACGGGTCACTCACCGAAGATCCGTCGCCCGACGCTCGAATCGCACCCGCCGACCGACGCGCAGGCGCCGAGGTTGACGTGCTCGAGCAACGAGTCCGGGACGCTCTGAGGGGTGAGCAACTCGGAATCAGCCCTTCCGACCAAGTCCTACGGGCATTCGTCGACACCGTCGATCGATACCAAATCCCCCACGAGTACTTCTACGCGTTCTTCCACTCGATGCGGATGGACATACCGGGGTCGGAGGTCTTCCGATCGCGGTATCGAACGATGGAGGAGCTGTCCGAGTACATGTACGGATCCGCAGCTGTCATCGGCCTCGAGATGCTTCCCATCCTCGGGTCGACAAGCGCGGACGCCGAGGCACCTGCCGCTGCGCTCGGCGAGGCGTTCCAGTTGACGAACTTCATTCGCGACATGGGCGAGGACCTCGATCGCGACCGAATCTATCTGCCGACCGACGAGCTGGCCGCGTTCGGGGTGGACGAGGAGCTTCTGCGCTGGTGCAGGCGTGAGTCTCGGACCGATCCTCGCATCGACCGAGCACTTGCCCACCTCATCGCCCACACGCGCGCGATCTACCGCGTCGCCGAGCCCGGCATCGACATGCTCGACCCGCGGGTACGCCCAGGAATGCGAACAGCGTTACTGCTGTACGGCGGAATCCTGCGCGAGGTCGAGGACAACGGCTACCGCGTGCTGTACGAGCGAGCGCGTGTCCCAGGGTGGCGCCGTCTCTCGGTCGCGGGTCCACGATTGGTGTCCACCGGGTGGACCGCTCTCCGAACCCACTCTTCCGTCAGAATGCCATCGACTGCGCGCGTCTGATCACTTCACGCATCAAATCGCCGTGCATGGCGTCGATCGGAGTGCCCGGAAGACTGTCGTCCGCTTCGAACAGCCACTTCAGGATTTCTTCGTCTTCGTATCCCCCGTCGTGCAGAACGGCGAGAAGCCCGGGGAGTCCTTTGACAACCTGTTTCCCTGCTGCGTTCAGGAAGACCTCCGGCACACCGGGCACTCGGTCTCGTTTGACGGCCAGAAGCTGACGATCTCGGAGCATTTGTTCGACCCTGGACTTGGGGACCTCGAGAATCTTGCTCACGTCGGCCAGCTGCAACAGCGAAACCGATGGATCCAGGACGTCGTCGGAGTAAGGGATTGTGCTCACTGCAGTAACGTTAACGGGTTGGGTCTCGAGATACGAAAATGCCGTACGCGTGCCGTCGGTTCCGAGACGAAGCCGATACCAAATCTGGCTACCATCGCCTAGGTAGCGCGACGGGAACGAAAACGCCAGTGAACTTTCAGGAGGTAGACGACGTGACATCCGGCCAGGAGTGGAGCCTGCGGGGAGACCCGCGTGCATCCGTGTTGGCAGGTTCGTTACTGGATCGGCGCTACCGGATAGACGCCCCCATCGCCCGCGGCGGTATGTCCACGGTGTACCGCGCGCTCGACACACGCCTCGATCGTCCGGTCGCCGTCAAGATCATGGATCCCAAATTCGCCGAGGATCCCCAGTTCGTCGCGCGATTCGAGTTCGAGGCCCGGGCGGTCGCGCGGCTCAACAACCCGGGTTTGGTGGCCGTATACGACCACGGCCGCGACGGCGAGTTCGCATTTCTGGTGATGGAGTTGGTCGAGGGTGGAACACTGCGCGAGCTCCTGCGAGAGCGCGGTCCGATGCCTCCGCATGCCGCTGCAGCGGTGATTCGTCCGGTCCTGGACGCACTCGGTACGGCGCACCGAGCCGGTCTGGTCCACCGCGATGTCAAGCCGGAGAACATTCTCGTGTCCGATTCGGGCGACGTGAAGATTGCCGACTTCGGGCTCGTGCGCGCGGTTGCGGCGTCGAACGCCACATCGAGTTCGGTGATCTTGGGCACAGCCGCGTATCTGTCGCCCGAACAGGTCACGACTGGGTCGGCCAATGCAGGCAGCGATGTGTACGGCGTAGGAGTCGTACTCTTCGAGTTGCTCACCGGGCGCACACCCTTCTCCGGTGACACGTCGCTGTCGATCGCGTACCAGCGAATCGACAACGACGTCCCCAGGCCGAGCACGTTCATCGCAGGCGTACCGCAGGAGTTCGACGAACTCGTCTCGCGCGCGACGAACCGCGATCCGGCCGGCCGTTTCCAGAACGCCGACGACATGGCCCGTGCACTTCGGTCGGTCTGCGCACGGCTCGAACTACCTCCGTATCGCGTCCCCGCGCCGAAGCGGTCGGCGGAGCACAGGAGCGCCGCAGCGTTGGGGGCGCCCACCACCTTCGCCGGTGATCGACACCGGCCGCCGCCCGCTCCCCCGACTCGCGCAGTTCCGGCGCCGGTACAGCAGGACATCGAGCCCAATCACACCCGCGTGCATACTGCGCCGACCTCGCGCGGCAACGACTACTCCGAGGTCCAGGTTCCAGACCGCGGCGGACGTCGACAGTACGAATTCCCGAATTTCGACGCCGACAGGCAGCGCTCACGTCGCGCGATCGTCATCTGGTTGACCGTCGTCGCGTTGCTGGCCGTATTTGTCGGAGTAGGTGGCTGGTGGATGGGTTCGGGTCGGTACACGACCGTTCCCGAGGTAGGTGGCCTCGATCTCACCGGGGCCGAGAGTGCCATCGTGGCAGCCGATCTCACCAGTGCGACCCGAGGTACGTATTCCGATTCGGTCCCGGTCGATTCGCTGTTGGGCAGCGATCCCACAACCGGTGTGCGCGTCGCCAGGGGCCAAACGGTGTACCTACTGGTCTCACTCGGGCAGCCACGCGTGCCGGATGTGTCACCGGGCGTGTCGATCGGCGAGATGCAGGATCAATTGCGCGAGCGCACATTCGAACCGGTCGACGGCGGCGATGCCTTCAGCACGACGACTCCGGTGGGTGGGGTCGCCGCGCTCGAACCCCCGCCGGGAACCACGCTTTCGGTCGGTGATTCGGTCAAGATACTGCGCTCCAAAGGCGCTCCCCCAGTCGACATCCCGGATGTGTCGGGAATGTCGGCGGACGAGGCAGTCGCGGCCTTGGATTCGGTGGGAATTACGGTGTCCGCCACCGACATCGCGTTCGACGACAGCACGGACGGTGGCAAGGTCAGCGCGACATCGCCGGAGATCGGTACGAGCGTGACTGCGGGAAGCAGTGTGCGCCTGCAGGTCTCGAACGCGATTCAAGTGCCGTCGCTGCTCGGCCGGTCGGTCGGGTCGGCGCGTGAGACGTTGGAGCGTCTCGAACTCGATGTTCGTGTCCGTCAGGTGTTCGACACCGACGGTTCACTCGTGGTGTCGCAGACCCCAGGGCCAGGCTCTCGCGTAGCCCCGGGATCGAGCGTCACCGTCGTATCGCTGCCGTGACGATCAGCCACGCAGCATTTCGGCGACGAGGAACGCCAGTTCCAACGACTGCTGTGTATTGAGTCGCGGGTCGCACGCTGTCTCGTAACGTCCGGCCAGATCGAGATCCGAGATCTCCTGTGCGCCGCCGAGACACTCGGTGACGTCGTCACCGGTCAGCTCGACGTGCATGCCCCCTGGATGCGTTCCCAGAGAGCGATGAATCTCGAAGAACCCCTGTACTTCGTCGACGATACGATCGAAGTGCCGCGTCTTGTAACCGGTGGACGCTTCGTGCGTGTTGCCGTGCATGGGGTCGCACTGCCAAATGACCTGATGCCCGGTTGCCTGGACCTTCTCGATGATGGGCGGAAGAAGCTCACGGATCTTGCCGTTGCCCATACGAGAGATGAGAGTCAACCGTCCAGGCTTGTTGGTGGGATCCAGTCGTTCGACGTATTCGACTGCCATGTCCGGAGTAGTCGACGGCCCGATCTTGAGACCGATTGGGTTGTTGATCAACTCTGCAAGAGCGATGTGGGCGCCGTCGAGCTGACGAGTTCGGTCGCCGATCCACAGGAAGTGCGCGGACAGATCGTAGAGTTTCGGGTGTTCCGCGTTCGCGTCGTCGAGCCGCAGCATTGCGCGTTCGTAGTCCAGAACCAGCGCTTCGTGGCTGGCGAAAATCTGCGCTGTTTCCAGGTTCGGATCGTTGACGCCGCAGGCATCCATGAACCGCAGACCTCGATCGATTTCCTCGGCCAGCGCCTCGTATCGCGCACCTGCGGGCGAATTCTGAACGAACTCACGGTTCCAGTCGTGCACCTTGTGCAGATCGGCCATGCCCGCGCCGGTCAGTGCCCGCACGAGATTCATAGCTGCGCTGGCATTTGCGTACGCACGTACCAATCGCGACGGATCGTGCTTGCGGACGGCCTCGTCGGCGACGATCGAGTTGACCATGTCACCCCGGTACGACTTCAGACCGAGGGCATCGACATCGGCCGAGCGCGGCTTGGCGTACTGCCCAGCAATTCTGCCGACCTTCACCACCGGCATGCTGGCGCCGTAGGTGAGCACCACTGCCATCTGCAGCAGAGTGCGGATGTTGCCCTTGATGTGCGGCTCGGTGTTGTCGACGAACGTTTCGGCGCAGTCACCGCCCTGCAGCAGGAACGCTTCACCGCGCGCGACGGCGGCCAGCTGATCGGACAGAGTCTCGACTTCGCCTGCGACGGTGATCGGCGGAACACTTTCGAGCACCTTGCGCATGTCGGCAGCCTGGGCAGGATCCCAGGACGGCTGTTGCGCCGCGGGCTTGGCCAGAGCATCGTCGAGTTGCTGACGCAACGAACCCGGCAACGGCGGAAGGTCGGGTAAGCGATCGATGGGTACGTCGACAGTCCAGTTCACCGCTACAGGATATTGCCTCTCGCTCCGGTGTCGGCGCGCGGCACCCTCGTCGCCGCGGCCTTCAGTCAACTCGACGCAGCCTCGACAGCGTTGAACTTGACGAGATTGTGTCTGGCGTCGGCGAGAGCATCATGCGCGTCGTCGGGCGCGGGCGGCAGGTACGGGCTTCCACGATCTTCCCAGTGCTGACGCAATTCGCGCGTGAATCTGGGGAGCGCCCGCGGCAGTTCGGTCATCGACCCCCACAGTTGGCACAGCGCTACGTGATCGTAGGCGGCGATCCAGGCCCATAATTCGACCTCCGCGCCGGGGTACGGCACGAGGAAGTCGAGCAACTCGTCACGGATCGCTGATCTGCTCTTCCACAGCGGCGACGAGTAAGGTGGCAGCTTGGGAAGCACGTTGCGCTTGACCCATTTACCTGCACGCTCGGGGTCGAACTCGGTGGAGACGGCGTAAAATTCGCGACCGTCCTCGGAGACCACGGCGATCGAGACCAGGTCGATTGTGCGACCATCCTCGATGAACTCGGTGTCATAGAAGTAGCGCACACCGATCACCCTAACCAAGGAACGATGTTGACCACACCCGAGACCACCGCGCATGTGCCGGCGACCCCCAGGACGCCCCGGCGCGCCGTTCCACACGCGGTAGCGGTGATCGCGTGTGTGTCGATCACCGCGGCGGCCCTGGCCGGAATCGCCTACAACCTCGTCGGCCTACCCGGACTTCGCGCGCTGGGTTCGTACTACCGAATCGATCTCGATGTCTACCGTCTCGGTGGTGGCGTCTTCGCGGCACACGCACCGCTGTACGGCGAGATGCCACCGACTCAGTTGGGCAACACCCTTCCGTTCACGTACCCGCCCATCGCGGCTGTCCTGTTCAGTCCCCTGTCCGCCCTGTCTCTGTACTGGGCCGGCATCGTGGTGACTGTTCTGTCTCTGACGCTCCTCTTCGGGACGATCGTTCTCACGCTCAGGTCTCTCGGGTACGCCCCGCGAACCCTTCTGTTGTGGGCGGCAGGCGCAGTGTTCGCCGTCTCGCTGATCCTCGAACCTGTGTTCTCGACGCTCGACTACGGACAGATCAACATCGTGCTGATGGCGTTCGTCGCGGCGGACTGTTTGCCCCGCAAGACACCGTGGCCGCGCGGAGTTCTGATCGGCTTCGTGGCTGCGGTGAAGCTGACACCAGCTGTGTTCGTGTTGTTCTTCTTGCTACGCAGAGACTTTCGTGCCGCGGTGATCTCGGGCGTCAGCTTCGCGGCATTCACCGCGCTCGGCTTCCTCGCGACCTTCTCCGACTCGATCACGTACTGGACCGACACGTTGATCGATTCGGACAGAATCGGGCGGCCGGCGTACCCAGCGAATCAATCCGTCACAGGTGTGCTCGCCCGACTGGGTCTGGATGATTCGCTGCGTTCGATCCTGTGGATTGTGCTGTCGCTCGCCCTTCTCGCACTCGCAGCCGTAGCCATGCGCCGAGCGTTCTCGTCGGGCCAGACCGCCCTTGCTCTCGGCGCCAACGCGATCTTCGGTCTACTCGTGTCGCCGGTGTCCTGGTCGCATCACTGGGTATGGGCAGTGCCGTTCGTGGTCGCCCTGGGAACCCTCGCGTACCGGCAGCGACGCTACGCGGTGCTGGCCTTTGTCGGAACAGGCGTGGTCATACTGCATTTCGCGCCACACTGGACGCTGTCCGTCGGTCGCTATTCGGGACTCGGATGGCCGCTGTGGGATCAGGTGGCGGCGTCGTCGTACGTCTGGTGGGGAATTGCAGCACTCGGCGTGACAGCCGTGACCCTGCGTCTCGTCGACGCGCCCGCGCGCTCCACCGCCCAGTAAGGACGCCGCCGTCAGCTAGCGCGTGTGTCAGGGACACGCTCCGGGTCGACCGGGGTCGCAGCTTCGGTCGACGCGGTGGCGGTCTTCTTGAGAGACGCGGCGTACACGTCGACGTACTCCTGGCCGGACAACAACATCAGGTCGTACATGACCTCGTCTGTTACAGCACGCTCGACGAACCGATTGCCCGCGAGCCCCTCGAACCGGGAGAAGTCGATCGGCTTACCGATCTTGATGGTGATCTTCGCCGGACGCCATACTTTCGAACCGATTGGATTCATCTTGTCGGTCCCGATCATGGCCACCGGCACCACCTGAACGCCGGTTTGCAGCGCCAGCCGCGCCATTCCGGTCTTGCCCTTGTACAACCGGCCGTCGGGCGACCGAGTCCCTTCCGGGTAGATGCCGAGCACTTTGCCCTTCTCGATCACCCGAACGCCGGCATTGAGTGCGTCCTGGGCCGCGTCCGCTCCGGTTCGGTCGATCGGAACTTGGCCTACCGCGGTGAAGAACCATTTCTGAAATGCGCCCTTGACTCCGGATCCGGTGAAGTACTCACTCTTCGCCAGGAATGTGATGCGTCGCTGCACCTTCAGGGGAAGATAGAACGAGTCGAGAACGGCCTGATGGTTGCTCGCCAGAATCACGGGACCACGTGCCGGGATGTTCTCGACGCCCTCGATGGACGGCCGACCGAGCGCGATCAGGATCGGACCGATGAAGACGTACTTGAACAGCCAGTACCACATGGCGTCCTTCCTGAGGAGAAAACAAACACGGCGAGGGTCCACGGGAAACTGTACCTACCGTTTATGACGCCAGCCACACCAACAGCCGAGGGGCGATGGACTTCACATCGAGTCCGTCAGCGCACGGTGGTCAGGAACGCAGACCGGGCAAGATCCGCCGCACCGATCATCCCTGCCGCCTCACCGAGTTGGGTGGCTCTGATCCGTGCGAGGGGGCGGTGACCCGCGCCGGTGACCGACCGTGCACAGTGCTCGGTTGCTTCGTTCAAGAACTGGCTCGACGACGTCGCCACACCCCCCGCAATCACGATCAGATCCGGGTCGTAGAGGTCGCTCACCATGGACAGCCCGATTCCGAGCCACCGCGCGAACTCGTGCATCGTTTGCTTGCCGATCTCGTCGCCGTCCTGGGCTGCCGACGCGATCCTCCGGCCGGTCAACGAACCCGGGTCGAGAAATACCTCACGCGCAAGGATCGTGGACGATCCGTGATCCGCCGCGAGCAACTCGACCGCTGTATCCACGAGAGCTGTTCCACTGCAATAGCGTTCCCAACATCCACGTTTTCCGCAGGGGCACGCGCGGCCGTCCTGTACCACCTGGATATGCCCCAACTCCGGCGCGACGCCATAACTGCCGCGGTAGATCCTGCCATCGATCAGCAGAGCCGCTCCGATTCCGGTGCCGATCGCGACCATGACGACGTTGTGGCCGTCTGCCGCTGCCCCGAAACGGTATTCGGCCCATGCCGCCGAGTTCGCGTCGTGCTCGAGCAGGACCGGCAGGCCGATACGATCGCTCATGCGGCGTGCGACCGGGCTGTCGACCCACGGCAGGTGAGGAGCAAATCGGACCGACGTTCGGTCCGAATCGACGAAGCCGGCCACCGCCAGGCCGACCGCGGCGACATGGTGACGTGCCGCGAGTTCGCGTACCACTCGCTCCAGTCCCTGCTCGAGCGCTTCGGCCGAATGCGGAGTCGGAGACTGCGTCGAATCGATGACCTGGCCGGACGCATCGACGACGGATGCCCGCAAACTGGTGCCGCCCACATCGATGCCGATCGTGTGCGATTCTCGCTGCCGCTTCATTCTCGGACCTTTCTCGGCCGCCCCCCAACGGCGTGCAGAACTGTGCTTCCCGACCCAGGACAGAGACCGACTGCGTGTCAGTTCGGTGAATCCTGCGGATTCGGATCTTTCACGGTAACGGTAATCGGTACGAACTTCGCCCGTCGCACTACTGGGTCTTCCGTGTCGCGTGGAACAGCCGGGTCGTCGCTGTGAGCCTCGCCACCGGAGGGCCGATCCTCCCGCCCCGCTCGCTCGGTCCCGCTCGGGCCGGGTGCGCCGGTGTGTTCGCTCATCAGTTGACGAAGCAGTGCGATCACGGCTGCCCCCTCCGATGCCACCAGGGTGAGAAGGTCGTGCTGTTCGCCTCGTACCAGCGCAGCCATCGCGCAGACCGGGCACCAACTACATCCCTGCTGGGGGCGTTGTCGTTGGTCCTCGACCGCTTGGCGCAACACGGGCTCGAGACGAGTCAGCACCGTCTCGGCAAGCGCCCAGAGTTCGGCGGACACGTCGGAATGTCGATCAGCCAACGGTCCGCTCCCCTCTCATACCGGCCACACGGACGCGTCGGGACGGAAACGAACGACGAGCGACCCGGCCTCGAAATCAGCGCCGACGACGATGCACCGCCTCAATACCGAAGCCAGGTGCACACGACGACGAACGCCGTCTGCGCCGACGATCATGTCGTCCTCGACCCGGCCGAGTGTCAGCGTCGACGGATCGACGAGCGGAAGCACCATCGTCATCGTGTAGATCGACTCCAACCCCGTACCGGATTCGTGCACAACCGTCGGTCCATCCTCACCCACGTATTCGGACGCGTGCGACGCGTCGAATCGCGGCGCAAGTGCGCCCAGACCGGACAACCCTACCGGCTCGGCCGAGGTCTGCTCCACGACCACCAGCGAACGTCCTGCAGCCATTATTTCGATCTCGGCCATGACGTCCTGCTGCGCCGACCGCCACGCCTCGAACCAGAAGACAGCCGGATGTGCTCCGACGAGACCGACCGACGCCGAATTCAGTGTTGGCAGAACCTTGTTGACCATGACCGTGTCGAGGGGGAGCCCTGTCAATGCCGCTGCCGACAGGGTACGACGCGTCTCGGCGAGTCCGACTCGATCCGGGGTCAGCACGACGGCGACCGAGGTCCGCTGTCGATCGAAAAGCAATGTGCGGACTCGGTCGGCACCGGACACGACGCTCTCGATCATGGCAACGAGAACCGTCAACCGCGGATCGGTTCCTGTACCGGCGACTATCCGATCGTGCTGGGGCCACAGACGTTCGAGATAGCCGCCGACGAGATCGGGGAGCTGGAGCGAACGAACAGCGTCAGCGGTGGCCGGAAAGTCGACGAACACCGTGTCCCATCGCTTTTCGTCGACCAATTCCACGATTCGGTGTAAACCGAGCAGCTCCTGGACGCCCGGCGCACCGACGATCTCCTCGGGGTCTACAGCGCCGAATCGAACGCCGTGTTCATGACCTGCGCCAGTCATCGACAGTAGGTTGGTGAGCTTTGCGTACCGCGTAGCGACCAGCTCCAGCGTGTTCAGCTCCAGCGCGTCCAACCCGGCGTCCACCGTCATCGCGTCCGACAAGTCCGACCGCCGTGAAGGCAGGGCAAGAACGTCCCCGAGCGAGTGAGCTTGATCGAAAGACACCACGAGGGCGCGCCGTCCGGATCTCGCAAGGTCGAGTGCCGCCTTCACCGCAAGAGTCGTCTTGCCCACACCACCTTTGCCGACGAACAGCCGGACGGTGGTGTGGACCTCTGCGCGGTCGTCGGTCAGCCTTCGACCCTCTTCTTCAGTTCTTTGAGTGCGGTGTCGGTGATGACCTTTTCGGCCTTGCGCTTGAACAAGCCGATCATCGGAATGTTCAGGTCGACGGCGAGTTCGTAGGTGACCTCGGTGCCACCGTCCTTGTTCTCGATCAGTGTGTAGGACCCGGTCTGAGACTTCTGCATCTCACCCGACACCAGTTCCCAAGAAACAGATTTTCCGTCCGATGCCCACTGGTAGCTGAGCTCGTACGTGTCCTTGACCATTCCTGCGTCGAGCACGAACTTCACACGGTCCGCTCGTCCATCGACGCCTGTCGCCAGCACGTCCACCGATTTCGCAGCCGACACCCAGGACGGGTATGCGTCGAAATCGGCGATCACGTCCATCACCTGCGCAGATGGAGCGTCGACAGTGATCGACCTCTGTGTTCTCTCGGCCATCGTGGTTTCTCGGTGTCCCTTCTGTTCTCGTGAAGTCCTCTCGGCTCGGGCTATACCCGGCTCGTGGAGCTCTTATCCATGTTCATCTCACACGATCGCCGTTTGGCGCACAACGGCCGTCGGTCAGAGCTGCGTGTGCTGCGGACGTTCACCAGCAGGGCGGCCTACCTCGAGCTCACGCTTGAGGTCGAATGCCATGGTCTTACCCGCGACACGGCGTCTGCGGTTCTCGACAGCGAGATCGGTGTTCGCTGCACCTGCAGGCTCCGCGTGGAGGAAATAATGCACGATGACGCCGTCGAGCGCCGAAACGGCCTCCAGCCACACTTCCATCGTCCCGGTCAATGCACCGCCGACCGCCCACCTGATGCCTTTGTCGGCTCGATCCTCGGTGACCTCGAGGCGCAAGTCCGGCCACCACGTCCGCCAGCGCCGCGGCTGCCCGAGTGATGCGGCGAGCACCGCACCCGGAGCGGCGACGAATGTCTGATCGGCAACTTGGATACTGCTCATCGGATGAGCTTCACACATCGGCCAGACGCTGCACACACGAGGCGGTCGATCGGTGCGTCCGGTCAGGTCTACAGTGAAGCGAATCCGAGCTACTCGTGAGTAGAGCTAACCTTTTCTTTCCTGGAGGTCACCGTGCGTGAGTTCACATCGCCCGCAGCGTTCGTCATCGAAGAAGGCGAGTCGGCCGTGGACACGGTCTTCGCACGCGCGGCGAATTCACCCGGGTCCACAGCGTTCTCCCGTCAGGTGAACGGTCAGTGGTCGGACGTGAGCGCCGAAACGTTCGCAGCTCAGGTGACCGACGTAGCGAAAGGTTTGATCGCCGCAGGCCTGAACCAGGGCGATCGCGTTGCGCTGATGTCCTCGACCCGGTACGAGTGGACGGTCATCGACTACGCGATCTGGGCGTCGGGTGGCGTCACCGTCCCCATCTACGAGACCTCGTCGGCGGGCCAGGTCGAATGGATCCTCAGCGACGCCGAACCGGTTCTCCTCGTGCTCGAGACAGAGTCTCACGTGACGGAAACCGCCGACGTCGTCGCCGCGGCGAACACGGTCCGACGCACGTTCCGCATCGACGGGCCCACTGCGGACACCGGCGCGATCGCCGAACTGACCGCACTGGGCAACACCGTATCCGGGGATGACGTGAAGGCCAGGGTCGCAGCTTTGCGCTCCTCGGATCCCGCGACGTTGATCTACACCTCCGGAACGACCGGGCGCCCCAAGGGTGTGCAGCTCACCCACGCGAACCTGCTCGCCGAGTCTCGCGGAATCCGCGAGACGTCGCTCGAGTCGCTGCTTCGCCCCGGCAATCGCACCCTCATGTTCCTTCCGTTGGCCCACGTGCTCGCGAGGGCCGTCACGATCGCAGCGTTCGATGCCGGTGTCGCCGTGGGTCATACGAGCGATATCCCGAATCTCGTCTCGACGTTCGGGGCATTCGAACCTGACTTCATTCTCTCCGTCCCACGCGTGTTCGAGAAGGTCTACAACACCGCGAAGCAGAAGGCGCACGCCGACGGCAAAGGCAAGATCTTCGACGCAGCGGCAGACACCGCCGTCGCATGGAGCGAAGCCCAGGACTCCGGCGTCGGACTCGTACTGCGCATCAAGCACGCACTGTTCGACAAACTCGTCTACACCAAACTGCGTGCGGCTCTCGGCGGTCGATGCCAGCTTGCGATCTCAGGTGGAGCGCCACTCGGCGCACGCCTGGGCCACTTCTATCGCGGAATCGGTGTACCGATCTACGAGGGTTACGGGCTCACCGAAACCAGCGCTGCGTTCGCCGTGAACACCATCGGGCATCAGCGCGTGGGAAGCGTCGGACGCCCACTGCCTGCGAACACGGTACGCATCGCCGAGGACGGAGAGATCCAACTCCGCGGACCCGTCGTGTTCGCCGGCTACTGGCGAAACGACGATGCGTCCGCGGAATCGCTCGACGACGGTTGGTTCCGTACCGGCGATCTGGGATCGGTCGACGAGGATGGCTACATCACGATCACCGGGCGCAAGAAGGAACTCATCGTCACCGCGGGAGGAAAGAACGTCTCCCCCGCCGGGCTGGAGGACCGTCTGCGCGCGCACCCACTGATCAGCCAGGCCATCGTGGTCGGCGATCAGAAGCCCTTCATCGGAGCACTCGTCACCCTCGACGACGACGCCTTCTCCGGCTGGAAGGACTCGCACGGCAAGCCAGCCGAGGCCACCCCGTCCGACCTCGCGAAGGACCCCGATTTGACGGCCGAGATCGACGCCGCGATCGCTGATGCGAACACATCGGTGTCGCACGCCGAGGCCATCAAGAGATACCGAATTCTGCCGGGTGATTTCACGGAGGAAGCCGGTGAGGTGACACCTACGATGAAGCTGAAGAGAAATGTGATCGTCAAGACCTACGCGGACGAGATCGAGGCGATCTACACCAAGTAACGGCGCATGCCACGCACCGTTCAGAGCAACGAGCGCAGCTTTCCCGCGAGAACGTCCCAGCGCCAATTGTTTTCGACCCAGCTACGGCCCGCGTTTCCCATGGACGCGGCGAGCGCGCGATCGGACAGGATCGTTGCAACGGCATCGGTGATCTGTTCGACCGAACGACCGTCGACGACGAGCCCGGTCTTGTTCTGCTGCACCGCTTCCGGCGCACCACCGGACATGCCTGCGACCACGGGGACGCCGCACGCCGACGCCTCGAGATAGACGATGCCGAGTCCCTCCACGTCGAGCCCGGCTCCGCGTGTTCGGCTCGGCATGGCGAAGACGTCGGCGATGGTGTGGTGGGCGGCAAGCTCCGCAGAAGGCACTGTGCCGGTGAAGATCACGTGGTCCTGGACGCCTTCCTTGTCGACCAGCGCTCGCAGAGTTCCCTCGTACGGCCCCCCTCCTACGATGACGAGGACCGCGTCGTCGACACGGTCTCGAATCCCTCGTATCGATCGAATGAGGTAGTCCTGGCCCTTGCGCGGGACCAGCCGCGACAGACACAGCACCGTCGGACGATCAGCGAGCCCGTAGCGCGCCCGCAGTTCTTCCCTGGCAGCCGGGTCCGGTGTGAAGCGGTCGGTGTCCACCCCAGGCGGGACGTGTTCCAAAGCGGCACGAGAACCGAATGCCGACGCGAATCGCCCCCTTGTGTACTTGCTCACGTACGTGACCGTGTCGACGGAATTGCCGATCGCCCGCAACGTCGCACGCCCGCCAGGGACCATCGACCAGCCCACCTCGTGGCCGTGCGTGCTCGCGACGATGTTGCCTGCGCCCGCACGCCGAAGCGCAGGCGCCATCACAGCCAACGGGGCTGCGGCTCCGAACCAGGCCGATTCGCAGCCGTGGGACCGGACCAGCTCGGCCGCTCTGCGGGCGACGAGAGGCGTCGGCAGCATGAGTGTCGTCGGATGGCGCACGACCTCGAACGGCTGCTGTGCATCGAACGTGACGTGACTGTCCCCTCGCCACCGGGGCGCGTACACCACCAACTCGTCGGCGGGGAAGCGTGTAGCGAAACTGTGCAGATACGACTGGATTCCACCGGGGCGCGGTGGGAAATCGTTCGTCACCAGCAGGGTCCGACGCATGAGACAACCGTAGGTCAGGACGACTGCTCGACCACCCACGACCCCCATGCCTGCAAAAAGTCCTCGGCGCTCGAACCCGTGGCCGCCCCAATGGCGTCCGCTGTCTCGGCGGCCGACTTCGGTCCGGTCGCGAGACGCTCGTACATGTTCGACAGGACTGGTTCACCGAACCGTTCTGCGACGAACGCACAGACCGACCACGCGGACTCGTACGCGAGAGTCGATCTCGATCCGCCCGCTGCGAAGTCCGAGTCCTCAGGAAGGACGATAGGCGGTCCGCCGACAGCCACGACTCGGCTCAACGTCGGCGCGATCCGTGCGAACGGAACGCCGGATCCTCGGTAACCGGAGTAGTCGGCGAATCCTTCCAGCATCCACATCGGCGAACCGTCGACGGTGTCGGCGCGTGCTGCGACGTGGGTCAGCTCGTGGCGCAGAACAGACCGCGTGGTGAACTCGGACAATCGTTCCAGCGCCGCAGGACTGAACACGATTCGCTGTCCAGTCACAGGCGCCCCCGGGACCACCGCATCCGAGACCGTCACAGCAGCAACGTCGGCTGCTGCCGACGCATCGCCTGCAGACGCCGCGAACTCCTCTACCGAATCCGACACGAAAACAAGGGCAGTGCGCGACCATCGGTCGCCGTAGAAGTCCGAGACCGCATCGACTGCCGCCGGCAGTTCGGCTGCGAGATTGTCGACGAGCACCGACCGGTCAGGATGGCCCACAACGACGGACACTCCGCCCGAGGTCGGTACCGACCGTGTGATCACGGGCCCGAAATCCCAGGGACCGCGCCACGTAGTGCGCTCGATACCAGGAATATCCGCGTCGGACACGACCTTCCACTCGTCGTCGCGTTCGGCGACCAGAAGCGAGACCTGGCGCGAAGTCGGTTCGGCATCGGGTCCCGAGACCGCGTAACGCAGTACGACCGACGGCGCCCACACATCGGCGGCGTCGAGCGGACCTGCCACTTCCGACGGAACCGGGGTTTCGGGCTCGTCGAGCAGCTCGTAGCTCCAGTCCGTCAGTGGTAGTGCCGAGACAGCAGCAGCTCGTCGGATCTCGGACTGTACGAATTGTTCGCTTGCCGCTGGATCGAGCGTCGCTTTCAGCGCGTCGACGTCGTTGCTGCGGATCGCATCCGCCCACCGGTCGAGAACGTCCTGTGTGCCTTCGCGGCGCTGCGTCTCGTAGGGGCTGGACGAAGCGGTGGACGTCGGTGAATCCGATTGCGTGGATCCGGGTGACGTGCCGTCCGCGGCGCACCCGGACACGACCAAGCCGCAGCAGAGAACGGAGACGATCAGGCGCGACGGACGTGAAATCACTGCGGAGGAGCCGACCCAGCGGTCAGTAGCGGCGTGCGCCGTAGTACGGGAACGACGCCATCGACTGCACCTTCACCGGAACGCCGAACGTCGACGCATGCAGTACGTTGCCGTTTCCTGCATACAGCCCGACGTGGGATGCATCCGGATAGAACAGCACGACGTCGCCTGGTTGCAGGTCCTTCTGATCGATAGGGGTTCCACCTGACGCCTGTGCTTGGCTGGACCGCGGAAGGGTCTTGCCGACCTGCTTGTACGCCCACACCACAAGCCCGGAGCAGTCGAATCCGTCTGGCCCAGTCGCTCCCCACACATACGGCTTGCCGATCTGCGTGAGTCCGGCCTGCAGAGCACCCGAACTCGAGCCTGGAACGAGAGTGGACAAGATCTTGGACAGGTCGAATCCCGGCGGGAGTGGCGAACCGGCGAGATCGGCCTGCTCTGCTCCTGAGAGGGCGTTGAAGCTCGCGATGACCTCTGCCATCTGACCCTGCAGTTCGCTCTGCTTGGACTGCAGATCGTCACTGACGACCTTGGCCTGTTCGGCGGCTGTCCGCGCAGTGTCCGCGGCAAGCCGTGCGGCTTCCTCGGCTGCTGCAGCGTCGGACGTAGCCTGCTTGAAAAGCTCGACCTGACGCGCGGTCTCCGCTGAGATGATGTCGAGCGCCGACATCTGGTCGAGAAGCTGTTGGGGCGAATCGCTCACCATCACCGCGAACAGACGGTTGGTGCGGCCGCCCTGGTAGTTGACGTTGGCAACCTTGTCCACAGCCGGCTTCAGCTGCGCGAGCGCGGCCTCCGCCGCATCGAACGCTTGCTGATGAACCGTGACGGCAGCTTCGGCGTCGCGCTGTGCGACTGTTTTCGCCTCCAGATCGATCTCTGCGTTGTGCAACGCTTCGTTCGTTTGCTCCGACTCCCTCGACAGGTCCGCCAGTCGGGTCTGCGCATCGGAAGAACTGTCGACGCCCGGCTGCGCGGTGGCCGGAATGGTCGGCGCGACCATCAGGCAAGCCGCCAGGGCCGCCGCGGCGAGAATGCTCCGTTTGGAGCGGGTGATGCGCTTGATCGTCGGTGTCGCCACGGAAGGTGACTCTCCGTTCCTAGCAGGTGGATCGAACGAGATGAAGTTTCGGCGTGTTCTGCACCCGACGGCCGTCCCGTCTGGAACCAGCCGAATGCAGAAAACAAACCCTACCCACTGGTAACGCACCGCGGGCAGGAATGCAGTCGGAAAGATCGGGCCTGGGTGAACCTTGGGATTCTTCACCAATCCCCGATGGTCTCGGCAAGGTTACGGAACGGTGTCGTCGTAGTCCATCCGGACCGCATTTGCTCCGAAAAAGAGAACAGCACCAGATGGCGCCGCCTCGCGACACAATCTGGTGCTGCTCATCCTGCAGTTCATCGAAATCAGTAGCGACGCGCTCCGTCGAACGGCATCGAGGAGACCGGGGCGACCTTCACGGGGACACCGGACGTCGACGCGTGAATGACGTTGCCGCCACCCGCGTAGATGCCCGAGTGGGAACCGCCGTAGAAGGACACGACGTCACCTGGCTGGAGGTCGGCCTGCGAAACCGGAGTTCCGGCAGCGGCCTGGTCGTAGCTGGTGCGAGGCAGGCTGATTCCGGCCTGCTTGTACGCCCACTGGACGAGTCCCGAGCAATCGAACGAGTTCGGGCCCGATGCGCCGTAGACATAGGGCGCGCCGATCTTGGACTCTGCAGCCTGCACGGCCTTGGCAGCCGGGGTCACCTGCGGAGCCACCGGAGCCGGAACACCGGGGAGGCCCGGGATTGCGGTCGGAAGCGGCGGAAGACCTGGAATTTCCGGAACCTCGAACGTACCGATTCCGGGGATGGTGATGGGGGCCGCCATTGCGGGGGCTGCGGGAAGAACTACCACGCCGGCAGTGATCGCGCCGGCTACGAGTATTCGTCGCAATGAGCGGGGAGAAGTGTGTGACGCCACGAGAAGGGGATGCTCCGTTTCTTCCAATCATCCGCCGACCGAGTTAGCTGACGGGTTCGGGCTGGGAAGATCAGCCCTACCCACTCGACCGCGTATTGCGATCGAAGCAGGATTCACCCCAGTGGAAATCGGGTTCCCGGTACGGGCACTCTCACGAGTGGTCCCGATTAGGCGGTGACTTGCGACGCCGCTCCGGTTTGGATTGGCGAGACTCCGCAAGGTCTCAGGAAGATTACGAAATGGCATACCCCTGTGTCGACCCCAACGCGCCGAAGATCCGAAATCAGCCCGTTTCGGCGCTAGATCGCGCGCCTTCCGTCCGGTGTGTCACGGCACGATAACGACCCGCCGGTCGAGCCCTCCGCCGAGTCGGTGACAAGCCGTAGGCGAGGCACCAGACCGCCCTCGGCCAACACGTCCATCGCACCCAACTCTTCCTGGTCGAGGGCAATTCGCGGCAGCTTCGATCCGACTCGCGCCTCCACGCCCACAAGCCATCCAGGGGCCCCGAGAAGTACCGTCACGACACAGTCGGCGCATGCGTCACCCCGCACTGCGCAATCACCGCAATCGACGATCATGTGATCCTCATCTCTTTCGTAGGTCAGTACGCGTTTCCGGTCGCTTGTTCACGAACCTAACGTCGCCCTCCGACATGTTCGGGTTCGACGAAGCACGAAGCGCACTCTCGAACCGGCCATGTCGGTACCCGGCTATACCGTCCTGATTCGTGAGCCTGCCGATTCAACTGAGTTTCGACGAACTCGATACTCCGTTGCACCAGACGACCTTCGTCGTCGTGGACCTCGAGACCACGGGCGGCAGCGCGGACACCGAAGCAATCACCGAGATCGGCGCGGTCAAGATCCGAGGCGGGGAAGTCGTCGCCGAATTCGCCACGTTGGTAGACCCCGGCCGATCCATTCCCCCGTACATCGTGGAGTTGACCGGCATCACCACCGCGATGCTGATCGGGGCGCCGCGGATCGAGCGCGTGCTTCCCAGTTTTCTCGAATTCGCACGCGGCTCGGTTCTGGTGGCCCACAACGCCCGTTTCGACATGGGATTCCTGAAGGCTGCCGCGTCGCGGCTCGACATCGCCTGGCCCCGGTTTCAAGTCCTGTGCACGGTCAAGCTCGCGCGACGGGTGCTGACACGCGACGAGGCACCGTCGGTCAAGCTGTCGGCTTTGTCGGCACTGTTCCAAGTGAGCACACAACCGACACACCGGGCACTCGACGATGCACGAGCCACCGTCGATGTTCTGCACGCACTCATCGAGCGGGTGGGTAATCAAGGCGTTCACAGCTACGCAGAGCTCGTGGATTACCTCCCCGGCGTATCGGCGGGGCAACGCGCGAAACGTTCGCTTGCCGCCCACCTACCGAGGTCGCCTGGTGTCTACCTGTTCAAGGGACCGGGCAACGAAGTCCTGTACGTCGGGACATCGACCAATCTGCAGCGGCGTGTTCGCAACTACTTCACCGGCTCGGAGACACGCGGGCGCATGAAAGAGATGGTGGGGCTCGCCGTCGACGTCGATTACGTCGAATGCGCCCACGGACTCGAAGCGGGCGTTCGAGAGCTGAGATTGTTGTCCGCCCACATCCCGCCGTACAACCGCCGGTCCAAGTTCCCCAAGAAGGGCTGGTGGATCACGATCACGACGGAGGCGTTTCCTCGGTTGTCCGTGGTGCGGACACCCACACCCGATTCGATCGGCCCTTTCACCGCTCGATCCGACGCAGCCGACACCGCAGCCCTGATCGCCGAGTTCTGTGGCATCCGCACATGCACCAATCGAATCCCCCGGTCGACCGTTCACGATTGCCTGCCTGCAGCAGTAGGTGGATGTGCCGCAGCGTCATCCGGTGCCGTCGCACCCGACGAGTACTCCGCAGCACCCGGCCGCTTCGTGACGCTCGCGAAGGGGCTCGACGATCGAGTGCTGTTCACCATCCGCGACAGAATCACAACGCTGGCCGACGCCGAGCTTTTCGAGTCCGCCACCCGCTTGCGAGACAGGCTCGCAATTCTCGCCGATGTCCTGCGCAGAATGCACCGCCTCGGCGCGATCGCAGCGATAACAGAACTCGTCGTCGCGCGCCGAGCCCCGGACGGCGGTTGGGAACTGGCAGTAGTGCGGTACGGCCGGCTCACCGGAGCCGCGATCACGCCGCGGCGGGTTCATCCCATGCCTGTTGTCGAGGCGATCGTTGCCGCAGCCGAAACCGTGATTCCCGACGGCACCCCGCTTCGCGGCGCATCGCCCGAGGAAGTCGGTTTGGTCGCACGATGGCTCGATTCGGACGGCGTCAGAATCGTGCGCACTACGGACGGTTACGGCGAGCCCGTCCACGGGGCAGGTTCGTGGAGGGACTGGTGCATCACCGCCAAGACGGTGTCACGCCGCGAGCGCAACGCAATCGACGATAGCGGCGGACGAGCGTTCTAAGCTTGCTTCACGTGTTCGACGAACTCGTTCGTAGCTGTGAAGGAGCACCATGATCAACGCAATCGTCATGATCGACGCCGAGGCTCACGCGATCCCCGAGACCGCGCAGTCGGTCGCAGACGTGGACGGGGTCACCGAGGTGTACTCGTGCGCCGGAGATGTCGATCTCATCGCGATAGTCAAGGTCCGTGACCACCAACAGATCGCCGAAGTAGTCACACAGCGAATCAACAAGGTTCCCGGCGTCGTCAACACCGCCACCCACATCGCGTTTCAGTCCTACTCCAGCGCGGATATCGAGGCAGGGTTCTCCATCGGCGAGTAGGTCGATCAGTCCAGTTCGTTCGACCGCGCGACCCAACGGTTCAGCAACTCGGAGGTCGCGCCCGAGTCGAGCGCCTCGGCGGCGCGCTCGATCCCGCGCGTTAGCTGCACGTCGAGGGCATGCGGATCGATACCGTCGGAAATACCGTCGAACGCTGTGATTGCTGCGGCGGCGTTGAGAAGAACGGCGTCGCGGACCGGTCCGTCGGCGCCGCCGAAGACCGAGCGCGCGACATCGGCGTTGAATGCCGCATCTCCGCCCTTCAGCGCGTCGATGGGAACAAGATCGAACCCGAAGTTCCGAGGATCGATTGTCGTCGTGGTCACCTGGCCGCCGGAGACGACGTGAACCGTGGTCGTGGTGGACAGAGTGATCTCGTCCAGACCGTCGTCGCCTCGTACCACCAGCGCGCTCGCACCGCGCTCGGCGAAAACGGCCGCAACAACGGGTACGAGCGAATCGAACGCACAGCCGATGAGCCCGGCCCTCGGTCGTCCAGGATTGGTGAGCGGCCCCAATACGTTGAACACCGTCGGGATGCCGATTTCCTTGCGCGGCGGACCTGCAAACCTCAAAGCCGGGTGGTAGACGGGCGCGAAACAGAACCCGATGCCCACCTCGCGCACCGTGGTCGCTACTCCGACCGGACCGAGACCGAACTTCACCCCGAGTGCCTCGAGAACGTCCGTGGTTCCGCTCTGGGAGGACGCGGCGCGGTTTCCGTGTTTCACCACGCGGGCACCTGCTGATGCCGCCACCATCGCTGCCATCGTGGAGATATTGACCGTATCGGCACCGTCGCCGCCCGTTCCCACGACGTCGACCGCCGTGGCGTCGCTGTCCACCAACGTCGCGTGGGCGAGCATGGAATCGGCGAGCCCGCGAACCTCGGCAGGCGTCGGGCCCTTCATCTTGAGCGCGACTCCGAAGGCTGCGATCTGCGCCGCGGTCGCATTGTCCGACATGATCTCGTCCATCGCCCAGCTCGTGTCCTCGCTGGAAAGATCGGCATTCGACGTCAGTGTTCCGAGAATTTTCTTCCAGGATCTGATCGCGTCGACACTCTTCGATGAGGTCATCCTCGGCACATGCCTTTCTCGAGCTCCCGGCGGGCGAGACCCGTACGCACGAAATCCTAGTCAGGGACGCCCGCACCAGCCTCCCCCGGTTGCAAGGCATCCCAGCCCGTGACTATCCCTCCGCGGCGTTGAGCCAACCCGGCCATCCGCGACCGCTCCTGTGAGATGTGCAGCGCATCGACGACCTGAACGCGCTGAAGGGTGACCTCGACGCCGTCCGCCACATCGGCGCGGTACCCGGAGGTCGGGACTTCCGGGGCAGGCGTCGGGTGGGAAACCCGAACATAGTCGTCCTGCGATGCAACTGCCTCGGCGTCGGAGACCGCATCGGCCGGCAGAACCAGGTGGTGCCGGAAGACCGTTTCCTGCGTTTCATTCCACCCTCCCGACGCACTGGCTCGATCCAGCGCCGACGACGCGGACTCGGCGTCGTCGAACGAGAAAGCCACTATCACCAAATCTGCTCTTGTGGGGTCGAGAGGAGCCGGCTTCGCTCGGCGGAAAAGTCGCCGGAACCAGGATCTACCGTCGTTCGTTGCCATTAGGCAAGCCTTCCACGCAACGCTTCCGAACGTCCGCTCCCACCTGTTGAGCTGGCCTTTCGTAGCGGTTCCCGCGTAAGGCCCATGCGGCGACGCGCCAAGACCGGACCCGGGTATGCGTTCGGTACTACGGGCAGTCATACTTCTTTCTGTGACGAGCGCTGTAGGGACTCAAGGATCGGCAATCACCCAACGCGTGCACTCGCTGAACCGTCCCAATATGGTCAGCGTCGGCACCATCGTGTGGCTGTCGAGCGAACTCATGTTCTTCGCTGGACTTTTTGCGATGTACTTCGTCGCGAGGGCGCAAGCGAACGGCAACTGGCCACCGGAACCGACCGAGCTCAACCTCGCGCTTGCCGTCCCGGTCACTGCCGTGTTGATTGCGTCGTCGTTCACCTGCCAGCTCGGTGTGTTCGCCGCCGAGCGAGGTGACGTCTTCGGACTGCGACGCTGGTACATCATCACGCTGGCCATGGGCGCGTTCTTCGTGGCAGGCCAGGGTTACGAGTACTACCACCTGGTGCACGAAGGAACGACATTGTCGTCGAGCGTGTACGGATCGGTCTTCTACATCACGACCGGATTCCACGGACTGCACGTCATCGGCGGACTGATCGCATTCGTATTCCTCATCACGCGAACGCTGGTCAGTAAGTTCACGCCGGCTCAGGCAACCGCCGCGATCGTCGTGTCGTACTACTGGCACTTCGTCGACATCGTCTGGATCGCGCTGTTCGCCACCATCTACTTCGTTCGCTAGTCAACGTTAAAGATCACGTGTTTTCACTTCGCCAACCGCAGCGGACGTCCGGTCTCAGCCCCCGACGTTCGGTCCGTCCCGACACGACAAGGGATAGAAGATGAGTTCATCTCCCCCAGCAGCATCCGGTGACAGCACACATGGACTCGAAGCAGCCGAGTCCGTGTCTGCCGTCAAGAGCCGACGGAAGCGCAAGACCCGCCGTCGTGTGACCGGAGCACTCGTCCTGATGCTGGGTCTCCTCAGCGCTGGATTCCTCGCATCCGCACTCACCCCGACGCCCCAGGTCGCCACTGCCGATCAGGATTCGGCAGCGTTGATCCGCGAAGGCAAGCAGCTCTACGACACGTCTTGCGTTACATGCCACGGCGTGAACCTCCAGGGCGTACAGGATCGTGGGCCCAGCCTCATCGGCGTCGGCGAGGCAGCCGTCTACTTCCAGGTTTCGACCGGTCGTATGCCCGCAGTCCGCAATGAAGCTCAAATCATGCGCAAGCCACCGAAGTTCGACGACAAGCAGGTCGATGCCCTCGGTGCGTACATCCAGGCCAACGGCGGCGGACCCACGGTCATCCGTGACAGCAACGGCGAAATTGCTCAGTCCTCTTTGCAGGGTGGAGACATCGCCAGGGGCAGTGAGTTGTTTCGACTCAACTGCGCGTCCTGCCACAACTTCACCGGTGAGGGTGGCGCGTTGTCCTCGGGCAAGTTCGCCCCCGCTCTCGGGCCTGCCAGCGAGCAGGACATCTACACAGCGATGATCACCGGACCCCAGAACATGCCCAAGTTCTCGGACCGCCAGCTGACCCAGGAGGAGAAGGTCGACATCATCTCCTACGTGAAGTCGGCGCAGGAGACGAAGGCCCCCGGCGGATGGGGTCTCGGCGGCTTCGGACCCGGTACCGAAATGGTCGCCATCTGGGTAGTCGGAATCGCCGCCGTGGTCGGCGCGACACTATGGATCGGATCAAGGTCATGAGCGATGCTGACTCCGGGCGTACCGGCAGCGACCACGCTGACAGCGCAAAGGTCGACAAGGTGGATGTGAACAAGAAGTACACCGACGAAGAACTGGCGGGAATGAGCCGCGACCAGCTGGTCGAGCTCGGCACCAACCTCGACCACGTCGACGTCGCTTTCCGACGTGACCGTTGGGCGGTCAAGGGCACCAAGGCCGAGAAGCGCGCCGAGCGAAGTGTCGCAGCATGGTTCACGCTCGCAGGCATCTCCGCGGTGGCTTTCATTGGTATCTACCTCTTCTGGCCGTGGCAGTACGCGGGCCGCGGCGAGGAGAACTACGACGCGTACTCGCTGTACACGCCTCTCATCGGTCTCACCATGGGCCTCGCCATCCTCGGCGTCGGCGTCGGTGCCGTCCAGTTCACCAAGAAGTTCATTCCCGAAGAGGTTTCGATCCAGGACCGTCACGACGGTGGATCGTCCGAGGTCGACCGTCGGACGGTCGTCGCAGAACTCGGCGACTCGCTCGACACCTCGACGATCGGTCGACGCAAGGTCATCAAGCGTTCGTTGTTCTTCGGTGGTGGAGCTCTCGGAATCATGGCGCTGCTCCCCCTCGGTGGCTTGATCAAGAACCCGTGGGCGGAAGGTGACAAATCTCCGCTCTGGGTCTCGGGCTGGACCCCGCGCTATCCTGGAGAAACGATCTACCTTCGGCGCGACACAGGACGTCCACACGACGTCGTGCTGGTTCGCCCCGAGGATATGGATGCTGGAGCCATGGAGACTGTCTTCCCGTTCCGCGAGGCCGACCGCGACGACGACCACGCGCTACTCGCTTCGCTGCGGGGAATTCGTAACTCCGTAATGCTCATCCGCCTACGCACCGAGGACGCGCAGAAGGTCATCAAGCGCAAGGGTCAAGAAAGCTTCAACTACGGCGACTACTTCGCCTACTCGAAGATCTGCACGCATTTGGGTTGCCCGACCTCCCTGTTCGAGCAGCAGACGAACCGCATTCTGTGCCCATGCCACCAGTCGCAGTTCGATGCACTGGAATATGGCAAGCCGATCTTCGGACCGGCTGCGCGCGCGCTGCCTCAACTTCCGATCACCGTCGACGAGGATGGATTCCTCGTGGCCGACGGCGACTTCATCGAAGCCCTGGGACCCGCCTTCTGGGAGCGTCCCACCGGTAGGGAGAGCTGATTATGAGTCCCTCGTTGCAAACCCTTGCAGCCAAACAGGCCAACGACGTCGACAGTCGCTACCACCTGGCGCCAGGCCTACGTCGACAGATCAACAAGGTCTTTCCGACACACTGGTCCTTCCTTCTCGGTGAGATCGCGCTGTACAGCTTCGTCATCCTGCTGATCTCGGGAGTGTTCCTGACGTTGTTCTTCGACCCTTCGCTCAGCGAAGTCGAGTACAACGGCATCTACGAACCACTCCGCGGTGTGTCGATGTCGCGTGCGTACGAAACAACGCTGAACATCTCGTTCGAGGTGCGCGGCGGACTGTTCATGCGTCAGATTCACCACTGGGCCGCACTGATGTTCGCGTGCTCGATCATCGTGCACATGTTGCGCATCTTCTTCACAGGTGCGTTCCGTCGTCCGCGTGAAGCCAACTGGGTTCTCGGTTGCCTGCTGCTGATCCTCGCGATGTTCGAGGGCTTCTTCGGTTACTCCCTCCCCGACGACCTGCTCTCGGGCACCGGCCTCCGTGCCGCGTTCTCCGGAATCACGATGAGCATTCCGATCGTCGGCACTTGGCTGCACTGGCTGATCTTCGACGGTGACTTCCCCGGCACGATCATCATTCCGCGTCTGTACGTTGCACACGTACTGCTGTTGCCCGCGATCATCCTTGCGTTGATCGCCGCCCACCTCGCGCTGGTCTGGTACCAGAAGCACACCCAGTTCCCCGGACCGGGCCGCACCGAGAAGAACGTCGTCGGCGTTCGTATCCTCCCGGTCTTCGCCGTCAAGTCCGGTGCATTCTTCGCAGTCACCTTCGGTGTGCTGGCGTTGATGGGTGGTCTGTTCCAGATCAACCCGGTGTGGAACCTCGGTCCGTACAACCCGGCCCAGGTGTCCGCAGGATCGCAGCCGGACTTCTACATGATGTGGACAGACGGTCTCGCTCGACTGTGGCCGGCATGGGATATCTACATCGCCGGCCGCTACACGATCCCCGCAGTGTTCGCCGTCGCCCTGATCATGGGTCTGGTGTTCACGGTCATGATTGCGTACCCGTGGATCGAGAAGCGTCTCACCGGTGACACCGCGCACCACAACCTGCTTCAACGCCCGCGCGACGTGCCGGTCCGTACCGCCATCGGCGCAATGGTTCTGGCGTTCTACATCGTGCTCACGCTGTCCTGCGTCAACGACATCATCGCGTACAAGTTCGACATCTCTCTGAACGCGATGACGTGGATCGGACGCATCGGCATGCTGGTGCTTCCTCCGATCGCGTACTTCGTCGCATACCGGTTCTGCATCGGTCTGCAACGCAGCGACCGCCAGGTTCTCGATCACGGAATCGAGACCGGAATCATCAAGCGCCTGCCCCACGGCCAGTACGTCGAGGTTCATCAGCCTCTCGGACCGGTCGACGATCACGGACACCCGATTCCGCTCGAGTACCAGGGCGCTGCCGTTCCGAAGAAGATGAGCAAACTCGGTTCTGCCGGCAAGCCGGGTTCGGGATCGATCTTCCGTCCCGACCCCGTCTCGGAGAGCAAGGCTTTGGAAGAAGCTCTGCACCACGGCGAGGTCGAGCAGCTGACGATGCTGAAGAACTACCAGGCTTCGTTGTACGGCAACGGTTCCAACGGCCATTCGAACGGCAACGGCCACGCCAACGGCAACGGTCATTCGAACGGCAATGGTTCCAACGGACACGCGAACGGCAACGGTCACTCGAACGGCGACGGCGATCATGCTCCCGCCCGCCAGGAGAGCGATAGCGAGCACTAGAAGACAGCTTCACAGCCACAGGGCGGCACCCAACACGGGTGCCGCCCTGTGGCGTTTCTGCGTCTTGCCCAGCGGTCTCGCCCAGCGGTGGCGCCTACCCCGCTCCCCCACCGGCAGCGTGAGCACATTGCAATCGCGTCGAGAAGCGCTGACCCTCGCTCACACTTACCCTCGCATTGTGCGCTGAACGAGCCCAGCACCGTACAACGCGAGGGTAGATCGCCGACGCCCACGCGACCCCATCGCCGACGCCCTACCCGTCACCATCGCCGACACCCACGAGTGTCCCGCTCAGCAATGTCCGCGGCATCGACAGCTGTCCCGGTATTACTATTGGACTCATGGTGAGAATCCCCCTGTCCCCCGAAGAGCTCTCTCGTGGACTGCGACTGGGTGAGCTGCTCCGTGCCACCCGGGGTCAGCGGACCATGACGGAGGTTGCCGGCGAGGCTGGGATCTCGGTGGAGACGCTTCGAAAGATCGAGACCGGCAGAATTCCTACACCGGCGTTCTTCACGGTGTCAGCGCTGTGCAGAGCACTGGGTCTCTCACTCGACGACGTCGCGGCGACGGTGTCGCGCGCTTGTACGCGGGCCGACGCCTCCTGACCCCAGGCACCCTCACATACAACGAAAAGCGCCGACCCCGTGTAACGAGGTCGGCGCTTGTGGAACGTCTAGCCAGCTGGCAGGTCAGTGCTTCTCGGGTCCCACGTGGTACTCGAACACCAGGCCGGCCGCAGCGGACAGGATCAGCACGACTCCGAACGCAATGAGCCACCACAGGAAGAACGCGAACCCGATGGCGGTGACGGAAGCGGCGCCCGCGAGAACGATCGGCCAGAAGCTGCCGGGGCTGAAGAAGCCCAGGTCACCAGCTCCATCGCTGATTTCGGCGTCATCGAAGTCCTCGGGACGCGTGTCGAGACGCCTCGCGACGAACCGGAAGTAAGTTCCGATGATCAGCGTTAGACCGACCGACAGAGCGATGGCCGTAACACCTGCCCATTCGACGCCGGTGCGCGAGAAGCCGGTGAAGAGGGCGTACACGATCCCGACGAGAAGAAAGAAGACAGTCAGGATCTCGAAGATCTTGGCTTCGATTTTCATTTCAGCAATCTTCCTGGGTCAGTTGCCTTCGGCGACGGATTCGGACTTGAGTCCACGATCCGTCGTGAACGGGTAGGTGCTGGTGGCGACCGGAGACTGGCCGATCGCTTCGAGAGCTTGAGCGTTGGTCAAACCTTCTCCACCGTCGGACTCCGGTTTACGGAGTTCGATGTACTCCTGGAAGTCGTCCGGGGACACCGCACGAACCTCGAAGTTCATCATGGAGTGGAACGTGCCGCACATTTCGGTGCAACGTCCGACGAACGCACCCTCACGCTCGATCTCGGAGATCTGGAAAACGTTGTCCGAGTGGTTTTCCTTCGGGTTGGGAAGGACGTCGCGCTTGAACAGGAACTCCGGAACCCAGAAACCGTGAATGACATCCGAAGACGCGAGCACGAACTCGATTCGCTTGCCAGTCGGGAGAACCAGGACCGGGATCTCGTTGCTCGTGCCAACGGTCTCGATCTGGTTGTAATGCAGGTAGGAAAGATCCTGCGGGCTGACGCCGTGGATTGCTCCTGGAACGAATTCACCGTCTTCGCTGCCTTCGGCCTCACCCTCGGGCGGAGTCGCGGCTGCTTCGGCTGCTTCTTGAGCTTCGACGTCGGTGCCGTCGTACTTGGCGACGCCGTCCTTGAGGTCGACCGTCTGGTAGCCGAACTTCCAGTTCCACTGATACGCCGTCACATCGACCGTGACGTCGGGGTTCGGCTGCTTCTCGTCGACGTAGTTCTGCACGACGACGGTGAAGTAGAACAGCACCGCGATGATGACGAAAGGAACCGCTGTGTAGAAGAGCTCCAGCGGGACGTTGTACGCCGTCTGGCGTGGGAACTCCGGCGAATCCTTCTTCTTACGGTGGAAGATGACCACCCAGAAGATCAGAGCCCACACGATGATGCCCATGATCAGGGCTGCCACCACGGACCACGTCCACAATTCGCGAATCGACTTCCCCTGGGGAGTGACTCCCACCGGAAAGCCGAAGCGCAGGACCTCGTTGTCGATGGAACAGCCCGACAACAGCAACGCGGCTACGCCGAGAAATGCTGTCAGCCCGGCTCGCCGAAGGATCCGACTCTGCGCCACGTTCACGCCTTCCTGATCGCTCACCACTGAAGAATGAGGGCCTCCACATGCGGATGCCCTAGTACTACGCAGCGTAGACCAAAGCGGTCGCAACTCCACTGTCGGGTCGTTACCTTTCTTCGTCCGTGTCTACGGCATACTCGTACTTTCCGTGCCGCCACGGGCGTCATGCACGATCGCCAGTGCCGGCACTACTCCCGATTGCGAAACGAGGTAGTAGACGCTGTGTGTGGACTACTGGGTGTTCTGACGTCGACCGGCACCGACGCTGCGGGAGTCGAACTCGTCGAGGGCGCCATGCACTGCATGCGTCACCGCGGCCCCGACGAGCCCGGAACGTGGCACGACGACGACGTCATCTACGGGTTCAACCGACTGTCGATCATCGACATCGAGCATTCTCACCAGCCGCTTCGCTGGGGTCCGCCCGAGAATCCGACCCGTTATGCACTGACGTTCAACGGCGAGATCTACAACTACCTCGAGTTGCGCGAAGAACTGACCCGCGAGCACGGTGCGGAGTTCTTCACCGAGGGGGACGGCGAGTCCATCGTCGCAGCGTTCCATTACTGGGGCACCGAGGCTGTTCGACGCCTCCGCGGCATGTTCGCCTTCGCCATCTGGGACACCGATACTCGTGAGCTGTTTCTGGCACGCGACCCGTTCGGAATCAAGCCGTTGTTCGTTGCCACCGGCACCGGCGGCACAGCGTTCGGTAGCGAGAAGAAGAGCCTGCTGGAATTGACCGATCTCATCGGAATCGGAACCGAACTCGACCCACGCGCGATCGAGCACTACACAGTCCTTCAGTACGTACCCGAACCCGAGACCCTCCATACCGAGATTCGCCGTCTCGAATCCGGCAGCTACGCCACGCTCACCCCGGGTGCCGAGCTGAAGATCACGCGCTATTTCACACCGAAGTTCCCGGTGAAGCCGTTCGCGCCCGGTTCCGAGTCGGCTCGATACCAGGAGATCGCCGAAGCCCTGGAAGATTCCGTTGCCAAGCACATGCGCGCCGACGTCACGGTTGGCTCCTTTCTCTCCGGCGGAATCGACTCGACTGCCATCGCTGCGCTGGCGATTCGTCACAACCCGAACCTCATCACGTTCACTACCGGCTTCGAACGCGAGGGGTACTCCGAGGTCGATGTCGCGGCCGAGTCCGCTGCGGCCATCGGCGCACGCCACGTCGTCAAGGTCGTCGGCCCTGCCGAGTTCGCCGCCTCCATTCCCGAGATCGTGTGGTATCTCGACGACCCGGTCGCCGACCCGGCGCTGATTCCGCTCTACTTCGTCGCGAAAGAAGCGCGCAAACACGTCAAGGTCGTGCTGTCCGGCGAGGGCGCAGACGAACTGTTCGGCGGTTACACGATCTACCGGGAACCGTTGTCGCTCAAACCATTCGAATACCTCCCCAAGGGACTTCGCCGGGCCGCGGGCGCACTGAGCGACAAAATTCCTGACGGGACGCGCGGCAAGAGCCTTCTCCATCGCGGTTCGATGTCCCTCGAGGAGCGTTATTACGGCAACGCCCGCAGTTTCGGCGACGCGCAACTCAGGGCTGTGCTCCGCGACTTCCGGCCCGAGTGGACGCACACCGACGTCACATCACCGATCTACGCACAGTCCCGCGGCTGGGATCCAGTGGCACGGATGCAGCACCTCGACCTGTTCACGTGGCTGCGAGGCGACATCCTCGTCAAGGCCGACAAGATCACGATGGCCAACTCGCTGGAACTGCGTGTGCCGTTTCTCGACAACGAGGTCTTCGCCGTCGCGGAGAAGCTGCCGCTGGAACAGAAAATCACCAAGGACACCACGAAGTACGCACTCCGACAGGCGCTGGAGGGGATCGTCCCTGCCCATGTTCTGCACCGTGCGAAGCTCGGCTTCCCAGTGCCACTTCGGCATTGGCTGCGCGGCACGGAACTCTTCGACTGGGCGCATCAGCAGATCGCGGAGTCCGAGACCGATCACATTCTGAACAAGGCCGCTGTCACCGCGATGCTGAACGAGCATCGAGACGGCAAATCCGACCACAGTCGACGCCTCTGGACGGTGTTGATCTTCATGGTGTGGCACGGCATCTTCGTCGAGAAGCGCATCGTGCCCGAGATTGCCGAGCCCACGTACCCCGTCGATCTCTGAAGACCTGTTCGCATGAAAACGGCCCGTGGCGATCGCCACGGGCCGTTCGTGTGTTGGAAGTTAGATCAAGCAGGCAGAAGTGCGCCGATTTCGTCGGCGGCCGTCGAACCGTAGGCCGCGCCCAGACGTTTGAGCGCATCGTCACGGACGAACGTCCATTCCTGCGTGCCGGTTGTTTCTAGAACCAGCACGGCGACGAGCGATCCGAGCTGTGCAGCGCGCTCCACCGATGCTCCAGCCAGATGAGCGACGAGGAAACCGGCACGGAAGCCGTCGCCGACACCCGTGGGGTCGACCTTGCTCGTCTCGGGCACGACGTCGACGTGTGTTGTGGTTCCGTCGGCGGAGACGATCTCGACGCCGGATTTGCCCAACGTGGTGACTCGAATGCCCACCTTGGCCTCGAGCTCGGCCTCGGACAACCCGGTCTTCTGACGAAGCAGGCCCCACTCGTATTCGTTGGTGAACAGGTATGCAGCGCCGTCGATCAGCGCAGACGCTTGCTCGCCGCTCAGACGAGCCAGCTGCTGCGACGGATCAGCTGCGAACGGGATGCCCGCGGTCCGGCATTGTTCGGTGTGAGCGAGCATGGCGTCCGGATCGTTGGCTCCGATCAGGACGAGTTCGAGTGGCGTCTTGGATGCGAGGTCGATGATCGAGATTTCGCGAGCTTCGCTCATCGCACCGGGATAGAACGACGCGATCTGTGCCATGTCCTCGTCGGTGGTGCACACGAATCGCGCAGTGTGAGCGGTGGACGACACACGGACTCCGTCGCAATCCACCCCGTTGGACTCCAACCACGACCGGTATTCGGCGAAGTCCGGTCCCACTGCGCCGACCAGCAGCGGAGAACCGCCGAGGACGCCGAGTGCATACGCGATGTTTCCGCCGACTCCACCCTTGCGAATCACCAGATCGTCGACGAGAAAACTGAGCGAAATGTTCTTCAACTGGTCCGCAACCAACTGGTCGGCGAACTTGCCTGGGAATCGCATCAGGTGATCGGTCGCTATGGATCCCGATACCGCGAGAGTCACGTGCTTGGGCCTTTCGGTCGTGTAGCCGGCAGAACACCCATGCTAGACCGAAGGCGTTCCGCGCAGGGCGAGGAAAAAGTGAGTGAACACACTTCTGACCGGTACCCGCGGAGCGAATACCGGTCAGACGTGACGACGATCGAGCGTCAGTTGAACGAATCACCACAGGCGCATGAGCCTGTCGCGTTCGGGTTGTCGATCGTAAAGCCCTGCTTCTCGATGGTGTCGACGAAATCGATGGAAGCACCTTCGACGTACGGAGCGCTCATCCGGTCGACTGCGAGCGTGACTCCGTTGAAGTCCACTGCGAGGTCGCCGTCGAGGCTACGGTCGTCGAAGAAGAGCTGATAGCGCAGTCCTGCACAGCCGCCAGGCTGAACAGCAATACGCAACGCGAGATCATCGCGGCCTTCTTGATCCAGCAACGCCTTGGCCTTGGACGACGCAGCTTCTGTCATCGTGACCTTGTGCGTGATGGTCTCGTTCGAGACGGTCATGGGCTCTCCCTGTCAGTCGTACCAAACCCGTGAACGCCTCAACCGTACTCCGGATGCAGTTATTCCTCACGGTCCGTACGCGGTCGGACGAGAAGATCGAGCGGAGAACGATCCCGCCACCTCTCGTGCAAGCAATTCGAGCTGGTGTTCGGCGTCCGACATCGACTTTTCCACCGATCCGGCGAACTCGGTGATCGAGTACGCAGCGGTGATTCCCGTCGAGTGCAGCTGGGCGTCGTCGAGCTGCACCTGACCTGCGAACACCAGCGTCTGCACACCTGAGCCTGCTCCCGCCGTTGCCAGACGGGTCACCAATTTGCCGCGCAATGACTGACTGTCGAACTTGCCCTCCCCCGTCAGGACGAGGTCGACGGTAGCCAGCAGGGCACTCTGGTCGGTCACTTCGGCGACCACCGATGCGCCGGACTCGCTCCGCCCGCCGAGCGCGAAGAGTGCGGCACCGATGCCTCCGGCTGCGCCTGCGCCCGACAGGTCGGCCACGTTTCGTCCACACTCGAGCTCGAGCACCGTCGCCCAATCCCTGTTCAGCTCTTCCAACATGTCGACCAGCGCGGGATCTGCACCCTTCTGTGGACCGAACACGCGCGCCGCGCCGAACTCTCCGAGAAGCGGATTCTCGACGTCTGTCGCGGCCACCAGATCGACGCCGCCCAGCCGCGCCGCCGCCTCGCCCAGTCCACCGAGCGCCCGCACCATCCCTCGCCCGCCGTCGGTACAGCTGCTCCCACCGAGGCCGACGTAGATGGTCGCGACGCCTTCTGCGAGGGCCGCTTCGATCAACTGACCGACGCCGTAGCTGGAGGACTTCAGCGCGCTGTGCGCCGTCGGCGGCCCGCCGAGGACGCCGAGACCACAGGCCGCAGCCGCCTCGATGTACGCGGTAGTGCCGTCGAGCAGCCAGGACGCCGACACGACTTGGCCGAGGGGCCCTTCTACCTCCACCGTGCGCACGGTCCCGCGCCGGCTCGCAACGACGTCCACGAACCCCGGTCCACCGTCGGATTGTGGCGCGAGAATCACGTCGTCGGACGGCCGCGCCGCACTCCATCCTCTGCTTATCGCCGCTGCCGCCTCGGTAGCAGTCAGCGTCTCGCCGAACGAATCGGGTGCAACCATCACTCGCATCGTCAGCAGTGTAGGTCGGTCGCCTTCCGGCGGCACGTCAGCGCTCCGACGTGGCCGGTGTTCTCTGCTGCGTCGCCATCCCATAACCTGGGAGGGTGAAGTTGCTACGTCGCGGAAACTCTGACAATTCGGACGGAGACGACTCGAAATCAACCGAGTCCTCCGCCTCGATCCCGGCTTCGTCCACCGAGGCTGTCGGCAAGGGGCGCCCGACTCCCAAACGCCGTGAGTCCGAGGCGCGACGCCGTGGTCCGGTTGCTCCGCCCCCGATGACGAGCAAGGAAGCCCGCGAGCGCCGAAAGGCGAACAAGGGATCGAAGACCGATCGCAAGCAGGCGTCGGCCGAGCGACGTGCCGCGTCGGCGGAACGCCGCGAGCGCATGCTCGCCGGTGAGGACAAGTACCTGTTGCCTCGCGACAAGGGCCCCGTTCGCGCGTTCGCTCGCGACCTCGTCGATGCCCGACGGAATCTAGTCGGTCTGTTCATGCCACTGGCGTTGCTGCTGATCTTCGCGTTGTTCCTGAGCCCCGCCGTGCAGGCTTTCGTCACCTTGGCCATGTTCGTCATGATGCTGTTCATGGTCATCGAGGGCATTTTCATCGGCCGTCAGATAAACAATCGCGTTCGCGAGCGTTTCCCGGACACCCCCGACGGCGGCTTCAAACTCGGCTGGTACGCATTCGTCCGTGCATCGCAGCTGCGGAAGATGCGCGCGCCCAAGCCCCGCGTCGACCGCGGCGCCGCAGTCTGACGACACGTCCCCACGTGACGTCGGCGACACGCACACTCGTTCTCGGCGGCACGCGGTCGGGCAAGTCGGCGTACGCCGAGAATCTCGTCGCGCACTACGAGCACGTTCGATACGTGGCGACAGGGCGACGAGACCCTTCGGACATCGACTGGGAAGCCCGCATCGACACCCACCGCGCTCGAAGACCGTCGTCGTGGACGACCGTGGAAAGCCCCCGGGGCCTTTCCGATGTTCTTGCGACACCGACTGACTGCGCGACGATCGTCGACGATCTGGGTACGTGGCTCACCGGGGCGATCGACGACCGCGAGGCCTGGGACCTGCCGAGGGGAACGATCACGCCCGAGTCCGATGCACTGGTGAACGCGGTCTCACAAGGAATCGGAACGATGGTCCTGGTGAGCCCCGAGGTCGGCTGGGGTGTTGTTCCCGAAACGCGTTCCGGCCGGTTGTTCCAGGACGAGATGGGCACGCTCAACCGCCGTTTGGCAGCGGTATGCGATTCGGTCGTACTGGTCGTCGCAGGCCAACCCTTGACCTTGAAATCCGCGGTCCAGTGATCGCAGCACCGATGGACCCTCATGACGAAAGGCCCACCGTGACAGCCACTCCCGAGCCGGAGACGAACTCGACACCCCTCCGGCCCGTACCTCCACCTTCTGCGGGAGCTCGGAACGACGCTGCCGCGCGCCAACTCTCGCTGACGAAACCGTCCGGGAGCCTCGGCCGACTCGAAGCGGTCGGTGAATGGATCGCCGCATGCCAGGATCGATGCCCGCCTTCTCCGCTGGTTCGTCCCCGCGTCGTTGTGTTCGCCGGAGATCACGGCGTCGCGGTACACGGCGTGTCCGCGTACCCACCCGAGGTCACCGCGCAGATGGTAGCCAACTTCACTGCGGGAGGCGCAGCGGTCAATGCGTTGGCGCAAGTGTCGGGAGCGTCGGTACGGGTCGTGGACATCTCGGTACTCACCGACACGGACCCGTCGGTGAGCGGCCACAAGATCAGGAAGTCGAGCGGATCCATCGATCGCGAGGACGCGCTCACCCATGACGAGGTCCTGGCCGCCATCGACGCCGGACGCGCAATAGCCGACGAAGAAGTGGACAGCGGCGCCGACCTTCTCATCGCAGGCGACATGGGGATCGGAAACACCACGCCTGCAACCGCTTTGATCGCGGCACTCACCGACACCGAACCGGTCGCGGCCGTGGGGCGCGGAACGGGTGTCGACGACGCCGGGTGGATTCGCAAGACCGCTGCCATTCGCGACGCGATGCGCAGAGCACGCCCGGTCGTGAAGGACCCGATCGCGCTCCTCCGTGTAGCCGGCGGTGCCGACATCGCCGCGATGGCAGGGTTTCTCGCGCAGGCTGCGCACCGCCGTACGCCGGTCATCCTGGACGGACTCGTCGTGACGGCAGCAGCGCTCGTGGCCGAGGAGTCCGCGCGCGGCGCCCGCGAATGGTGGGTGGCTGGCCACCGATCGACCGAACCTTCGCACTCGATTGCGTTGAAGCACTTGCGGATCGAGCCACTGCTCGAACTCGACATGCGCCTGGGTGAGGGATCGGGAGCGCTCGTGGCTCTCGGTCTCGTACACGCGGCAGTCGCGACGCTCTCGAACATGTCGACCTTTGCCGATGCAGGGGTCAGTACCGAAATCACCGCCGATACGGCCGAGTGACGTGCTCGCCGGACCACGATTGGCACTGTCGTGGCTGACTGTCGTGCCTATCGACGGCCCGCGTGAGATAGATCGCGGCCATGGACGTGCAGCAATATCGGCTACTCCCCTCGTCGGATTGTTGTTGGGGGCAGTGTCGGCGCTTCTGTTGTGGCTGATCGGTATAGCGTCGCTTCCCAGCCTGCTCGCGGGCCTGCTGACGGTGTCGGCACTAGCCCTTCTCACCCGGGGCATGCACATCGACGGCCTCGCGGACACCGCCGACGGTCTCGGTTGTTACGGGCCACCCGAGCGGGCGCGCGAAGTGATGCAATCCGGAGGCGCCGGACCGTTCGGGGTAGCAGCCGTGTCCCTCGTTCTGGCCATCCAGGCAGTCGGTTTCGGTGAACTCGCCGCCGACGGCTCCTGGTGGTCGATCGTTCTTGCCGTATCGGTCGGTCGCGTTTCGGTGGTTCTCGCATGCCGACGCGGGATTCCCCCAGCCGGGACCACCGGCTTCGGGGCGCTCGTCGCCGACACACAATCGGCCGTCCCCGTCGCGGCGTGGACCGTGTTGGCCGTGGTCGCAGCGGCAGGAACTGTCGACGGCCGTTGGTGGCAGGGTCCGGCGGTGGTGGTTTTCGCGCTCGCCGCAGTGGTACTGGCAGTTCGGCACTGCGCCAGGCGATTCGGGGGCATCAGCGGCGATGTCCTCGGCGCGGCGATCGAGGTGACCACCGCGATCGCGGTGGTCGGCCTCCTGATCGGTCGGTGAGTTCTCAGCCGAGCTTGGTCATCCAACCGTGGGTATCTGCGAAGGTACCCCGCTGAATACCGGTCAGTGTGTCTCGCAACGCAAGGGTGATCTCACCCGGCTCGCCGCCTGCGATGGTGTACTCCCCTTCAGCGGACTTCACGGTGCCAACCGGGGTGATCACAGCGGCAGTTCCACACGCGAACACCTCGGTGATCTCACCCGACTCGGCGCCTTTCTGCCACTCCTCGGTAGAGATTCGACGCTCTTCGACGGGGATGCCGGAATCGGTTGCGAGCGTCAGCAGCGAATCGCGAGTGATGCCGGGGAGCAAGGAGCCGGACAGCGACGGTGTGACGAGGCGGGCGTCGGATCCCGAGCCGAAGACGAAGAACAGGTTCATCCCGCCCATCTCCTCGACGAAGCGACGCTCGATGGCGTCGAGCCACACGACCTGATCACACCCTTCGTCGCTTGCTTGCGCTTGCGCCAGAAGCGATGCCGCGTAGTTTCCGGCGAACTTGGCCGCTCCTGTACCGCCGGGAGCTGCACGCACGTATTCGGTCGAGAGCCAGACCTTGACCGGCTTGACTCCGCGGGGGAAGTACGCGCCAGCGGGTGAAGCGATGAGCATGTATCGGTAGTCGTCAGCGGGACGGACACCGAGGCCCGCCTCGGTCGAGAACATGAACGGCCGCAGGTACAACGCATCTTCGCCGCCCGCTTCCGGCACCCACTCGTGGTCGACCGCGAGAAGCTGTTCGATCGAGGCGAGGAACAATTCCTCGGGCAGTTCGGGCATTGCCAACCGCCGTGCCGACGTCTGGAATCGCTCGGCGTTGGACCGAACGCGGAACGACGCGAAGTCACCGCCTGGCTGCCGATAGACCTTCAGTCCTTCGAAAATGGCCTGCCCGTAGTGCAGAACCATCGCTGCTGGATCCAGTTGGATCGGACCGTACGGGGCGATCGTCGGGTCGTACCACCCCTTGTCGGTGGAGTAATCGATGATTGCCATGTGGTCGGTGAAGAACTTCCCGAACCCCGGCGCAGCCAGTACGGCCTCTCGTGCCTCGGACGGTGCCGGAGACGGATGGGCCGCGCGGGTGAAGTCGGGTAGGCCAGTCATGATCCGATCTTATCCAACGCGGTCATGACCACTCACTTGGTGTTCACCTCACTTCGCATTCACCTCACTTGGTATTCACCGAAACGAACGGCGGAGCTACGATCTCGCACCGCAGAGCACGGCCGCGCACGTCGACCTCGACGAGGTCTCCCGCGGCAAGCTCGGCGCTCGAATCGATCAGTGCCAACGCGATTCCGATTCCGAGGGAGGGCGAGAACGTGCCCGACGTCGTGACACCCACTGCAACACCGTCGCGCAGCACCGTTTGGCCCTGTCGTGGGACTCCGCGGTCGAGAGCCTTGACGCCCCGTAGCACCCGCGACGGGCCTACCTCTTTCTCTGCAGTCAGGGCCGCCTTGCCCCAGAATCGATCCTTCTTCCAGCCGACTGCCCATCCGCACCGCGCCTGGAGCGGCGAGATATCGAGTGACAGTTCGTGACCGTGCAGCGGGTATCCCATCTCGGTCCGCAGCGTGTCTCGTGCGCCTAGACCGGCGACCTCTCCGCCGCCGGCGCGGACGAGTTCGACGAGCGCACGAAACAACGCCTCGGTACCCGCCCAGTCGGGAAGGAGCTCGTATCCGTGCTCACCGGTGTATCCGGTGCGACACACACGAACCGGCTTCCCGTTCCACAGCGCGTCGACGAACGCCATGTACTCCATATCCACGGGGACGCCGAGTTGCTCGACGATGGCGCGCGAGCCCGGCCCCTGCACCGCGAGAACTCCGAAGTCACGGTGTTGATCGATCACGCTGACCCCGTCCGGCGCATCGGCGGTCAACGCCGCGACGACAGCAGCGGTGTTTGCTGCATTCGGAACGAGGAACACCTCGTCGGGGCTGACGTAGTAGGCGATCAGATCGTCTACTACGCCACCGGATTCGGTGCAGCACAGTGTGTATTGGGCCTTAGCTGGCCCGACCCTACCGAGATCGTTTGTCAGGGCGCCGTTCACGAACTCCGCGGCGCCGGGGCCACTGACGAGCGCCTTTCCGAGGTGGCTGACGTCGAACACTCCGACGGACTGCCGTACCGCTTTGTGTTCGGCGACCACGCCCGAGTAGGAGACCGGCATTTCCCAGCCTCCGAACGGCGCGAATGTGGCACCGAGTTCGACGTGGGCGCCGTGGGCGGGACCGTGGACAAGTTCGGCTGCACTCATGCTGGCCAACGCTAGCGGACCACCGGCGCCCGGGTTGAGGTCACTACGATCGAATGCGACCGACACAATCGATCCCATTTCTGTAGGAGCTGCCCCGTGCCTTCGACTTCACCCCGCACCCTCGGACCCGAGCTGGTGCTGGCCGACCGCGTCGGCAAGAACATCGACGTCCTGGTCGTCGCACTGAGCACGAGCGAGGACGGCCTCGAACTCGTCGTCACCGATTCCATCTCCGACGCCGATGCGTCGGCGCTACTCGATTCGTTCGAGGCCGTCGGAGCGACCGGCAAGGCCGACGAGCTCACTCGCATTCCCGCACCCACTTCACTGGGTGTCGCGAGCGTTCTCGCTGTCGGACTCGGCACGTCCGCCGACATCGACACCGAGCGGATCCGTCGATCGGCAGGCACCGCCGCGCGAGCATTGGCTGGAACCGCAACCGCGGCCACCACGCTCGGCTCACTCGATCTCGGCGCTGCCGCTGAAGGATTCTTCCTCGGCGCCTATACCTTCACCGAGTTCAAGTCGGCCTTGTCCGCACCGGGACCCGACGCAGGACCACTCGCTCGCGTCGAGTTGCTGGTGACCGACCCTCGCGCACGCGAAGCCAAAGCGGAGTTGTCGCGGTCGATCGCGATCGCAGAATCCGTCGCGATCGCCCGCGATTTCGTCAACACTCCCCCAAGTCACCTGTACCCCGAGGAATTCGCGGACCGGGCGAAGCAACTCGGTACCGACGTGGGACTCAGCGTGCAGATCCTCGACGACAAAGCGTTGGAGAAGGGCGGGTACGGCGGAATTCACGGCGTCGGGAAGGGATCTTCGCGCCTGCCACGCCTGGTGCGGTTGACGCATTCCGGAGGCAAAAGAAAGTCGAAGAAGGTTGCCCTCGTCGGCAAGGGCATCACGTTCGACACCGGCGGCATCTCCATCAAGCCCGCAGCCGGCATGGAGAACATGACCTCCGACATGGCAGGCGCCGCGGCAGTCATCGCGACGGTCATCCTCGCCGCGAAGGTCGGACTGCCCCTCGACGTCGTCGCCACCGTACCGATGGCAGAAAACATGCCGTCAGGGACCGCTCAGCGCCCGGGTGACGTACTCACCCAATACGGCGGCATCACCGTCGAGGTCATCAACACCGACGCCGAGGGACGCCTCGTGCTCGCCGACGCCATAGTGCGTGCGTGCGAGGACGACCCGGATTACCTCATCGACACGGCAACTCTCACCGGCGCTCAGGTCGTCGCGCTGGGCAATCGGACACCGGGCGTCATGGGTACCGACGAATTCCGTGACCGCGTCGCCGCAATTTCATGTGCTGTCGGCGAGAACGGCTGGGCCATGCCGCTGCCGAGCGAAATTCGTCGGGAACTCGATTCGAAGGTCGCCGATCTGGCCAACGTCACCAACGGCCGGGCCGGAGGCATGCTCGCTGCTGCACTGTTCCTGAAAGAGTTCGTCGCCGAGGGCGTCGAGTGGGCTCACATCGATGTAGCGGGCCCGGCCTACAACACGGCAGGCCCGTTCGGCTACACCGGCAAGGGCGGCACCGGAGTCCCCGTCCGCACGATGTTCGCCGTGCTCGAGGACATCGCCGAAAACGGTTAGTCGCTTCGCGCCAGTGGCACGGCTAGGTGCCCTTCGGGGCACTTTTCCGTGCCACTGGCGGCGGAGCCGTATGCCACTGGCGGCGGAACCGCATGTTGCCGGCAGAGGAGCACCTACTGCTCAGAAGCCCTACGCTTGAGAATTTTCTGTCGCGCGTCGTAGTCGCGCATTCGCTGGGGGTACCGCGTCTTTCGCACGTCGTAGACCGGAATCTTCAGATCGGGACCGAGTTTGCGAACATCGCGTTCGTCGACGGCGCGTCGCGTCCATTCTCCGTCGTTCGCCACGAGAACTACCGTGACAGGAGTCACTGTGGTCTTCGGTTCGACGTAGGCCTCGACGCCTATGCGTGCCGTCGTCCAGTCGGCCAGATACTGCGCCGCCGAACCCTCCTTGGCGCTTCTACCTTTGCCGCCACGTCGCGCGAAGCGATCGAACAAACCCACTACGTTCACTCCTGTCATAGGTGCGTGCAACTGACGTCGCTGTTCGCGCAGTCGGTGTTACCGATCAGTTTGCCAGCACGACGGCAGCCCTCGGGGAACACGCCGACACCGAAGATGGAAGGATGGAAGGTAGAGGGTTCAACTCTCTTGTACGAGGAGAACGATTGCCGATCGAAAGAGAAAGGGCATCTACGTGTCTGCCGTAATCGACAGTGGATCGTGCAATGCCCCGATCGAAAGCTCGGCCCGGACGCCGTCACCGCGGACGTGGACAGCGCTGATGATCGCAATTAACGCAAGTATCGTCCGCGAACCTTGCAACCCCAGCACAATGGTTCACGACCACAAGTCGTCGAATTAAATTACCCGCATACAACTGTCGAGGAGTCAACAGACATGGCCTTCTCCGTCCAGATGCCAGCTCTTGGTGAGAGCGTCACCGAGGGAACTGTCACGAGGTGGCTCAAGCAGGAGGGCGACACCGTCGAGGTCGACGAGCCGTTGCTCGAAGTATCGACCGACAAGGTCGATACCGAAATCCCGTCCCCCGTTGCTGGCGTTCTGACGAAGATCGTGGCTCAGGAAGACGACACCGTCGAAATCGGTGGTGAGCTCGCGCAGATCGGCGACGCAGGCGAGAAGTCCGCGCCGGCCGAAGAATCCGAATCTGCCGCAGAAGAGCCTGCAGCCGAGGAACCGACGCCCGCCGCAGAGCCCGAACCCCAGGCAGAGGAGGAGGCTCCCACCCAGGAGGCTCCCGCAGCCAAGTCGGACTCCAGCGGTTCCGGAACTCCGGTCAAGATGCCCGAACTCGGCGAGTCCGTCACCGAGGGCACCGTCACCCGCTGGCTCAAGGCCGTCGGTGACGAAGTTGCCGTCGACGAGCCTCTGCTCGAAGTCTCGACCGACAAGGTCGACACCGAGATCCCGTCCCCGGTCGCCGGCACTCTGCTCGAGATCAGTGCCGAGGAAGACGACACTGTCGAGATCGGCGGACAGCTCGCCGTGATCGGTTCCGGCTCGCCCGCCGAGAAGGCACCCGAGCCCGAGAAGGCACCCGAGCCCGAGAAGGCTGCCGAGCCCGAGAAGCCAGCTCCTGCGCCCGAGCCGAAGAAGGAGGCTCCCAAGCAGGAGGCACCCAAGGCAGAGGCCCCCAAGCAGGAAGCACCGAAGCAGGAAGCACCGAAGCAGGAGACGTCTGCCCCGTCCGGCGACGCCACCCCGTACGTGACTCCGCTCGTTCGCAAGCTCGCTGCGGACAACGATGTCGACCTGTCGACCGTCAAGGGCACCGGTGTCGGCGGACGTGTTCGCAAGCAGGACGTTCTCGCTGCGGCCGAGGCAAAGAAGGCTCCGGCCGAGGCTCCTGCAGCAGCACCCGCTGCCGCCGCTGCTGCTCCCGCAGCATCGGCCACCGCGGGTGTCCGCCCGGAGTTGGCTCACCTGCGGGGAACAACGCAGAAGATCAACCGCATCCGGCAGATCACGGCCAAGAAGACTCGCGAGTCGCTGCAGACCACGGCACAGCTCACCCAGACCTTCGAGGTCGACGTGACGACCATTGCTGCTCTGCGTACCAAGGCGAAGGCGACGTTCTCCAAGAACGAGGGCGTCAACCTGACTTACCTGCCGTTCTTCGCGAAGGCAGTCGTCGAGGCACTCAAGGCTCACCCGAACGTCAACGCCAGCATCGACGAGGACAAGAAGGAGATCACGTACCACGCGAACGTCCACTTGGGCATCGCCGTGGACACCGAACAGGGTCTGCTTTCCCCCGTCATCCACAACGCGGGCGACCTGTCCCTCGCGGGCCTGGCTCGCGCCATCGCCGACATCGCATCGCGAGCACGCACGGGAGGCCTCAAGCCCGACGAGCTCGCCGGCGGCACGTTCACCATCACCAACATCGGTAGCCAGGGCGCCTTGTTCGACACCCCGATCCTGCTTCCGCCGCAGGCGGCGATGCTCGGTACCGGCGCCATCGTCAAGCGCCCGGTCGTGGTGAAGGACTCGGACGGCAACGAGTCGATCGGCGTGCGATCGATGGTGTACCTGCCGCTGACGTACGATCACCGACTCGTGGACGGTGCCGACGCAGGTCGATTCCTAACCACGATCAAGCAGCGTCTACAAGATGCTTCGTTCGAAGCGGATCTGGGTATCTGAAACGACATGCAGCAAAATTCGTCTGTATCGTGAAGTTACAGACGACATGATCGATCCTCGAATCAGCGGGGAGTAATACAGAGTTCGGGGCACCACTCGCATTGCGGGTGGTGCCCCGTCACTGTCGAGGAGGGACGTCCAACACCATGCGCGTCGTCATTGCAGGTTCGTCGGGATTGATCGGTACCTCCCTTGTTGCGTCACTGCGCGGCAAGGGCCATGAAGTCTCCAGGCTCGTGCGGCGGGCGCCTGCCGGCCCCGACGAATTCTCCTGGGATCCGCCGAGCGGAGACATCGACGAGCGTGCGTTGCGTAACGCCGACGCCGTGGTCAATCTCTGTGGTGTCGGCATCGGCGACAAACGGTGGTCCGGCGCGTACAAGCAACAGGTCCGCGACAGCCGCATCACGCCGACGGAGGTGTTGGCCGAGGCATGCGTGACGCACGAGGTGCCGACTTTGGTCAATGCCAGCGGTATCAACTTCTACGGCGATACGGGCGACCGCGTCGTCGACGAGTCGGACGGCGTCGGTTCGGGGTTCCTCGCGGAAGTGTGCCGTGACTGGGAAGCTGCCACAGCGGCCGCCGATGCCGGTGGTGTCCGAACGGTCATGCTGCGCAGCGGCGTCGTACTGTCCCGCCGAGGCGGAATGATGGACAAACTCCGCCCTCTCTATCTGCTGGCGCTCGGCGGCAGGCTCGGAAGCGGACGCCAGTACTTCCCGTGGATTTCGTTGGAAGACGAAATCGGCGCGACGATCCACGGGCTGGAGAACGACGCCGTGCGCGGGCCGGTCAACATGGTAGGTCCTGCCCCGGTCACCAACGCTCAGTTCAACAGCGCATTCGCGCGCGCCATCAAACGTCCCGCGCCCTGGGTCGTACCAGGTTTCGCACTCAAGCTGGCCATCGGCGAGTTCGCCGAGGAAGCGATCTTGACCGGGCCACGGGCAATTCCGAAGGTGCTGGAAGACACCGGCTTCGCGTTCGAACACAACACTGTCGGCGACGCACTGAGGGCTGCGGTCGGTCACTGACCGTCGCCGGGCGCGGCGTAATGTCTGTGGGTATGAGCAGTGTTGCAGTTTCCGCTCGGGACAGTTCGGAACCCATCGATGTTCACGAGATCGGGACCGTCGAGTACGTCGCGGCATGGGAACGTCAGCGTGAACTCGCGGACATGCGAGCCGATGGCCACGGCCGTGACACGTTGCTGCTACTCGAACACCCGTCGGTGTACACAGCTGGTAGGCGTACTTCCCCGGAGGATCGGCCGAAGGACGGCACCGAAGTCATCGAGGTCGACCGTGGGGGGAAAATCACCTGGCACGGACCGGGCCAATTGGTCGGCTACCCCATCGTGAAGTTGGCCCAGCCGATCGACGTGGTGCGCTACGTGCGCCGGATCGAAGAAGCGTTGATCACGGTGTGTACCGACCTCGGCGTCGATTGTGGCCGAATCGACGGTCGGTCCGGTGTATGGCTTGCCGCCAAGGCGCACTTGCCCGAACGCAAGATCGCCGCCATCGGAGTGCGTGTGCAGCGCGGCGTGACATTGCACGGATTCTCGTTGAACTGCAATTCCAGCACCTCGGGTTTCGACGCGATCGTGCCGTGCGGAATCGCCGACGCGGGTGTCACTTCCCTGTCGAGCGAACTGGAACGCGAGGTCACCGTCGCAGACGTCGTTCCCGCTGTCACCTCCGCGATCGTATCGGCCCTCGACGGGCACCTGGAGGTCACTGATCACCCGGTCACGGGTCGAGAAGTGGTGAACGCCTCCAGTAACCCGCAGTTCACCACGATGAAGTTCGGCGCGTAGCATCGGTTAGGTGACTGTGGCCCCAGAAGGACGCAAACTACTCCGCCTCGAGATCCGAAACGCGGAGACCCCGATCGAACGTAAGCCCAATTGGATCAAGACCAAGGCGAAGATGGGCCCGGAGTACACCGAGCTCAAAGGTCTTGTGAAACGTGAGGGCTTGCACACGGTCTGCGAGGAAGCCGGATGCCCCAACATTTACGAATGCTGGGAAGACCGCGAGGCGACGTTCCTCATCGGCGGTGAGCAGTGCACCCGCCGATGCGACTTCTGCCAGATCGACACGGGTAAACCCGACGATCTCGACCGCGACGAGCCCCGCCGAGTTGCCGAGAGCGTTCAGGCAATGGGCCTGCGCTACTCGACCATCACCGGCGTTGCACGTGACGACCTGGAAGACGGCGGCGCGTGGCTTTACGCCGAGACCGTGCGGTACATCAAGAAGCTCAACCCCAACACCGGCGTCGAACTGTTGATCCCGGACTTCAACGCGAAGCCCGATCAGCTCGCCGAGGTCTTCTCCTCCCGCCCCGAGGTACTTGCACACAACGTCGAGACCGTCCCCCGCATCTTCAAGCGGATTCGACCCGCATTCCGCTACCAGCGGTCGATGGACGTCATCACCGCAGCTCGGAACGACGGACTCGTCACCAAGTCCAACCTGATCCTCGGTATGGGCGAAACGCCGGAAGAAGTACAGGAAGCGATCCGCGACCTGCACGAGGCCGGCTGCGACATCCTGACGATCACGCAGTACCTGCGACCATCGCCCCGGCACCACCCCGTCGAGCGTTGGGTCAAGCCCGAGGAGTTCGTCGAGCATTCCAACTACGCCACCGAAGTGGGCTTCGCGGGCGTCCTCGCTGGACCGTTGGTTCGCTCGTCCTACCGCGCGGGTCGCCTCTATGCCCAAGCAATGCAGCACCACGGCCGCGAACTTCCCCAGAGCATGAGCCACCTGGTCGAGGGCGGCGAAGCGTCGCAGGAAGCGAGCTCGCTGATGGCTCGTCTGGCAGCCCGCTGATCGACTCCTGGCGCGATGCAGAGGTACGTCGGTGCGGGACGTATCCTGTGAAGCATGGCGAACGGCAGTAAAGCGGGCAAAGCAGGAAAGCCCAGCAAAGAGGTCAAGGCCGCGGCGAAGGCTGCGCGCAAGCAGGCATCGAAGGAACGCCGCAGTCAGCTGTGGCAGGCATTTCAGATGCAGCGGAAAGAAGACAAAGCACTTCTTCCGCTGATGATCGGCGCCATCGTCGGGATCACCGTCGTGGCGTTCTTGATCGGACTGATCTTCGGCGTCGAGTGGTTCGTCGTGCCCTTCGGTCTCCTGATCGGAGTCCTGGTCGCGTTCATCATCTTCGGCCGCCGAGTTCAGAAGTCGGTGTACAAGAAGGCAGACGGCCAAGCGGGCGCCGCTGCATGGGCGTTGGACAACCTACGCGGATCCTGGCGAGTCACCAACGCGATTGCCGGTACCACGCAGCTCGACGCCGTCCACCGGGTCATCGGTAAGCCAGGGGTCATCCTCGTCGCCGAGGGGGCGCCCCAGCGGGTCAAATCTCTTCTCGCACAGGAGAAGAAGAAGACAGCACGGCTCGTCGGCGATACCCCGATCTACGACATCGTCATCGGCAACGGCGACAACCAGATACCGCTGTCCGGTCTTCAGAAGTACCTAGCCAAGCTCCCCAACAACATCGACAGCAAACGGATGGACACCATCGAGTCGAGGTTGTCCGCGCTCAGCACCAAGGGCGGCCCGGCAATGCCGAAGGGTCCGGTCCCGGGAGGCGCGAAGATGAAGGGTGTTCAGCGCACCATTCGTCGTCGCTGAATTTCGGCCCGAACAAAGCCATACGTGAAAAGAACAATGCTGCGCGGTCACCGGCCGCGCAGCATTGCCGTTCCGGTAGCGCGATCGTGCATCCCGCGACCATCCTGGTCGGAGATGATCGCCGGGAACACGAAGATCAGAAAGAACGTGCGGACCACTGCGCGGATGAACCCGACGCGCGCCTGCGCGTCGATCCTCGCGACTTGAATGCCTGCGATCAGCTGGCCCGGAGTGAACGAGAAGACCGTCACCGCTCCGACGCCGAGCACGAACCACACGAGCAGGGTGATCGTCGACATCGACTGCGCGATCCCGGTGATGCTGATGATCAGAGCAGCAATGCCCATCGACATCACCCAGTCGATCGCCAACGCTGCGGTTCGGCGGGCCAGCCCGGACAGCGCTCCGGGCCCATCGGCAGGCAAGCCGAGGCGTTCTCCCGGGTAACTCTGCTCGGTGCCGTCGTCCGGAAGCGCCGCGCCGGATCCGGACAACCAGGAGCCTGTCATTCGTGCCATGGCTACCAGGATAGGCGGCGGCGTACACCCGCCGGTACGCCGTCACCGTAGTGTGTACGCGAGAGCACGGCACATCCGATCGAACCGTCGGTCGGATGTGCCGCCGCTTCACTGGTGTGCTCACAGAGCACGACGCGTAACACGGGCGAAACACAGTCTTGACCGGCGGGCAACACCAAGTCCATAACGTGCCAGTCGACGGAATCGACAAAGGAGTAACAGCGTGGCGTTCACCACGGCCGAAGAGGTCATCAAGTTCATCGCCGACGAAAACATCGAGTACGTGGATATTCGGTTCACCGATCTCCCCGGAATTCAGCAGCACTTCTCGATCCCAGCGTCGGCGTTCAACAAGGATGTCTTCGAAGACGGCCTCGCATTCGACGGTTCGTCCGTCCGCGGGTTCCAGTCCATCCACGAGTCGGACATGATGCTGTTGCCCGACGTGACGACGGCTCAGGTCGACCCGTTCCGCGCTGCGAAGACACTGAACGTCAACTTCTTCGTCCACGACCCGTTCACGCGTGAGTCGTACAGCCGCGACCCGCGCAACGTGGCACGTAAGGCCGAGGAGTACCTGGTGTCCACCGGCATCGCCGACACCGCGTTCTTCGGCGCCGAGGCCGAGTTCTACATCTTCGACTCGGTTCGCTACGACTCGGGCATCAACGGTGCGTTCTACGAGCTCGACTCGATCTCGGGTTCCTGGAACACCGGCGTCGAGGCCAACGCGGACGGCAGCCCCAACCTCGGGTACAAGGTGCGCGCCAAGGGTGGCTACTTCCCCGTCGCACCGTACGACCACTACGTCGACCTGCGCGACGAAATCTCCACCAACCTGCAGAACGCAGGCTTCGAGCTCGAGCGCGGCCACCACGAGGTCGGCACCGGCGGCCAGCAGGAGATCAACTACAAGTTCAACACGTTGCTTGCCGCTGCGGACGACCTGCAGCTGTTCAAGTACATCGTGAAGAACACCGCGTGGAAGAACGGCAAGTCCGCCACCTTCATGCCGAAGCCGCTCTTCGGCGACAACGGCTCGGGCATGCACGTCCACCAGTCGCTGTGGAAAGACGGCAAGCCGCTCTTCCACGACGAGGCCGGATACGCCGGACTGTCGGACCTGGCTCGCCACTACATCGGCGGCATCCTGCACCACGCACCGTCGTTGCTGGCCTTCACCAACCCGACGATCAACTCGTACCACCGTTTGGTGCCGGGCTACGAAGCCCCCATCAACCTCGTGTACAGCCAGCGCAACCGCTCGGCCGCAGTCCGTATCCCGATCACGGGCAACAACCCCAAGGCCAAGCGCCTCGAGTTCCGCGCACCGGACAGCTCGGGCAACCCGTACCTGAACTTCGCCGCTCAGATGATGGCAGGTCTTGACGGAATCAAGAACAAGATCGAGCCGCAGGCGCCGGTCGACAAGGACCTCTACGAGTTGCCGCCCGAGGAAGCCAAGAACATTCCTCAGGCACCGACGTCTCTCGAAGCGGTCATCGACCGCCTCGAGGCCGATCACGAGTACCTGACCGAGGGTGGCGTCTTCACCACGGACCTCATCGAGACCTGGATCTCGCTCAAGCGTGAGCAGGAAATCGCTCCGGTCAACCTTCGTCCGCACCCGTACGAGTTCCAGCTGTACTACGACGTGTAAATCGTCGGGATTACACAAAAACGCCCGTCTTGCCACTCGGCAAGGCGGGCGTTTTTGTGTACGAAGGGTAACGAGTCTTCGAAAACAGGTTTACTTTCGAGTGAATACAGCCACGCTCTACCAGTCGGTCTGCTCGCCTCACGACCGACGAGCCGAGTGCTCGGGAAGAGAGTGATCAACCCGCTATGGATGTGCTCTGGAATTTCGTGTCCGTCCGTCGGCAACAGCTGCTCACGGACTCGTACCTGCATGTGTCCGCCGTGGTGCAGTCGATCGTCATCGCCACGATCGTCGCCATCCTCATCGGCATTCTGGTCTACCGCTCCCCCGCGGGTTCGGCTGTGGCCACCGCTCTCGCCAGCACGATTTTGACGATTCCGTCCTTCGCGCTGCTCGGATTGCTCATTCCGATTCTCGGCCTCGGGGTGGCCCCGACGATCACCGCGCTTGTTCTCTACGCACTACTGCCGATCATCAGGAACACCATCATCGGCTTGGCATCGGTCGACCCGGCGGTGACCGATGCTGCCAAGGGCGTCGGATTGAACCGACTGCGAATTCTGGCGCGCATCGAAATGCCTCTGGCGTGGCCGTCGATCCTTGCCGGGATGCGAGTGAGCACCCAAATGATCTTCGGCATTCTCGCCATCGCCGCATACGCGAAGGGTCCGGGGCTGGGCAACCTCATCTTCTCGGGTCTGTCTCGTGTCGGAAGCCCCAACGCAGTGCCGCAAGCACTTGTCGGCACCGTTCTGATCGTCGTACTCGCACTCATCGTCGACGGCATCCTGGTCCTCGTCGGCCGTCTCACAACCTCGAGGGGTATCCGTGCCTGATTCAGCCAAGCCACACGTATCCGGAGTCGACATCGTGCTCGAGTCCGTGAGCAAGCGCTACCCCGGGCAGAAGGATGCCGCCGTCGACAACGTGTCCTTGACGGTTCCTGCCGGCGAGACCGTAGTGTTCGTCGGACCGTCGGGTTGCGGCAAGACCACGACGATGCGAATGATCAACCGGCTGATCGAACCGTCGTCGGGGAAGATCACCATCGACGGCAAGGACGCGCTGTCGATCGATCCCGACGAACTGCGGCGTGGGATCGGATATTCGATCCAGCAGGCGGGGCTGTTTCCCCACATGACGATCGCGAAGAACGTCGCTACCGTCCCCGGTTTGATCGGGTGGGACAAGAAGCGCATCTCCGACCGCACCGACGAGATGCTGGACCTCGTCGGCCTCGACCCCGACACCTACCGCAACCGTTATCCCCGGCAGCTCTCCGGCGGACAGCAGCAGCGTGTGGGTGTGGCTCGAGCTCTCGCCGCTGACCCTCCGGTACTGCTCATGGACGAACCGTTCGGTGCCGTCGATCCCATCACTCGCGGCCTCCTGCAGGACGAGCTGATGAGGTTGCAGTCCGAGCTCGGCAAGACCATCGTCTTCGTGACGCACGATTTCAACGAGGCGGTCAAGCTCGGCGACCGCATCGCCGTTCTCGGCGACCAGTCGTCGATCATGCAGTACGACACACCCGAGGCGATTCTGGCGAACCCTGCGAACGACACCGTCGCGGGTTTCGTGGGGGCCGACGCGTCGTTGAAGCAGTTGACGCTCACCCGCATCCGCGATGTCCGCCTACTCCAATGCCCGACCGCGAAGGAGAGCGACCCCGTCGACGAGATTCGGGCGAAGATCGCGTCTCGGAAGTGGCAGTGGGGCTTGGTCCTCGACGATCGCAGCCGCCCACTGCGGTGGGTCTCCCCCGGTCACCTGGCGACCGCGTCGTCCTTGAAGGGACTTGGAGTTCCTATCGGCGAACTCGTGTCGATCCAGTCCACCCTGCAGGATGGGTTGGAGGCACTGCTGGCGGAGAGTACGGCGTCCACGGTCGTCACAGGAAGCCGCGGCGAATACGTCGGACTGATCTCGATCGACACCCTCGTCGGACATCTGCAGAAGATGCGCGAGGCGCACGAGCACGACCATGACGAGCCGTCGACCGAATCGACGCCGGCATGACCACCTCCGAGAAACCACGGAACGCCGAAGCGCCCGATCCGCCCGACATGGAAGCGGCTCCCGACGAAGGAGCATCCGAGCGAGGGGCAGCGAAACGCGCGGAGCGCATGCGCCTGCTGGTCCAGCCCATCGTCGTTCTGGTGCTCGTTGTCGGAGTGCTGGTCTGGGCCTTCGGACGCGAGCTGACCGCGACGCAGGAGGGCAGCATCAGCATGTCCAACATCGCGACGCTGACGTGGCAGCACATCCTGCTCACCGCCGCCGTCGTCGTCATCGTCGTTGCCATTGCCGTCCCGCTGGGAACGGTTCTGACCAGGCCCGGATACACCAAGCTTGCGCCGTTCTTCGTCGGTATCGCCAACATCGGAGCTGCGGCGCCCGCGATCGGACTCCTCGTTCTCTTCTATCTTGCGACGAGACAAACAGGTTTCTGGATCGGCGTTCTGCCGATTGCGTTCTACTCATTGCTTCCCGTGCTGCGCAACACGATTCTCGGCTATCAAGAAGTGGACAAGACGTTGATCGACGCAGGCCGAGGCCAGGGAATGTCGGCGATGACGGTGCTGCGCAAGGTGGAATTCCCCATGGCGGTTCCCTACATTCTCGCCGGACTTCGTACATCGCTCGTTCTCGCTGTCGGCACTGCCACGCTGTGCTTCCTGGTCAGCGCAGGTGGACTGGGCATTCTGATCGACACCGGTTACAAACTTCGCGACAACGTCACCCTCGTTGTCGGAGCCGTTCTCGCCGTGTCGCTCGCCTTGTTCATCGACTGGCTCGGCGCATTGGCCGAGCAGTTCCTCGGACCGAAGGGCCTTCGATGAAAGCCGGTGCTCGACGCCTCGTCGCACTCGCCATGACAGCGTCGATTCTGGCCGCGTGCGGTCTCGAATCGGGCGGAGCGGTCCCGCTGGCCGTAGGTCCCGGCAGCATCGAACCGATCCCCGAACTGGAAGATGTGAAGATCACGGTGGGGTCCAAGGACTTCACCGAGCAGATCACCCTCGGCTACATTATCGAGTTCGCATTGTCGGCCGCAGGTGCCGACGTTCGCGACCTCACCAACATTCAGGGCTCCAACAGCACTCGCGATGCCCAACTCGACGGCCAGATCGATATCACCTACGAGTACACGGGTACGGGTTGGATCAACTACCTCGGCAACGAAACTCCGCTGCCGGATTCGACCGAACAGTACGAGGCTGTGCGTGACGCAGATCTGGAGGCCAACGACATGGTGTGGGCTGAGCCAGCGCCCATGAACAACACCTACGCCATCGCCATGAACCGTCAGACCGCCGAACAGACCGGCGTGAAAACGTTGTCCGATTACGCGCGGTTGGTCGGATCCGATCCAGCCGCGGCCACCACGTGCGTGGAAACCGAGTTCAACGTTCGTCAGGACGGTTATCCGGGCATGGCGGCGAAGTACGAATTCGACCCTGGTGCTGCTCCTCGGCAGATTCTGCAGACAGGCATCATCTACCAGGCCACGGCGGACGGAACACAGTGCAAATTCGGTGAGGTGTTCACCACCGACGGGCGGATCATCGCGCTCGATCTCGTGCTGCTGGAGGACGATCGAGCATTCTTCCCGAAGTACAACCCTGCCCTGGTGATGAAAAAAGCCTTCGCCGACGCACATCCGCAGATCGCGGAGGTCATGGCGCCCATCTCCGAAAAGCTCACCAACGAAGTCATGACCGAGCTCAACCGCCAGGTCGACGTCGAGGGACTGGAGCCCGCCGAGGTCGCCCGTGACTGGTTGGTCTCCGAAGGCTTCGTCACAGCCCAGTGACCGGTGTGGTGAGGGCTTCGCGGCGTCAGGCGCCGAAAGTCCTCTCCACAACGGCTTTTGCCCGACGCGTCACCCGTAGGTAGTTGTCGAGGAACTCGCTGGCGTCGGCGTTCTCCCATCCTGCAACCTTCGCGACGGCGGACAACACATGTCCCGGCCGCGGCAGCTGGTCGGTCGGCTTCCCGCGGACCAGCACCAGTGCGTTGCGCGCTTTGGTGGCGAGAATCCAGGCCTCGCGCAGCAATTCGACATCGGTTTCGCTCATCAGCTCGGCGGCGCCGATGGCGTCGAGGCTCTGCAGCGTCGACGTGTTGTGCAAGGACGGAACATCGTGTGCGTGGCGCAGCTGGATGAGCTGCACAGTCCATTCGATGTCGGCGAGACCGCCGCGACCGAGTTTCGTGTGCGTTGCCGGATCGGCGCCCTTGGGTAGTCGCTCGGAGTCGATGCGTGCCTTTATCCGGCGAATTTCTCGCACCGCGTCCACCGACACACCACCTTCGGGGTAGCGCACCCGGTCTGCCATCAACAAGAACTCGATCCCGAGGTCCTGATCGCCGGCGACTTGATGAGCACGCAGAAGCGCCTGGACCTCCCACGCCTGTGCCCATTGCGCGTAATACGCCTCGTACGAGGCGAGGGTTCGAACCACAGGACCGTTCCGTCCTTCCGGACGAAGACCGGTGTCGACCTCGAGTGGCGGGTCGGTACTCGGCGCCCCGAGGAGCTTGCGGATGCGATCGGCGATCCCGTTGGCCCACTTGACTGCAGCGCTGTCGTCGGCGCCTGCAACGGGCTTGCAGACGAACAACACGTCCGCATCGCTTCCGTAGCCCAGCTCTCCCCCGCCGAGGCGTCCCATACCGATGACGGCAAGGGCGGCCGGAGCAGGCTCACCGCGTTCGGCGACGCTCGCCCGTATCGCTGCGTCGAGAGCCGCATTGATGACCGCGGCCCATACCGACGACAGCGCACGGCACACCTGGGGCACATCCAGCATTCCGAGAATGTCAGCGGACGCCACGCGCGCGAGCTCGTGACGCCGGAGTGCGCGAGCTGCGTTGATGGCGCGCACCGGGTCCTCGTAGCGACCCGAGGACGACAGGATCGCGCGATAGGTTTCCTCCGGTTCGGCGTCGAGCAGACGTGGACCGGTCGGACCGTCGGCAAACAATCGAATGACCTCGGGCGCCTTGATCAACAGGTCCGGTACGTAGGCCGAAGACCCGAGAACGATCATCAGTCTCTGAGCGACGGCACCTTCGTCACGCAACGTCCGTAGGAACCAGGTCTGATCGACAGTAGCCTCGGACAGCCTGCGGTAGTTGAGCAACCCTGCGTCCGGATCCGGTGTGTCGGCGAGCCATTCGAGCAGAGTCGGCAGTAGAACGGCCTGGATCTGACCACGCCGTGTACCACTGCCTACAAGGGCGCGAAGGTGACCGAGTGCGTTTTCGGGAGTGGCGTAACCGAGGGCAGCGAGCTGGCGGATCGCAGCATCGGGTGTGAGCCGAACGGTGTCCGAGTCGAACCGAACGACCGAGTCGAGTAGCGGGCGGTAGAACAACTTGGCATGCAATCTGCGAATGCGCTGCGCGTTGCGCTTGATCTCCGCACTCAACACCCCGAGCGCGTCCCGGTTGCCGTCGGGGCGCATGTGCGCCGCGCGTGCGAGCCACCGCAACGCTTCTTCGTCCTCCGGCGGCGGAAGCGTGTGCGTGCGCTTCATACGCTGCAATTGCAGACGGTGTTCGATGAGACGAAGGAACTCGTACGACGCCGTCAGGTTCGCGGCGTCGTCGCGGCCGATGTAGCCGCCGTCGGTGAGCGCTGCCAGCGCGTCGACCGTGCCGAGGACACGCAACGACTCGTCGGTTCGGCCGTGGACGAGTTGCAAGAGCTGAACCGCGAACTCGACGTCGCGCAGAGATCCTCGGCCGAGCTTGATCTCGCGCTCTCGCAGCTCCGGTGGGACCATCTCTTCGACGCGGCGACGCATGGCCCGCACCTCGGGTACGAAGTCCTCACGTTGCGAGGCGAGCCACACCATCGGATTGAGCGCTGAGACGTAATCGTGCCCGAGCTCGAGATCTCCGGTCATCGGCCTCGCCTTGAGCAACGCCTGGAACTCCCAGGTCTTCGCCCATCGCTTGTAGTAGGCGATGTGCGAGTCGAGGGTACGGACGAGCTCGCCCCGCTTCCCTTCCGGCCGCAACGCTGCATCGACCTCGAAGAATGCCGACGAACCGATGCGCATCATTTCGCCCGCGATTCGACTGGCCACCGAGTCTGCGGGTTCGGCGACGAACACGACGTCCACGTCGGAGACGTAATTGAGTTCTCGCGCACCACATTTACCCATGGCGATGACCGCGAGTCGTGTCGGGCACGGTTCGTCAGGGCATGCCGTCGCCACAGCGACGGCAAGGGCGGCCGTCAACGCAGCATCGGCCATGTCGGACAGCTGGGTCCCCACCAACTGGTACGGCAGCACCGGTTCGTTCTCGACGGTTGCGGCGAGATCGGCGGCTGCGAGCACCATCACCTGATCGCGGTATGTCTTACGCAGGGCGACAACAGCTTCCGGACCGGTGATGCCGGCGCGATAGAGCGAGGGGGACGCGTTCTCACCGGTCTCGGGTACTGCGCGCACCGAATCGAGTAGCTCCTGGGTGAGCTGGCTCTTCGACGGCAGTTCGATTCGGCCGTTGACAACGGACTGTTTGCCCTCGGGCGTACGCAGCTCTCGCCACAGTTCGGGATCGGAGACGAGGTGATCGGCGAGCGCACTCGACGCGCCGGACAACCCGAACAGGCGTCCTCGCAAGCCCTTGTCCGAGCGCAGAGCGGCATCCAGTTCGGCGAATTTGTCACCGAGCGCGTCGTCGAGTCTGACGACGGTCCGAAGCGCGAGATCTGCATTCGCAGCACGGGAGAGAGACCACAGCAACTCGAGACTGTCCTCGTCCGTCCACCCGAGCTTCTGCAGATCTGCGGGCGCAGTCGACTCCACCAAGCCGAGTCGGCCTGCCCCTGGGACTACCGAACGTGACGTGGGCGGGCGCACCATCAGCGAACACCTCGACTTTGGCGTGACACTTCATTTACCTCGTAAAGGATGGGTTCTTACCTCGTACTCGAACGAGGTAAAACCTAGCCCATACGCGGTGTCGTCCCGTGCAGACCACCCGGACCCGTCCGCGTCAGAGACCTAGGTACGCCTTTAACTCGTACGGGGTCACGTGGCTCCGGTACTCCTCCCACTCGCGACGCTTGTTGCGGAGGAAGAAGTCGAAGACGTGCTCACCGAGTGCCTCGGCGACCAGTTCCGAATTTTCCATCGCGTTGAGTGCCTGGTCGAGGTTGCCCGGAAGTTCTTTGTATCCCATCGCCCGACGCTCGGCCGTGGTCAGTGCCCACACGTCTTCCTCTGCCTCGGGAGGCAGCGTGTAGCCCTTTTCGATTCCGCGAAGGCCCGCGGCGAGAAGAACTGCGAACGCGAGGTACGGGTTGCACGCCGAATCGGGACTACGGATTTCGACACGACGAGAGGACGCCTTGTTCGGGGTGTACATCGGCACGCGAATCAAGGCCGAGCGGTTGGCGGGTCCCCACGAGGCCGCTGTCGGCGCTTCGCCGCCGCGGACGAGACGCTTGTAGGAGTTCACCCACTGGTTCGTGACGGCGCTGATCTCATTGGCGTGCTCGAGAATGCCGGCGATGAACGACTTGCCGGTCTCCGACAGCTGCATCGGATCGTCCGGGTTGTGGAACGCGTTCGTATCGCCCTCGAAGAGGCTCATGTGCGTGTGCATAGCCGAGCCGGCCTGATCACTGAACGGCTTCGGCATGAACGTCGCGCGCACACCCTCTTCGATTGCCACCTCTTTGACGACGTAGCGGAAGGTCATGATGTTGTCTGCCATCGACAGTGCGTCGGCGTAACGGAGGTCGATCTCCTGCTGACCGGGGGCGGCCTCGTGGTGACTGAACTCGACCGAGATTCCCATCGATTCCAGGGCATCGATCGCGTGACGACGGAAGTTCGGCGCCGAGTCGTGTACGGCCTGATCGAAGTAGCCGCCGTTGTCGGCGGGGGTGGGCGGCGACCCGTCCTCGGGGCTGTCCTTGAGCAGGAAGAACTCGATCTCGGGGTGCACGTAGCAGCTGAAGCCGAGGTCGGCGGCCTTGCTCAGTTGACGGCGCAGCACGTGCCGCGAATCGGCCCACGACGGGGATCCGTCCGGCATCGCGATGTCGCAGAACATGCGCGCGGAGTGCTGGTGTCCCTTGCTCGTCGACCACGGCAAGATCTGGAACGTGGCCGGATCGGGCTTGGCGACGGTGTCCGCCTCGGAGACGCGCGCGAATCCTTCGATTGCGCTGCCGTCGAATCCGATGCCCTCGTCGAAGGCACCTTCCAGCTCCGCCGGGGCGATGGCCACGGATTTCAGATACCCCAGAACATCGGTGAACCACAGGCGGACGAAGCGGATGTCCCGCTCCTCCAATGTCCGGAGCACGAATTCCTTTTGGCGATCCATGTCCGCGAGACTAAGCAAACCGCGTTAAATCTGTGTTACATCGTGAATTCGGTCTCACTTCCGACCTCTCTCACCTGCGGTGACACGAATGTGAGAAGTGCTCAACACACCAAATCGTTACCTGGCGGGACCAGATCGACGAGGTAGTCGACCAACGGACCGTCGATGCACTCCTCGCCCGAGAACGAGACGGTGTGCTGAGTTCCGTCGAACGTGATCAGATCGGCGCCCAATTGGTCCGCCAGGTCGACGCCTGCCTGGTACGGCGTCGCCGGGTCGAACGTGGTCGACACGACGACAAGTTTCGGGATGCCCGGCACCGAGATCGTGTGCGGACTTCCGGTGTTGGGGACCGGCCAGAACGCACAGACGTCGAGCGGCGCGCTCCCCGTTCCCCGTCCGTCGTCCAGGAACGGGGCCGCCTCTCGGTACCGACGGTCTGCCTCCCCTGCTTCGGTTCGATCGGTGGTCGGTGGATCGTCGACACAGCGGATGGCGGTGAACGCATCGTCGAGATTGGTGTAGGACCCGTCGTCCAACCTGCCCGAGTACAGGTCTGCCAGACGCAGCAGCGTGTCCCCTCGCCCCTCCATCAGTTCGTTCAGTCCCACCTTCAGCGGCCTCCACAGGCTCTGTGAGTACAACGCCTGCTGGGTCCCGGTGAGAGCGTCGTCGTAACTCAGTCCGCGCGGGTCGGTCGTCTCGGCCGGGCGGTCGATCAGCGGATCCACCAGGGCCCGGAATTGCTCGTCGGCGAGCGTCGGGTCCGTGCCGAGAGGGCAGGCATCCGATTCGGCGCAGTCCTCAGCGAAGGCGTCGAACGCGCCCTGGAAGCCCGCACCCTGCTCGACGGCCTCGTCGACGGGGTTCTGCTCGGGATCGAGAGCGCCGTCGAGCACCATCGCTCGCACGTTCTCCGGAAACGCCTCGGCGTACGCGGTCCCGATGCGGGTGCCGTAGGAATACCCGACGTAGGTCAGCTTCTCGTCACCGAGCACGGATCGGATGACATCCATGTCCTGGACGACCTCGCGGGTTCCCACACGCTCCAGGACCTCGGTTCCGGTTCGATCCGCACACTTGGCGGCGTAGTCGCGGTGCTCGTCCTCGGTCCGAGCTATTCCCTCGGGCGAGACGTCGACGTCGTTGTCACGGCGTGCGGCGTCCGTCTCCTCGGTATCGAGACACCGCACCGCGGGCGTCGACGCGCCGATTCCGCGCGGGTCGAAGCCGATGCGGTCGAACCGTTCGGCAACGGCCGTGTCCTCCGCCTGCGTCGCGAGATACAGCCCTGACGACCCTGGTCCTCCTGGGTTGAACAGGATCGACCCGATCTTCGCTCCGGTGGCCTGCGACCGTGAGATCGCGATCTGGGCGATGTCCCCGTCCGGGGCGTCGTAGTCGAGGGGCACCGTCACCTTTGCGCACTCGATCGAACTCGGGAGACCCGACTCGTCGGTGTCGTAGTCCTCGCACGGCTCCCAGGTGAGCTCCTGGGTGTAGAACTTTTCCAACCCTGCAGGGACAACGCCCGCGCCCGGAGACGACGCCTGCGCGCTGGATTCCGGTTCGGGGGTTCCGGCTCGCTCGGTTTGCCCACATCCTGCGATCGTCATCACTACTGCCGCGCCGAGCGCAACCGCGCTCCACGTACGAGAAGTCCTGCGCGCTTGCCGCCTCATACTCCGAGATCGTGCCAGAGCCAGCTGGGCCGAGGCGCGCACGGGAAGCGAAGCGGCCTCGGCCGCATTAGTGTTCCGGTACGTGCAGGCACTGCGAATCGCCCTGGCCCAGATCAATCCGACCGTCGGCGATCTGATCGGCAACGCCGCGCTGATCGTCTCGTGGACTGCCCGCGCCGCCCAGGAGGGCGCCCACGTCGTCGCATTTCCAGAGATGGCAACCACGGGCTATCCGGTCGAAGACCTCGCTCTGCGCCCGTCGTTCGCGCGCGCATCGCAGGCCGCCCTCGAATCGCTCGCCGTTGATCTCGATCGAGCAGGATGCGGCGAGGTGGTGACGGTCGTGGGCTACCTCGAACGCGACCGTGCAGGATCGAGGAACAGTGCCGCAGTTCTGTTCGGCGGGTCCGTCGTCTCCCGGTACGACAAGCACGCGCTCCCCACCTATCGGGTCTTCGACGAGCTCAGGTACTTCGCACCAGGGTCGCGGTTGTCGATCACCACCGTGAACGGCATGAGGGTCGGCGTGGTGATCTGTGAGGACATCTGGCAACCCGGCGGTCCCGTTCCGGCCTACGCCGCAGCCGGAGTAGACGCACTGCTCTGTCTGAACGCGAGTCCGTACGAACGCGGTAAGGACGCAGTCAGACGCTCGGTCGTGGAACGCCGTGCCGCCGAGGCCGGGGTCCCGCTGGCGTATGTCAATCTCGTCGGAGGGCAGGACGAACTCGTCTTCGACGGTGGCAGCATGGTCGTTGCCGCCGACGGAACCCTGCTTGGGAAGGCGCCCGAATTCGTCGAGCATCTCCTGTACGTGGACATCGACCCACCGCCGTCCCCGCAGCCGGATCGGGACCCCGCGCCGGGGTGGACCGTGGACCGCAGCACGATTCCGGATCTCTTGGTCCGCGGTTGGCATCGGGCGGAGTCCACCACGGCACCAGAAATCTCCGGCGACGAAAAATCATGGAGCGCGCTGGTCACCGGCGTGCGGGATTACGTCCACAAGAATGGATTCAAGTCGGTGATCCTCGGGTTGTCCGGTGGTATCGATTCAGCGGTCGTCGCCGCAATCGCCGTCGACGCTCTCGGCAGCGACGCGGTCTACGGGGTCTCGATGCCCTCGCAGTACTCCTCGGACCATTCCCGTTCCGACGCAAGCGAATTCGCCCGAAGAACCGGAATTCACTTCGTCACCGAACCGATAGCCGACATGGTTGCAGCGTTCGTCGAACAACTGTCACTGACGGGTGTAGCCGAGGAGAACATCCAAGCGCGATGCCGCGGTATGACACTGATGGCTCTGTCGAATTCCGCCGGCCACCTCGTGTTGGCGACGGGCAACAAATCCGAACTGGCCGTCGGCTATTCGACGATCTACGGTGATGCCGTCGGAGGATTCGCACCCATCAAGGACGTCCCGAAGTCGCTGGTCTGGGACCTTGCCCGCTGGCGCAACAAGGCCGCGACCGAACGCGGCGAGATGCCGCCGATCCCCGAGGGCAGCATCGACAAACCGCCGTCTGCCGAGCTGCGTCCGGGACAGCTCGATACCGATTCGCTTCCCAACTACGTCGAACTCGACGCCATTCTGTTTCGATACGTCGACAGCGACCAGTCCGTCGAGGACATCGTGGCCGCCGGGTTCGACCGCGACACTGTCACCTCGACGGTGCGCAAGGTCGACGCCGCGGAGTACAAGCGGCGGCAATATCCGATCGGCACCAAGATCACCTCGCGCGCGTTCGGCCGGGATCGGCGGATGCCGATCACCGCGCGGTGGCGTGAAGTGTGACCAATTGCACGGTCGGGTTCTCTTCGGCAACGTCCGCAGCGGTGGCAGACTCGAAAGCGTCATCAACCCCATCCCGGGGACCCGCCATGCGGGCCTCGAGGAACCGAAAGGGACAAAGATGTCCAACGATTCTGTGTACGGCTCATCCGACGCTGCGGTATCCGGACTGACCCGCAAGACCCGGACGCATCACCTCCTTCAGATGAAGGCCGAGGGCGAGCGATGGGCAATGCTCACCGCCTACGACTACTCGAGCGCCCGCATATTCGAGGAGGCGGGAATTCCCGTTCTGCTCGTCGGCGATTCCGCTGCCAACGTGGTGTACGGATACGACACCACGGTCCCCATCACCATCGACGAACTGCTTCCTCTCGTGCGTGGCGTCGTACGGGGCGCTCCCAATGCTCTCGTCGTCGCAGACCTTCCGTTCGGCACGTACGAGTCGTCCCCTCAGCAGGCGCTGGCGACCGCGACGCGCTTCATGAAAGAGGGGCTCGCCAACGCCGTGAAGCTCGAAGGCGGGGAGCGCGTCGCCGATCAGATCGCCGCGATCAGTGCAGCGGGCATTCCGGTGATGGCCCACATCGGCTTCACCCCGCAGAGCGTCAACGGTCTCGGCGGCTTCCGTGTTCAGGGCCGCGGCGACGGTTCGGAGCAGCTCATCGCCGACGCCATCGCCGTCCAGGAAGCCGGCGCGTTCTCCGTCGTCATGGAGATGGTTCCGGGAGATGTGGCAGGCCAGGTCAGCCGCAAGCTGACCATCCCGACGATCGGTATCGGTGCAGGAAACGAAACCGACGCTCAGGTGCTCGTCTGGCAGGACATGGCCGGCTACACCAACGGCAAGACCGCCAAGTTCGTCAAGAAGTTCGGCAACGTCGGCGACGAACTGCGCAGCGCCGCTGCCAGCTACCTGTCCGAGGTGCGCACGGGGGTCTTCCCCGGCCCCGAGCACAGCTACTGATCCACCGGAGATGGCACACTCGGTGCCATGAACACAGGCCTCAGTAGGTACAGCCGTGCAGCCGCCTCCCTTGTAGGGGCGGCTGCCGTCGTCGCGGCCGTCGGTGCGTGCAGCACCGACTCCGCCACGACAGGGTCCGCATCCTCGCTCACACCGAGCACGACGGTCGCGCCGAGCACCACCACGACACCTGCGGTTGCCGACGCAATCACCGACCAGCAGAAGCAGCAGCTGTGCACCGATTTGGGTGAGCAACTGCAGGAGTGGCGCATCCAGGGTCCGACGTTGGGCCGGGGCGGTCTCAACATCGTCGTTCAGACGTGGGCGGCGCAAAGCGGTGTGATCAACCTTCAGATCGTGCAGAACCGCGGGATCATCGACGACATCACATCCGAGAATTGCTCGGACGTGCGCGAGGAAGCGATGCGATCGCTCGACATTCCCGATTTGGCGTCCGGTCTGGTCGGGTTCTGACGGTGACCGAACACGTCGTCCGCGAGCTGTATCCACCGATCGAACCGCACGACGCCGGGCATCTGGACGTCGGTGACGGCCAACGCATCTACTGGGAAGCCAGCGGTACTGCATCGGGAATTCCGGTTGTATTCGTTCACGGTGGGCCCGGCGGCGGTACAGGTCCTGCGCAACGCCGGTACTTCGACCCCGCGAAGTACCGCATCATTCTGTTCGATCAGCGTGGGTGCGGCCGTTCGACGCCTCACATCGCCGACGGCGCCGATCTGTCGGTCAACACCACCGATCGGCTGATCGCCGATATGGAGAAGCTCCGAATCCACGTCGGGATCGAGCAGTGGCTCGTGTTCGGCGGCTCGTGGGGTTCGACGTTGTCGCTTGCGTATGCGCAGTCTCACCGTGACCGAGTGTCAGGGCTGATTCTCCGCGGGATTTTCCTCCTGCGCCGAAGCGAGATCGACTGGTACTACAACGGCGGAGCCGGTCACCTCTTCCCTGAGCAGTGGGACAAATTCGTAGCTCCTGTTCCCGCAGAAGAACGATCCGGTGATCTCGTCGAGGCGTATCACCGACTCCTCCATTCCGGCGATCGGTCGGTCGCCACCGACGCAGCGATTGCCTGGTCGTCGTGGGAGGCCGCAACCAGTTATCTCATCCCCCGCCCCGAGCAGATCGCCGAGAACGAAGATCCGCGCTTCGCCTTGGCCTTCGCAGGGATCGAGAACCACTACTTCCGGAACAACGGATTCTTACGCGAGAACCAGATTCTCGCCGACGCGCACCTGTTGGCGGGAATTCCAGGTGTGATTGTTCAGGGACGGTACGACGTCGTATGCCCGGCTACGAGCGCATGGGCGTTGCACAAGGCATGGCCGGAGGCCGACCTCGTCATCGTGGACGACGCAGGACATTCCGCCGCCGAGCCAGGCATCGTCCACCACCTTGTCGAGGCGACGGACAGATTCGCCTCGCTACGGTGATTCGTAGGCGAACTCGACGCGTCGGGAGTCGGTGTCGGCGACGGTCAACGTGACCGTCACCTTCTCCCCCTCGGTCGGCGTTCCGGTGCACTTTCCGATCACGATGGGCTCCTCGACGAACACCTCGGCCGGTCGCTTGCCTTCGGCACCCCGCAACACCAGCGCCGAGAATTGCTGCCCGACCCGGTTTTTCAGAACCGACGCCTCAGTGAGGTCAATGCACGCCCGGTCCACCTTCGATGCAGTGGAATCCGACGCGCGCATCGTTGCGGGTAGGTCCGGAAGCGCGGTTCGCACCCAGGCCGGAACGTCGACGCCTCGGGCGACGGCAAGGCAGACTTCGGTCGTGAAACGGTCCGACAGTCTGCGCAGAGGTGCCGTGACGTGCGCGTACGGCGCCGCGATACCCGAATGCTCGACGAGCTCGGGGACTTTGCCCTCGAACGCTGCGTAGTCGGCACCGCGTAGCAGAGCCGTGGCTTGGGACATCATCGCCAGAGTCTCGGGTGCATCCGTGGGCAGTGAAGCCAGTACTGCGCCTGCCGATGCTCCTGCCGGCCAGTCGATTCCGAGCAGACGTGCGGTCTTCTTCAGCGTCGAGATCGCCTCGTCGGGTGCTGGTGGCAGCGTCCGCAGCAGCCCGATTCCCGCGTCGAGCATGATCCGAGCTGCGCACATTCCGGTGAGCAGCGACACCTCGGCATTCCACGCGTCGACCGCTGTCCTCGCCTGTAGTTCGATGCGCCACGCGTCGCCATCCTGGACGACCTCCTGCTCGGGGAGCGTGATGTCGATCGCCCCGCGCCGGAGCGCGGCGTTCGCGCGCAACCGGCCGAATTCACCCAGAGGCGCGATGGACGGGTGCGGGGTTCCCGCGTCGAAGTCGGCCTGGACAGACGCGTAGTCCAACCGGGCCACCGATCGCACCGTCGCCCTGGCGACAGTCCAGGCGACCGCCTCCCCGGCTTCGTCGAGCTCGATGCGCCATAGAGCTGCAGGACGGATCTCGCCCGGCAGTAGGCTGGCCGAACCCTCGGACAGCACACGGGGATGCAGCGGAACCGACCCGTCGGGCAGGTAGAACGTCTGGCCACGCTTGTTGGTCTCGACATCGAGTGCACCGCCCGGCACGACGATCGCGCCGACGTCTGCGATCGCGTAATGCACCACGAAGCCGCTCGACAACTTCTCGATGTGGACTGCTTGGTCCAGGTCCATCGATCCCGGCGGATCGATAGTCACCAACGCCAGGTCTGTTCGGTCCTGCCGCTCGGAGGAATACCGATCCGTCGCCGATTCGGCTTCGGCGAGGGCTTCCGGGGAGAAGGTGTCGGAGATGTCGAATTCGGACCGGATGGCGTGGAAATCGAAAGCGGTGGCAGACAGACGTGCCAGAACCACCGTCAGTTGTTCCAGTCGTCGTCGGCCTTGTCGGCTGCCTTGTTGCGCTCGGCCGCGATCTGAATTGCCCGCTCGGCGCTCTCCCGATCCGGGTACGGTCCCATCCGGTCCAGTGCACCGGATTCCTTGCCCTGCGAGACCGTCTTGGTGCGTACGTCGTAGTACCAACCGTCGTCTGTGCTCATGAGAACAGTCTGCCTGACGAGTGCGAACGAGTCGGCATGTAAGCCGGATCCTGTGAACCACATGCGACAAATCGCACGTGGAACGACGACCATCCATCTGGGCACACCGTCGCCGGGTACCTCGAGCAGTCAACCCGCAAGCTCGGGCGAGCAGCCCTCGAACACTTGCGCAGCTGCACTTCTCGAAGGAGGTGCAACCTTCGACCTTGCTCCGGGCGGGGTTTACCTAGCCACCCCAGTCACCTGAGGTGCTGGTGCGCTCTTACCGCACCGTTTCACCCTGACCCACATGCCACTTCCCGGAGGAAGCGACAGTGGGCGGTCTATTTTCTGTGGCACTGTCCCGCGAGTCACCTCGGGTTGCCGTTAGCAACCGCCCTGCTCTGTGGAGTCCGGACTTTCCTCGGCTCGGAGCTTGAAGACATCGCGTCCCCAGTTCTCCGTGCCGCAGCCGTCCAACCGACTCGTTCGCACCACGGGACTCTACCCGGTTGTCTCTGGTCATTCCGCAGGCTCCACTCCTGCCCGGTCATCTCTGGTCATTCCGCAGGCTCCACTCCTGCCCGGTCATCTCTGGTCATTCCGCAGGCTCCACTCCTGCCCATGCCGCGAACTACAGTTCACGTCATGGATCACGTCGTACTGCTGCGCGGAATCAACGTGGGTGGCATCAACATCAAGATGGTCGACCTCCGCACGGCGTTGTCCGACGCAGGCTTCGGCGACGTCCGAACCGTTCTCGCTACCGGCAACGTTCGGCTGACATCGCCGAAGAAGGGCAGCGCGCTGAAGTCGTCGATAGAGAAGACCCTTGCCGACGCATTCGGATACGAGGCGTGGGTGATTTTGTTGACCCCCACCGAGCTCGACGACATCGTGTCGAGCTACCCGTTCGATCCCGAACGTGAGGGGTGGCATCCGTACGTCGTCTTCGGTAGCAATCGCGACCATCTAGGCGAATTGGCATCTCTCTCGGACACACTCGACCCTGACCTCGAACGTGTGTCGCTCAGCGACTCAGTGCTTTACTGGGAGGTCGTGAAAGGCAACACCACCGACAGCCTCGTCGGAAAAACCACCTCCAAGGCGAAGTACAAGCCGACCACCACGACCAGGAACCTGCGGACGCTGATCAAGATGCTCGCGTGAGCGTCATCGCTGCGGCTCTGGTCGCGGCCGTTCTGATCTTCGCCGTCGTCAGGCCGAGAGGTCTCCCCGAAATCGTTGCTGCGCTACCCGCGGCATTGGCAGCTGTACTGCTCGGCCTGGTCAGCATCTCGCAGGCCCGGGAACAAGTCCTCGAGCTGCTCCCCACAGTTGTCTTCCTGGCATTCATTCTGGTGCTGGCGCATCTGGCCGATGCACTCGGTGTGTTCCGCTGGATCGCATCGGCGATGAGCAGGTCAGCGAAAGGAAGCCCCCACCGTCTGCTGGTCTCCGTGTTCGCGGCCGCTGCGGTCACGACGGCTGTATTGAGCCTCGACGCGACCGTCGTGCTACTGACCCCGGCCGTCATCGGCGCCGCGCGTGCACTCCGAATGTCGCCTCGACCGCACAGCTACGCCACTGCCCACCTGTCCAACTCGGCATCGACGTTGTTGCCGGTCTCCAACCTCACCAACCTGTTGGCCTTCGCCGCGACCGGTCTGACGTTCGTCCACTTCGCCGCTCTGATGGCTTTGCCGTGGATCGTCTCGATACTGATCGAGCTCGCCGTGTTCTGGCTGTTCTTCCGCAAAGATCTGGTGCGCGCGGAAACCGTGGCGGACACGACACCCGTGCCGGCTCCCACCGTCGCCTTGACGGTCCTCGCTGTCACACTGCTCGGTTTTGCTGTCGCCGGCTTCTTCCACATCGAACCGTTCTGGGTGGCAGCCGTCGGCTCGGTTGCAATGGCGGTACCGGCGCTGAAACAGGGTTACACCGCGCCGCTGCGAATCCTGCGGGCAGCAGACGTGAAATTCTGCGGATTCGTGCTGCTCCTGGGAATTGTCGTCGAAGGCGTGACATCCGGGCCGATCGGCGACTGGCTGGGCCGAATCCTCCCCGGCGAGGCGTCGTTCCTCGGTCTTCTGGCGACGGCGGCCATCGCGGCGCTCGCGTCGAATGTCGTCAACAACCTGCCCGCGACGCTGATGTTGCTCGCGGCATTCGGACCGTCCGCGCCGCCGGGACTACTGCTCGCGATGGTCATCGGCGTCAACCTCGGTCCGAACCTGACATACGTCGGATCGCTTGCCATCATGCTGTGGCGCCGTGTGGGCGCGGTGAACGGCGAACCTGCCTCACTCGGCACGTTCACCGTCCTCGGGCTGATTACGACACCGCTGACGATTCTCGGATCGGTGGCCGCACTGTGGGCCGCGCTACAGGTATGAGGTCTCGTTGATCAGACGCACGGACGCACCACCATCGGGATAGAACTCGGCGACGCTCAACGACGCGAGATCGAGATGCAGTCGATAGAGCAACGACGGCCCGACATCGAGGGCGAGCTGAAGCAGCATCTTGATCGGCGTCACGTGACTGACGACGACGACCGTCGACCCCGCGTAGGACGCCACCAACTTGTCCCGTGCGATGGTCACGCGTTCGAGAACCGTGTCGAAACTTTCGCCCCCAGGCGCCGACACCGAGGTGTCTCCGCGCCACTGCTGATGAATGTCGGGGTGCTTCTCGATCGCCTCGGCGAAGGTGAGACCTTCCCATGCGCCGAAGTCGGTCTCCGTCAGCTCGTCGAGCGTGGACACGTCGAGCCCGATCTTGCGCGCCAGTGCACCCGCGGTCTGTTGGGCACGCCCGAGGGGCGAGGCGACGATAGCTGCGATGTCGTCGCGCCCGGCCAGGTACGCAGCGGCCGCGGCGGCCTGCTTCTCGCCCAGCTCGGTCAACGCCGGATTGCCGCGGCCTGAGTAACGCCGTTCCACCGACAACGGGGTTTGCCCGTGCCGCAGCAGCAGAAGCCTCGTCGGCTCGCCGGTGGCACCCGTCCATCCCGGAGCTGCGGGTTTCTTCGCGACCTCCACCGGCCGCTCGAGATCACGACCTTCGGCCTTCTCGGGTCGTTCCGCAGGCTCCACTCCTGCAGCTGCGTCCATGGCCTCGTTGGCGAGCCGATCGGCATGCGAGTTCTGGGCCCGCGGGATCCACTGGAACGTAACGCGGTCGAACCCGCGCACCAATTCCGCCGCCTCACGGTTCAGCGGAACCATGTCCGGATGCTTGACTTTCCAACGCCCCGACATCTGCTCGACGACGAGCTTGGAGTCCATTCGGACCTCGACCTCGCGCGCGCCGACCTCGCCCGCCGCCGTCAATCCCGCAATCAAGCCGCGGTACTCGGCAACGTTGTTGGTGGCCACGCCCAAGGCGAGCCGACGCTCGGCGAGAACCTCGGACCGATCGGCCGCGAAGACCACCGCCCCGTAACCCGCAGGCCCCGGGTTTCCTCGGGAACCACCGTCCGCTTCGACGACGACCTTCACAGGCCGGACTCCTTCGTCCGAACCAAGATCGCGTTGCACTCGGAGCACCGCACCAATTCGTCCGCGGGCTTCGCTGCGATCCGCGAGATCTCGCCGCGATCCAATTCGATTCGGCACGCACCACATCGGCGAGCCTGCAGCAGCGCAGCGCCACGTCCGGTCAGGCTGCGCTGCTTCTCGTAGACGGCGAGCAGGTCTGCCGGGAAGGTGCCCTCCAGCTCGGACCGCCGCGTCGAGGCGCGCTGCTCGGCGGTGTCGACGTCGGCGACTGCATCGTCACGACGTCGCGCCGCGTCGATCAACTCGTCTTCGATCTGCGTCAGCTGTGCACCGGCGTGGTTGTAGTCGGTTTCCGACGCTTCTCGACGCTCCATCACTTCGAGCAATTCTTCTTCGAGGATGCCTTGACGACGTTCGAGGCTCGACAACTCGTGCTGCAGTTCGGACATCTGCTTCGCCGCGACGGTGCCGCTCTCCAGCAACTTCTTGTCGCGGTCCTCGCGTTGGCGGACTGCGTCGACTTCACCCTCTAGCTTCTTGATGTCTCGATCGAGATCGTCCATCGCGATGGAGACGGTGACGGCAGCGTCCTTGCGCGCGATCCGTTCGCTTTCCAACTTCTCGTACTCTGCCTGCTCAGGAAGGCTACGACGACGATGCGCGATCTGCGTCAGCTCGGTGTCCAGTGCGGCCAGTTCGAGAAGTGAGGCCTGTACTCGGGGATCGACGTTCACGCGTGATGACTCCTGCAGCTATGGAAGTTGATTCGGACAAGACTACCGGTTTCGTCGACGGCCGGTCACCGACCTAGCGGACCGATCCGACCGTCCACGGATCGGTGCGGCGAGTGCTGACCCTGCTGCGCCAGCCAGGGGTTCCGCCGAACTTCGCGTCGACGATCCCCTGTGCTTGGCCACACCATGGCCATTCCGAGGCCCAGTGCGCAACATCAATGACCGCGGGCCCACCGGCGCGTAGGTGCTCGTCGACGGGGTGGTGCCTCAGGTCGGAGGTGACGTAGACGTCGGCATCGAGCTGGCCTACGGCACCCAGGAAGGAGTCACCTGCCCCGCCGCACATGGCGACAGTGGACACGACGGCGTCCGGGTCACCCGCGGCCCGTACGCCCCACACGGTCGATGGGAGTGCCACACGCACCGTCTCGGTGAAATCACGGAGCGTGGTCGGCGCGAGTAGATGTCCGACCCGGCCGAGGCCGGTCGAGGTAGGTAGCCGGGCCTGTTCGAACACGTCGAACGCCGGTTCTTCGTAGGGATGTGCTCGGCGGAGCGCCGCGAGCACCGCTGCTCGGAGCGACGCCGGTGCCACCGTCTCGATTCGGTCCTCGTCCAGTCGCGTCAACGACCCGACAACGCCGATTGCAGGGTCTGCTCCGGTCCTCGGCAAGAACTGGCCTATTCCTTGCGCGCTCCAACTGCACTCGGAGTAGTCACCGATCGCACCCGCTCCTGCGTCGAACAATGCCTGCCGCACGGAGTCGCTGTGTCCGGCCGGCACGAATACGACCCACTTGTCGATCGACGGCGCATCGATGGGTTCGATCGGTCGCGTCCCCGACACCCCGAGCAGCGACGCCAACGCATCGGACACTCCCGGATTGGCGCTGTCCGCGTTCGTATGTGCGGTGAACAGCGCACAGCCCGACCTGACCAGGCGGTGAATCAACGCTCCCTTGGGAGTGCTGGCGGCGACGGTATCGACACCCCTGAGCAACAACGGATGATGTACGACGAGCAGGTCGGCGCCCCACTCGATCGCCTCGTCCACGACCTCGGCCGTCGCGTCCACGGCGAACAGGATCGTGCCGACGGGATCGGCGGGGTCGCCGCAGACGAGCCCCACCGAATCCCAACTCTCGGCCAATCGAGGTGGGTACGCACTGTCCAGAACCGCGACCACATCCGCAAGAGTCACCACATCCCTCATGGTCGGCTCCCGGTCACGTCGGCGAGCGCATCGATAAGAAGGTCGACCTGCTCCGAAGGACGAACCGCCACACGGAGGTACCCCGTCGACAATCCCGGGAACGTGTCACAGCGTCGCACGGCAATACCTCTGTCTCTCAGTCGAAGACGAAGTTCGCTCGCGTTCGGAACTGCGAGCAACAGAAACGGAGCAGCGGCTGGTTCGTGCACGTCGATGCCGATAGCCTGCAACCGAACAATCATCTTCTCGCGGTCGGCAGCGATCTCGCGGGCCTTCATCGCCGACTCCTCGAGTGCTGCCGGTTGACTGCACGCAGCGATGGCCTCGATCTGCAAGGTACCGAGTGGCCAGTGCGCGCGTCCTGCAGTCAATCGAGCCAGCACATCCGGGTGACCGAGCGCGTATCCGCATCGAAGCCCGGCCAGCGCCCAGGTCTTGGTCAGGCTGCGCAGTACGAGCAGATCCGGCGAACGCTCCGATGCAACGGACTCGGCCTCCCCCTCGACTGCGTCGGCGAATGCCTCGTCGACAACGACGATGCGACCCGGCCTCCTCAGGGCGAGAATCGTCTCTCGATCGTGGAGCACGGAAGTCGGGTTCGTCGGATTGCCGAGAACAACCATGTCGGCCGATTCCGGAACAAGGCTCGGATCGAGACGAAAGGGTGGATCCAGAATCACTCGCTCGACCGGGACATCCGCCTCGCGAAGCGCAAGCTCCGGCTCGGTGAACGACGGGTGAATCACCGCAGCCAGACGCGGACGGAGTCTCGGCATCATCGCGAAGCCCTCGGCACCGCCGGCGAGGAGAACAACTTCTTCCGGGGTTCGCCCGTGGCGTCGTGCGACCGCTTCGCGCGCACGGTAGTCGGATTCGACGGACGGATAAGCACCGAGCGAATCGAGAGAGGCTGCCAATCTGTCACGAAGCCACCGAGGCGGTGAAGTCCCCTGCACGTTGACGGCGAAATCGACGAGTCCGTCGCCCACTTCCGCGTCACCGTGATGGCGAAGAAGCGACATCGAGTCCAATTTCCGTACATCCTTTCGTTGCCGATGAGCGTAGTCCGCGCCCTCCCCGATAAGGTTTTGTCATGACAAATCTCGACGAGCCGGGGACCTCCCGTGCCTCGGTGGTGCTGTTCGATCTCGACGGGACGCTCACCGATTCGGCGCCCGGCATCCTTGCCGGCTTCCACCACGCACTCGCCTCCGTCGGCGCGCCTGCACCGAGCGAGGCGCAACTTTCGCTCGTCATCGGGCCTCCTCTGATCGACACGTTCCGGTCGATGGGTCTGGATGAAGACACCGCGCAGAGCGCTCTGAAGGCCTACTTCGATCGCTACGACGCCACGGGCTGGGCCGAGAACTCTGTGTACGCCGGAGTCGAGCAGGTCTTGGCGGATGCGAAGAACCGCGGAGTCCGGTTGGGCGTCGCGACGTCCAAGTCCGAGCGTTTCGCCCACCGAATCCTCGACCACTTCGAGCTGTCCCAGTACTTCGATTTCATCGGCGGCGCGAGCAACGACGGCGTCCGCCGTGCAAAACCCGACGTCATCGCGCACTCGCTGCGGGGCCTCGGACTGGTACCGAAAGAGATCGCCGACGGCGGAACCGACAGTGTCCTCATGGTCGGTGATCGAGACCACGACGTACACGGTGCCGCGCGATTCGGGATTCCGGCAATTTACGTCGACTGGGGTTACGGCATCGAAGGCGAGAACGACGACGCCGCGTTCACCGTCGCGGATGCCGCCGAACTGTCGAAGGTGCTCGTTGACAACACCTGACGCGCTGCACGTGAGCTTCGTCTGCACCGGCAACATCTGTCGCTCACCGATGGCGGAGAAGATCTTCGCGCAGCATCTGGACGAAGCAGGCCTCGGATCGAGCGTCCGAGTATCGAGTGCCGGTATCGACGGATGGCACGAAGGTGAAGGCGCCGATCCGAGGACCGTTGCCGAATTGGATGCGCACGGATACGACTCCGAGCACGAGGCAGCACAGGTAGGCCCGAACCACTTGGAGGCCGATTTGCTCGTTGCGCTCGACACCGGCCACGCACGACAGCTGCTCCAGTTGGGAGCACCGGCCGAGCGAATCGCCCTGCTTCGATCGTTCGACGACGACGCGGACGATCAGTCGGTGGCCGACCCGTACTACTCCTCGGACGATGCGTTCAGCGAGGTTCGCGAACAGATCGAAGCGGCGATGCCCGGTCTGGTGGAGTGGGCGCGAAATCGCGTCTCCGACGACGCGTCGTAGATCGGGAATCGTCCAGCCGCTACCGTAGTTGTCGTGCGAAAGCTCAAGTTCTTGTTGCGTCCTGGTTGGTTTGCGCTGGCCGCTGTCGTCGCCCTCTTCGCATACCTGTGCTTCTCGGTGTTGGCGCCGTGGCAGCTGGGCAAGAATTCGTCGACGTCGCACCGCAACGATCTGATCAACCAATCCGTCTCGGCCGAACCCGTTCCGATCGCGGACATCCTGTCGGCGAACGGATTCTCCGACGACGACGAATGGCGTCGCGTTGTCGCGACCGGTGAGTACCAAGCGGACAAGGAGGTTCTCGTCCGCCTGCGCAGCATCAAGGAACAGCCTGCGTACGAAGTGATCACGCCCTTCGTCCTCCGAGACGGCCCCACTGTGCTGGTCAACCGCGGATTCGTACTCCCGGTTCAAGGAACGCAGCCGCCGCCCATCGAAGCGGCCCCATCGGGCGAGGTCACGCTCGACGCGCGCGTCCGTCAGGCCGAGGGGACCTCGCGGGAGCCCATCGAGGAAGCCGGCCACATTCAGGTCTACAACATCAATCCCGCCCAGATCGGCGGAGCACTGAGCGTTGCCCCAGTCGAGGGTTATCTCCAACTCGACGCCGATCAACCCGGTGGTCTCGGCGTGATCGAGCTACCCCAGACAGACTCCGGACCGTATCTGTCCTACGGATTGCAATGGCTGGCGTTCGGCATCATGGCACCGCTCGGACTCGCCTACTTCGTCCGCGCGGAATGGCGGGAGAGGCGCAAGGCCAATCAGCGTGATTTCGCGGACCCCGACCCCGACACGTCGGACCACCATCGGGAGGTCGACACTCAGTCGGGCGAGCCCGAATTCACCTTGCCAACTCGGAAGGAACGCAAGTCGAAGACAAAATCGACGTCAGCGTCGTCCACCGAAAACGACATACGCCTCGCCGATCGATACGGCAAGAACCGCTGACACCGCGGTAGCCGCGATCTGGACCAATCTGGACAAGCGCGCTGCCCGTTCGAGGTCCACCGGACTCGGCGCGGGCCCAGTACCGAGCGTCGGCCGTATCTCGACGCCATGGGCGTACTCCGTTCTGCCCCCGAGAGTGACTCCCAGTGCGCCCGCAGCCGTGGCCTCGGCGACGCCCGCATTCGGACTCGGGTGCCGGGAAGCGTCACGCCGCCACGACCGCAGCGCATCGGTCGCACGGCCCCCGACCGCAGGAGCTAACGCCGACGTGGTCAAACCGGTCAGTCGTGCGGGGGCAAGGTTGACCGCGTCGTCAAGACGCGCAGCGAACCATCCGAAACGCAAGTATTTCGGGGACCGATAACCGATCATCGCGTCGAGAGTGTTGACGGCGCGGTAGCCCAATATCCCTGGCACCCCCGCCAGCGCACCCCAGAACACCACTCCCACCGACGCGTCGGAGGTGTTCTCGGCGACCGATTCGAGCGATGCGCGAGTCAGACCGTCGACGTTCAACACACTGGGGTCACGGCCGCACAGCGACGAGAGCAGAGCGCGAGCATCGTCGATCTCGCCGTATCGCAGGTGTCCAGCCATCCGCGAGCCGGTGCGGGCGAGCGACGTACCACCGAGTGCGACCCATGTCGCCGACGCGGTCAGCGCCGTGTCCAGGATCGGGCCGCGCCGTCTCGTCGCTGTGGCAACTGCGGCCGACGCAGCCATGACGGACCCCACCAGCACGACGGTGTGCACCCCGCCTGCCACCCTCGAATCTCGGTAGGACCTCGTTTCGAGCGCAGCCGCGGCCTGTCCGAACCCGGCGACGGGGTGATACCGACGCGGATCACCGAGGATCAGATCGAGCCCCAGGCCTAGGACGATGCCTGCGGAGCGACTGTGGAATCGCGTCCAGCGGAAGGTCATGCACCGACGGTAACGAAGCGCGACTAGCGCTTACGCCGCCGGGCACCCGTCGATCAGGCCCAGCGTGACCGGTAGGCACTCGCCATCTGACGGTTGTTGAACTGAAGATCGTTGCCCGAATGCAGCATTGCTGCCGCAATGCCGAAGAAGCCGACCGTTGCCATCCAGAACATTGCCATCTCTCTTATCCCCCAACAATCGCCGAGCGCTCACTTCGAGCGCTGATGATCTTGATTGTTACCGACGGGTAGACCGAAGAAAATGCAGATGAGCGCGCCGTCACATGTGTCAACAGTCACCTGAGCAATCGCGGCTAGGATCGACCACATGAGCGGAGATGGCACGATTCAGGACGGCAACACCAGTGCAGCAGCGAAGACTGGCAGGCCAGGGTGGGTCAACAAGGCAATTCTGATTGCCGTCGGGGTGGTGTTGCTGGTAATCGCATACCTGATCCTGGCGGCGTTCCTCCCCCGCTGGTGGAGCATCCGCGTAGCCAACCTGTCCGAGCAAGCGTTCAGCAAGGGCATCTTCTGGGGCCTCGCCTTCGGAATCGTCTGCAGCCTGCTTCCGCTTCTCTTCTTCACGGCCGCATGGCGCGTCCGGAAGAAGCGGGGCGGCAAGGTGACTGCAATCGTGTCCGTCGTGCTGGCGGTTGCCGCCGCGATTCCCAACCTGCTCACGTTGACGATCGTGCTCGGCAGCAGTAACGCGGCTCATGCGGGTGAGCGAACACTCGATACCGAGGCACCGGGGTTCCGAGGCGCAACCGCGCTCGGTGCCGTCATCGCTGTCATCGTGTTCGCAGCACTGGTCTTCGTGATCGTCCGAAGCAGCAGGCGTCGCGCCCAGAAGCGGATCGCTGCGACGTCACCTCCCCCGCAGGTCTGATCAGTACGTACGCGGTATGCCGACGACCTTGGTGGCATCGACAGTGAGGCCCAGCCGCGATCCCGGTCCGAGCGGCTCGACCTCGGGCGCATCGTCCGGATCGACTGTGACTGCACCGATGACGTGTGCGCCGGCTATTTCGAAGTTCGATATCGACCGGCGTATGTGGTTCGGTGACGTTGCGATGGCGACGGAATCCGCACCGATCGACTCGAGAATCGGCACCGTGTACAGCGCGTTCTGAACGGTCGAATTCGCCTTGTTCTCGACGTGAATTCTGCCTGCGTCGACGCCGTTGTCGATCAACCACTGACGCATTGCATCAGCTTCGGCGACACCGTTCTGCGGGTTTCCTCCCGTGACTATCACCGGGGACTCGGGCGATGCCGTTGCCGCCGCGACCGCACCCTCCAGCCTTTGGATCAGCTCGGCGCGCATCGACCCGTCGCCCTCCAGGCCGAAGCCGAGGGCAACGATCGCCGTCCGTGGACCGTCGAGCAGCGGGGCGTAGTCCACCTCCGACTCCGCCGACGCTGTGATGACGTCGAGCGCCCGCTCGACGGTGTCGTGCAGGACTGGATCGAGCGAGCCGAGACGGACGAGCGCAGATTCCGCAGCATCCGTTTCAGCAGCGGCATTGGAATAGAAAACCTGCAGCGCAGCGACATTGGCGTCCGAGGGCGCCGCAAGTTCCAGCGCGTCGAGGGCTGCAAGACCGACGTCGTACTCGCCCTTGACCAATTTGTCCTGCGCGGCGTTGTACAGCGCGGGCGTAGCGGGCTCGGCGATGGTCTCGATGATCGCCAACGGATCGAACGGCAGCGGGTCGACGGGGGCAGCAGGTTGCGCTGATGCCACACCCCCGAAGACGAGCGTGGCCACCGCGGAACCGGCGATTGCGAGACCAATTCTTCTTCTGGACAGGCCTGTATGCACAGCGCGCCCTTCCTGCAGACGACATCGAGGTCATCCACAGGCTAACTCGAGTGTGACTGCTGTGGCCAATGTTACGAAAGGGGCTGAAGTTACATTGGTGTAATTCGAAGACGCTCGAATCCGCTCTCGTACAACGACAATCGCAGATCAGGGAACGACGGGAGCCTTACCGCCGTCGTACGGTTCGATGACGATCTGAGCATCCGGCGCGAAGGAGAGTTCGACTGGTCCGTCGTCCTCGGCCACGGTCACCACCACGGACAGACCCTCCTGCCCCACCGACTCGATGAGACCGCGTTGGTTCCCTGCCTGGTCGACGAGCGCGTAGTCCCCCACCACCACGAGTAGCTCTTCGGCTGAAAGTGTGCGCCTGCTTCCGAAATCTTCGACTGTCATGACACCACCGTAGGCGAGAGCCCTCCGAGTGTTCACTCGTGATCGTCGGGAGGCTCGACGACTAGGACGTCGTCGATCGGCAATTGAAGCGGCAGCTCGATTCGACGCTCGTCCCAGCTCGGATACGCGGGGCGAACCCATACCCTCACCTCCTCGAGCTGCACGAGGACGAACCGTCGCCAGCGCCAGCCATGGAGGGGCCTCCTCAGATCGGTGTCGGCACGAAGCGGAAGCGGAGCTCTCCCCCAGCACGGCGCAGACAACGACGAAAGCCCGTTCTTCACAAGTACATCGACGGCGTCGTCGACCGGAAGCTCCCGCGCGAGCGCATGCCCGACTGGATTGACTCCATCCACCCGGCTCTCGTCGTAGTTCTCCGACACGGTCCAGCCGACGAGTTCTCCGTCGTTCGGTCGCGTCACCGGGAGCCTGCTTCGCCACCGAACGATATCCACGAACTCCACTGTACGGAGCCGAATCGATCACCATGGATGGTGGACGACCGAGTCACCGATCAGCGCAATACCGATGAGTCCGAACACGACTCGTACGAAGGTAGGGCCGTACTTCGTGAGAACCCGAACTACACGGAGGTACCGACGACGGGCCGACCGACTACGTCCCATCGACATGGCAAGCACGAGCAGTGGTGGAAGCAAAGCCAACATGCAGTACGCCACCACGATCAACGGCCACGCGGGAGGAAGCGGACTGCGCGAGGACAACATCGCAATTCCGGCCAAGTACGGAACCGCTGTTGGGGCCTGGACGATGCCGACGGCGAAACCCGTCAATGCGAGCAGCGGCGGACTCGCCCTGAACTTGGCGGTCCACGCGGGAGCAGCTCGATTCGACTGCGGAAGCACCGACAACGAAATGAGCACGACACCGAGCACCAACTCACCCCAAAAACGCACCGTGGGGGTTAGTTCGAAGTCCAATATGCCGGTGAGAAAGTCGATTCCAAGAACAGCGAGCAGCCCGAACGCCGTGGTCGCGACGAAAACACCGGCGACGAAAGCCAGGCCGGTCTTCAGCGGAGATGCTCGACGTAAACGCGCGTCGTACGCGATAGCTGCGGTGATTCCGATCAACAGTACGTCGAGCGAGTCGAGCACTGCGAAACCTACGAGGGCCGCCAGCAACGAGATCATGTCAGTGTCACCCTAGTCCGGCATTCGTCACCGAGGCCGACGAGGCTCGAGCTGACCGAGGACATCGAAATCGAACTCCCCTGCGCGCGCCAGGTAGATCGGCTGCACGACATGCCCTGCCACCATGGTCAGATGACCACGGGCCCCGTCGTAGCCGAAGTTCTGCGAAAGCGATTCCAACGCAGCGACATCGGCGGTTCCTGCTTTGTTGACGAGTTCACCGAGGAAAGTGATTCCCTCGTAACACGATTGGCCGAGAGACCCGACGATCGGTGCGTCGGTTCCGAAACGCGCCGAGAATTTCCCCGAGAAGTCGAGACTCTCGGGAGTCGCCAACGTCTCGAAATAACCAGAAGCAACGTAGAGGTCGTAGGTGTTCTCGGTGCCCGTGGCCAAAAGCATGTTCTCGTCCATCAACGGACTCAATCTGACACACTCCCGATCCAGCTCGGCCGCCGAGAAACACTGATGAAACGCGGCCGCGTCGTCGCCGAGCAACAGGACCACCACGGCGTCGCAACCGGAGATCCCGATGCCGGACACCGTCGCGGAGTAATCGGCGGTTCCGATCGGCGAGAAATCCACCAACGACACCGACGCGCCGGCCGACGTGAGATGTCGACCGACGATCGACGCGGTCTTGCGCGGCCACACGTAGTCGTTTCCGACGATCGCCCAGTTCCGTCGCCCCAGTTCACGCATCATGAAGTCGAGGGCCGGTATCAGCTGCTCGGACGGCGTCTCCCCGGTCACGAACAATCCCGGGTAGCGGTCACCGCCCTCGTACAGCGAGGTGTAGACGTACGGAATCCGGCCGCTGGTGACAGGTATCAACGATCGCCGCACAGCTGAGGTGTGCATTCCTGCAACAGCATCGAGGGCGCCGACATCGATGAGAGCGCGGACCTCGGATGCGACGACAGCGGGGTCACGCCCACCGTCGATCGGCAGCAGTTCGACGCGCCGACCCAGAATCCCGTCCTCGGCGTTCAACTCCTCTTGCGCCAACCGGGCCGACAGTTCGCTCGACGGCCCGACAAGCCCGAAGGGTCCGGACATAGGAAAGATCATGCCGACGGCGAACGTGGTGTCGCTGTCGTAGCGAGTGGTATCCAGCTCGGTGCCCATCGACGGTGTCTCACTCATCCGCAGCCTCGCTCGTCGCATAGACTGCACTTCTCCGGTTGACCAGTTTCATGATAGGAGTTCTTTTCCGTGACGCCGATGGAACGCAGTCGCCGCGCATTCGGCGCAGACCGAATCCTGTCGGCCGTGGAGCGGATAGTGGGCGAACAGATGCGACTGGCACTCGAACCCTCCGGGCTCGAACTCGAGGAATGGCGAGTCCTGGATCTTCTGTCGGACGGCGACGGCCACACCATGGCCGAGACGGCGGAGTTCGCGTTGCTTCCTCCTCCCACGTTGACGAAGGTGGTCAACAGACTGGTGGCCAACAACCTGGTTCACCGCCGGACCGGTACCGTCGACCGTCGTCAAGTGCTCATCAGGAACACCGAGCGTGGCCGACAGAAGTTCCTCGACGTTGCCGAATCGGTGGAAGCCGTGCACAGCCGGGTGTTCGGATCCGATTCCGATCGCGAGCTGTTCGAGACCGTATTGCGATCCACGATGTCCAACGCCCTCTCCGAACAGGTTGCGGCAGATCACTGACTCGATCTCAGGTGCGGCGCTTCCGCGACGACCGCGCTGAGCAGGTCGTCTACCGCACGCACCCTGGCAAGGCCGGTGAGCTCGCGCGGAACTGCGGCCCAATAGGTTCGCTCGATGGAGAACTGCTCTGCGAGGACTCGGACAAGCGTGTCGTCCGGTTCGCCGATATAGCTGGGTAATGGAGCCAGCCCGAGCCCGCTCCGGGCTGCGAGCCAATGACCGGTGATGTTGTTGGTCTGAATCTGTGCCCGACCGTCGGGAAGTATCGAATCGAGGATTTGCAGCGGAGCGACATCGAGAAGCGCGCCGACGTACCAGATCAGGGTGTGATGCCGCAGATCCTCCATGCTGTCGATGGGTCGCGTCGCGTCGAGATATTCGCGGGTCGCGTACAGATGCAGCGAGTAGGTTGCCAGCTTCCGGAACGCCACGAACCTCGGCGACGGTTGCTCGAGGGTGATGGCGATGTCGAACTCACGGGTGTTCAGCGAATTGTGTTCGGTGGCAGTCACCAGCTCGACATCCAGGTCCGGATGCGCACGTCGCAGCTTGGTGAGGTTGGGGGTGAGGACGAAGGCACCGAACCCGTCGGTTGCTGCGATCCTGACCGACCCGGTCAGGGAACCGACTCCCGAGGTCTGATCTTCGAAAGCCGCGATGAGCGTCGACTCGACACTTTCCGCGTAACCGACCAAGCGACGGCCGGCCTCGGTCAACCTCCATCCAGAAGGTGTTCGGTCGAACAACCGTTGACCTGCAGCTTTCTCCAAGCTCGTGATGCGTCGCCCTACCGTCGTGTGGTCGACACCCAACGATCGTGAGGCCTCGTTGAGGCGCCCGTGCCGTGAAACCTCGAGAAAGAACCTGAGGTGGTCTGCGGTGAACATCGACCGAGCCTAGCAATGCGTGCATTTATGCACGCAGGAGTGCGACATTGGGCTTTGACACGGGCAATGTTGCCAAGGAGACTGAGGTCACATCCCGAACGAAGGAAGCATCTGTGACCACCATTGCGCACTGGGTAGACGGTAAGCCGTTCGCCGGCACCTCCGACAAGACCGCCCCCGTCACCAACCCCGCCACCGGAGAGATCACCGGACAGTTGGCCCTGGCCAACCTCGAAGATGCCAAAGCCGTCATCGACGCCGCCGCAGCCGCCTTCCCCGCCTGGCGCGACACCTCCCTCGCCAAGCGCACTCAGATCCTCTTCAACTTCCGCGAATTGCTCAACGCCAAAAAGAGCGAACTGGCCGCCATCATCACCAGCGAACACGGCAAAGTCCTCTCCGACGCCCTCGGCGAAATTTCGCGTGGCCAAGAAGTCGTCGAATTCGCCTGCGGCATTGCACATCTGCTGAAGGGCGGCTACACCGAAAACGCCTCCACCAACATCGACGTCTACTCCATCCGCCAACCCCTCGGACCCGTCGCCATCATCTCCCCCTTCAACTTCCCCGCCATGGTCCCGATGTGGTTCTTCCCCGTCGCCATCGCGGCAGGCAACACCGTCGTCCTCAAACCGTCGGAGAAGGACCCCACCGCGTCGATCTGGCTCGCCGAACTCTGGGAAGAAGCCGGCCTACCCCCCGGAGTGTTCAACGTCCTCCAGGGCGACAAGCTCGCCGTCGACGAACTACTCGAAAACAAGAAGATCAAGTCGATCAGCTTCGTCGGCTCCACCCCCATCGCCCAGTACGTGTACTCCACCGGCACCGCCAACGGAAAACGCGTCCAAGCACTCGGCGGGGCGAAGAACCACGCCATCGTCCTGCCCGACGCCGACCTCGACCTCGCCGCCGACGCCATGGTCAACGCCGGCTTCGGTAGCGCAGGCGAACGCTGCATGGCCATCTCCGCACTCGTCGCCGTCGGCGACATCGCCGACGAACTCGTCGCCAAGATCGTCGAACGCACCACCCCGCTCGTCACCGGAGACGGAACCAAGAATTCCGACATGGGACCACTGGTCACCAAAGCCCACCGCGACAAAGTCGCCTCCTACGTCGACGCCGGCGAAGCCGACGGCGCCACCATCGTCGTCGACGGCCGCGGCGTCAAAGCCGATGGCGGCGACAACGGTTTCTGGCTCGGCCCGACGCTGATCGACCACGTGAAGCCGGACATGTCGATCTACACCGACGAGATCTTCGGACCCGTCCTGTCCGTCGTGCGCGTCGACACCTACGACCAAGCACTGGAGTTGATCAACAACAACCCCTACGGCAACGGCACCGCCATCTTCACCAACGACGGCGGCGCGGCGCGACGGTTCCAGAACGAAGTCGAGGTCGGCATGATCGGCATCAACGTCCCCATCCCCGTCCCCATGGCCTACTACAGCTTCGGCGGCTGGAAGAACTCCCTCTTCGGCGACACCCACGCCCACGGCACCGAAGGAGTCCACTTCTTCACCCGCGGCAAAGCCGTCACCAGCCGCTGGCTCGACCCCAGCCACGGCGGCATCAACCTCGGATTCCCAGAAAACAACTGACCCCTATGTGAATGGAAATCCATAGCCCACTATGGATTTCCGTTCACATCGGTGCGACGCGCATCCGAAGGAGACCCCATGGTTGCCAATATCTCGTTTCCCCGTTTTCTCAAGCTCGGACCCGGTGCGGTCGAAGACCTCGGTTCGGTACTGGCCGACCTGAATGTCGAACGCCCGCTACTGGTCACCGATGCGTTCATGGTCGGCAACGGCAGCGCAGAGCGACTGGTCAAGATCATCGAGGCGGCAGGAAAGACACCTGCTGTCTTTTCCGAGACCGTCCCCGACCCCACGACCGATTCGTTGCAGGCTGGTCTCGACGCGGTTGCGTCGCACGCCGCCGACGCCATCATCGGCTTCGGCGGTGGAAGCCCCATGGACACGGCCAAGGCACTGGCCGTCTTGTCCGAGCAGGGTGGCGTGATGCGGGACTTCAAGGCTCCGCGCGTGTATTCAGGGCCGGCGTTGCCGATCATCGCGATCCCGACCACCGCTGGAAGTGGTTCGGAAGCAACCCAGTTCACGATCATCACCGACCTCGCGACCGACGAGAAGATGCTCTGTCCTGGACTGTCCTTTCTGCCGATCGCGTCGATTGTCGATTCCGACCTCACGATGTCGATGCCGCCGCGTTTGACTGCGGACACCGGTGTCGACGCTCTGACTCACGCGATCGAGGCCTACGTCAGCAAGAAGGCAAACCCGATCTCGGACGGGTTGGCTCTGTCGGCGATGAAGACGATCGGCCAGTACCTCCTCCGTGCGTACCGAGACGGTTCCGACCGCGAAGCACGTGAAGCGATGATGCACGCTTCGACTCAGGCAGGAATGGCATTCTCCAACGCCAGCGTGTGCCTCGTACACGGGATGAGCCGTCCCATCGGGGCGCATTTCCATGTTGCACACGGGCTTTCCAACGCAATGTTACTGCCCGCCGTCACAGCATTCTCGATTCCCGGTGCGCGCGCTCGGTATGCGGACTGTGCCCGTCAACTCGGCGCTGCCGAACGTGGCGATTCCGATGCATTCGCGTCCAACAAGCTGATCGAATTCATCGACACCCTGTGTGCCGATGTCGAAGTCCCCAGACCGAGCGCATACGGAGTCGACCGCGAGCGCTGGGACAGCCTCATTCCGTTGATGGCCGAGCAGGCTCTTGCGTCCGGATCCCCCTCGAACAACCCCGTGGTCCCGACTGCCGACGAGATCGCGGAGCTGTATCGCGCGGTGTACTGATCGACCCCCGACCTGTGGCCTCGTACCGATTTTTCCGGTGCGAGGCCACAGGTCTGTGCGCCCGATTTCAGCCAATTACACGTTGTCACAAATTGTTTACATAGTTTCCAGAAAAATAGTGTCTGTAGGAAGTATTATTCAGTTCGGAGCTTCACAGGTGCGTGCAAGCACCGGTGCAACTGCACTTTCGGCAACTCCACCTAGGCAGCAACCGCTTCCGCGGGACCACCCGCGTGTCGCCGGGCGCCGATCGAAACGAACTGGACAACCGCCATGAACATGAAAAAGTATTTCGAGGGCCCAGCTACGAGCCTCGACGATCAGATCGAGAGCTACGCGACGTCGCGGGTACCGGCAACACAGCGCTGGCCGCGACCCGCCATCCTGCTCGTCCTCACCGGCAACGTGACGGCGATGTTCTGGTTTTCGCTGGGCGGCCAGATCGGCTTCCTCGTCGGCTGGCCGATGTTCCTGTTCCCCATCGCCTACATGGTCGTCGGCGCTACTCTCATCGGCAGCCTGATCATGAGGATCGCCAGTCAAGAGGGTCTATCGCTGCCACTACTCACCCGAGGACTCGGTTTCGGCACCAAGGGGTCGGCGGTCGCGTCTCTCGTCTACGCCGTCAACTACGTGTTCTACTTCATTTTCGAAGGCAGCATCGTCTCGCACGGTTTGAGCGAGTATGCCGGCATCGACATCGACTCCTTCTGGGCCACCGTCGTGTTCGCAATCGTCGCCCTGGTCGCGCTGTTCTTCTCCTGGCGCGGCATGCACTCGATGAACATCCTGCAGAAGTTCGGAATGCCGATCTTCTTGATTCTGTTCGCCGTCGGCATGTACATGCTGGCGAGCGGCTACGTCCTCGTCGGCCCAGGCGAATGGCAGGCGACCGACGGATTCTCCTCCACTGCGATGTGGCAAGCACTCAGTTTGGTCAACGGACAGATCGTCTTCCAGGCACTCATTGCCACCGACTACGGACGATTCGTGAAGAAAAGCGTCACCTATCGTGGCACCGGCGGACTCATGTTGGCCGAACTACTCATGATCGTCGTGGTCATGATTCTGGGAGTGTTCCTGGGCTTCACCATGCTTCGTTATTTCGACGGCACGGCGTCCCCTGAGCTCTCGGCTACCGATCCGGGACTCTACTTCGCAATCGTCATGGGCTTGCTCGGCGTGATCTTTGCGATCGTCACCCAGGTGCGCATCAACGTCATGAACCTCTACTCCGGATCTCTTGCACTGTCGAACGCGTGGGATGCCCTGTCTCCCCGCAAGTTCGGTCGGCAGTGGTGGATGGTTGCGTTGCTCGTCATCGGAATTGCCCTGTACCCCATCAATGTTCTGCAGTACACGGACAAGTTTCTCGCCGTCACCGGCATCATGACCAACACGTGGATCTTCATCCTGTTGGCCGACTACTTCGTGTGCCGCAAATGGCTCGGTCTGGCGCCGTCGACCAACATCGAATTTCGTGACGGGTGGGTCCGCAACTGGAACCCCTGCGGGATCAGCGCGATGCTGATCGGCATTGCGGTGGGCGCGCTCGGAGTGTTCGGGGTCTATCCGTCGTACTACGCATCGTTCATCGCGATGATCATCGGACCGATCGTCTACATCCCCTTGACGATCGCGACTCGCGGACGCTTCTACACCCCGGCACACGTACCGGACAGCACGTCCCACCAGGACACAGCCACCACACACTGAAAGGCTCGTTCGAACAATGACCTCCATTGCACCTTACGAAGCAGCCGCGATCCAGTTCGAACCCACCCTGTTCGACAAATCCGGAAATGTCGAGGCCCTTCTGGCCCTCGTGACCGAAGCCGCGAACCACGGCGCAAGATTGATCACGACGCCCGAAATGGCAACCACCGGTTACTGTCTCTACGACTACGACGAGGCGGCAACCGTCGTCGAAACCGTTCCCGGACCGACCACCGACGCGTTCGCTGCGGTGACACGCGCACACGGTTGTTACGTGGTTCTCGGGATGCCAGAGATCGATACGGAGACCGGCCTCTACTACAACAGTGCGGTCCTCATCGGGCCCGACGGCATAGTCGGGACCCACCGAAAGACGCACTCGTACATCGCCGAACCGAAGTGGGCGGCACCCGGCAATCTGGGCCATCAGGTGTACGACACCGCGATCGGGCGCATCGCCCTGCTGATCTGCATGGACATTCACTTCGTCGAGACGGCCCGGGTCGTGGCACTCGACGGAGCCGATGTGATCTGCCACATCAGCAATTGGCTCGCCGAGCGAACACCTGCGCCGTACTGGATCAGCCGCGCATTCGAGAACACTTGTTTCGTGATCGAGAGCAACCGCTGGGGTCTCGAGCGCACCGTCCAGTTCAGCGGCGGAACGTGCGTCATCGAACCCGACGGGACGATTGCGGCGTCACTGGATTCCGGTGACGGAATCGTCTACGCAACAATCGATCCAAAAAGAACGCGAACTGCGGACACGGCCGGTCGACGCCGTCCCGAACTGTATCGCGAACTACAGTCGAACACCTTTCTGTGGAACCCTCTCGACTTCTTCTCGCTGTACGGCCACCGACCGCTACCGGCCGGCGCACGCACGACGGTGACCGTTGTCCAGTCCGCTCCGACGGCATCGGTCGACGCCAACCTCCGCGCTATCGAGGAGGCCATGGACGCCGCTCGCGAAGGCGATGTTCTCGTCTTTCCTGAACTGTCCATCACCGGGCCGGTGTCGACGAACAGACCTCCGTCGAGCTGCGCGGAGGAGATCGACGGACCGTCCATCTCCCGCATCGTCAGTGCAGCGGCCCGAACCTCGACCACTGTCGTCGTCGGCATTGCCGAGATCGAGGGGGCCAGTTTCTACAACACCGCCGTGGTGATCGGACCGGAGGGAGTGCTCGGCAGTTACCGCCAGACCCACATCGCTCCGAGCGACGCCGAATTGTTCTCGCCCGGTGATCGATGGACCGTTCTCGATCTCCCGGTCGGGCGCGTGGGAGTTCTCGTCGGTAACGATGCATTGTTCCCGGAGGCCGGACGCGTTCTCGCGCTTCGGGGTTGCGATGTGATCGTCTGCCCGTCGGCGATGATTGCTCCTGTCGGTTCCCACGACGGCACGTCGGTCCCGCACCGAGGCGACATCCTCACCGGTGCCGATCCGCTGCATTGGCATCACATGCGGGTTCGAGCCGGTGAGAACAACGTGTGGTTCGCCTTTGCCAACGCCTACGATCCCGAACGCGGAACCGACGGCCACAGTGGCGTATTCGGGCCGGACACCTTCGCGTTCCCTAGAAGCGAAAGCACTCCGATCGATGGACTCGGCGTCGCGACCGCGGTAGTCGACACCACCAACCTGGACTCGGTGTACCCCACCAACGTCGTTCGCCGGAAAGATCTGGTGTCGATGCGGTTGCCGCATCACTACACCGCCCTGAGCTCAGCCTCACCGGCGAACGTCTGATTTCTCCCGCAGGGTGATCGCTGACACAGCACGCTTGACCTCGAGTGCACTCCAGGTTCGAAGATCTATCCGTACAGCGAATCACTACCCAGGAGACGAGAAACATGTCGGCCCAACCGTATGTATTGCCCGAACTCACTTACGACTACTCCGCGCTCGAACCCCACATCAGCGGCGAGATCATGGAGCTTCATCATTCGAAGCATCACGCCGCGTACGTCGCCGGGGCCAACACCGCGCTCGAACAGCTCGCGGACGCACGAGAGTCCTCCGATCATGCGCGAATCTTGTTGCACGAGAAAAACCTCGCGTTTCACCTCGGTGGGCACCTCAATCACACCCAATTCTGGTCCAACATCTCCCCTGCCGGTGGCGATAAGCCCGTGGGTGAACTCGCGGCCGCGATCGACGATCAATTCGGTTCGTTCGATGCGTTCCGAGCCCAGTTCACTGCTGCAGCCAACGGATTGCAGGGATCCGGGTGGGCCGTGCTCGGGTGGGACGAACTCGGCAAGCGGCTGTTGACCTTTCAGCTCTACGACCAGCAGGCGAACGTACCGCTCGGAATCACCCCGCTGCTGTTGCTCGACATGTGGGAACACGCGTTCTACCTGCAGTACAAGAACGTCAAGGCCGACTACGTGACTGCATTCTGGAACCTCGTCGACTGGGCCGACGTCGCAGCACGCGGGCCCTGGGTGTGACTCCACGTCCGCCGAGATCGAGGTTGTGCACCGAATTCGTCCGAAAGGGCGACACAACTTCGATCTCGGCGGGAACGGTGCCGGAACGCCTACGGTGGGTGACATGAATGATTCGGTCACCATCGTCGGCGCAGGTATCGCGGGCGCCGCCTGCGCCGTCGTTCTCCGCGACGCAGGCGTGCCGTTTCGTCTCGTCGATCGAGGCCGTGCGGTGGGTGGACGCATGGCATCGCCAGAACTTCACGGACGCAGAGTCGATATCGGGGCCGGGTACTTCACCGTGCGGGATCCGGAATTCGCCGAGGTCGTCGCGCAGTGGGAATCAGCTGGTCTCGCCACGAAATGGACGGACACCTTCGGCGTCGTAGCGCCGGACAGCACGCCCGAGACAAGCAGCGGCCCGATGCGGTGGGCAACCCCCGGCGGTCTCCGATCGCTCGTCCGCGCCACGTTGGACGGAATCAACAGCGACAGCGAGAATGTGCAGGAGCTACCCGACGGTGACGTGGTTCTGGCAATGCCGGACCCACAGGCAAGTCGGCTGGTCGCGGTACCGAACCCAGTCGTGTACGACCCCACGATCACCGTTGTCGCCGGATTCGATGCCCTCGACCTTCCGTTCGACAGTGCAGCGTTCGTCAACGACCATCCGGTACTCGAGTTTCTCGCCGACGACGGATCCAGGCGCGGTGACGGCGCGGCCGTGCTCGTTGCACATTCGACGGCCCAGTTCGCGAAAGCGCACCTGGACGATCCCGAGTCGGCCATCGGCCCGGTCGTCGGCGCGCTCACCGAATTGCTCGGTACGTCGCCTCCGTCGTGGACCCGTGTACACCGATGGACGTTCGCCAAACCCGCCGGTGCACACGACGCGACCTTCGGCGTGCTCGAAACATCCTCGGCACGAGTAGTTTTGGCGGGCGATCAATGGAGCCCGTCGGGTCCACCAAGGATCGAAAGCGCATGGCGTTCGGGTACCGACGCCGGTCGAGCCGTGGTAGCGGGAATCAAATAGCAACGGCCATTCGGGCGTCAGTCGAGCGCCCGTGCTGCAGCGGCGGCAATAGCAGCCGTCAACTCCGTCAGCGCCGTCGTCCGAAGGGTCCACTGCTGCCAGAACAACGTGACATCGATTCCCGTTCCAGGCGCGATGTCGATCAGGTCCACTCCGAGTTCGACTCGATCACATTGCAGCCTCGGCAGTACCGCCCACCCGAGCCCGAGGCGAACCGCCTCCGCAAAATCCGACGCGGACGGGATGAAGTGCCTGCGTCCGGACGGCTTCACCGATCCCCACTGCTGCAGGTAGCGATCCTGCAGGTCATCGGAGCGATCGAAGACGACCATGGGCGCGTCCGCTAATACGTCACCTGAGACGCCGTCGGAAAACCATGTTCGGTGAAAGCCCGGAGAACACACCGGGAGGTACCGCATGACGCCCAATCTCGTGACCGAACAACCCTGCACCGGTGTGTCGGACGTGGTGACCGCCGCCATAACGAGCCCTTGCCGCAACATCTCGGCGGAATGGTCCTGATCCTCCCGGCGAACGTCGAAATCCATCCGATCGGCCAATCCGGCCAAAGCGGGGAGCACCCAGGTATTGAGCGAATCGCCGTTGACCGCAATCGGGATGGTGACGGCCCGGCCCCCACCGCTCTCAGCCACCGGCAATTCGGCGACCAGTGATCCGATCTGTTGCGCAAGGCGTAGATACGGGATCCCCGCATCGGTGGCGACGACCGGCTTCGATCTGCGCAGGAGTACAGAACCGGCCGTCGTTTCCAATGCCTTCACTCGTTGACTGATCGCCGACGGCGTCACGTGCAGCCGCCGTGCAGCACCGTCGAACGATCCTTCGGCGACCACCGCGGCAAGCGCTTCGAGCTGAGACAGGTCCAGATTCGACATAAGGAACTCTAACGCGACGTGAGAAATATTCGCTGTACTTCACTGCTGGTCGCACATACGGTGTCGTCATGACCTTCTCCCCCGCGCCCACCATGGCCGGATTCGCATTCGGACTGTCGTTGATCGTCGCTATCGGTGCTCAGAATGCATACGTTCTGCGACAGGGCATCGCTCGTAAACATGTCCTCGGCGTCGTTCTCGTGTGTGCACTGTCCGACGTTGTGCTCATCGGCGCCGGTGTCGCGGGAGCGGGATTGCTGGTCGACAAGGCACCCGGCGCGTTGAAGTTCGCCTACTGGGGCGGCGCAGCGTTCCTCATCGCATACGGAATGCTCTCGGCCCGCCGGGCATTCGCACCGAAGGCAATGGAGGACGAGTCCGACGCCACGCCGGCGCGCATCGGAACCGTGGTGGCCACCGCGCTGGCGTTGACGTGGCTCAACCCTCACGTCTATTTGGACACCGTCGTACTTCTGGGATCCGTCGCCGCCACGTACGACGCCGCACGCGTCTGGTTCGGAGTGGGCGCCGCGGCAGCCAGCATCGTGTGGTTCACGGCCCTCGGCTTCGGCGCACGCCTGCTGAAGCCGGCCTTCGCGAAACCGATCGCGTGGAGATGGCTCGACGGCGTCATCGCTGCGTTCATGCTGGCACTCGGAGCGACGCTTGCAGTACAGGCCACGAACAGCTGACGTACGAGAGCGTCAGCCGACGACGATCCGCTCTCCCACAGCAACAACCGCGCGACTCAACGTCTTCGACGCGTGCTTGCTGAGTGGGCCTTCGCCCAACCGCAACGCGTGAATGGTCATCAGCAGTTCGATGAGCGTCCTCGTGGACAGCGAGTGCGAAGCATGTTCGAGTGCGGCTGCGCGCTTGGTCGGCGGAGTCGGACTCGGGGGAAGATAGTCGAAGGCTCGTTGCACGTGCGCTTCCTCGAACTCCCGCCGCAGCGTCGACGCTTCGGCAGTGGCACCGGGCAGGTGGTAGTGCAGCAGGCGTGCTTCGTTCGGATGCGCTTCGACCCACCCCCACACAGCGACGATGACGTCTTCGAGAGAGGGATCGCGGGTCGCGGCATCTTCTTGTGCACGAACGTGGGCCACGACTTCGTTGACCATGTCGAGTACGCGGCGCATCGCCAGCTCGAACAGCTCGTCCTTACCTGCGAAGTGGTAGTACACCGCGGACGGCACGACCTCGGATTCCAGCGCCACGTCCTGGATACTCGCGTCGGAGAAACTCTTCGCCGCGAAAACGCGGATCGCGGCGTCGACGATCTCCTGCCGCCGTGACGGCCTGTGCGGTGACTTCTTTCCCACCTGACCGTTCGCCCCCTGCTCGCTCACCTCGACGCCTCACCCTCTCGTTTACGCAAAGCACTAGTGTTGCATGACCGAAGTCCTAGGAGAGTGAATGTCGGCATCAGTGAAGCGACCAGCGCACCGTCCCTCGCGGCGTGGAGTCATCGTCGAGACGGCGTTCGAGTTGTTCGCGTCGAGGCCCGTCGATTCCGTGACGGTTGCGGACATCGCGGCAGCCGCGGACATGACGTCGGCAGCGATCTACTATCACTACCCTTCGCGCGAGGAGATTCTGCTCGAAGGGCTTCGCGAGTTCGCAGCCGAGTATGTGGCGGAGATCGAGCGGATAGCGGCGGAGGTGGTAGCTCCTTCCCGCAGCATGGGCTCTCTCGTAGAACCGTTCGTGAAGTGGCTGTCCGACAATCGAACCAGCGCACTCGTCTACTTCGTTCAATCACGCGGTGCAAGCCAGCAAGTCGAGGCGATCCGGCGCGGCAACGCACTGGAACTCATACCGATTCTCGGGTCCGCAGCCAAGAAGGCGCGGGGAAAGATCACCGCTGCCGAAGCAAGCGTCGTCGCAGTCGCCATGATCGCGGAGATCGAAACCTTCGCATCTGCGTTCCTGTCCGACGATCGCTCGTTCACGACGTTGGGCCGCAAGCGATTCATCGAGTCCGGTGCGGCACTGGCGAATCGGATCGCCGGTACGACGGCGTCCTGACGCACAGCCGTGTTCGACAGGCTGGCCACAACGCGGAATGCGAACGTGGTTGGCGCAGAGGGGTTCGACCCTCGACCGGTGTTGTGTAGGCCCAATACAAGACGCCCATTGGCCAGTTCCCGAGGCCCTGAGCTGGAATGCAGCTAGCCGGGGGGCGATACGTGTCACGTGAGATGCGACAACTCTGGGACGGAATCCAACCTCTTGCCTCGCGGACTGAGGGTCAATCCTGTCCTGCATTCTCGATGTCAGTCAGCGTCTTTTCAGTAATACCAGCTATGACCTTCCAGCCAGCGGCCACCTGCAGTGCGTTGCTGCCTTCTTGTGAGCGGGTGATCGTCAATTGATCGCCATCTGCGGAGCGTAGTAGCCGACCTCGGAGTTGTCGTGAGTCGGTAGATCTACGATGTCAGGTAAGACCGTGACGGGCATGTTCGGCTTGAAGCTACACCGTCACCTGGCATCAACGTGAAGTTCTAACCCACTGTCGATGGGGATGGAGGGATTTGGACTGTGCCGATCAGTAGTTTGACGTGGTTGTCGAATGTCATCTACTTCCAATTTTGCACATTATTCGATTCGCTAACATACTTGTGCCGCTGGTTGCCTGTCCGTCATCCGAACGATTGCCCAACTTTGACCCGCACGGTACATTACGCGTCGGAAAGTTCCATGCAAGAGAGGCTTCACGTGAGCGATAGTAGCCCGCCGACCGATTCTCCGCGTCATCTCGGCCAGGCGAGAAGGCCGGTCTGGCACAAGAAACGTTCCGTTCAGGTAATTGGCGGCATCGCGGTGGTCAGCCTGGTCGGAGTTAGCCTTCTAACATATCAAGTAGTCAGCTATTACGGTGACGTCCGCGATGCGATAGATTTCGAAAGCGATGAAGCGCGACTTACCTCCGTTCCAGTAGTGGGTAGAGACTTCTTCGAAACGGATGCCGTTGAAACGCCAGCAGCAGCCGATGGAGAGGACTACTACAACCCAGACCTAGTGCCAGAATCCGACCGCTATTCGTACGACGGAGGCGCAACGCCAGAATTAAGCGGAATGGATCCGGATACTTACTTCATCTCAGCGTCAAAGCGAGACCAAATTGAGTACAGCGCCGACTTTATCAATGAGGACGTTCAAGCAAAGTATGATGAATTGAACCGAGCACTCGCGTCGACGGGAGCCGGTCAGTTGGGTCCGCTCGTAGCGCCTAGTGTCGATAATACCGCTCAGCAGATAATCGACAGGCACTCGCTACTCGAATACATAACGACAACATCGCCCAACAAGTCTGACGCCAAGAAAGCAGTAGCGTCGTTTAATCACGAGTCCTCGAACGGGTTCGAGAGTTCCATGAGTAAGATTGACAACGGTACCGTTGTAGTCACTAAGAGCGAAGTGCGAAGTTCGTCCGACTTATTCTACGAAACTATCTTTAAAGGTACGGATCCCAATGGCCTACCTTCGATGGTAATAGAATTTAAAACAACCACACTGAACAACGCGGGTGTGCAGGGCATGTACACATTTAACGCAGACCGGCACGGCGGCGGAGAGTGGGTACGCATGATGTCACGTGGGCAATCCGATCGTGAGTGGGTACCAGATCTCCGAAGTATGTATGTGAACTGAGGGCATTCGCCTTATTGAGACACACAGAATAGGAGGCCGCTTCCGGCTTCCTACAATTTGCTCGTTATCTTTGTCTATTTCGCTGAAATGGACAGTTTGGTTTGTGCGCCGTTCACCGCAGTGTCCTGTGGAGCTTTGATTGCTGCCTGGCCCTCCGCCTTGATTTTGTCGGCTTCGGTCTTCGCGTCGTCGAGGATCTTTGCTGCTTCCGCCTTGGCGTCATAGCTCTTTCTCCGCACCACCACGTAGTTCCTGGGCCTGGGCTTCCGCTTCGTTTAGATCGCTGGTCTCCTGAATCGTTTTTCGCGTTCGGATCTTTCAGCGCACCAGCGGCGATCAGGTCAGCGACAACTTTGTCGGGGCCCTCGAACTCGTCGCCAGTTTTGTATTCAGTCTGATCGTGAACGATTGCGCTTAGTACGGTTAGTTCCCCATGGTCGCCTACTAACACTACTGCATTCTTGATTAAGTAGAACGCTTCAGGCATTAAGATTTGGTAGTTGTAGTAGTCGTGCGCAACGATCTCAGTAAGAAGTGGGTTTTTCTTCTCCTCAGTTGTTACGAAGCGGCCACCGTCTAGTCGGAACTTATAACCACCGTTGATCTCTTTCAGGCCTGGTCGTGGAGTTTCTTAAGCTAGGAAAACATCTTTGCCCATACTGGTGCGAATGCCTGCGCTAGACCTTCTACTGATGTGTCATAGCGAGCGTCACCGACGAACAAGTTCTCGATGCCGTAAGGACGGAACAGGTTCAGCAGTTGGTCTTTCGTGACTGTGCCACCGACTGCGTACTTGTAGATCTCAATCGGTCAAAGCGCGACCTGCCGATCCCCGATCCTGTCTACTCGTCTTCGCTTCATGCCCGAGCGGTACAACGCCAGGAGAAGTCACAGGCTCGTGACAGATACCGTGACAGATACCGTGACAGCGGCCATGTGTCTGTGAATGAGCTGGGCGATCTGGTGTACCCCGACTACCTGACCGATCGCTGGAAAGCCGCGTGCGCCCGTGCTGGCGTTCCCGTCATCAACCTTCACGACGAACGACATACATGCGCCACGCTGATGATCCTCAACGGTGTGCCGATCCCAACGGTTTCTGCCTGGTTGGGCCACGCGACTGCTGCGTTCACGATGGCGCGATATGTCCACAACCAGCCCTATGCGCTGATCGCCGCTGCAACGAGTTACGGATCACTTGTGACAAAACGTGATAAAACTTCGTTGCCGATTGGGCCAAATCAGGGTCAACAACCCCTGTGACCAGGGTGGGCGCAGAGGGGTTCGAACCCCCGACCGCTGGTGTGTAAAACCAGAGCTCTACCGCTGAGCTATACGCCCGAGAACCGGTGGCTTTCACCACCGGATCGCTTGGAGAAATTTATCGTGTCGGCGCCGGATCTCCAATTCCGCAGGTCAAACGCTTACACGCTTGCCAATGCTGTTTCCCATGCCGACTGGTCCCGCGCCTCGCCCGGCTGATTCATCTCGGCGAACCGGATGACTCCGGCTTTGTCGATGACGAATGTTCCGCGGTTGGCGAAGCCTGCGCCTTCGTTGAAAACCCCGTAGGCCTGCGCGACCGAACCGTGCGGCCAGAAGTCCGACAGGAGCGGAAAGGTGTACCCCTGCTCGGCCGCCCAGATTTTGTGTGTGGGCGGTGGTCCGACCGAGATGGCCAAGATGGCTGTGTCGTCGTTCTCGAACTTGGGTAGCTCGTCGCGAACCTTGCACAGCTCACCCTGGCACGTGCCGGTGAAGGCAAGTGGATAGAAGACCAGCAGGACATTTTTCTCGCCGCGATAGGACGAGAGTGTCACTTCCTGGTTGTTCTGATCCTTGAGGGTGAAGTCGGGTGCCTGTGCACCCACCTCGAGTGGCATCGAATCCGTCTTTCTGTTCGAGGTGTCCCTACCGTTTGGTGGCCCGAGTCTTCGGCTGAACCAGTCGGCTGCCGATCCACTCACCGAGATTCGCGGCCGATGTCTGCGTCAACCCTGCGGTCGGCGCCGATTCGGCAATCTCACTCGGCTCGACATGCCCTGGAAGGCCGGTCTTGGGACTGAGCACCCACACGAATCCATCGTCGGAGAGAGGACCGATGGCGTCCATCAGTGCGTCGACAAGATCACCGTCGCCATCGCGCCACCAGAGCAACACCACGTCGATGACTTCGTCGGAGTCTTCGTCGGCAGTTTCACCGCCGATGGTGTCCTCTACGTCCGCACGCAGATCGTCGTCTGTGTCCTCGTCCCAGCCCAGCTCCTGAACGACCAAGTCGCGGGTGATTCCAAGTTTCTGAGCGTAGTTCTGAGCGTCCGCCGCGGCGACCACGGTGGTGACCTCCTTGCATAGTGGGTGAAGTAGTGCAAGCGAACAGTGTTTTCGCCGCATCCGCAAGCTGACCGCGCCGAAATTGCGTACATAAATTTCTACTGGTGGGTATTGGGACTCTGTACTACCTCCAGGAAACATATGTAGGAGGATTGAGGAGAATCACCGAACCGAGGAACGTAGCTCGCCGTCACAGAGTGCGAGATACATGGAACGGCCGCCGCACCGAGCGACCGCCACTTTGAGGAGTACACACGTTGTCCGAGTTGAACCAGGACGGTCGGCAGAACACACAGACTGCCGGCAAATCGAGCGGGCCTACCAGCTCCGATGGTCGGGTACGCGTCATCCGTGAGGGTGTCGCGTCGTACCTTCCCGACATCGACAATGACGAGACCAACGAATGGATCGAATCCTTCGACGGTCTCCTCGAGCGGTCGGGCCCAGCGCGCGCTCGCTATCTGATGTTGAGGTTGCTCGAGCGCGCCGGCGAACGCCGCGTCGCATTGCCGTCCCTGACCTCGACGGATTACGTCAACACCATCCCCACCGAGAACGAGCCGTGGTTCCCCGGCGACGAAGCCATGGAGCGCCGCTACCGCGCGTGGATTCGCTGGAATGCCGCGATCATGGTCCACCGCGCGCAGCGCCCGGGCGTCGGCGTCGGCGGCCACATCTCGACATACGCATCCTCTGCGGCCCTCTACGAGGTCGGCTTCAACCACTTCTTCCGCGGCAAGGATCACCCGGGCGGCGGCGACCACATCTTCATCCAGGGCCACGCCTCCCCCGGCATCTACGCACGCGCGTTCCTCGAAGGCCGCATCCCAGCCGAGCGCATGGACGGCTTCCGTCAGGAGTACAGCCACGCCGACGACGGCGGCGCACTGCCGTCGTACCCGCACCCTCGCCTGATGCAGGACTTCTGGGAGTTCCCGACGGTGTCCATGGGCCTCGGTCCGATGAACGCCATCTACCAGGCGCGCTTCAACCATTACCTCAGCGACCGCAACATCAAGGACACCACCGACCAGCACGTGTGGGCGTTCCTCGGCGACGGTGAGATGGACGAGCCGGAATCGCGCGGCCTCGCACACGTCGCCGCCACCGAAGGCCTCGACAACCTGACCTTCGTCGTCAACTGCAACCTCCAGCGCCTCGACGGTCCGGTTCGCGGCAACGGCAAGATCATTCAGGAACTCGAGTCGTTCTTCCGCGGCGCCGGGTGGAACGTCATCAAGGTCGTATGGGGTCGCGAGTGGGACGCACTGCTGCACGCAGACCGCGACGGCGCACTGGTCAACCTCATGAACACCACGCCCGACGGCGACTTCCAGACGTACAAGGCCAACGACGGCGGCTACGTCCGCGATCACTTCTTCGGGCGCGACCCACGCACCAAGGAGCTCGTCAAGGATTTGTCCGACGGGGATATCTGGAACCTCAAGCGCGGTGGCCACGACTACCGCAAGGTGCACGCCGCGTACGCGGCCGCGATGGCGCACAAGGGCCAGCCGACGGTCATCCTGGCGCACACCATCAAGGGCTACACGCTCGGTAAGCACTTCGAGGGTCGTAACGCCACGCACCAGATGAAGAAGCTGACGCTGGACGATCTCAAGACCTTCCGCGATCTGCAGCACATCCCGATCTCCGACGAGGAGCTCGAGAAGGATCCGTACCTGCCCCCGTACTACCACCCCGGTGCGGACGCTCCCGAGATTCAGTACATGCTCGATCGTCGCAACAAGCTCGGTGGATTCGTCCCCGAGCGCCGCGTCGACGTCAAGCCGCTCCCGCAGCCGGGCGACGACACTTACAAGACCCTCCGTAAGGGATCGGGCAAGCAGGAAGTCGCCACCACGATGGCGCTCGTGCGCGTGATGAAGGAACTGCTTCGCGACAAGGAGATCGGCCACCGAATCGTGCCGATCATCCCCGACGAGGCCCGCACGTTCGGTATGGACTCGTGGTTCCCGTCGCTGAAGATCTACAACCGCAACGGTCAGCTCTACACCTCGGTGGACTCCGAACTCATGCTCGCCTACAAGGAGAGCTCGGTCGGGCAGATCCTGCACGAAGGCATCAACGAGGCAGGGTCGACATCGTCGTTCACTGCTGTCGGCACGTCCTACGCCACCCATGGCGAGGTCATGATCCCGCTGTACATCTTCTACTCGATGTTCGGCTTCCAGCGCACCGGTGACGGCCTGTGGGCGGCGGCAGACCAGATGGCACGCGGATTCGTCCTCGGCGCCACGGCAGGGCGTACGACGCTCACCGGTGAGGGTCTCCAGCACGCCGACGGTCACTCGCTCTTGTTGGCCTCGACCAACCCTGCTGCCGTTGCCTACGATCCCGCGTTCTCCTATGAGATCGCCCACATCGTCAAGGACGGCCTACGTCGTATGTACGGCGGTACCGAAGGCGTAGAAGGCTTCGGCGGAGAGAACATTTTCTACTACATCACCCTCTACAACGAGCCGTACGTACAGCCGGCGGAGCCGGAGAACCTCGATGTCGAGGGGCTCCTCAAGGGCATCTACCGGTTCGAGGCACCGCAGGACGGCGACGGGCCCGAGGCTCAGCTTCTGGCATCCGGCGTGGGACTCGTGTCGGCCCGCAAGGCTCGCGAGTTGCTGCTCGACGAGTGGGGCGTCCGGTCCGCGGTCTGGTCGGTCACCTCATGGGGTGAACTGCGCCGCGACGGTGTCGAGGCGGAGAAGGAAGCACTGCGCAACCCAGGTTCCGAGAAGCGCGTTCCATTCGTGACGACCGCGCTGGCGAACGCGGCAGGGCCGGTCGTGGCCGCATCCGACTGGATGCGTGCCGTTCCCGATCAGATCCGGCAGTGGGTTCCCGGTGACTACGTCACGCTCGGCACCGACGGCTTCGGGTTCTCCGACACCCGTCCCGCGGCTCGCCGCGTGTTCAACGTCGATGCCGAATCGATCGTCGTCGCAGTACTCGCTGCGCTGGCCGAGTCCGGTGAGATCGACAAGTCCAAGGCCGTCGAGGCCGCGGACAAGTACAAGATCGACGACGTCCGCGCAGCTCCGACATCGTTCGCCGATACCGGTTCCGCGTAACCTTTTCGATGACGATCGACGCCCGTCCATTCGTGTCCACATCCCCGGACCCGAGTGGGCGGGCGTAGGTTTTTCACCATGGTCGACAATCCGGTGGACGGTGCGCACCCCAGCGCCGACCGCGAGAACTACATCACCGACAACGAAGTCCACCTCCCCGGGAAAGCACTGACACCACCACGGCAGAAGCGCGACCCACTTCCCGACGCCTTGCTTCGGCGTGTCAAGCAGTTCTCCGGCAGGCTCTCCACCGAAGCCGTCACGGCAATGCAGGACCAGCTGCCGTTTTTCGGCGGACTCGATGCCGCGCAGCGCGCGAGTGTTCAATTGCTCATCCAGACGGCCGTCGACAACTTCCTGGAGTGGCTCAAGAATCCCCAGAGCGACATCCGTTTCAGCTTGGACGCCTTTCAGGTGATCCCGCAGGACCTCGCGCGGCGACTGACGCTTCGTCAGACGGTGGATATGGTTCGTGTCGCGATGGAGTTCTTCGAGCAGTGGCTCCCGGCGTTGGCTCGCAACGACCAGCAGCTCGTCGCACTGACCGAGGCTGTACTTCGCTACGGGCGCGAGCTGGGGTTCGCAGCGGCATCGGTGTACGCCAGCGCTGCGGAATCGCGAGGCGCGTGGGACACGCGCCTCGAAGCACTGGTCGTCGACGCCGTCGTTCGAGGCGACACCGGGTCCGACATGCTGTCGCGGGCGGCAACCCTCAACTGGGACGCAACCGCACCCGCCACCGTGCTCGTGGGCACACCACCGGACGACCAAGGGGTCTCCGTGGTCGGAACAGTGCACGCGGTTGCGCAGAAGCACGGACGGGCCGCTCTCGCCGTCGTGCAGGGGACCCGATTGGTGATGGTCGTCAGCGGCCAACTATCCGACGACGCCGCGAGCAACTCCTTTCTCGACGACATGCTGCGCAACTTCTCCGACGGCCCTGTGGTGATCGGACCGACCACACGAACACTGGGCGCTGCCCATTCGAGTGCGGTCGAGGCATTCGCCGGGATGCAGGCGGTGGCGGGGTGGAGAGGCGCACCGCGTCCCGTACACGCCGGCGAGTTGCTCCCGGAGCGCGCGCTGCTGGGCGATTCGGCTGCGATAGCCGCACTCAACGACATACTCGTCGTTCCGCTGTCCGCAGCCGGTTCCGGCCTCGCCGACACCCTCGATGCCTACCTCGATTGTGGGGGCGCAGTAGAAACTTGTGCGCGTCAGCTGTTTGTTCATCCAAATACTGTCCGTTATCGCTTGAAAAGAATCGCAGAAGTCACAGGGCGAGACCCGACGTCATCCCGTGATGCGTACGTGCTTCGGGTCGCGGCGACGGTAGGTCGATTGACTCGAACTCATCACGAACCGCACTATCCTGCCCCACAGATCACACACGTCACATTCGGAGAAGTGGTCACGTAACGCAGGTAGCGATTGGGACGATGCGGGCGCCCCACAAGGGTGATTGTGGGAACCCTACAAATTGCGTGCCGAGAGTTCATCGAGAGCGACATCTCCGAAACAGGCCGTCACGGTGTTCTCTTAACGATGTGATTGCGTTGCTTGCGCCCGGCCAGGGCTCCCAGACACCCGGAATGCTCGTGCCGTGGCTCGAACTGCCCGGAGCGGCCGACCGTGTTGCGTTGTGGTCGAAGGCGTCAGGACTCGACCTGGCTCGCCTCGGCACCACGGCGACAGCGGAGGAAATCACCGACACATCGGTGACACAGCCCCTCGTCGTCGCCGCGGCGTTGCTCGCGTTCGAAGAGATCGCCGGACAAGGAATTCTCCCCGAAGACACGATCATCGCCGGTCACTCGGTCGGTGAACTCGCCGCAGCCGCCATTGCAGGCGTCATATCTTCCGATGAGGCCGTCACCCTGGCAGCCGTGCGCGGCGCCGAGATGGCGAAGGCATGCGCTCTCGAACCCACCGGCATGTCGGCGATCCTCGGCGGCGACGAGACCGTCGTCCTCGCTCGGTTGACCGAGCTCGGCCTCGAACCGGCCAATATCAACGCTGCCGGTCAGATCGTGGCTGCCGGATTGCAGACTGCGCTGGCCGAACTGGCAGCGAACCCACCGGAGAAGGCCAGAGTGCGGTCCCTCCCGGTTGCAGGAGCGTTCCACACTCGATTCATGACCCCGGCGCAGGACGCGGTCGCGGCGGCAGCCGCAGCGATCACGCCGTCCGATCCGGTCCGCACGTTGCTGTCGAACTCCGACGGTCAGCCGGTGACGTCGGGTAGCGACGCCCTGACCAAACTTGCCGCCCAGGTGACCAAGCCTGTGCGGTGGGACCTGTGCACCAAGACTCTGCGCGAGCACGCGGTCTCCGCCGTGGCAGAATTGCCGCCGGCCGGCGCACTCGTCGGAATTGCCAAGCGCGAGCTCAAGGGCACACCGACCCTGGGTCTGAAGAAGCCAGAGGACATCGCAGCCCTCGCCGAGCTGATCTGACAGCTCCGAATACTTCCCGTGGATCGACTGTCCACGGGTCCGAGGTGCCGTCACTTTCCACGAGGGCGAGCATCTGGCGTAGAGAACGACGCCGAAACTGCAGGATCAGCACCATGACTTCGACACGTCGATTCACGACGTGCCGATCACCGAAAAGAAGGGAGCCACTCAAGTGGCCAGCCAGGAAGACCTCATCGCCGGACTTGCAGAGATCATCGAGGAGGTCACGGGCATCGAGCCCTCCGAGGTGACCATCGACAAGTCCTTCGTGGACGACCTCGACATCGACTCGCTCTCCATGGTCGAGATCGCAGTTCAGACCGAAGACAAGTACGGCGTGAAGATCCCCGACGAGGACCTCGCAGGTCTGCGCACCGTCGGCGACGCCGTCTCGTACATCCAGAAGCTCGAAGCGGAGAACCCCGAAGCCGCAGAGGCAATCAAGGCCAAGCTCGACGACTCCGCGAGCGAGTGAGTCGAACCGTGACCAACCCATCCACAGCCAACGGACGCTTCCCGAGTGTCGTCGTCACCAGCCTCGCTGCGACCACGTCCATCGCCGGTGATGTGGACGCCACGTGGAAGGGTCTGCTGAACGGCGAGAGCGGGATCGGAGTACTGGAAGACGATTTCGTCGCCGAGTACGACCTTCCCGTTCGAATCGGCGGCCACCTTGCGGTCAGCCCGACGACTCTGCTCAGTCGAGTCGAGATCCGTCGTCTGAGCTATGTGGAGCAGTTGTCCACCGTGCTCGGCCGCGAGGTATGGAAGAACGCCGGTAGCCCCGAGGTGGACCCGATCCGTCTCGGTGTCTCCATCGGAACCGGACTCGGCGGCGGCGATTCGCTCATCGAGGCAAACGACAAGATGAAGGCAGGCGGCTACCGCAAGGTCTCCCCGCTCGCAGTTCAGATGGTCATGCCGAACGGCCCCGCTGCGGTCGTCGGTTTGGAGCTCAAGGCACAGGCAGGCGTCATCACGCCCGTATCGGCGTGTTCCTCTGGATCGGAAGCCATCGCACACGCATGGCGAATGATCGTCATGGGCGACGCCGACATGGTCGTCACCGGTGGCGTCGAGGGATACATCGATGCGGTGCCGATCGCGAGCTTCTCGATGATGCGCGCGATGAGTACCAACAACGACAACCCCAAGGGTGCGTCGCGTCCGTTCGACAAGGATCGCGACGGATTCGTGTTCGGCGAGGCAGGTGCGCTCATGGTCATCGAGACCGAAGAGCACGCCAAGGCTCGCGGAGCCACGATCCACGCTCGCCTGCTCGGCGCAGGAATCACTTCCGACGGCTTCCACCTGGTGGCACCCGACCCGGAAGGTTCGGGCGCAGCTCGTGCAATGAAGAGGGCTATCGAGACCGCAGGGTTGCAGAAGTCCGACATCACGCACGTGAACGCGCACGCAACGGCGACACCGATCGGTGACACCGCCGAGGCGCTCGCAATCAACAAGGCCGTCGGCAACCACGCTGCGGTCTACGCACCGAAATCAGCTCTCGGCCACTCGATCGGCGCAGTCGGCGCCCTCGAATCGGTGCTGACGGTGCTTGCAGTGCGCGAGGGAATCATTCCTCCCACGCTGAATTTGGAGAACCAGGATCCGGAGATCGACCTGGACGTCGTCAAGGGTGAAGCCCGCGTCGGACAGATCGACTACGCGATCAACAACTCGTTCGGATTCGGTGGGCACAACGTCGCGCTCGCCTTCGGCAAGGCCTGATCACCGCTTGTCGGTGGCTGCCTAGCTACGGAGCACTCGAACCCCGAGCGAAAGCGTCTCGCTTTCGCTCGGGGAACGCCCTTACCGGGGCACGCAGAAGGAGAACGCGATGACCATCCTGTCCCCCGCCACCCGCTCGGGTTCGTACACCGATCCCCGCGACCCGCTCGCGCGCCTCGAAAAACTCTTCGACAGCGGAACCATGGTTCCGCTGCACGACCGTGACAAATCCGGTCTCCTCGCCGCCTCCGGCGATATCGACGGTGTCCACACCGTCGCCTACTGCTCCGACGCCACCGTCATGGGCGGCGCAATGGGAGTCGACGGGTGCAAGCACATCGTGAACGCCATCGACGTCGCAATCGACCGTGAGGCACCGATCGTCGGAATCTGGCATTCCGGCGGTGCCCGCCTGGCCGAGGGCGTAGAAGCCCTCCACGCTGTCGGGTTGGTCTTCGAGGCCATGGTTCGCGCATCGGGCCTCGTTCCACAAATTTCCGTAGTCCTCGGTTTCGCAGCCGGTGGCGCCGCGTACGGTCCCGCTTTGACCGACGTAGTCATCATGGCTCCCGAGGGACGCGTGTTCGTGACCGGACCCGACGTGGTTCGCAGTGTCACCGGTGAACAGGTCGACATGGAGTCGCTCGGTGGGCCGGACACCCACCACAAGAAGTCCGGCGTCTGCCATATCGTCGCCGACGACGAGCTCGACGCCCTCACCCGCGCACGTCGGCTCGTGTCGATGTTCAGCGAGCAAGGCACATTCGATCTCGCGGCCGCCGAACACGGTGACACCGACCTGAAGGCACTGCTTCCCGAGTCGAACCGTCGCGCCTACGACGTGCACCCGGTGATCCACGAACTGCTCGACAATGTCGAAGGTGAATCGACATTCGAGGAGTTCCAGGGTGGCTGGGCGCGCAGCATCGTCATCGGACTGGGACGTCTGAGTGGCAGGACCGTCGGCGTTATCGCCAACAACCCGATTCGCCTCGGAGGGTGCCTCAACTCCGAAAGTGCAGAGAAGGCAGCACGATTCGTTCGTCTGTGCGACGCCTTCGGAATCCCGCTCGTCGTAGTCGTTGATGTCCCCGGCTACCTCCCCGGAGTGAGCATGGAGTGGGAAGGCGTCGTACGCCGCGGGGCGAAGCTTCTTCATGCGTTCGCCGAGGCGAAGGTTCCTCGTGTCACGCTGGTGACGCGCAAGATCTACGGCGGCGCGTACATCGCGATGAATGCACGCGCTCTCGGTGCGACCGCGGTCTACGCGTGGCCGGGGTCCGAGGTCGCCGTGATGGGCGCCAAGGCTGCCGTCGGAATTCTGCACAAGAAGGCTCTGGCCGCGGCACCGGAGCACGAGCGCGAGGCTCTCCACGATCGATTGACGGTGGAGCACGAAACCATCGCCGGCGGAGTCGACCGTGCCGTTGCGATCGGCGTCGTCGACGAGGTCATCGATCCGGCGAAAACTCGTTCGATCGTCGCGAAAGCGCTGGCGTCGGCTCCCGCGCTCCGCGGACATCACAAGAACATTCCGCTGTGATCTCACGCTGAAACGTCTGTGCCCCGGCGACTTCGGTCACCGGGGCACAGTTGTTTCGGTCCGTGTCAGCCTTCGAGCCACTTGTGTGACTGGGCGATTCGGACGACGACCTGACGAATGTCGAGGATCTGCTCGGCCGTCAGAACACGATTGGCACGCAGCAGACCTTCGGTCAGCTCGGTCGAGAAATCGTGAAGCGAGAGAACATCGCAGACGACGTCGTCGTACTCCGTCGTTTCCGCGTCCTGAACGACGGCAGGAACCGCGGCGCGTGTCACTGGCTTCGGTGAGTCGATGATCTGCACCTGCGCAGCTTTGAGGCCGCGATCGCCCTCTTCGGCGACGTATTCGACACGAACGCCTGGTGCGAGGAGGCGTTTGTCGAAGTCGAGATCGTTGACGTGGATGAACACGTCCTCGCCGCCCTCGTCGGGAGCCACGAAACCGTATCCCTTGAACTCGTCGAAACGAATGACCTTACCGGTCGACAACAAAAGAACCACCCATTCCACACGTACCAACCCGCATGCCTACCCTGGCACGGCTCGACGGTACCGGATGCAGGAGCGCAGCCACCGGAGCGACCCTACGGTGACGACAGTTGCCTGTCAGCCGGCGTGGCGGCTCAACCACGTCACTTCGGCGCCGCCACCGCCGGTGCGGTACGGCTCCAACGCCTCGTCCCAACTGCTTCCGAGAGCATGCTCGATCTCGGCAGCCAAGTTGCCGGAGTTGCCGTCGATCATCGCCTTGAGGCGCATCTCGCCCAGGATCACGTCGCCGTTCGCGCTCGTCGAACCCCTCCACAGACCCAGGCCTGGAACGTGCGCGAACCGCTCGCCGTCCACGCCTTCGCTGGCGTCCTCCGTCACCTCGAACCGCAGCATCTGCCACGAGCGAAGGACTCCCGCGAGCGTCGCCCCGGTTCCGACCGGACCGACCCAGTTGCTCGTCGCACGGAGCTGACCGTCCGACGACGGCTGCGCGGACCATTTGAGGTTCGCGCGGCAATCGAGGGCATCGGACAGCGCCCATTCGACGTGCGGGCACAACGCAGCAGGCGACGAGTGGATGTACACCACACCCGACGTCGCATCCGCGAATTGATTCGATGCGCGCATACTTCAACACCTCCAGCTTCGACGAGGGACGTCTTCCCCAACGACCTCGACACGTGCGCTTGGATGCTGCCGTACTGCGTGTTCGTGTACTAGTGTGCCCCGAGTTACCCCTGTTGCGCCAGTGCACTCACGTTATTTGTGCGTTCAGCTGGGGTTATTGTGCAGAATCTCGTCGGAAAGCTCCGGCCACAGCGGTTTCGCCCACTCGCCGAATGCAAGATCGGTCAACACGACGGTGGCCAGTCCCACCTCGGGATCGACCCACAGGAAAGTTCCCGATTGGCCGAAATGGCCGAACGTCCGCGGAGAGTTGTCGGCGCCGGTCCAATGTGGCGTCTTGCCGTCGCGCAACTCGAACCCCAGTCCCCAATCGTTGGGCTTCTGCGACCCGTATCCGGGCAGGATGCCTGCCAATCCGTCGAACTGCACCGTGGTGGCGTCGGCCAAAGTCGAGGGTTGTATTAGTTTCGGTGCGAGTAGTTCGGCGGCGAAAGCCGTCAGATCCGACGCCGATGATCGTCCGCCGTGTCCGGCAGATCCAGGCAGCGAGGAATTCACCATCCCGAGCGGTTGGAACACCGCCTCGTCGAGGTACGTCGGAAACGAGATTCCGGTCTCCTCCGAGATTTTGTCGGCAAGCACCTCGAAGCCTGCGCTCGAGTAGATCCGCTTGGTTCCCGGATCTGCCTGTATCTTTTGCTCACCGAACGCCAGGCCGGATGTATGCGCGAGCAAATGGCGGACGGTGGCCCCGGCCGGACCTGCGGGCTGGTCCAGCTCGATGGCCTCCTCCTCGATCGCGACCAGGGCCGCGTACGCGACGAGAAGCTTGGTCACCGATGCGAGTTCGTAGACCCGATCCAGATCGCCGTAGCTGTCGACCACCCCTGCACTCGACACCACCGTCGCGGATGCATTGTTCACGGGCCAACCAGCGATCAAATCCAAACTGTGCACGCCGACAACCCTAGTGCTTTCGCTTGAATGGACCTCGCCAGCCATCTGATCTTATGGATGTGCCATCCAAGCGATGGCTACGTTCGCTTGGATGGCACCTGCTAGCTATCCGGTCGTATGAATGGACCATTCAAGCGATCGCGGCCGACGCTCCACTACCGATCGGCGTCGGTGTACTTGATGACTCCGCGGATGTTCTTGCCATCGAGCATGTCCTGGTACCCGGTGTTGATGTCGTCGAGGGTGTAGGTGTTGGTGATCATGTCGTCGAGGTTGAGCTGTCCGCTCTTGTACATCGACAACAGAAGCGGGATGTCGTGACGCGGGTTGCCGCCACCGAATATTGCGCCTTGCAGATCCTTCTGGAGCATCGTGAACAGGAACAGGTTCAGCTTGACGTCCATGTCCTCCATCCGGCCCATTCCGGTGACGACGCATCGTCCCGCCTTGGCCGTCAGCAGCAGCGCGGCCTCGATGTCCTCGCCCTTGATCTCCCCGACGGTGATGATCGTCTTTTCCGCCATCTTGCCGTGGGTGAGCTCCATGAGAGGCATCAACGCCTCGGCAGCGCTTGAAAATACGTGGGTGGCGCCGAACTTCAACGCCTGATCACGTTTGAACGCAACAGGATCCACGGCGACGACCTTGGTCGCGCCGGACTGTACGGCGCCTTGAAGTGCACTCAGCCCCACGCCCCCGACGCCGATGACGACGACGGTCTCACCGGGCGTCACCTTGGCGACGTTCACGGCCGAGCCCCAGCCGGTGGGTACCCCACAGCCGACGAGCGATGCCACATCGAACGGGATGTCGTCGTCGATCTTGATCGCGGAGGTCTCGTGCACGGTCATGTACGGCGAGAAGGTTCCGAGCAGGCACATCGGGATGACGTCCTGCCCGCGTGCCTGGATTCGAAATGTGCCGTCACTGATGGCCATTCCACTCAGCAGGCCCATTCCGAGGTCACAGAGATTCTGGTGGCCGTTCGCACACGCGGGACAATGGCCACACGACGGGATGAAGGACAGCACGACGTGGTCGCCTTCCTTCAACGTCTTCACCTCGGGACCCACCTTGGTGACTACGCCCGCCCCCTCGTGGCCACCCATGACCGGATACGACGGCATAGGCGTCGCCCCCGTGACGATGTGATGATCCGAGTGGCACATTCCCGCGGCCTCGAGTCGGATCTGAACCTCACCTGCTACCGGGTCACCGACCTCGATCTCTTCGACCGACCACGGTTCGTTCAGACCCCACAGCACAGCGCCTTTGGTTTTCATCGCGACTCGCCACCTCCACGAAAGTCGGCCCGACGTTCGGGCGGACTGCAGTGAGACCGACGATAGTCACAGATTCACAAAATTGGAACACGTTCTAGAAATTGAGTGGGAACGAAATCAGAACTGCTCGCATGTCGCGAAGACAGTTCGCGCGAAGCCCGAACCCGGTCCACCGAAGAACGCGTTGACTCGGTCGACGACGGCAGGTTGGGAAGAGAGGAAGATCTGACGCTGCCAGGTCGGTGCTGCGAGGAACGCGGCGAAGCTCGACGAGAGCGGCGAGGACGCCAATGCGGCGCCCTCTTCGGGTGAAATCTCGTACGTCGCCGCGACGATCTGGGAGAACGAGCACGGGGTGTTCACGACGGTGTCGGCCGGCGCTGCGGCCGCGACACCCCCGAACACCAGCGAACCGGCAGCGACTGTGCCGAAGACGGCGGTACCTCGAAGTGCGGTCGATCGAATGCTCATGAGTGTCCCCAGTCGAAGTTCTTCGGATGTGGTCGACGGAGCGGCCGACGCTACGTGAACGATACCGCCCGGCCTGCTAACACGCCCGCGCTAGGCTCGCGGTGACGAAGGGAAGTTGCTTATGACGGTCACGTTCGGATCGTGCAATCTGTGCGAAGCCATGTGCGGGCTCGAGTTCACGGTCGAGAACAACACCGTTACCTCTGTCCGCGGAGACAAGCAGGACCCACTCTCTCGCGGTCACATCTGCCCCAAGGCACTGTCGCTCATCGACGTGCACGCCGATCCCGATCGTTTGATCAAGCCCGTCCGTCGAACTCCCACCGGTTGGCAGCAGATCGAGTGGGACGAAGCGTACGACCTGGTGGTCGACGGACTCGTCTCCACACGAAAGAAGTACGGCTCGAACGCGGTCGGTGTGTATCAGGGCAATCCCAACGTGCACAGTCTCGGTGCGATGACGCACGGAATCCCGTTCACGTCGATGCTCCGGACCCGAAATCGTTACTCGGCCACGTCGCTGGACCAACTCCCCCACCAACTCGTCAATCACCTGCTGTACGGCCACCAGCTTGCGTTGCCGATCCCGGATATCGACCGGACCGACTTCTTCCTCGTGCTCGGCGGCAATCCAATGGCCTCGAACGGCTCGATGATGACCGTTCCCGACTTCGCTCACCGCGTCCGCGACCTCAAGGCGCGTGGTGGCACGCTCGTCGTGATCGACCCACGCCGCACCGAGACTGCGGACGTCGCCGACGAACACCACTTCGTGCGGCCGGGAACCGATGCCCTGCTCCTGCTCGCGTTGATCAACGCGGTCGTGGAGTCCGGAAAGACCCGGGTGGCCGACTACGTCGACGGGGCCACCGAAATCGCCGCCCTCGTTGCCGATTTCACGCCCGCGGCGGTCGCTCCCGTCGTCGGAATCGCTGCCGAGGACATCCTTTCGCTCGCAACACGTTTCGCGGACGCGAAAGCAGCGGTCGCGTACGGACGGATGGGTGTCTCCACGCAGCAGTTCGGGAGCGTGTGCCAGTGGGCGATTCAAGTTCTCAACATTCTCACCGGAAATCTGGATCGAGTCGGCGGTGCGATGCTGACCGATCCTGCCGTCGATCTCATCGAGAAGAAGATCGTAGGCCGTGGTCACTTCGACAAATGGCGTTCGCGCGTCCGCGATCTGCCCGAGTTCGCGGGCGAGTACCCGTGTTCGACGTTGGTCGACGAAATGACCACACCCGGCGACGGACAAGTCCGCGCCATGGCTGTGTTATCCGGAAACCCCGTGCTCTCGATGCCGGGTGGCGAGGAACTCGACCGAGCCTTCTCCGACCTGGATTTCATGGTGTCGTTCGACTTCTACATCAACGAGACATCGCGTCACGCCGACGTCATTCTGCCTCCGACAATGTCGCTCGAACGCGACCACTACGATCTCATCTTCCATTCCTTCGCCGTGCGGAACACGGCCAAGTTCGCTCCAGCCGTACTGGCGAAAAAGGCTGGTGCCAGAGCTGATTGGGAGATCTTCCGCGACCTCGGTGTTCGCTACCAGTCTGCGTTGTCCGACTCGCCCCTGGGCGGGCTACGCGCGCGCCTGAAGCCTAAATCCATTCTGGCGGAAGCACGACTGCGGTTGTCTCCGAAGCGCACAATTGACCTACTTCTGCGCAGCCATCGGAAGGGTCTGTCCGTCGCTGCGCTCACGAAATCACCTCACGGCGTCGACCTCGGTCCACTCCGACCTGGGCTCCCGCAGAAGCTACGTACGCGCGACAAGCGAATTCAACTCGTCCAGGACGTCATCGTCGGCGAACTGCCTGCACTGCACGACCTCATGGCGTCCAGCGAGGTACCCGCGGAGGGGCAGCTGCTGATGATCGGGCGCCGGCATCTACGCAGCAACAACTCGTGGATGCACAACGCTCCCAGACTCACCAAGGGAAAACCGCGCCACCAGCTGCTGGCGCACCCGGAAGATCTTCTGTCGCGCGGAATCGAGGACGGATCAGTGGTGTCCGTGACGTCTGCAGCGGGCGCAATCGAGATCGAGGTACTGGCCACCGACCGCATGATGCCGGGCGTGGTCAGCATTCCGCACGGATTCGGCCATCAGCGCGCGGGTGTCGAACTGTCGGTTGCCTCGACCGTTCTCGGAGCAAGTGCGAACGACATCACCGATCCCCAGCAAGTCGACGCCGTATCGGCCAACGCAATCCTCAACGGTATCCCCGTCACCATCGCGGCGGTGTGATTGTTGTAGCATTCGTAACCGCTCGCCTAGCGCGAGATGGGGCGGTAGCTCAGTCGGTTAGAGCCGTGGACTCATAATCCATTGGTCGCGGGTTCGAGCCCCGCCCGCCCCACCGAAGTCGGATTTCACGGAACCACCGTCACCGGCCAACGTCCGGTCTTGACCAGCCTTACTGCAACCGACCCGAACATTCGGTGCCCCGCGCGCTCCGATGCGCCCACGACGATCGCGTCGGCGCGTAGTTCCTCGGCCACGGCGACGATTCCGTTGTAGGGATCGCCTGTGGCAGTGCGAAATTCCCATCTGGGTACGTCGGTGTTCGCCGTCGCCTTTCGGATGTACGCGAGCAGTTCGTCCGCGATCTCCTTACCTGTTTCCACCAACGAGATCCCGGCTTGACCCCATGCCGCGGTGGCGATGGGTTGGACGTAGACGAGGACGAGGAGCGACCCCTGACGCCGCGACAGCCCTGCCGCGTACGCCGCGGCCTTCCACGACGATTCGGAACCGTCGATTCCGGCAAGAATGACTTTCGGACCGTCGACGCCGTACTCGAACGCGTGAGATTCGAAGCCCCTGGTTTCCGCTGATTCATCCACAACGTGAAGGCTACTCAGCCCTTGGGGGTGAATAATTTTCATACCCACCCGGTCGCGTCGGGTGCGTTCTAGTCTGTGGTGGCTCAGAGCCCGATTAACGAGAGGCGAGACTCGATGACCATGACCACCAGGATCGGCACAGTCGGAATCTGCTGCGTGGCAGTGGCCGGGCTTTCACCGGCGTTGGCCACCGCAACTCCTCCGTCGGGAGTCACAGCGGAGACACTGGCCCATGAGTCGTTCCCGCTGCTCCCCGGAAGTTCCGCGATCGCAGGCACCGACTTCACCGCTCGTAAGATCACCATTGCCCCTGGCGGAACAACCGGTTGGCACTATCACGACGGTCCCGTGTACGCCTACGTCGAGCAGGGCGTTCTGACGAGGACACTCCACGACTGCTCCCAGGTGTCCTCGCCTGCCGGGCAAATCGTCGCCGAAGAGGTCGACGGCAACCACGTACACGAGGGGACCAACCTCGGCACTGTTCCCGTGGTCCTCTATGCCGCGTACATCGAACCTCCGGGAAAGCCGTTCGCCGAGGACGCACCGGCACCGCCCTGCGCGGGCGAGTGAGCAGGGTGAGGTGAGCGCTGCGTATCCTTGATCCTCGAAGGCAGCTTCTCGAGTCAAGGGCGGCGCACACCGGCAGCTCATGCGAGCGCACTCGACCGATCGGAGTATCCATGAATGACGATTCTCGGCTGGCTGAGACGCCATCGACCGATCCGGCCACCGTCTTCGCTGCCCTGGCGGACATCGTCTACAAGGGTTCGACGGCTGACGAGGTGTACACCGCCATCTGCGTGGCGGCGACACTCCTGGTCCCAGGGTGTGACCACGCGAGTTTGATGCTCGTCAACCGCGGCCAGCCCGTCACTGTTGCTGCGACCGATCAGGTCGCCCGCACGGTCGACGACATCGAGAGGGCGACCGGCGAGGGACCGTGCCTGGACGCCATCGAAAGCGAAGCTGCCCAGATCGAGACCGACTTCCTCCAGCCGAGCCAGTGGCCGGCTCTGGCCCGCGGGGTCGTGACGCGGACACCGGTACGCGGTGCGATGGGCTTTCGCTTGATGCTCGATCAGAAGAAGGTCGGCGCGCTCAATCTCTTCAGCAACACCCCAGGTGCCTTCGATTCGTCCACCGCCGATCACGCCATCATGCTGACGGCTTTCGCAGCAGTGACCGTCTCGGCGATCATTTCGGGCGAGGAGGCGAACACGCTCCGGCGCGGACTCGAAAGCAACCGAGAAATCGGCAAGGCCATCGGTCTGCTGATGGCGATGCACGACGTCACCGACGATCAGGCCTTCGAGATGCTACGCAAGACCTCTCAGGACATGAACGTCAAGATCGCCGCCCTGGCCACTTCCGTCGTCGAGGCACACAAGCGCAGCCTGCACTAGCCGTCTTTCACGTTCTGGCCGGCCCGGGCGCGGCGACCCGCTTCGGGAGTGCGAACACGAGCAACAGCGCTACGACGCCGAAGGCGGCACTCACCGACATTGCAACCGACGCAGCGTGCATGAACTCGTTTGCGACGGTGTCGGGTCCGGTGATGTTCAGAGATCCGAACAGGACGCTTCCGATGACAGCAATTCCTACTGCACTGCCGATCCGCTGCATCGTCGAGATAACGCCGCTGGCGGCACCTGCATCCTGACGATCGACTGTGGCGACGATGAATTGGGCGTTAGGTGCGATGAACGCCCCATTGCCCAATCCACCGATCAACAACGGCACCAACAGTTTCCAGTTCGTGAGGTCTGCTGGATCCGTGGTGGCGAGAAGGATCCACATCCAGATCAGGCTGACAGCGACGAAGGACGTACCGAGAAGCAGAACCGTTCGGCCGAGGCGAAGAGTCAGTTTGTTGCTCTGCGAGGATGCGATGATGCTGCCGACAGCGAACGGCAGCATCACAGCGCCGGATGACAACGCGGAGTTACCGAGTCCGGATTGCCACAACAGCGATAGCGTGAAGAAGATGCTGGTGAACGACGCGAAGTAGACCAGAGCGAGGATCGTGCCGCCGGTGAACGCGGGATGGGCGAACAGTTTCGGCGGAACTAGCGGGTTATGTCCGCGCTTGGTGTAGCGGACCTCCCACGCGCCGAATGCAGCGATCAGCGCGGCCCCGGCCGCGATGGACACATACGTCCATGTGGGCCATCCTTGGTCCTGCCCCTCGATCAATGGAACCAACAGGGCGACAAGGCCCGCAGTGACGAGAAAGAGTCCGACCCAGTCGATTCCGCTGTCGGGCACAGCCTCGGTCTCCGAACGCTTCGGAAGGAGAAATGCTGCTGCGACGAGACCGACCGCACCAATCGGAAGGTTGACCCAGAACACGCCACGCCAGCCGTTCTCGTCACCGAACGCCTCGATGATCAGTCCACCCGCGATCGGTCCGAGCGCTGTGGACACACCGATGACCGCTCCCATGATGGCGAAGGCCTTGCCTCGCACCTGCCCAGGGAACAGCAGCTGAATGAACGCCGTGACCGCCGGGACGAAAATGCCGCCTGCCAGACCCTGGACGATTCGCGCGATCACCAATTGAAGGTCGTTCTGGGCCAATCCGCATGCGAAACTCGCGACAGTGAACAACGCGAGACCGGCGAAGAACACCCACTTGTGCCCGATGCGGTCGCCGACCTTGCCTGCGGGTATGAGTGCGAGGCCGAACGCAAGTGCGTAGCCGGAGATGATCCAGGACAACGTCGCCTCCGACGCGTCGAGACTCGTCTCGATGGTGGGGAGCGCGACGTTGACGATCGTCGTGTCGAGTAGCGCCATGAACATGCCGAGAAGCAGCACGATCAGCGCCTGCCATGCCCGCCGTGGCACTTCCACGGCAGGCGCGGACGCCCGAGAATTGGTGTCGGTCATGTGGGTTGTTCCTCCGTGTGTTGCGGCATCGGAAAGTGGGTTCGTGCGCGCTCGTCCGCGACGATGTCGGGTAGCGCGTCGACGAAGCTGTCGTGCCAGTCGATTTCGGCCATGAGGCGCTTCTCGCGGTGTTCGAGGGCGAACGTTTCGGCCAGGGACAGGTGGGGTCTTGCTCTGACGTTGGCTTCGCGGGTCGTGCGCAACAGGTCTTTCAACAGTGCGATACGCGTCGCGATGACCTCGGGCAGTAGTTCGAGGCGTTCTGGGTCGAGCCTGGTGAGAGCGAGGTCGAAAGGATCGGGCCGTAGGACGTAGTTGCTCAACCCGTCGCGTCTAAGTGTGTCGAGCGCTGCACGCCCAGAATCTGTGACGGCGTAGACCTGGCGAGCCGGGAAGTTCCCCTCCTGCTCGGTCCGCACGTCGGCTATCAGTCCCTCCGCGTGCAACCGCTTCAGCGCGCCGTACAAACTTCCCACCGAGATGTCGGTCCACATCTGGACCCGCTCTTCCTCGGCAAGCAATCTGAGCTGATGACCGTGCATCTCACCGCGCTGAGCGAGCGAGCCGAGAATGAACAGGCGAATGGACGACACGCGACTACTCTCGCACGAGTACTCGCGAAGGTCAAAGCCTCTACCAGGCACTATGTCCGCTTTGCCGCTTTGATGAAGAGATCGACAGCGAACTTCACCTGGGCCTCGCACCGGCGGTGAGGACAACGTCACCTCGGGCTAACGGGTGCGTCATCGACCCGAATCCTCATCTCAGGACAGTGGACATCGTGGGAACAGGAACTGCTCTGACCGGCGTGGACACCGTCAAGACGGTGTGCGCGTACTGCGGCGTCGGATGCGGCATGACCCTGCAGATCGGCAAGCGACCCGACGAACCCGCCACGGTCGTGAAATCCGTCGGTGACAAGACCCACCCAAGCAACTTCGGACGGCTGTGCACCAAGGGCTCCACCACGTCGGACATGCTTGCCGCGCCGGGACGGCTCGAGACGGCCCGAATCCGCGCCACACGCGGCGACGACTTCGAAGACGTAGACACGCCGACGACAATCCAACGAACCGCCAGAAGGCTGCGGGCAATTCTCGACGAGCACGGACCTGACTCGTTCGGCCTCTACGTCTCGGGACAGATGTCGATCGAAGCTCAGTACCTGTCAAACAAACTGGCCAAGGGCTTCATCGGCACCAATCAGATCGAATCGAACTCTCGGTTGTGCATGGCCAGCGCCGGCACCGGATACAAGTTGTCTCTCGGGGCAGACGGACCGCCCGGATCCTACGAGGACTTCGACAATGCCGACGTATTCCTCGTCACCGGTGCGAACATGGCCGACTGCCACCCGATTCTGTTTCTCCGCATGATGGATCGCATCAAGCAGGGCGCGAAACTGATCGTCGTCGATCCTCGCCGAAATGCGACTGCGGACAAAGCCCACCTGCACCTCGCGATCGCGCCCGGCACCGATCTCGATTTGCTCAACGGGCTGCTTCACCTACTCGTCGCCGGTGGGTACACCGATCCTGAGTTCATCGCCGAGTTCACCGACGGCTGGGATGCGATGGAGGATTTCCTCGCCGACTACACCCCCGAGCAGGTCAGCGCGAGGACGGGCATTCCGGAAGCCGACATCCGGACGGCAGCGACCTGGATAGGCGAATCGGGCAATTGGATGAGCTGCTGGACCATGGGTCTGAACCAGTCCACCCATGGAACGTGGAACACGAACGCTCTGATCAACCTTCATCTCGCGACGGGTGCGATCTGCCGCACCGGAAGTGGTCCCTTCTCCCTCACCGGACAGCCGAACGCCATGGGGGGCCGTGAGATGGGCTACATGGGTCCAGGCCTCCCGGGTCAGCGTGCCGTTCTCTCCGAGGAAGACCGCGCGTTCGTCGAGCAGCGTTGGAACGTGCCCGCTGGAACGTTGAGGACCGACGTCGGCGGCGGAACCATCGATATGTTCTCGCGTATGGCGGACGGTGAGATCAAGGCGTGCTGGATCATCTGCACCAATCCTGTTGCGTCGGTGGCCAACCGAAAAACGGTGATCGCCGGCCTCGAACGGGCAGAACTCGTGATCACTCAGGATGCATTCGCGGACACCGAGACCAACGGTTACGCCGACGTCGTTCTTCCCGCGTCGTTGTGGACCGAGTCCGAGGGTGTCATGATCAACTCGGAACGTAACCTCACCCTGTTTCAGAAGGCGGTGAACGCACCGGGCCAGGCGATGCCGGATTGGCAGATCATCGCGACCATGGCGTGTGAACTCGGGTACGCCGAGGCGTTCACCTACTCCAGTGCCGAGGAGATATTCGAAGAGATCAAGGGTTTCTCCAACCCGCGCACCGGATACGACCTCAGAGGAGTGACCTACTCGCGGCTGCGTGAGGCTCCGCTGCAGTGGCCGTGCCCACCCGACGACGACAACGACCGTCATCCGATTCGGTACGTCAACGACGGTGTCAGTCAATCACTACGGACACGTGAGGACGGAAGCGTACCCAGACTCTCGTTCCCGACCGCGACCGGACGAGCACAATTCTTCGCACGTCCATCGATGGCGCCTGCGGAGATGCCGGACGACGACTACCCGTTCCTGCTCAATACCGGTCGCCTGCAGCATCAATGGCACACGATGACCAAGACGGGCAAGGTCGCCAAACTCAACAAACTCAATCCTGGACCGTTCGTCGAGATCCATCCCGACGACGCTGCACGTCTGGGATGCGCGGCTGGAGATCGCATCGAGGTGGCCTCGCGCCGCGGGCGAGCCGTTCTACCTGCGGTGGTGAGCGATCGGGTTCGCCCGGGCGACTGTTTCGCTCCCTTCCACTGGAACGACTCGTTCGGTGAGTACCTGTCGATCAACGCGGTCACCAACGACGCTGTCGACCCTCTGTCCCAGCAACCCGAGTTCAAGGTATGCGCGGTCACGCTGACGAAAGTTGCTCCTGACGGATCGGAAACCACTCCCGAAACAGGTGACGCGTCGACCTCACCGGTCGATGCGCTCGCTGGACTCGTCGGGGAGGTTTCCGGACCGGTGCTACCGCTCCCCGTGATCGAGCAACGCTACGTCGCGGGTTTTCTCGCCGGACTTCGTACGGGCGCCGGTTCTCCGGGCGTACCGACACTCCCAGCCGGTACTCCCCTATCCCCCGAAACCCACGCGTGGCTCGAAGGGATGCTCGCGGGTCTGTTCTCCAGGCAGGGCGCTGCGCCCGAGCAGTCAGCGGCACACGATCCGCAGGACACCGCACAGCCGATTCTCGTTCTGTGGGCATCACAGACCGGCAATGCCGAGGACTTCACGTTCGGCTGCGTCGAGCAACTACGCGGCGCCGGTTTGACCGTGAAAGAACATGTCATGGAGGACTTCTCGCCCTCCGATCTGCCGAAGTACCGAGATGTGCTGCTGATCAGCAGCACATTCGGCGACGGTGAGGCCCCCGACAACGGAACCTCGTTTCTCGATGGCCTGTCCGGAGACGATGCGCCCGACCTCACCGGACTACGGTTCGCAGTCCTTGCCTTCGGCGATTCCAGCTACGACGACTTCTGCGGCAACGGCCGCAGGCTCGACAGTCGCCTCGCCGACCTGGGTGCTGCACGGCTCGTCGGTCGGGTGGACTGCGAACCCGAACACGACGAGGCGTCGTCGATGTGGCTCGAGCGAGTGCTGGCGAAGCTGTCGGTATCCGAGACCCCGCAACCTGCCGAACCGAAGCCGACCACCTCGCTTGCCTACGGCAAGAAGACGCCGCTCCCGACCGCCCTGATCCGAAACACTCCTCTCAGCGCGTCTGGATCCAGCAAGGACGTTCGCCAGTTCGGTTTCCGCCTACCCGCGGGCTCGCTGACGTACGAGGCCGGTGACGCTCTGGGTGTGTGGCCACGCAACAGCGACACCCTGGTCGACGAATGGCTAGACGCGACCGGATTGTCCGGGGATGCCGTCGTCGACATTGCGGGGCACGACTCGATGCCGCTTCGGGTGGCCCTGCGCGATCGTCTCGAGATCGCAAAGGCAACGCCCGATCTACTGAAGTTCGTTCAGAAGCGTGCCGGTGATGCCGACTTGGAGCGACTTCTCATGCCGGAGAACAAGAGCGCGTTGGCCGACTGGATATGGGGGCGGCAGTCCATCGACGTGCTGACGCACGCGCCGGTGCGCGCAGGCGTCGAGGACTGGCTCTCGGTACTCAAACCGCTTCAGCCTCGGCTGTATTCGATCTCGTCGAGCCCGAAGGAAGATCCACACGAGGTACAGCTGACGGTATCGACCGTGCGGTACAACGTGCACGGCATCCCGCGACGCGGTGTCTGTTCGACGTATCTCGCAGATCATGCCGACGGTGAGGACATCGGCATCTTCGTGCAGAAATCCGCCCACTTCAAACCCCCGGACGACCCGACGGTCCCGATGATCATGGTGGGACCAGGAACCGGTATCGCACCCTTCCGTGCCTTCCTGCACGAGCGACGCGCTCTGGGGCATACCGGTCCCAACTGGCTGTTCTTCGGAGAGCAGCACGCAGCGACCGACTTCTACTACCGCGACGAGCTCACATCCATGCTGGACGACGGCCACCTGTCGCGCCTCGATGTCGCGTTCTCACGAGACCAGTCGTCGAAGGTGTACGTGCAGGACCGGATGGCGGAGAACGGCGCGCAACTGTGGAGATGGTTGCAGCAAGGCGCGCACTTTTACGTGTGCGGAGATGCATCGCGCATGGCCAAGGACGTCGACAACGCGCTGAAAGGTGTTGTTGCGCAGCATGGACGACTCGCGCCGTCGAGCGCCGACGCCTACGTCAAGGCGTTGTCGGCCGAGAAGCGGTATGTTCGCGACGTCTACTGACCTGGCAGACGTGACGCGCACACTGCGCCTGCGACGACGAGCGGTTCGGTTGTTCGCATCGCCCGCGCCAGCACGAATGCCCCCTCGAGGGCGCAGATCATTCCGATCGTCCACTCACGAGCATCGTCGGGTTCCAGACCTCGCGACACCATGAGGTCGGTTCCCTTATCGATCCACCCGGTGAAAACATCGGCCGTCGCGGTGCGCAGCGTCTCGTTGGTACTGGCAACCTCGAGGGCGATCGTGGCAATCGGGCACGCATCTGCATAGTCCGTCGCTTCCAGCAGGGTCGCAGCTGCGGCGAACATCGTGGTGACCGCCTGCGGAAGCGGAATGTCGTTGTCGAGGAACGAGTAGACCAGGTCTCCGTAGGCCGGACCGGTCACCCGCACCACCTCTTCGCCGAGGTTCTGCTTACCGCCGGGAAAGAAGTGATAGATCGAGCCGAACGGCGCCTCCGCTGCCGCCGCGATCTGCTTCAACCCTGTTCCTGGATAACCATTTCGGCGAAACAACTCGCTGCTCGCGTCGAGAATCCGTGTGCGCGTGTCCGACATACTCTTGCCCTCCTACCGAGATGGCCCTACGCTACCAGTAGAACGATCTATCAAATGCCGATGCTGGAGATGCAGATGCCCGAAGTCGCGCTCGCCCCAGGAACCATCGAATACGAAGACACCGGCGGAGACGGTCCTGTCCTGGTGTTCGTTCACGGCCTCACCATGGACGGATCTGTGTGGGACGACGTAGTCGCGGGCCTCGCCCCCGCGTATCGATGCATCCGACCTGTCCTGCCGCTCGGCGGACATCGGATTCCGATGCACGCCGACGCGAACCTCGATCTCCTGGCGCTGGGACTGTTGCTGGGCGAGTTCCTCGAACGCCTCGATCTGCACGACGTGACGATCGTCCAGAATGATTGGGGCGGCGCCCAGGTGTTGATCGCCAACGGTTCCACCGATCGCATTGCACGGCTCGTACTCACTGCGTGTGAGGCCTACGACAACTACCCACCCGGCCTGCCGGGCACAATGCTCGGAATCATGCTGCGCGCCCCCGGTGGGTTACGTGCACTGCTATTCGGACTGAAGTTCACGCTAGCGAGGCGTGCTCCCGGCTCTTGGGGCTGGATGAGCAAGCGGCCGGTCCCCAAAGCGATGATGGACTCGTGGTTCGAACCGGCCACCTCCAACGCCCTCGTTCGACGTGACCTTCGCAAGTACGCGCTGTCGACGCCTGCGGACTCCATCCTGCTCCAATGGGCCGAGTCCAACTCGGCATTCGACAAGCCCGTCCTCGTAGTGTGGGGCACCGAGGACAAGGTCATGCCTATCGAACACGGCCGCAGGCTTTCTCGCCTCTATCCGAACGCGAGGTTGATCGAGCTCGACGACACCTACACGTTGATACCCATCGACAAACCTGCCGAATTGACCTCCGCCATCATCGACTTCGTGCCCCTGCGATAACTACGATTACGCCATGACCACGTTGGCCGATCGACCGAACACTGCCCTACTCGTCGTCGATGTGCAGAAGCAGGTCATGGCGAGCTCGATCGACTCCGGCGCTGTGATCACCCGCATCGCAGAGCTGGTCACGCGGGCACGGGCGTCATCGGTGTCGGTTGTTTGGGTTCAGCACTCGTCGGACGAGCTCGTGGAAGGGTCACCGGGCTGGGAGTACGTCCCCGAGCTCACCAGAGACGTCGCCGAGCCGTTGATCGCGAAGAAATACGGCGACTCGTTCGAGGACACCGAGCTCGAATCCGTACTCGCAGATCTACGAGTCGGGTCGCTAGTCGTCGCGGGCGCGCAAACCGATTTCTGCATCAGGAGCACCCTGCACGGCGCACTTGCCCGCGGGTACGACGCCACCCTCGTCAGCGATGCGCACACCACCGAGGATCTAAGTGAGTGGGGCGCTCCCCCACCTGCACAGGTGATCTCGCATACCAATCTGTACTGGGACAATCAGCGGGCTCCAGGGCGCATCGCTGGTTCGATCCGAGCCGAGGACATCGATTTCGCCCGGTAGATTCGGTGGGTGGTCAGTCCGAGCTCAGATACTCCTTGGCGACCGCGTCCGGCGCGAACACCAGCCAGCCGTCTTCGAGAAGTTGACGCAACTCGTCGGCAGCAACGACATCCAACTGGACGAGCACAGCCGAGTAGCCGTCGAAGTGCGGAATCGTGAAGCAGGATTTCGGATGTGCGGCGAGCACTGCTTCCTTGTCCCCTAGGTCCTCGGTGCGAATTCCGAGAATCGGCCCCTCCGGCGGCGACTCGTCACCGAACCGCTTGATGTCGGCCTTACTGAACGGCCTCTCCCAGGCGAAGACCTTTCCACCGATCGACCACGCCTGATTGCCGTAGCTCGTTCCCGTCGTCACCTCGGGCAGTTCTGCCACAAGCCGATCGACGTCGTCCAAGGTAGCCATGACGCCAGAGTAATCGCGGAAATCAGCCCGTGTAGCTCGAAATCTGGATGAGGTTGCCGCAGGTGTCGTCGAAGGTGGCGACGGTGACGGGGCCCATATCCGTCGGCTTCTGCGTGAACACGACGCCGAGGCCGACGAGGCGATCGTATTCGGCCTGCACATCGTCCACAGCAAAAGACGTGAACGGAATCCCGTCCGCCATCAGTGCGTCTCGAAACGGCTTGACCGCGGGGTGCTCGGCCGGTTCGAGCCCGAGCTCGGGTCCGTCCTCGTTGTCCGGACTCACCAGTGTGAGCCACTTGTGTTCGCCCAGCGGGATCTCGTGCTTGACCTTGAACCCCAAGACGTTTGTGTAGAACTCTTGGGCGTGGTTCTGATCGGTGACCATCAGGCTGGAGATGTAAATCTTCACTGTTGCTCCTGGTTCGGTTCGGGGACATGCCATCTATCGCTGATCCGCGTCAACGGACCGGTGTCGAGAAAGTGAAACTTGTAGCGGCCCTTACGTTCGGCACGAACCAGCCCTGCCGCTTCGAGTACCTCCAGGTGCTGTGACACCGCCTGCCTCGACGAAGCAAGACCATGCTTGGACACCAACCGGGTGCACAACTCGAACAGCGTCTGTTCGTCCCGAAGAACCAACTCGTCGAGGATCACTCGCCGGGTCTGATCCGACAACGCTTTGAACAATTCGGCGACTCCCGGCTCCTCGGGCATCCACCAACCATAGGCAAGTCGCTGCTTGCATGTCAATCGGTGAGCTAGCGTTTTCTTCATGGCCGAGGAACCCGAATACACCGACGACGGTCGATTCATCGTGATCAAAGGCCGACGATGGCGCGCAACCGATCCCGCCATCCCCGAGGATCGAAACGCCGAGCTGCGATCGATTCTGATGGCGTGGCGGCGCGACGTGCGAGCCACCGGCGGCGCGCCGGAGTCGCGGGCAGGGGTTCAAGCGGCGAAAGTTGCCCTGGGCGAACGAGGGACGCCCTGGTGGGAGCAGACCGATGATGAACGACGTGCCCGCTGGGAGACGGAGGTGGCACGACCCGAGGACTGAGGCGCTACTCCCCCGTTCGGTAGAGCCGCCAGAACCAGATGGCGGATCCGCCGAGCAGCAGGCCGCCCGATCCGTATGCGCCGACAACCATCAGACATGCGCCCAGGGCACACATCAGCACGATCGCTGCCAGCTGTAGACCGTCACCCCACGCCACAGCCGCCGAGCATAGTCCGCTGCCGGCAATCAACCGTCGATCAAAACCATGTTCGCCTCATCGTGACGCGCGCCTGCGGCCGGAGCCACGTTGTTCAGCATCTCGATCTGGCCGGGAGTCAACACCACATCGTCGGCCGCAGTGTTCTCCTCGACCCGTTCGACGCGCTTCGTGCCGGGGATCGGTGCGATGTCGTCGCCTTGGACCAGCAGCCACGCCAACGCCACCTGGGCAGCAGTGGCATTCGCCTCGGCGGCGATTGCTTGCACCTCGTCGACCAACTTGAGATTCCTCGTGAAGTTCGCTCCGGTGAACCGAGGGTTGCCCTTGCGCCAATCGTCATCGGCGAAGTCGTCGACTGTCCGGATCTGGCCGGTGAGAAGCCCGTGACCGAGCGGCGAGTACGGAACGAAACCGATCCCGAGCTCACGCAGCAGCGGCAGAAGTTCGGCCTCGGGATCTCGCGTCCACAGGGAGTACTCGGTTTGCAGTGCGGTGACAGCGTGAACCGCATGCGCACGTCTGATCGTCTCGGGCGCAGCTTCGGACAAGCCGATGTGACGGATTTTTCCCTCCGACACGAGCTCTGCAAGCGTCCGGACAGTCTCCTCGATTTCAGTGCCTGGGTCGACTCGGTGCTGGTAGTAGAGGTCGATGTAATCGGTACCGAGCCGGGTCAACGACCCCTCGACCGCGATTCGGATGTTCGCAGGACTGCTGTCGGCCACTCCGGGACCACCGCCCGAGTGCGAGACCAGCCCGAACTTCGTCGCAATCACAACGTCCTCGCGGCGGCCTCTGACTGCGCGGCCGACGACCTCCTCGCTGTGGAACGGACCGTAGATCTCGGCGGTATCGATGTGGGTGACACCGAGATCGAGGGCTCGATGAATCGTGCGAATCGATTCGTCGTCGTCGACACCGCCACCGGTCGTGTACGTCCCCGCCATCGTCATAGCGCCGAGGCCGAGTCGCGAGACGTTCAGCGAACCTAGTCTTGCCTGCTTCATCTTCTGCTCCTTGATCGTGGAATCCCCAGTCAAGAGCCTGCGGCGACGTGGAGGGAGTGCCTGCCTACAGGGGTACTGCCAGTGACCCCTTCAATAGCCGAGCGTGTCGTAGATTCGATCCATGGCCGAGAGAGCGGACATCAAGGACTTTCTGACGACGCGACGTGCCCGGCTGACTCCAGAGCAAGCCGGGCTTCCCGATTTCGGTGGTCGACGACGAGTTCCGGGCCTGCGGCGCGAAGAAGTCGCGTTATTGGCCGGGATGAGCGTCGAGTACTACGTGCGCCTCGAACGTGGGAATGCCAGCGGCGTCTCGGGCTCGGTCCTCGACGGCATCAGCCGCGCTCTTCAACTCGATGACGCCGAGCATGCGCATCTCCATGATTTGGTGAGTGCTGCCAACGATGGAAAGAGACCGTCGCGTCGACGAACACGGACGGGTTATCGGCAGATCAGCGAGAACATGCAGCGGACACTCGACGCGATGTACACCGTGCCCGCATACGTCCAGAATGGACGGCTCGATATCGTCGCCACCAACGCACTCGGTCGTGCGATGTTCTCGGAAATGTATGTCGACGAGCACAGGCCTGCAAACTTCGCGCGTTTCCTATTTCTCGATTCTCGTTCACCCTCGTTCTACTTCGACTGGGAGGACGCCGCGCGGCAAACCGTCGCACTACTTCGTAGCGAAGCAGGTAGAGCACCACATGATCGAGCGCTGAGTGACCTCGTGGGTGAACTATCCACTCGCAGCCATGCTTTCCGAACCAGGTGGGCCTCCCATGATGTCCGCGAACACAGAACGGGCATCAAGGAGATCCATCATCCTGCTGTCGGAGATCTCCATCTGACCTACGAAGCCATGAATCCCACCTCGGACCGAGGCATTCTGTTCGTCGTTTACACCGCCGAACCCGGCTCGGCCTCCCACGAGCGACTGCAGCTTCTCGCAAACCTGACTGCTACCAATCCATCAGCGCCACAGGATTACCCGTCCCGATGAGGTTGTTCGCTACCAGGTACCCGGTAGCGAACAACACCCGTCAGCGCTCCCAGGTTATTGCTGCCAGCAACGACGACGTAGTCCTGACGGCGGACGAGAGTACTCGTACAGAACGCCTCGAACACTCGTCCTCCGAAAGGCACCATCATGGCTGAGCAGCCCACCATCGTCCTGATTCACGGAGCGTTCGCCGACGCGGCAAGCTGGGCGCCTGTCACCAGGCGCCTCATAGACAAGGGCCACACAGTTCTGGTGCCCGCCGTTCCGAACCGCAGCCTCATCGGCGATTCGGCCTACATTCGCTCCATCGTCGAGAAGATCGACGGACCGGTACTCTTGGCCGGCCACTCGTACGGCGGTGCAGTCATCACGGTCGCAGGCGTCGCGGACAACGTCGTGGGTCTCGTCTACGTCTCCGGCTACGCGCTCGAAGAGGGCGAGTCCCTCGGCGAGCTGCAGGGTCGCTTCCCCGACTCGGATTTGGCCGCGAACCTCGTGTACGCGCCGTTCCCCAACGCCGGAGCCGAAGACGGCACCGACGTCTCGGTGAAGATCGACGCCTTCCACGCGGTGTTCGCTGGAGGTATCCCTCCCGAGACAGCCGAGGTTCTTGCAGTATCCCAACGGCCGCTGGCCGCAGCAGCATTCGGCGAGCCTGCCCCAGTCGCCGCATGGAAGACCAAGCCGGGGTGGGGCATCGTCAGCAGCAACGATCGCACCATCAACCCCGATGTCGAACGCTTCGGCTACGAGCGTGCAGGTCTACGCAGCGTCACCGAAATCGACGCACCGCACCTGGTCATGATCGCCGAACCCGCAGCAGTCGTTTCCGTCATCGAAGAGGCGCTTGCCTCCGTCGCATCCCCGACGGTCTAGAGCTGGGAGCCGTCGGTCAAGGACGACCCGCCATGTGATCGCGCATTCGGCGGTAACCGTGCCCGACGGCGTCGACCTCGCCGGGCGACAGAAGGTCGAACATGTTCGCACGCACGGCGTCGACGTGACCGGGACTGGCCGACGCCAACTTGTCGAGTCCAGCGTCGGTCAACTCGGCGGACATGCCGCGCTTGTCGTCGACGGCCTTGACGCGACGCGCCCAACCCGCCTCGACCAAGCGGCTGATCGCGCGGGTCACGCCGCTTCGGGTCGTGGTCACGGCGTCGGCCAACTGACTCATGCGCAGACGACATTCGGGCGCCTCCGAAAGGACGACGAGCAGTTCGAAGTCCGTGAACGAAATGCCAGAATCCTTCGTCAGCTGCGCGTCGAGCGTTCGAATGAGTAGCCTCGTTGCATCGAGGTAGGCCCGCCAGGCAATTTGCTCCTGAGGTTCGAGCCACCGAGTCTCGTTCATGATCAACAGCCTAGGCCCCAGGTAGTTGACACGGCAACCAAAAAGGTTAGGCTCGATTTAGTTGATCGAGCAATCGGTTTCAGTGCCAAAAGGAGTTCGACATGACCACCATGGACGAAGACCAGAGGTCCATTCACCACGCCGCCGAGCGCGAACGTATCAAACAGAGCTACTTGGTAGCAGCCGACACGAGGCCACCGTCGTCCGCGCGCGGACTTCACCACACTGCACTCGTGAGCAGCGACGTCGAAAAGACCGTGCAGTTCTATCAGGGCATACTCGAATTTCCACTGACCGAGTTGATCGAGAACCGCGACTACCCTGGGTCTTCGCACTTCTTCTTCGACATCGGAAACGGAAACCTACTGGCGTTCTTCGATTTCCCCGGACTCGACGTCGGGCCGTACCAGGAGGTCCTGGGGGGACTCCATCATGTCGCGATCAGCGTCGAACCGACGCGATGGGCGGCGTTGCGGGACAGGCTGATTGCCGCGGGAATCGAGTTGGCCGAACACAGCGAGGTATCCCTCTACTTCCGCGACCCGGACGGCGCGCGCATCGAGCTCATCGCCGATCCGCTCGGCGAGATGTACGGCAACCACGTTCTCTGACCAGCCGGTCTGCGGCTCGTGCTTGGAGAGTCGGTGTAGAGCACTACAATTCTTCCACGGGTGCGAAGCACGGATATTCTCGAGGAGGCCGGCGTGGCGGGGACGATTTCGGCGACGGTTGCCGAACTCATGATCGAGTTGGCCGAGCTCGACAATCCCAGGTTCCGAGAGGTCAACTCCAAGCACGGTGACGACCACGGCGTGAATCTCACCGCGCTACGCGCGATCGCGAAACGGCTGAAAGTTCAGCACGACCTCGCCCTGGAACTGTGGGCTACCGACGATTCGGCTGCTCGCCTGCTCGCGTTGCTCATCTGCCGTCCAAAGCGCTTCGAACGCGACGAGCTCGACCACATGCTCCGTGAGGCGCGTACGCCCAAAGTGCACGACTGGCTCGTCAACTACGCAGTGAAGAAGAATTCGCACTCCGAGGAACTTCGGGTGACCTGGATGGACGACGCCGACGCGGTAGTGGCCAGCGCTGGGTGGGCACTCACGGCCGAACGCGTGGTCAAGAGACCTGACGAGCTCGACCTAGCCGCCCTTCTAGACATCATCGAAGCCGAGATGAAGGACGCTCCGGATCGTTTGCAGTGGGCCATGAATCACTGCCTTGCCCAGATCGGAATCGAACACGCGGACCATCGGCCGCGCGCACTCGAGATCGGTGAACGGTTGAGGGTTCTCGAGCACTATCCGACTCCCCCCAACTGCACGTCACCGTTCGCACCCAGTTGGATAAACGAAATGGTGGCCCGCAGGTCCTGACCGCAGGACACGCGACGGTCACCGGAGGGGCTGACGAGACATTCGCCACTGGCGGTGCCATTTTCCTCTCGTCGTGCGTTGACGATACAAAAGGATAGTTTTCGATAACCGACGGAAAGAAGCGCCATGCCACCATGCACATCGAAGACGACCGAGAACGTCGGAATTCTCGCCAGATTCAAGAACCTGTTCAATCGATTCACCGACGGAGACGATCTCAACGCTCGCGCGATGGGTAATCGCGTGGACGACATCGTCCCATGAAAGATGTGGCTGCAGCCGTTCGAAAGGCTGCAGCCACCTGCGTCTTCAGCGCCCTCGCAGTAGGACTGGCTCACTCTCCGCCCAAGCGTCCGAGCAGATCCACCGCTGCCTTGGTGTACTCCCCTATCCATCGATCCGATATCCGCTTGATCGGCAAGGGCGCGAGCGCCAAGTGCCGCTCACGACCGACCTTCCGACCGGTGACGAGTTCTGCTCCCTCCAGCACTCGCAAATGCTGGAGGGCGGTTGTGCGATCGATGTCCGGCAGCTCGGCGCACAGCTCTCCGGTCGTTCTCGGCGACTCTTTCAAGAGATCGAGCATGCGACGACGGATCGGCGACGCGAGCGCCTTGAACACCCGATCATCGTCTTCACCCTTGTGCTGGACTCCATTCATGTTGTAAAAATACAACATGAATGGAAGTCTGACGGAACTGTCTTTCACCGTGTCGGGGCATATTTCACGTCCGATCGGCGAGGTGTACGAGGCAGTGGCCGATCCGGAGCAGTTGTCGAAGTACTTCACCACTGGCGGTGCGCGAGGCCGACTCGAACCGGGAACCGAAGTGACGTGGGATTTCCACGACTTCCCAGGCGCGTTCCCCGTTCGGGTTGTTGCCGCCGATCCTCCGACTCGGATCGTCATCAGCTGGGATGGTGACGGCACCACATCCGAGGACGGCACCACCACAACCACTTTCGAGTTCGAGCCGGTCGACGACGGTGCTCGTACTCTCGTCACCATCAGGGAGTCCTCATGGAAGCCGACGTCGACCGGAGCGAAGAACGCATTCGGCAATTGCCAGGGGTGGACCGGCATGCTAGCAGCCCTCAAGGTGTGGGTGGAGCACGGAATCAACCTGCGTGAGGGCTTCTACAAGTAACTACGCGCCCCGAACGTCGTCCATGTCACCGGTTGCGGGTATTCCCTCCTCCAACCCGTAACGCAGGAAGACCGTCCCCTTTCCTCCTGCCAGCGGGGGCTCGAGAAGCTTCAGGTTGCTGGGTACTGCACCCTCCCCGAAGACCTTCTTGCCCTCTCCCAACACGATGGGGTGCACCCAGAGATCGAGGCGGTCGAACAGCTTCTCGCGCAACAGAGTTTGTACCAGATCGAGGCTCCCCACCACCGTGACGTGGTCGTGTCGGTCACGGATTCCGCGTAAATCGCCGACCAGATCGGATCCGAGTTGTGTGGAACCCGCCCACGGCAGTTCAGGCGTGCCGCGAGAAGCCACATATTTAGGGATCGAGTTGAACAGGGTCGCGAACGTATCGTTCTGATTCGGCCAATAGGCAGCGAAGATGTCGTACGTCCGCCGACCGAGTAACAGAGCATCAGTATTCTCGCACGCAGCACCGACCTGCGCTCCGGAGACCTCGTCGAGCAACGGTGCCTGCCATCCTCCGAACGCGAAGTTTTCCGGATCCTCGTCAGGACTTCCCGGCGATTGCCCGACGAGGTCGAGCGTAGTGAACAGTTCGATTTGAATGATGCCCATTGTTGATCCCTTGATAGAGGTAAACGCTTCTAGCCCAATACCGTTCGGAGTGTCGCGGCAAACTCTGTCGGCTTGCCCATCTGGCCGAACTCTCCACCGAGAAATCCCGAATGGCCGCCTGGGAAGATCACCGGCTTCAGGCCGAGGAGTGCGGCAGCTTTATGCGCTGCACGAGCGGCGATGTGGCCGTCATCGGGACCACCTGATTCTTCGCCGACGCCGATCACCACGCGTATGGGTGCTGCGCCGATCGCATCGACGTCCGGCACGAAATCGACGCCGCCGCCGCGCATGTTGGACATGAGTGGATCGTCCCGCGCACCGTCGTCCTCAGCCGGAAAACCGAACTGCGCCGGATCTCCTGCCGGCTGCGCGAGGAAGGCGTCGTCGATCGGGCCCATGTGCATCAGAAGCGCCATGAACTTGACCATCGCGGGCCCGAGGCCCTGCGAGTCGTACGTGGACACCATGTCCGTGCACACCGACACGATGTTCTCGCGGTCGTCGAGAGCTCCGCCGGCCGGAGGTTCGTGCGCGACCAGGGTCCGCACATCACCCGGGTAGCGAGCAACGAGGGCCAGTCCATTCACCGCTCCCCCGCTCGATGCGAAGATATCGACGGGCCCCGAACCCAATGCATTCAAGACGGCGTGAAGGTCCTCGGCATGGTCGTCGAACGAGACCGCGGCGGTGGGATCATCCCGTCGGCTGCGACCTGTGTTCCGCGGGTCGTACGTCACGACGACCCTGTCGGTGAAGTGCGACGTCAAGGTCCCGAACCCGGTCGCGTCCATGGGTGATCCGATGAGAACCAGCGGTATGACGCCTGGTTCGAGTTCGCCGAGAACGTCGTAGGTCAAGGTCGCGCCGGGAACCGACACTGTCTGAGTTTTCATAAACGAGTTGACTGTCGGTGAGGCGGAAACTCATCGTGACATTGGAGCATTTCTGGCTGTGGTTGACTTGAAGTTCAACCAAAGGGGCCTTGTGCAGCAGCTTCACCGTGAGACCGTCGACTGGATCGAGAACGGGCGCGAACGCTCGGCGTTGTGGCGTTCGGAGAACAACGCGCCCGCTCCGAAGACCATCCACGTCATCGACGACACCATCAGCGCAGACGTCGCCTACAAGCGCGCGTCGCTCGGCGAACCACTTCTGTGGCGGGGCGACTTCAACAATGCACGCCAGCTACTGAAGGCGATGACCCGCAGGGCCGAGCCCAAGAAGCGTCGACCGTCGTCCTCGGCAGCAGAGGACTTCCACCTTCACCGGCAGGACCAGGCACGGCGAGCTCGCACACTCGGCATGTTGCTCGTCGAACTCGATGCCGACTTCGGTCTCGATTACGGCCGAGCACCCGATGTCCGACTTGCTGCCAGTGAGGTCTACGGGCCCAGCTCTACTGCTTCGTTGTTGTCGCTCCGGGAGTTGCTCAGCCTCATCGGTGCTCACGAGTGGCGACGTAAAGGCATCCATATCCCCGCCCTCGACGCGTCGATCGAACCGCATTTCGGTGTCTTCTCGCCCCTACGTGGTGAGTACGTGCAGCTCGTGGCGGAAACTCCCCTGCCCGCCGGAACGAAGACGGCGTTCGATATCGGCACGGGCACAGGCGTTCTGGCAGCAGTGTTGGCGAAACGCGGTGTCTCCCACATAGTCGCGACCGACAAGGACCCACGAGCCGTAGCCTGCGCGACCGTCAACATCGATCGATTGGGGTACGCCGATCAGGTCGAGGTGCACTTGGTTGACATCTTCCCTTCCGGTAGGGCTTCGCTCGTCGTGTGCAATCCGCCGTGGATCCCGACCAAGCCGACGTCGGGCATCGAGCATGCCATCTACGACCCGGGTAGTCGGATGTTGCGAGCATTTCTGGATCGACTCCCCAAGCACCTCGAGCCCGGCGGCGAGGCGTGGTTGGTGATCTCGGACCTCGCCGAGCTTCTCGGGCTCGCTACCCGGGAAGACTTGCTGGCGGCGATCGAGCGTGCCGGTCTCGACGTGCTCGGCCGGACGGACACTTCGCCGACGCATCCCCGCGCTTCCGACGCCGATGATCTCTTCCACGCTGCCCGCTCGCGCGAGACGACGACGCTGTGGAGGTTGGGGGTGCGCTGACCCTCTGCTCACAACGGTGTTGCGCGTTCACAACCAAGATTTCGGTTGTGAACGGATGTTCATGTTGTACGCACGGGCGCTGATCCGCAGGTGCGACCGTAAGTCGCCATGAATCAGACGAGGGTTACGTATCCGATGACCATGTCCGTCAGCATCTTCCGCAGACGTTCTCTGTTTTCGGGGGCGACGGGGTCGAACTGGAACAACCAATCGAAGGTGTACTGGTTGGAGACACGAAAGAAACTGAAGCTGGTGATAGTGAAGTGAAGATCCACTGCGTCGACGGTGGCGTTGAATACCCCTGCTTCACGTCCGCGACGCAGTATGTCTGCCAGCAGGTCGAGCGCAGGGCCTGCCAATTCGCTCCGCTCCCCTGATTGCGCCAGGTGGAACGCCTTGAGCGTGTTTTCGCTCGCCATCAAACGTACGAAGTCCGGATTGCGCTCGTGGTAGTCGAAGGTCAGCTCGACCACTCGTCGAAGTGCATCCACGGGATCGAGTTCATCGACATGGACCCGCTGCTCTTCGGCTCGAATGCTCACGATCGCATTTTCGAGGACCGATCTGTATAGACCTTGCTTGTCGCCGAAGTAGTAGTAGATCATCTTCTTCGTCGTCTTCGTCTGCAGCGCGATGTCGTCCATCCTGGCACCGGCGAAGCCTTTGGCTGCAAACTCGGACATGGCCACGGTCAGGATGTTCCCACGGACGTCGCCGCCTCGTGCCCCGCGACGGCCACCTACCTCGGACGCTGTCGACATCGAATCGAACCCCTGACTTTCCCTAGGATCAGCAATTTACACCGAACAGTGAACCACGGCACCCGCGGGAAAGTTTCGACAACCGCACCGACCCATGTGTTATTCACAACGCGTCGGTGGTCATTTTTCGCATAGGTCCATCCAACTCGGGCATCGAACCTGGTGAAGAGGCAAACGGCTCGACCCGAACCAGACAGGGACTGGATTTCAGCTTGCGCAATCCCTGGACGTGTCGGCGATCACGTTGTACCGTTCGCCTAGTTCACCAAAGAGTGAAATGCTGTTCACGCAGACCAAGTACACCCCAACGACTCGATCCCGATCGCGCAATCGGGATCCGACGCTTCACCCCTGCGGCGCAGGCAGGTCGAAATGCCTCCGCGCGCCAGCACTCGTCGAGGACGCAACAATTCGGCGTGCAATCCAATTCCGTTCGCGCGCTGAAAAATAGACCTCACTCCCCACCGAAGGATGGATGGCCATGACAGCATCTGAGATGCAGACAAGCCCCGTAGCCGCCACGCCGCCGGCAACGACAACACCGACAGAACGTCCTGCGCACCGCAAGCTGCTTCCGCGTCGCGACTCTCTCGTCACCGGCATCAAAGCAGTAGTCGGCATACTCGGACTGCTGGGCCTGTGGCAGCTGGCAGTCGTGGTCACCCGACCTCCCGAGTACATTCTGGTGGGCCCGATCGATGCCTTTGTCGAATTGTTCGCCCGCTTCGACTATTTCACGACGAATGCATGGGTCACAGTCGGCGAGGCCTTGGCTGGTTTCGTCGGCGGTACATTGCTCGGCATCGTTTTCGGAGGGCTACTCCACTACTCACCGACAATCAGAAGCTTTTTGTATCCCGCGTTGGTCGCGATCGACACGATTCCGAAGGTCGCGCTCGCTCCCCTGTTCATCGTGTGGTTCGGCTTCGGATTCGAGTCGAAAGCGTTCGTCGCCATGGCAATCGCGTTCTTCCCCTTGGTCATCAACACGTTCGACGGCCTCAGCACCGTCCCACATGAACTCAAAGAACTTGCGCGAATCAACAGGGCTTCGACATGGAAGCGGCTGACAAAGATCGAATTCATCTACGCCTTGCCGTCGATCTTCTCGGGCGCCAAAATCTCGATCTCGCTCGCGGTCGGCGGCGCGGTCGTCGGCGAATTCATCGCCGGCTCGAAGGGGCTGGGCTACGTCATCATGCTCGCCAACAGTCAGGTGGACCTGGCAGCCATGTTCGCAGCGTTCTTCGTACTGGCAGCGATTGCGCTCGTACTGTTCTTCATCGTCGATTTCACCGGCAAGAAGCTCATGCCATGGAAGTCCCACGCGAAATGACCAACCACCTTGGAGACCACCATGCGTAACATCCGAGCGCTGCCGATCTTGATCACCGCGGCCGTTCTTTTGCCTCTGACGTCCTGTAGCACTACGGATTCCGAGAATTCGATGTCGGTCATGGTCGACGTCGGCTACCTGCCCAAACATGCGCCGTTCTTCGCGGCCGTGGATCGCGGGTTCTTCGCCGAGGAAGGACTCGATGTCACCGTCATGCCTGGCTCCGGTTCGGGGAACACGGTCGCAGCAGTGGACACCGGCAAGGTCGACGCGGGGTGGGCCGATTTCGGTGTCACCGTACTCAACCAGGGCCGCGGCGCTCAGGTCACACAGGTCGATCTCCTGCAGGCTCGGTCAGCATACGCGGTAGTTGGACTGTCGGACGGCAACATTCACGGCTGGGAGGATCTCCCGGGCAAAACCATCGCCACCGAAGGTGCAGGCGCAATGACCGCCATGTGGCCGTACGCGCTCAGCAAACTAGGGCTTAGGGCAGACGACGTCGACGTCATTCACGCGGCCAGCAGCGCCAAGATCCCGGGATTGGTCTCTGGCCAATGGGACGCCAATCTGGCCCTATCGGTCTCGGACGGCCCTGCGATCGACGCTCTCGGCAAGGTTCCTGTGGTGTTGAAGTGGTCTGACCTCGGCATCGACCTGTACGGAAACGGGATCATCTTCTCGAACGAGGAGTTGAAGAACAACCCGGACAGGGCAGTGAGGTTCAACAGAGCGATGCAGCGCGCCTACCTGTGGTCCTGTGAAAACCCGGAGGGTGCCGCCGATTCGTTCCACAAAGAAGTCCAAGGATACGAAACCAGCACCGTCGTACTGGCTCTCGACGAGCAATGCGCACTCAACAATCGCATCGGCGAAGAGTCGGCGCCATTCGGTCTCATGACCGACGAGGGCGTGCAGCAGATGATCGACGTCTCCCGCGAGTTCCTCGGACTCGACCCGAACTCGACGTTGACTCCCGCACAGGTCTACAGCAACGACTACATCGACCCACTGCCCACCACCGACGAGATCTCCGCACCATGACCGCCTATCTGACTGGGAGTACGCAATGAACAAGGCCGTTGAAGTCAACAACGTAGGAGTCTCGTTCCGGTCGCGCGACGGCGCCGACAACACCGTTCTGAAGGGCGTGAACTTCGACGTCGAACACGGCCAGTTCGTCTCAATCGTCGGCCAATCCGGTAGTGGTAAGACAACGCTGCTCAAGACCATCTCGGGTCTTCAGGCGACAACAGAGGGCGAAGTACTCATCAAGGGTGCGCCGATCGCCGCAGGTGTCGAGGAGATCGGTATGGTGTTCCAAAGTCCTGTTCTTCTTCCGTGGCGCAACAACCTCGACAACGTCCTGCTGCCTCTCGAGTTTCGCGGCACCCGCGACCACGCATCGAAGACCAGAGCGCTCGAACTCCTGGACATGGTTGGTCTGAAAGACAAAGCCAAGCGATACTCGTACGAACTTTCGGGCGGCATGCAGCAACGAGTAGCCATCTGTCGGGCCTTGGTCTCGGATCCGGAGCTCCTGCTCATGGACGAACCGTTCGGCGCACTCGACGCGATGACCCGCGACACCATGAACTTCGAGATTCAGCGCATCTGGCAAAAGGCAGGGTGCAGCGTCGTTTTCGTCACGCACAGTATCTCGGAAGCTGTCTGGTTGGGCGATCGAGTCGTCGTGGTCGGCGACCGTCCCGGCCGCATCATCGCCGATATCACCATCGACCTGCCCAGGCCTCGCAACAAAGAACACCGCTACTCTCCCGATTTCGCCGAATACGTCAGTGAAGTCGAATCGCACATCGGGGTCACCGCCGGAATCAGCTGACCCTCGAACACTTTTCCAACTACAGGAGTACCCATGTTGCATATATCTGCCAATCTGGACACGCTTGCCGAGAAGTTCGGTCTACACCCGCACAAGAGTCTGTTGTTCTCTGCAATTCGGTTGGACTCTCATCCGCTCGTCACCCCGTTGATCGCCTCGCGCGACGGAGCCGACCCCACGATCCTCGTCAGGCAGCAGGAACAGGGAAACGTCCTGTCCGCAGGCGTCCCAGCCGAACGTATCCGGTTCTACGCCCCCTGGGTCACGATCGATCCGCGCCCCATCGCGGATGTCGTCGTCGCGCAGAGTCTGACGTCCCTGGTCGAAGAACTGGCCGACGGCGATACCGTGCTTCTCGACGGCGATGTGGTGTACAGCCACCAGCTGACGTTGACCGAAAGCCTGACGGTGTCCGTCGAACCGACGTCAACGAGCCCCGTTCGGGTTCACTCCTTGTCGACGTCGGACATCGTCGATCGGTTCACCGACTGGCGTCGACGCGGTGCTGACGCCGCCACCCAGTTGATCGCCGACGTACCACATCTGCGAGGGCTGACCGAGGACCTCGGTGCCGCCGACACCCGCTACGCGGGTCTCGAATCCATTGCTGCCGAACGAGGTATCGATGGACTGGTTCTGATAGCGCCGCCGAACTTCTCCGAGGTCACCGGGCTATCCGGCAACGGCGACGTCGCCGTATGGGTGCCGGGCAGTGACCGGGTTTTCGTAGTCACCACCACCGGTGGCACCCGCTATGGCGACTCCATCGGCGAATACGTATCGCTCGGCGAAGCCGTTGCTGCGCTGGTGCCAGGCGGGCGGATCGGTATCGAGGAGGAATTCATCTCGGTCGGTCTTGCCGCCCAACTCGTCGACGCAGGCCTCGACTTGACCTCGACATCGATCGATCTCGCACACTGGCGTGACATCCGCGACCACGAAGACCTACCCTTTCAGGTCATCGCGGCCAGAACGACCGTCTACGCGATCGAGGAAGCTTTGGCCTGGGCCGAACGAGAAATCGAGGCCGGGACCAAGTTCACCGAACTCGACATCTACCGTCACTACGTCGAATTCATCGACAAGTTCACCAGCGAGCACTCCATCGAGTTCGACGTCGAACCGTACTTCACCAATCTCCACTCCTCGAACCGGATGCTGTTTCCCGGACCTCCCACCGACTTCCCCATCAACGGTGACACCACGTGCATCCAGCTCGATGCCGGCGTAAAGGTGACCATCGATGGCGTCGTAGTCGCGACGTCCGACATGGCGCGTTCCCTGCCACGTACGCCCGCGGCCAAGGAAGCGTACGCATTCTTCTTCACTGTCGTCAGGGAAGGAATCATCGGCCAGCTGCGCCCCGGTGTTGTCTGCGAGGACGTGCACGAGGGAACGCTGCAGTTCCTGGCCCCACATCTCCCCCGCATGATCGAGATCGGAATGCTCGGCGAGGAAACAGATTTCAACACCATTTACCGACGACGCAACGTCGGACACCTCATGGGTAAGCAGGAATCCTTCGCCAACGAGCTACGCCCAGGATACAAGCACGCACTCGATGTCGGATCTTACGGCGCAGCCGAAATCCCCTGGCGCTACGGCGACGTGGCGATCGGCACCGAAGATCTCTGGTTCATCGGACGCAACCGAACCTACAACCTCACCCAGCGCGACAGGACGCACGCATGACCGACACGAACACCATCGATCCGAAAGTCCGACTCGCTGAGCGCAATCTGAGTCTTCCCGAACTCGGCGCCCCCGCCTATTCGTACGACGCCTGGACCCAGCATCGCGACGTCCTGTACATGTCCGGGCAGATTTCGAGGACCCCCGATGGCGAGGTCCTCAGCGGCCGAGCAGGTGAGGGTGCGACAACAGCGGACGCCGCAGCCGCAGCCGAGGTCGCCGCCCTGAATCTACTGGCCAGAATCGACCAAGCCGTCGGCCTCGAGAACGTCGAACAAATCCTCAAGCTGAACGTCTGGATCGCCAGCGGACCCGACTACACCGAGCAACCGACTGCTGCGGAGTCCGCGTCGAAGCTGTTGATCGACGTGTTGGGCCCCGCTGGCCGTCACGCTCGAACGACGTTGCCGACGCATGTACTGCCGAAGAACGCCTTGGTCGAGCTCGAAGCTATCGTCGCCGTGCGGCAGTAGGGTCCGCAACCGGACCTGACTTGGTCCGACGCTGGCCGGACGTCGCGTGCAGGTCTCGTCAGGCTTGGTGGCGTGTGTACAGAGCATCTGCGGCGTCGTCGAACTCTTGTTGTGTCATGCCGGTATCGACTGCACGCTTGAGAAGTTCGGCATGGGTTTCACCGGCCAGACCGGTGATGGGTTGGTCGAGATCGAGATTGGAGGGAAATGCGTAGCCTTCCGCCGACGCGGCGACGACATTGTCGACTTCGCGACCTCTACCGCTGCGCGCCCAGTCGAGAAGCGTCGAGTACAAGCTCGAACCGATTGCCAATCGGTCGACACTGTCCATGGCTCGCCCGAAGGGCGACGAGACCTGCAGCAGGTTGGCCATGCGATAGATGTCTGTCGAGGTGTTGTGGCCTGCTGCGTGGAACAGAGCCGGGTTGAAGAAGACGGCGTCTCCTTCTTCCAGTGGCAACTGAATGTAGTTGTCGACGAAGTACTCTCGGAACTCGGGCAGGTTGAAGGCGATGTAGCCTGCTTCGAATTTCTGCGAGTACGGCAGGTACATGGTCGGGCCGCTCTCGACGGGCATGTCGCAGTGCGCGACAGCGCCTTGCAGGGTCAGAGCCGGGGACAGGCGATGAATGTGCGCGCGAAACTTGGCAGCTGTGTCGGTGGACATGAACCCGAGGTGGTAGTCGCGGTGCGGATTCTGGGCCGCGCCGCCAGGATTGACAACGTTGATCGACGAGGTCACCTGGTACATCGGACCGAGCCACGCTTCGGAGATCAGCGCGAGAATGTCGTTCGCGTAGTAACGGGCGAACTGCTCCGGTTCGGCGACGGCCAGCTTTTGCAGCGCACACCAGATGCGGTCGTTGGCACCGGGCTTGGCGAAATGATCGCCGTTACTGACACCGCCGTCGCGCTGCTGCGCGATGATGTCCTTGAACGTCGCGGTGGTCTCGGCGATCGCATGCTCAGCGGTGAACGACTTCTTGAACACGACGATGCCGGGGCCGTTGAGCAGTGCGTCGGCGAGTTCGTCCTGGATGTCGGCGCGCACGACAGGGTCGGCAGCGTTCTGGGTTAGGGCCGCACCGTCGTACATCAGCACGTTCTGCACGACATCCGTCGCGTACGGGTAGTCGGCGAGCACCGTCTCCTGCGAGACGAGTGCAGCGAACTCGTCGATATCGCAGTCGATCTCGCGAAGTCGGTCGGCTCGCGGTGTCTGCTGGATGTTGCTGGTCATCGGATGCCCTTCTGGGTGAGAGTTCGTCGCGTCGCGGACGTCAGCAAGTGGATCGAGTACGAGCATTGCCGAGTAACCTTGCATCGGACAACCCACAAACCCCTCAACTTTCCCTCAGGAGTGATCGGTGTGCCCCATCCGTACCCGGTCCGTGAAATCGCACGACAAGCTGGCGTCAGCGAGGCCACCGTCGACCGAGTCCTGCACGGCCGCCCCGGGGTCAGGTCCGGAACGGTTCTGCAGGTCAGGCAAGCGATAGCCGACCTGGACCGCCAAAGCACCCAACTGCGCTTGTCGGGGCGCACGTTCATGTTGGACGTCGTGATGGACACCCCCCAACGTTTCTCCGACTTGGTGCGCCGATCTCTGGAAGCCGAACTGCCCACCATGCAGCCGGCCACGATCCGGGCACGGTTCCACGTCAAGGAGCACTGGGCTATCGACGACCTCACCGCAAAGCTGAACACCATCGCCGAAAATGGCAGCCACGGCGTCATTCTCAAGGCCCCCGACACTGCACAGATATCGCTCGCCATCGACGCTTTACACGCTGCAGGGATACCCGTGCTAACCCTCGTGACTGACGTACCAGCGAGTCGACGCCTTGCCTACATAGGCATGGACGACCGTGCAGCGGGCAGCACCGCCGCATTCTTGATCCAGAGGTGGCTGACCAGATCCGACGCGGCAGTTCTCGCGCTGACGAGCAGAAACATGTTTCGTGGCGAAGAGGAACGAGAGATGGGCTTTCGTTCTGCAATGAGAACGAACGATCCGGGCCGTCGCATCGTCGAGATCTCCGATACCGACGGCCTCGATGAGAACACCAGGCGGCTGGTGGCCGGAGAATTGGAACGCAGCCCGGATGTCGGTGCCGTCTATTCCATCGGAGGCGGCAACCGCGGCGTGGTCGACGCGTTCGGCGACTGCGCACGGACCTGCGAGGTATTCATCGGCCACGATCTCTCGAACGACAACCGAGCCCTGCTCGCGTTGGGGCACCTGACTGCCGTGATCCACCACGACCTGCGCCAAGATATGCGCACCGCCGTGCACGCGTTCATGGTTCATCACGGCGCGCTCGGAGGTCCGATATTGCCCTACCGGTCCAAGATCGACATCGTCACTCCGCACAACATCCCTCAATGAGGGCCTGGACGCAATTGTTCGAGAGTCTCCAGCGACGGTGACTTCCGATCATTCTCGTCAGCGGACAGCGCTGAACGCGACGTGTGTGCCCGTTCACCACGGGCAGCCGCCCCAGATCTACCCCTCTGTTGTGCGCCCACAGCCCCTCGGTGCGCACAACAAGGGGGTAAATAGCCGAGCCTGGACAGAAAAAATCCCCGCCCAGCGAGCTGGACGGGGATCTTGGTGCTCCCCCGGCTGGACTCGAACCAGCAACCGTCCGATTAACAGTCGGAAGCTCTGCCAATTGAGCTACAGGGGATTACTTCGGTGGCTTCGTACCTTCGTGCGCGCCGAGAGAAACAATAGCGCACACCCCCATGGGAGTACCAAATCGCCCTGCCGCGGCCGCGTCAGGCAGGATGGAGGGACGCGCGCACAATAGGGCCGGAGTGGAGCCTGCGGAATGACCGAAAACACTGTGGGAGACTGTGATGATTCGTTTGGTTCTGGCTGCTGGAGCAGCGTACGTACTCGGAGCCAAGGCAGGTCGTGGGCGTTACGAACAGATTCGTAAGACCGCCTCGGCTGTTGCAGGCAGCCCTGCCACCAAGAAGGTCATCGAAGTGAGCAGGCAGAAGTTGTCGGACTCGCTGAACACGCAGCCGAAGCTGGAGCCGATGAAGCAGGTCGACGAGGACGCCCAGCTCTACATTCCTCAGGATCAGCTGCGACGGAGCTAGCCGACTTCTTCGACGTTGCCGACCGCCTGCTCCAACAGGCTGCGTCGGTACTGTTCGAGAGCGATGACGTCGCCGAGCAACGCGTAGTACTCGTCGGGGTTGTCCTGCGGTGACATGCGCTGCATTTTGGACTTCAGCTCCGCCACCTGCTCCCCCACCCACACTTCCTGCAACCGAGCCATCACGCCGGTGATGTAGCGCGACAGCGCGATGTCCGCGACGGGAATGTGTTCGACGGCCAGTTCCATCACGAGTGACTTGATCACCGGTGTCTCGGTGCGCTGTGCGACGGCGTCGACCCACTCGCCACCGCCGAGTCCCGCAGCAGTGCCTCCCGCGGCCGTGACAGCGGCACTGACGGCCGCGTAGGCCGGATGGGTGAACGTCTCCGGGGGTAGAGAGTCGAATACGGAACCAGCGATGGCGGGGTTCTGCAAAGCCGACTTCAGGGCCTCACGTTGCGGCCACAGGGCCGGATCCTTCGGCTGCGGACGCACGGGGCCTGCTGGAACCTCAGCGGACGCTGTCGGACGCTTGTCGAACGGAGTCCGCTTCTTGGTCTCGCCGCGCGCACTCTTCTTCGCTTCGTCTCGGACACGGGCCAGCACCATCGCGGTGTCGTCCCAGCCGGTCCATCCTGCGAGTTGGCGTGCGTATTCGTCACGTAGCGACGCATCCTTGATACGTGCGACCACGGGAACCGTTCGCTTGAGCGCCTCGACACGCCCCTCGGGTGTGTCCAGGTCATGTTCGCTGAGAAGCGATTTGACGACGAAGGCGAACATCGGCGTCCGCCTGGCCACCAAATCACGGACGGCAGCGTCGCCCGACTTCTGCCGAAGCTCGCATGGGTCCATTCCGTCGGGTGCGACTGCGACGAACGTCTGTCCGGCGATCTTCTGATCCCCTTCGAACGCTTTCATCGCCGCTGCTTGACCGGCGGCATCACCGTCGAAGGTGTAGATGACTTCACCGCGGAAGTAGCTGTCGTCCATCATCAATCGTCGCAACATCGCGAGGTGATCTTCACCGAATGCAGTGCCGCACGACGCAACGGCGGTCTTGACGCCTGCGAGGTGCATGGCCATGACGTCGGTGTATCCCTCGACGATGACGGCCTGATGGGACTTGGCGATGTCCTTGCGCGCGAGGTCGAGGCCGAACAACACTTGAGACTTCTTGTACAGCATGGTTTCCGGCGTGTTGATGTACTTGCCGGGCATGGTGTCGTCGTCGAACAGCTTGCGTGCACCGAAGCCGATGACGTCGCCGCTCTGACTGCGAATCGGCCAGACGAGCCTGCGGCGGAACCGGTCGATGGGAGTTCCGCGCTTGCCGGGCGTTGCGAGGCCGGCGTCGATGATTTCCTTGGCTTCGAAACCGCTGGACAGCAAATGCTTCGTGAGCGTGTCCCAGCCGTCGGGCGCGTAACCACATCCGTACGTCAGCGCTGCCTGGCCGTCGAAGTTGCGTTCGGTGAGGTAGTCGCGCGCAGTCTGGGCATCGGGCTCCCGCAGGCGAGCGGCGTAGAACTCCTGTGCGGCGGAGTTCGCGGCGATCAAGCGCGCACGGGTACCCCGGTCACGTTGAACCGAGGGCCCACCGCCCTCGTAGGTGATCGAGTAGTTGAGTCGATCCGCGAGTTGCTCGACGGCCTCGACGAAGGAGATGTGCTCGATCTTCTGCAGGAACGAGTAGGCGTCACCGCCCTCGCCGCAGCCGAAGCAATGGAAGTGGCCGTGGTTGGGGCGAACGTGGAACGACGGCGACTTCTCGTCGTGGAACGGGCACAGGCCCTTCATCGAGTCGCCGCCCGCGCGCTTGAGCGAAACGTAGTCGCCGACGATGTCTTCGATCCGTGTACGTTCGCGAATGGCCGCTATGTCACGTTCAGGAATTCGGCCGGCCACGAAGGGCAGTCTAGTCCTGTCCTGTGACTGCCGAGAAACAGATCAGCCCCAGCTGGCCTGAGCTCCGAGACTGCGCTTGTCGATCAATTCGAGCCTGCTTTCGGTGTACGACGCGATCTGATCCACCACCACTCGGGTCCGTTCACCGTCGGTCTCGGCGCGGTTCCATGCCGGCACGAAGATCGGGTCCAACTCCGCCGGCGCGGACCGCTGTAACCATTCGGCGACCCGGTGAATTCGGTCACGCTGGCGTTCTTGGCGGATCTTGTGTCCGGCGTCGGACATCACGTACCGCAACGCCATCGTCTTGAGCAACGCCACCTCGGACGCGACCACCGGCGGGATCACGAGGTCGGCGTCGTACCTGGCCAGCGGCGCGGTTCCCCACTTCTCACGAGTGCCGTTGATCGCTGCCGTCGCGAATCGCCCGACGAGTTCGCTCGTCAAATGCTTCAGAGCAACCGACGCCTCCAGCGTCCCGTCGAACTTCCCCACCGCCAGCACAACGGGCATACGCGAGAGCCGATCCGCCGCTTCGATCAGCTCGTTCACGTCGAGTCCGCGGAATTCCCTGACGCCGAGTTCGGCCAATTCTCGCTGCTCGCCGAGGTCGCCGAGCGACCGCAACTCGATCCGGCCGTCGATCACGCCGTCTTCGACGTCGTGCACCGAATAAGCAACGTCGTCGGCCCAGTCCATCGACTGAGCTTCCAAGCATTTACGACGCTCGGGTGCGCCGTCGCGTACCCAGTCCAGGATCTCGCCATCGTCGTCGTACGCGCCGAATTTGGCACCGGGGGAAGGTCGGAGCCAGGGGTACTTCGTTGCCGCGTCGAGGGAAGCCCGCGTCAGGTTCAGTCCGACGCTGCGGCCTTCGGCGTCGAGGATCTTCGGCTCCAGACCCGTCAGAATGCGCAGGTTCTGGGCATTGCCCTCGAATCCCCCGCAGTCCACCGCGACTTCGTCGAGTGCTCGCTCGCCGTTGTGGCCGTAAGGCGGGTGACCGATGTCGTGTGCGAGTCCCGCAAGGTCGACCAGATCGGGGTCGCTCCCGATTCCTTCGGCGATACTGCGACCGATCTGTGCGACCTCGAGCGAGTGGGTCAAACGAGTGCGCGGGGTGTCGCCGTCACGTGGGCCGGTCACCTGCGTCTTGTCGGCCAGCCTACGTAAGGCCGCGCTATGGAGCACGCGCGCTCGATCCCGAGCGAAGGCACTGCGATGCGACGCGTTCTCCACTGTGCTGTTCAGCCCGGCCGTCTTCGGCGCTTCGGACACGAAGCGCTGCACATCCTGGGCGGTGTAGTCGGTCAACGTCATTGGCCTGCCGTGTAGGAGAAGTCTGCGGTGAAATGCGTCAGCTGATACCAGAGCAATGCTCCGGTCTCGCGTGCAATCCCGTGCGCCTGAGATTCTCTGGTGTACACCGCCGGACCAGTGCGGGTCGGCGACGTCCAGGCGTCGAGGTCCGCGTCCCGTGCCATGGTCCGCGTGCGAAGCGAATGCCACGGGTCGCTCACCAGGACGACTGACGACTTCCCTTGTGCACGAAGAGTTTCACTGACCGCCTCGATGCTTTCGAGCGTGTCCGATCCCTGTTCGACGGCAATGATCTTGTCAGCGGGCACTCCCTGATCGATGAGGAAGTTCCGTCCGGAGGCGGCTTCGGTGTAGAGGTCGCCCTCCTGCTTGCCGCCGACCGTCACGATCTCCGGAGCCACGCCTTCCTCGAACAGCGATGCGGCCTGCGACAACCTCGCTTCGAATACCGTCGACGGCGTCCCGGAGTACTGGGCTGCGCCGAGGACGACGATCGCGTCCGCAGGCGTGTGGTCATCGATGCGCGCCACCTGCCACACACGCACTGCGGTACCACCGACCACGATCAATCCCATCAAGACGACGCCGGCGATCAATCGCGTCGTCCACCGACCGAGCGTGCCGAAGAACCCGAGCCGTGCGGGTTCGGGTTCGGTGTAGTCGTACGAATCCCCGTATGGGTCGCCGTACGGATCGCGGTCGAGAGTCGAGTTCACCCCCCGAGTTTGCCAGTCCCGGTGCTCGGCCGACGGATCGGCGCGCAGTCGGGCCTCACAACCAGCCTCGTTCCACCGCGACGCGGACCGCCTCGGCACGGGTACTCGTACCGGTCTTGCCGATCGCCGAAGACAAATGGTTCCGCACTGTCCCCTCCGACAGATTCAACGTGGCGGCCACCCTGGCGGCTGTTCCGCCTGCTGCCGCAGCACGAAGAACCTCCTGCTCACGCGCGGTCAACGGTGAGATCCCGTCGGTCAATGTCTCGGTGGCAAGCGTCGGATCCACGACGCGCAGGCCCATGTGGACGCGGCGAACTGCGTCGGCGAGCTGCCTCGCCGGTGTGTCCTTCACGACGAAGCCGCCGGCGCCCGCATCGATGGCTCGGCGGAGATATCCAGGTCGCCCGAACGTGGTGACGATCAACACGCGACAGGTTGGCACACGTTTTCGCAACTCGGCAGTGGCTTCGATTCCGTCCAGCCCGGGCATCTCGACATCGAGCAACGCAACGTCGGGCGCGCATTCCAACGCCGCCGCCACGACCTCGTCGCCGCGGCCCACTTCGGCGACGACGTCGAGATCGTGTTCCAAGTCCAACAGTGCTGCCAACGCACCGCGCACCAACGCTTGGTCGTCCGCCAGCAACAGACGAATGCTCATGCCGAGACCACTTCCACTCGAAATCCTCCCGACGAGGACCGTCCGACGGTCAGAGTCCCGCTCACCGCCGCCACCCGCTCTGCCAGTCCTCGAAGACCGTTGCCGTCGCCCGACGACGTTTCCGAAATTCCGGTCCCGTCATCACAAATTTCTATTCGGGTAGGGCTCACTTCTACACCGCATCGTCGAGCGCCGCTGTGGCGAATCACATTGGTAACCGCTTCGCGCAGGGTCCAACCGAAGAGTTCACGATTGCGCAAGGGAACGACGTCGGCGTCCGGCGGGAGTGCGGCCTCGATTCCTGCGGCATCCAATGCCGAACGCGCGGAGATCAACTCCGTTGCGACATCGACCTTGCGCATGCCTCCGACGGTCGATCGGACATCGCTCAATGCCTCCCGTGCAAGGGTTTCGAGCTGCGCGATCTCGACGGCCGCGCGGGCCGGATCTATCTCGATGAGCCGACCTGCAAGTTCTGCTTTGACGGTGATGACGGTGAGCGAGTGTCCGAGGATGTCGTGGACGTCGCGGCTGACCCGTTCGCGTTCGGCCACGATTGCCAGATCCGCCAATTGCTGACGCGCAACGGCGAGTTCGTGATTGCGTTTGAAGACCTGGGTGATGCCCCAGGCCGCGACCGCACTGATCAGCAGCTGAAAGGCGAAGAAGGAGCCCGGGTTCCAGTCGGGAACCACGCGCGGAACCAGTTCGATCACTGCAGCGAGGACGATGACCAAAGACCAGGCCTGACGGTTGGGCAACGTCATCACCGCGAGGACTGCCATGTAGATCGTCGCGCCGAACGCTTCACTGCCGATCAACAGCGTGAGGACAAGGGTCAGGAGCGCCATGATGATCAAACCCGCCCACGCCCACAAAGTGCCGAGACGGCGCCCGGACCGGCTGGCTTTTCGAAAGCTCCAGAACGTGATCACGAACGTAGCGCCGAAACCCACGACGGCCGCTACTCCGACGATCCGGTGCCACACTTGTGCAAGCTGGAGTGACTCGCCGAGCGGATAGGCCAGATAGAACAACCAGAGCAAACCGAAGACCCAGCCGAAACGGAACATCCGAGTCTCTGCGCCTCCGAATGCATCCGTCTCGACCGGTGTCGTCATGGTGCTCACGCTAGTACTCCCGCTCACACACGCTTGGTATCGCGACGGAACAGGATCGCGGCGCCCGCTATGAACAGTCCTGCCCAGACGACGAGGTTGAGTACGGCCACGGCGAGGGTGCTCAACGACGGCTCGGTGAATGGAGCTCTGGCCACAGTGGCAAGACCGTAGAGCGGTGTGAACTGAGCAATCATCGAGAACCACCCGCTGTCCGCGAGCGGGACGAACAGTCCGCCCGCGAAGGCAAGGACAGCAAGGACTGGCCCGAGTACCTGCATCACGTTCTCGGACGGCAGCAGATATCCCATGAACAGACCGAACGCTGCGAACACCGAACTACCGAGCCAGGCGATGACGCCAGTCGTGATCCAGGCCCAGATCGGCATGTCCGCGCCGAAAATGGCAGCGACTGCGTAGACGACGATCACCGATGCGAGACCCATCGTCATGGCGACCAGCATTTTGGTCGCGATATAAGCGACCGGCCGAAGCGGAGTCAGACGCAGCTGACGGCTCCACCCTTGCGCTCGCTCCACCGACACCATCGCCCCACCGCTCGTCGCCGCGAGCATCGCGCCGTAGACGGCCATGCTGATCGCGACGAAGGCCGTCACGTTCCCGTTGGCGAATGCGTAATTGGTACTGAAATCTGATTGCGTTCCGAAGATCACGAAGAACACCGGCGGCATCACGAGCGTGAACACAACGGTGCGACGGTTGCGGACCAGTCTCTTGATTTCGAGTCCGAGGAACGTCGGGCTGAAGCCGCCGAGACGGAGTGTCGGACGGGCTGTCAAAGTAGTCATTTCGTGCTCCCCACGAGATCGTTGGATCGGTCGGTGGTCAAGGCGAGGAACGCGTCCTCGAGGTTCTTGGAGACAATTTCGAGGTCGACGGCTCCGATATCCAAGAGGTGACGAGCAACTGCGTCAGAATCACGTCCGTGGACGATGACGCGTTCGCCGCGGGTCTCCACCTGGTCGACACCTGGCAGGCGCAACAGTGCGGAGCTGTCGATACCTGGAGCCGTTGCCGTGACGGTTCGACCGGACGCGAGATTCTTCACCTCGGCCGCGCTACCGTCGGCGACGATTCGTCCGTGCCGCAACAACACGATTCGATCGGCGTAGGCGTCGGCCTCGTCCAGATAGTGTGTCGCGAACAGGACAGTCCGACCGCCGCGCGCATCGTGCCGGATCGCATTCCAGAAGTCGCGGCGTCCTTCGACATCCATTCCCGTGGTGGGCTCGTCGAGTATCAACAAGTCCGGCTCTGGAAGCAGCGCAAGTGCGAACTTGAGTCGCTGCTGCTCGCCGCCCGAGCACTTCGCCACTCTGCGATTGGCGATCGCCGTTATGCCCGCCCGTTCTATCACGTCGTCGATCGGTTGAGTGTGGCAGAACAGGGCAGCCGTGAGGCGAACAGTTTCGCGCACGGTCAGGTCTCGAATCAGGCCGCCGGACTGCATGACTGCCGAGATGCGTCCTGCTCTGATCGCCTCGGCAGGTGCGGCCCCGAATACCCTGGCACTGCCGGAGTCCGGCTCTGCGAGCCCGAGCATCATGTCGATCGTGGTTGTCTTGCCCGCCCCGTTCGGACCGAGAAACGCCACGACCTCGCCGGGTTCGATTCGTAAACTCACATCGGCCACCGCCTGGACCTTGCCGAAGGACTTGCTGAGGTGCTCCAGGTGCACCGCTGGTGTCGTTGTCATAGGAAGAACTCTCCTCGCGTACGCCCTCCGAGCCCTCGTCCGTACGTCACGATCGCGGCATGACAAGTGTCATGGTCGACGGTTCGTCCTTACTGTCGGTGCCTTGTCCTTTGCGTCGACGCACGGTATGCAGCACGTGTGGATACATCGACGTGGCATCGATCGTGCGACGAACTCGACCCTCGGGGTCATCGGTGAATGACGAGGAGGTCATCCTCGACGGAGGCAACCGCAACCGCGTGGTCCGCATCGGAGACACCGTCCGACGGACGACCGGGCGGCACTCTCACGCCGTGCACGAGCTGCTGTCACACCTCGAGGTGGCCGGATTCAGCTACTCCCCCAGATTCCTCGGCGTCGACGAGGAGGGGCGCGAAATCCTGTCGCACGTCGACGGAACCGTCGGGAATCATCCGATGCCCGAGCCGATCCGGAGTATCGCCGCGATGGAGTCCGCCGTCGCCGTCGTGAGGCAGCTGCACGACGTCACCGTTGGTCTCCGATTGCCCGCCGGGCATGCCAAGCACCTGCCGCTCGGCGCGGTACCAGAGGTCATCTGCCACTGGGACGCCGCGCCCTACAATTTCGTTTTCGAGGGCGTCGAACCCGTCGGTTTGATCGACTTCGACGAGGCGGGACCGGGACGGCGGGTCGATGACCTCGCCTATTTCGCGTATCGATTTGCGCCGCTCTGCGCCGACGAGAACCTCACCGACGGTGGATGGCCGAGGAGCATCGACCGGCTCGGGCGCCTGCGCCGAATCTTCGAGCTCTACCCGACGCCACACGCCCACCTGGTGCCCGACCTAATCGTCGACCGATTGACGACGTTGACTCTCGACCCTCGAACACCGGCGGCCCACGTTCCAATGTACGAGCTGGACCGAGCATTCGTGCGCGAGCACAGGCAACGGATTGCTGCTCAGATCCGCGGTTGACCCTCTGCGTCCGTACTGCCGGTAGATTCAGTTTTCATGGCAGTCGACACGGCGAAGCATCACGGTATCCAGCGGTTCCTCGCACTCAGCGCACTCACCACCCTCCTCGGCTTCGCCGTTCTTCTCGGCGCGAGCGGGCAGGCGTCCGCGGAAGCTCCCTCGCGACTGGCCGGCCAGATCACCGACAACGTGCAGGCACTCGACGAGGGCCAATCGACCGACGTACAGACTGCGATCGACGATCTCTACGACGCCGACCGAATCCGACTCTGGGTCGTGTACGTCGCGGACTTCGACAACACGGCGCCCGCCGACTGGGCCAGAGCTACCGCCACAGCCAGTGGCTTCGGAGATCGAGACGCACTGCTCGCCGTCGCGACCGTGGATCGATCGTACGCAACATGGGTGGCCGACGGTCTGACGCAAATCACCCAGGCGGAGATCGACGAGATGGAGACCGACAACATCGAACCGGCTCTGCGCGAGGACGACTGGGCTGGGGCAGCCATCGTCACCGCAGGTTCACTCGGTGACGCGTATGCGAATTCCGGTTCGGGCGGGTCGAGCACGCCCTGGTTGATCGGCGCAGGCGCCGTCGTTGTCGCGGGAGGTGGCGCCGTCGTCTACTCGTCTCGGCGAAACAAGGCACGTCGACAAGCTGGTATCGAAGCGGCGAACAACATCGATCCCACCGACACGACCTCACTGTCCGCACTTCCCCTCGACATCCTCGATGCTCGCGCACATTCGATGCTCGTCGAGACCGACAACGCGGTCCGCGCGAGCGAGGAAGAACTGGCGATCGCGCGATCCGAATTCGGTGACACCACAGCAGCCCCCTTCGTCGCAGCATTCGACGAAGCCAAGAAGGCACTCGCGTCGGCGTTTCAAGTTCGTCAACGCCTCGACGACGCCATCCCCGAGACACCTGATCAGCGCCGCGCGCTCCTGATCCAGATCATCTCCTCGTGCGGACGCGCCGATCACGAATTGGACTCCCGCGTCGCAGAGTTCGAGTCGATGCGGGATCTACTGATCAACTCCGGGCCACGGCTCGATTCGCTGACTCAGGCCGTCGTAGCTCTCACGGTGCGCGTTCCCGAGTCGGAAACGGTGTTGACGCAGCTGCGGGCCGAGTTCGCCGCGCCCGCACTGGCGTCGATCATCTCCAACGTCGACATCGCCCGCGAGGACATCGAATTGGCCGAGAAGAACATCGCGATCGGTCGCGACGCCGCATCCAAGCCAGCAGGCCAGCAAGGTGCGCTGGTGTCGGCCGTTCGCACGGCGGAGAAGGCCGTCGACCAAGCTCGGGCTCTTCTCGACGGAGTCGACCACGCGGAGAACGACATCCGCAACGCCATCGCGACGCTCCCCGCGGCGATCGAGGACGTCCGCAGCGACATCGCAGCGTCGTCGTCGTTGGCACAGCACGGTGGCACCGCATTGCAGAATGCTCGCGCCGCGGCCGAACAGGCGCTGCGCAATGCCGAAGCGTCCAAGGACTCCGATCCGCTCGGCAGCTTCAACCAACTGGTGGAAGCAGACCGACACCTCGACGAGGTGGTCGAGGACGCAACCGAAGCGAAAACCCAAGAGGACCTGCTTCGCGCACGCCTCGCGCGCGATCTCGGTGGGGCGCAGTCGCAGATCACCGCCGCCCGGGACTACATCTCGACACGACGCGCAGGCGTCGGCGCCGAAGCCCGAACTCGACTGGCCGAGGCCGAACGCCATTTCGACGCTGCACGGCAGCTGGAACAGTCGGACCCAGCGAAAGCACTCCAGCACGCCCAGGCGGCAGCCCAACTAGGTTCCCGTGCATCACAGACTGCTCAGGCCGACGTAGCCAACTGGGAGGAGCGCAGACGGCCACGCGGCGGTGGTGGAGGCGGCACCGCGGGCGCCGTTCTCGGCGGAATCCTCATCGACAGCATGTTGCAGGGCAGCCGCGGCGGCGGAGGTTTCGGTGGCGGCTTCGGTGGTGGTGGCTTCGGGGGGTGGCGGCGGTGGCGGCTTCGGTGGCGGTGGTGGTGGACGCGCTGGCGGGGCCGGTTCTAGACGCGCCCTCGTCTTCGGGGTGACCGGATGAGACAGTCGCACACTCAGAGTGACCGAATGAGCCGTTCGCTCCGCCTTGTGACCGAATGAGACAGTCGCACACTCAGAGTGACCGAATGAGCCGTTCGCTGCAGCCCGAAAACGCCCAAGGTGACCGAATGAGACATTCGGTCACCTTGGGCCAAGCGAAAATGGCGAACTACGCTCCGAGCAGTCGCTGCCCGAGGTAGGCCTCGACCTGGTCGAGTGCGACGCGCTCCTGAGCCATGCTGTCGCGCTCGCGGATGGTCACGGCGTGGTCGTCGATGGTGTCGAAGTCGACTGTGATGCAGAAGGGCGTGCCGATTTCGTCCTGTCGACGGTAGCGGCGCCCGATGGCTCCGGCGTCGTCGAATTCGACGTTCCAGTACTGACGCAATTGCTGCGCGAGATCCTTGGCCTTGGGCGTCAGGTCGGCGTTGCGCGAGAGCGGGAGCACAGCAACCTTGACGGGTGCGAGGCGACGATCGAGCTTGAGCACGACGCGCTTGTCGACGCCGCCCTTCGCATTGGGAGCCTCGTCCTCGGTGTACGCGTCGACGAGGAATGCCATCAGCGAACGTGTCAGACCGGCTGCGGGCTCGATGACGTACGGCGTGTAGCGCGTGTCCGTTGCCTGCTCGTAGTAGCTCAGGTCCTGGCCCGATGCCTTGGAGTGCACGGTCAGGTCGTAGTCGGTGCGGTTGGCGATGCCTTCCAGCTCGCCCCACTCACTGCCCTGGAACTTGAAGCGGTACTCGATGTCGACTGTCCGCTTGGAGTAGTGCGACAGCTTCTCCTGCGCGTGCTCGTACAACCGCAGGTTCTCGGGGTCGATGCCGAGGTCGGTGTACCACTTCATGCGGTAGTCGATCCAGTACTGATGCCACTCGTCGTCTTCGCCGGGCTTGACGAAGAACTCCATCTCCATCTGTTCGAACTCGCGGGTGCGGAAGATGAAGTTTCCTGGCGTGATCTCGTTGCGGAAGCTCTTGCCGATCTGGCCGATGCCGAACGGCGGCTTCTTGCGCGACGTGGTGAGCACGTTGGCGAAGTTGACGAAAATGCCCTGAGCGGTCTCGGGACGCAGGTAGTGCAGTCCCTCTTCGTTGTCGACAGGTCCGAGGTACGTCTTGAGCAGACCCGAGAATGCGCGCGGCTCGGTCCACTGGCCCGGATCGCCGGTCTCGGGATCACGGATGTCGGCGAGACCGTTCTCGGGCGGACGTCCGTGCTTCTCCTCGTAGGCCTCGAGGAGATGGTCGGCGCGATAACGCTTGTGGGTGATGAGCGACTCGACAAGCGGATCGGAGAACGTCTCGACGTGACCCGAGGCTTCCCAGACCTCACGCGGCAGGATCACCGATGAGTCGAGACCGACCGTGTCCTCGCGGGTGGTGACCATATTGCGCCACCACTGCTTCTTGATGTTGTCCTTGAGCTCGACGCCTAGAGGGCCGTAATCCCACGCCGACTTGGTACCGCCGTAGATCTCGCCGCACTGGTAGACGAGTCCTCGGCGCTTGGCGAGGTTGGCGACGGTTTCGACTTTGGACTTGGGTGCCACTGGCGGAGCTCTCCATCTTGGTGTCTTGCGAGAGGGACGTATACCAGCAGAAGCCTATCGGTCGACGGTGGTTTCTCCGAACGGTCCCCACCGAGGTTTGACATGCACAGTCGTGCATATCAAAATGGATATGGTTTGCATTAACACTCACTGCACTAGGGTGGAGTCCGGACCCGCGCACTCATCGAAGGAGAAATCTGTTGGCAATCCTGGAGACAGACCCTTCGCACCTCGGTGACGATCACGTGGCGATCGGCGGCCATACGCACGATCCATTCGTTTCCGCCCCACCCGCGCCGATCCCTCCGAAGGAGACACTGGCCGCGGCCGGAGACATCCTGCGGGCACTGGCTGCGCCGGTTCGAATCGCCATCGTTCTTCAATTGCGGGAGTCCGAGCGCTGTGTGCACGAACTCGTGGGCGCCCTCGGAGTGACCCAGCCGCTGATCAGCCAACACCTGCGAGTGCTGAAGGCTGCCGGCGTGGTGCAAGGAGAGCGCAACGGACGGGAAGTCCTTTACCGACTCGTCGACGACCACCTCGCCCACATCGTCGTCGACGCCGTGGCGCATGCCGAGGAAGGCTGAACACGTGACCGACAAGACCGAGACCGTACGACCACGTAAACCCGTGGCAGTCGGCGTACGCGCAACCAAGCAGCGCAGCGCGATCTCCGACCTACTCGACGACATCGAGGAGTTCCGCTCCGCGCAAGACCTGCACGACGAACTACGCAAGCGCGGTGAGGGCATCGGTCTGACCACCGTCTACCGAACACTCCAAACCCTGGCCGACGCAGGCACGGTCGATGTGCTGCGCGTCGACACCGGCGAGTCCGTGTACCGCCGCTGCTCCTCTGGTCATCACCATCACCTGGTCTGTCGAGACTGCGGCTACACCGTCGAGGTCGAAGGGCCGACGGTCGAGAAGTGGTCGCAGAGCGTCGCCGAGGACAACGGTTTCACCGAGGTCAGTCACACCGTGGAAATCTTCGGCCTCTGCAGCGAGTGCAAGGCCAAGTAACTCAGGGCAACAGTCCTTCGCGGGCTTTCTCCACCCCTCCGAGCACGAGAACCAGCATCGTCATCAGCGCTTCGTCGTCCAGGCCGCTTGCTGGAAAAGTGTAGCGCAACAACACATCTGCCGACTTCTCGTGGACGTTGACCGAAATGGATCCGAACTGTGAGTCCGCGTTTCGGTCAGCGACCTTCTTGTGCAACGCAGCTTTCAGTGGCCGATCCCACGCCAGGACTGCCGTCAGCGACAGCACTTCCAAACCCGGCGACAGTGCCACCGAGCGAAGTGAGCACAGAGCGCCCGCATAATCGAAACCGAGCGAGCCCTCCTCCCCCACCACGACAGTCGCGAACTGTGCCAACGCTACTTCTGCGCGGGATTGCAAAGACAACTGCTCACTCATACTTGACTCCACCGAATCTGCGATCACGTGATGCGTATTCGACGCATGCTTCCCACAGATCCCGGCGGTCGAAGTCCGGGAAAAGCTTCTTCTGAAACACGAACTCCGCGTAGGCCGATTGCCAGATGAGGAAGTTCGACGTCCGCTGCTCCCCGGACGGACGTAGGAACAGGTCGACGTCCGGCATATCGGATTCGTCGAGGTATTTGGCGACGGTCGCCTCGGTGATCTTCTCGGGATCGAGCTTGCCTGCGGCAACCTGCCGCGCAATTTCCTTTGTGGCGTCGGCGATTTCGGCCCGGCCGCCGTAGTTGACGCACATGGTCAAGGTCATGACCGTGTTCTTCTTCGTCAGTTCCTCGGCCACTTCGAGTTCCTTGATGACGCTGCGCCACAACCGTGGTCGCCGCCCTGCCCATCGCACGCGCACGCCCATCTCGTTCATCTCGTCGCGGCGCCGCCGAATCACGTCACGGTTGAAGCCCATGAGAAATTTGACCTCGTCAGGGCTTCGCTTCCAGTTTTCGGTCGAGAATGCGTACGCGGAGAGCCACTTGACGCCGATGTCTATGCACCCGCAGACCGTGTCCATGAGAACGGCTTCGCCCTTTTCGTGACCTGCGGTGCGCGGCAGTCCACGGTCCTGAGCCCAGCGTCCGTTGCCGTCCATCACCAGGGCGACATGCTTCGGGATGAGCTCCGGCTGAAGAATCGGCGGTCTCGCACCGGACGGGTGTGGATCCGGGGGACGTACCGCCGACACCTCGTCAGGCTGAGTACGCGGTTCTCGTCGCAGAATCACGGTCTTCATCCTGCCCGACGGTCGATCCAACGGACGAAGCAGGCTCGCCCTGATGCGGCGCGGACCTCTCGATGAGTGGCAGTGTTCGCAACTGACGTTCGAGATGCCATTGCAGATGAGCAGCGACCAGTCCGCTCGCCTGAGATCGAACTGCCGTCGACGTCGTCTCCGTGTAGTCCCATTCTCCCCGTTCGAGCGCGACCATCAGATCCATGACTCCCGTCATGGGTGTTGCCGAGCCGGGTGGTCTGCAATGGACGCAGACCGAACCACCTGCCGCGACGTGGAATGCGCGATGCGGACCTGGCGCGGCGCATCGTGCACACTCCGTCAACGACGGCGCCCAGCCGGAGAACCCCATGGCACGAAGTAGGAAGGCGTCGAGAATCAGTTCCGAGGGCCGTGCACGTTCACTCAGGGCACGCAGAGCTCCGACCGTCAGCTGATGCAGGCGCTTCGCCGGGGCATGTTCCTCGCCCGCCAACCGTTCCGCGGTCTCGAGAATCGCGCACCCTGTGGTGTAGCAACCGTAATCGGTGACGATGTCACCGCCGAACGCATTGACGGTGTGCACCTGGGTGACGATGTCGAGGTTGCGACCCGGATAGAGCAGCACATCGACGTGCGCGAAGGGTTCCAGCCTGGCGCCGAACTTGGACTTCGTACGGCGGACGCCTTTGGCGACGGCCCTGACGATGCCGTTGTCGCGGGTCAGGAGCGTGACAATGCGGTCGGCTTCGCCCAGCTTGTGCTGGCGCAGCACGACTGCGTTGTCCCGGTAGAGCCTCACGTTCTCCAGTCTCCCACGTTGCAGGTGGGATGGACTTCTGCCACTCCGCCGGTCAGGTTCACACTCCCGCAGCGGCGACCATATGATCAGCGCCGAACGCGCAACGGCGAGGACGAACTCGTCAGAACCCCAGTTTGCCCATCTGCTTGGGATCGGTCTGCCAATCCTTGGCAATTTTGACGTGCAGATCGAGGTAGATCCTCGTACCGAGGAGCTTCTCGATCTGAAGCCGCGACGCGGTACCGACTTCCTTCAGTCTCGATCCGCCCTTGCCGATGATGATGGCCTTCTGACTCGATCGTTCGACGTAGAGGATGGCATGGACGTCGAGCATGTTGTCGTGCCCCTCGCGAGGGGTGACCTCCTCGATCACCACGGCGAGTGAGTGAGGGAGTTCGTCACGCACGCCCTCGAGCGCGGCCTCGCGAATGAGTTCGGCCATCAGGATTTCTTCCGGCTCGTCGGTCAACTCACCGTCCGGATAGAACGCAGGCCCCTGCGGCAACTCCGATGCGAGCAGATCGACCAGCTTCTCCACCTGCTCACCCGACGCCGCCGACACCGGGATCACGTGGCTGTCCTCACCGAGCAGCTTCGACAGCGCCATCAACTGCTGTACGACGCGTTCCTTCTTGACCTTGTCGATCTTGGTGATGACACCGATCAACGTCGTCTTCGGTGCGATGTGGCGAACCTGCTCGAGAATCCACCGATCACCGGGGCCGATCTTCTCGTCTGCAGGGATGCACAGGCAGATGACGTCGACCTCGGAGTACGTGTCCTGCACCAGGTCGTTGAGGCGCTGACCGAGAAGCGTTCGGGGACGGTGCAATCCGGGAGTGTCGACGAGAATGAGCTGAGCGTGCTCGCGATGGACGATGCCGCGGATCGTGTGCCGCGTCGTCTGTGGACGAGACGACGTGATGGCGATCTTCGAACCGACCAGCGCGTTGGTCAGCGTCGACTTCCCCGTGTTCGGCCGGCCGACGAAACAGATGAATCCGGACCTGAAATCGTGTTCGCTCGAATCGGTCATCGAGCACCTCCCAGCTCTTCCCGCCGCCGAAGGGCCGGGATGGTCGTCGTGGTATCGCCGTTGCTATCGAGCATCGGCGTCTTCTGTCTCGGAAACCTGATCGTCTCGGTCGTCACCCTCCGGAGCGGGTACGCGTTCGACGAGAACCGTCGTGATACGAACGCGACCTTTGGGATCGGCGCCACCTTCGCCGACGAGGGTCAATCCGTGCGTTTCGACCCGCGAGCCGGGCAGCGGTACGCGACCGAGTTCGTAACCGAGCAGCCCACCGATCGTGTCGACGTCTTCCGATTCGATGTCGATCCCGAACAACTCGCCGACATCCTCGAGCGGAACACGCGCCGAAATGCGGTATCGACCATCACCGAGGTCTTCGATGGGCGCGACTTCGTCGGCGTCGTACTCGTCGGCAATCTCTCCGACGATTTCCTCCAACACGTCCTCGATGGTGACGAGCCCTGCTGTTCCGCCGTATTCGTCGACGAGCACTGCCATATGGTTTCGGTCGCGCTGCATTTCCGCCAGCAGACTGTCGAGGGCTTTCGAGTCCGGTACGAACACGGCAGGACGCATCAGCTGATCGACGCGAACGCCTCGACCTCCATCGGTGGAGTAATAGGTCTGCTGGACAAGATCTTTGAGGTAGACGACACCGACGATGTCGTCGACGTTCTCCCCGATCACCGGGATTCGCGAATGCCCACTTCGTACCGCGAGGGACGTCGCCTGTCCTGCAGACTTGTCGGATTCGATCCACACCATCTCGGGCCTGGGAACCATCACTTCACGTGCAGAGGTGTCGCCGAGCTCGAAGACCGACTGGATCATACGGCGCTCGTCGTCTGCCACCACGCCTCGTTCGCGCGCCATGTCGACGAGTTCGCGCAGCTCGATCTCAGAGGCGAACGGGCCGTTGCGAAATCCACGGCCGGGGGTGATGGCATTTCCGATGAGGATGAGCAGACGACTGACCGGGCCCAGGATCCAACCGAGGGCCCGCAGAGGAAACGCTGCCGACAGCGCGATCGAGTATGCGTGCTGCCGACCGAGAGTTCGCGGACCGACACCGACCGCGACGTAACTGACGAGAACCATCACGATCGCCGTCACAGCAAGCGCGAGAGTTTCCGAGAACAGGTCCATCATTCCGCCCGCGAGCAAGACAGTCGCGGCGATCTCGCACAGGATCCGAAGCAGCACCGTCAGATTCACGTACCTCGGGCGATCTGCGACTATGGATCGGAGACCGATGGCACCCGAACGTTCGTCCTTGACCATGTCTTCGAGACGCGCCCGCGACACCGTGTTGAGTGCGGAATCGACTGCGGCGAAAAGCCCTGCGACGGGCACCAGCACCACAGCGGAGACGATCAGTGCCGGCGCATTGCTCACAGGTTCTCGTCCCTGGCGAACCCGGTCTTACCGAGCAGACGCTCGTCGCGCGCCGCCTGGACATCGGCCTCTTCCGCCCGCCGAAGATCCTCGTACCACTCTTCGAGGATCCGGTTCTGGAGACCGAACATCTCCTTCTCCTCATCCGGCTCTGCGTGGTCGTAGCCGAGCAGATGCAACACCCCGTGCACCGTCAGCAACGCCAACTCGTGTTCGAGCGGATGTCCAGCAGCTGCAGCTTGATCGGCGGCGAACGATGGGCACAACACGATGTCTCCGAGCATCGACGGCCCAGGTTCGGGGGCGTCCGGCCGTCCGCCGGGCTCGAGCTCGTCCATCGGAAACGACATGACATCGGTCGGACCGGGCAGGTCCATCCATCGCATGTGCAGATCGGCCATCGTCGCCGAGTCGACCAGCACCATCGACAGCTCGGCGGCGGGGTGAACGTCCATACTTGCGATCGCGAACCGTGCCACGCTCACGAGTTCCGGCTCGGAGATATCCATCCCCGACTCGTTGGACACCTCGATACTCATTTACCGCTCATTCTCTCGACAGACTTGAAGTCTTACCCACACAGGACACATCAGTCTATCGGCGAGCAGAACGTGGACCACCCGAGCGTCGCTCCGCTCGGTTTCCGATCTGTTCGTTGCTCTCCCGCGAGGACTCGAAACGCTCGTACGCGTCGACGATCTCCGACACCAGACGGTGACGGACCACGTCACTGCTGGTGAGGTGGGCGAAGTGGATATCGTCCACCTCGGTCAGAATTTCGCTTGCCGCACGGAGACCCGAACGCGCTCCTCCGGGCAGGTCGACCTGGGTGACGTCGCCGGTGACGACGATCTTGGCACCGAAACCGAGCCTGGTCAGGAACATCTTCATCTGTTCAGCGGTGGTGTTCTGCGCCTCGTCGAGAATGATGAACGCGTCGTTGAGAGTGCGCCCACGCATGTACGCCAGCGGCGCCACCTCGATGACGCCTGCCTGCATCAGCTTCGGGATGGCTTCGACGTCCATCATGTCGTGCAACGCGTCGTGCAGCGGCCGCAAATAGGGATCGATCTTCTCGTGCAGGGTCCCCGGCAGGAACCCCAGACGCTCACCGGCTTCGACCGCGGGCCTGGTCAGAATGATGCGACTGACCTGTTTTGCCTGCAACGCCTGCACGGCTTTCGCCATCGCAAGGTAGGTCTTGCCAGTGCCGGCAGGGCCGATTCCGAACACGATGGTGTTGGCGTCTATGGCGTCGACGTAGCGCTTCTGATTGAGGGTCTTGGGCCGGATGGTCTTGCCCCGACGCGACAGAATGTCCAGGCTGAGCACCTCGGCGGGCGACTCGGACACTCCCTCGGTCAACATGGCGACCGTTCGACGGACCGCGTCGGGAGTCAGAGGCTGAGCCCGCTTGACGACGGCAGCCAGCTCCGAGATCACACGCTCGGCCAGAGCAACGTCGGCGACCTTGCCCGTCAACGTCACCGCGTTTCCCCGTACGTGGATGTCCGCGCTGAGCACCTGCTCCAACGCCCGCAGATTCTCGTCCGAGGCACCGAGTAGCGGTGGAACGGCGTCGGGCGCCAATTCCATACTCGATCGAACCTGGCGCTCGGCGGGAAATTCGCTGTGTTCGCTCACGTGGTGGCTATGGCCTGCTTTCGGGTGTCGCTGTCGGTTCGTTGATTCGAGTTTAACGCTCGGGGACCGACACGCATTCCCATTAATCGAGCACCGCGGCGAGAGACTGCTTCCAGCACTCGCTCCCCGGCCGGAGAAACGAGAAGTGGTCTTCGCCGTCGACGACCGTCAGGGACGCCGTGTCACCTGCAGCCACAGCGGCGGCGACGTATCGTTCGCTCTGGGACACGGGCACCTGAACGTCGAGGCCAACATGGATACAGCGCACAGGGATCCCGGTCGGTAGAAGGTGTATCGGTGACGCGGCGCGGTACGCCTCTGGATCGTCGTCGTAGGCGACGCCGAGCAATTCCTCCAGCACCGGGCTGACAATCCCCTTGGCCGGGCCGACAGTGAGATCCAGTACACCGGCCTGACACACCACGCGGGACAGTCCGATGATCGAATCCTGCTGCCCCGCCGCCCACATCGCAAGGTGGCCACCTGCCGAGTGACCGATCAATCGAACGTCTCCCATGTCGAACCGAAGCGTCGAATGCTCTTGTACTACATCGCCTATCGCGTTCAGAGCCGCGAGAACATCGGCGCTGATCTCCGGCCATGCGCCGCCGGCATCGATGCGTCGGTACTCGATGTTCCAGGCTGCGAAGCCTGCTCGAGCGAATTCGACAGCGTACTGCGTTCCGAGGTTCAGGGCATACCGGCCGCTCCAGGATCCGCCGTGAACGACGGCGACCACCGGAATCGGCTCCGTCGGAGAACCTTCCGGGAGATACAGGTGCCCGAACTGCTCCGGGTGAGCACCGTAGGCAATCTTGATTCGATTCACGATGCCGACCCGAAGTCGAGCGGCGCACTGGACCACCGATCAGTCGACACCCCGATTGCGCCGAGCGCAACAGCTGCGGCAGTCGAGGTTCGTAATACCGTGGGACCCAACATCACCGGCGTCGCACCCGCGCCCGTCAGCTTGTCGATCTCCTTGTCGTCGATGCCACCTTCAGGCCCCACCACGAGCAGCACCTCCGACACGTCCCGGAAAGGCAGCGACGAGAATTCTGCGGTAGCGGCCTCGTGCAGCACTGCGACGATGCCGCCCCTGGCCGTCACAGACGTCACCAAGGACACGACGGCTGCCGTGTCGAGGAGATCGTGAACCTCGGGCACGAACGGCCGCCTCGACTGCTTCGAAGCGGCGGCCGCGACGCCGCGCCACTTCGCGACGCCTTTGACGGCCTTGGCACCCTCCCACCGAGCGACACAGCGCGACGATTGCCACGGGTAGATCGAGTCGATTCCCGCCTCGGTTGCCAGTTCGACCGACAGCTCCGATCGCTCTGCCTTGGGTAGGGCCTGCACCAACCCGACGGTCGGCGTCGGCCGATGGGCCTCCGAACGCGCGTCGACCAGTAGTTCGAGCCGATCCCGCTCGACTGCGGTCACAACGGTGTCCGCGAGCCCGCCTGCACCGTCGGAGAGCAGGATTCGCTCCCCGACGCGGATGCGGCGGACGGTAGCCGCGTGGTGGCCTTCCTTGCCGTCGAGTACGGCTGTGCCGCCTACATCAGGCAGGTGGCGCAGATAGAAGACGGTCGCAGCCATGGGTCAGCGACCGCTGAATGCTTCCCGCAGGCGGGAGAACAATCCGCCGCTGTGCTGCGAGCCGGTGGTGACGACCTCGGCGGCATCCCGATCGCGCAGTCGCTTCAGGTCCTCCAACAGTTGCGTCTGCTTGCTGTCCAGCTTCGCCGGCACGACGACTTCGAGGTGCGCGTGCAGATCGCCACGGATTCCGGATCGCAGCTTCGGCATGCCGTGTCCACGAAGCACCGCGACCGCGCCGGGCTGGGTTCCCTGGTCGATCGAGATCTCGGTGGGACCGTCGATGATGGCGTCGATGGACACCGACGTTCCGAGTGCGGCGTCGACCATCGGTACGCGGATGGTGCAATGCAGGTCGTCGCCGTCACGGACGAACACCTCGTGCTGCTGCTCGACGATTTCGACGTACAAGTCGCCCGCAGGACCGCCGCCGGGGCCGACCTCGCCTTGCGACGCCAGCCTGATGCGCATTCCGTTGCTGACCCCGACGGGAACCTTCACCGAGATGTCGCGACGCGAACGCACGCGGCCGTCGCCTGCGCACTTGCGGCACGGGTCGGGGATGGTCTCGCCTGCGCCGCGACACGTCGGGCAGGGACGTGACGTCATGACCTGGCCGAGGAACGAGCGCTGGACCGATTGAACCTCGCCCGCGCCGCCACACGTCTCACAACGAACGGGCTTGGAGTCACCGTTGGTTCCGGAACCGGTACACAGATCACACAGAATCGCGGTGTCGACGGTAATGTGCTTGGTGACACCCGATGCACATTCGTCGAGCGTCAGCCTCGTTCGCAGGAGGGAATCCGCCCCCGGCTGAGTTCGTCCACGTGGACCACGGCTCGCACCGCCGGCGCCACCGCCGAAGAACGCTTCGAACACATCACCAAGGCCACCGCCGAACCCGGCGCCGCCGAATCCACCGCCCCCGCCTCCACCTTGCTGAAGCGGGTCGCCGCCGAGGTCGACGACACGGCGCTTCTCCGGATCCGACAGCACCTCGTAAGCGGTCGAGATCTCCTTGAACCGAGCCTGAGCGGCCTCGTCCGGATTCACATCGGGGTGGAGTTCGCGGGCCAGCTTGCGGTAGGCGCGCTTGATCTCCTGGTCGGTGGCCTTCTGACCGACGCCGAGTGTTCCGTAATAGTCCCGTGCCACGTAAGTCTCTTTCGTTCAGGTCGTTGTAGTTGAGTCAAGTCCGTCGTGATGATCGACCACGCCGTCGATCGAATACGTTGTGCACTGCCGTCGTGCACCGATGCCGAAATCTTCAGCGTTCCGCGAGGACCTCGCCGATGTATCTGGCAACGGCTGCGACCGATGCAATTGTTCCTGGGTAGTCCATTCGCGTGGGCCCGAGCACACCCATTCCTCCCAGCACCATGCCAGCCGAACCGTAACCAGTGGAAATCACCGAGGTTCCACGCATCTCCTCGACCTGGGTTTCCTCGCCGATGCGCACCGTCACAGTCCTGGTGTCCTGCGTCACAGCCAGCAGTTTCAGTACTACCACCTGCTCCTCCAGCGCTTCGAGAACTGCGCGGAGCGAGCCCGGAAAACCTGCATCTCCGGCGAAGTCGGCCGCGTTGCGGGTCAGGTTCGCAGTCCCGCCCAACACCAGCCGCTCCTCGGGGTGTTCGACGAGCGATTCGATCAGCACGGACGCCGATCTGATCGTCGCGTTGCGCAGTGACGCCGGTGCGTTCTCGGCGAGTTCTGCCACCGCAGCCGATGCCGCAGCCAGGCGCTTGCCCTCGAGCGCGCCGCCGAGAAGTCGACGCAACTGCGAGAGCTCCTCGTCGTCGATGACGTCGCCGAGCTCGACGATGCGCTGGTCGACACGACCGGAATCCGTGATGAGAACCATGAGCAAGCGTGCCGGGGTGAGCGCGACGATCTCGAGGTGGCGAACCGAGGACACCGACAGAGTTGGATACTGAACGACGGCTACCTGACGCGTCAGCTGCGCCAGCAACCTCACACCGCGTCGAAGCACGTCGTCGAGATCGACACCGTTCTCGAGGAATTCCAGAATCGCGCGACGTTCGGCAGGTGACAGCGGTTTGACGTCGGCGATGCGATCGACGAACTGCCGGTATCCCTTGTCCGTCGGCACGCGACCCGAGCTGGTGTGCGGCTGCGCGATGTAGCCCTCTGCCTCGAGGACCGCCATGTCGTTGCGCACAGTTGCGCTGGACACGCCCAGGTTGTGGCGTTCGACCAATGCACGTGAGCCGACGGGTTCCTGAGTGGAGACGTAGTCGGCGACGATCGCGCGCAAAACCTCGAACCGCCTGTCGTCCGTACTCGACATTGTCTTCGATCCCCCTCCGATCCGTTCTCCGTCACGTGCAGCCCGCCAAGGGCGAGGTCGTCGCCCGAGTCTAGTAGCCGTCGAACGATCACCGCTTCAAGGCCTTAGTGTGGTGCGGTGGCCTATTCGACTCCGACGACGTTCACCTCATGATCTTCAAGGGCGTTCGCGACGGTAAGCCGTACCCGGAGCATGGTCTGTCCTTACGCGATTGGTCGAAGATTCCCCCACGTCAGTTGCGGCTCGATGAGATCGTGACGACGACGAAAGTTCTCGAACTCGACCGTCTGCTGTCCGAGGACTCGACGTTCTACGGCGACCTGTTTCCCCATGCCGTGCACTACCGAGGTGTGGTGTACCTCGAGGACGGCCTACACCGCGCGGTGCGGGCTGCGCTGCGGAACCGCACAGTCCTGCACGCGAGGGTGTTCGATTACGACTTTCTCGCGGCGACGCCGCCCGTGCACGAATAATTACGTCCGGCGGTAACTACGCACGCACGATGCAAGTCTCGAGCCGTGCGTGCGTAGTTACGCCCCGCGGTAACTACGCACGCACGGGCGGCTACGCCGCAATCCCACGGGCGGCTACGCCGCAATCCCACGGGCGGCTACGCCGCAATCGCGCGCACCACAGCGTCGGCGAGCAGCCGTCCCCGATCGGTCAGGACGTAGTTCTCACCCTCCACGACCATGAGACCATCCGCGACGACCTGGTCCGCTGCACGGCGTTCCGAGTCGTCGAGCGCAGCCGCGGACAGACCGGTCCTGAGTCTGATTTCGAGCATGAGCTGTTCGAGGTGCCGGTCCCCGGCGGTCAGTAACTCGCTGCCCGCCACCGGAAGCTCACCCGACACCAACTGCTCTGCATATCGGGCGGGGTGCTTGACGTTCCAGAAGCGGGTGCCGCCGATGTGGCTGTGCGCGCCGGGACCTGCACCCCACCAGTCGCCGCCATCCCAGTAGCCGATGTTGTGCTTGCATTCGGCGTCTCGACCCGTAGCCCAGTTGGACACCTCGTACCAGTGCAGACCCGCCTCGGAAAGCACCGAATCGATGCGCTCGTATCTGCTGGCGAGCACATCGTCGTCCGGCATCGGAAGCTCGCCCCGGCGGACTTTCCTAGCCATTGCGGTGCCGTCCTCGACGATGAGCGCGTAGGCGGACACGTGGTCGACGCCTGCTTCCAGTACCGCAGCCAGCGACGCGTCCAGATCGACGTCGCGTTCGCCGGGGGTGCCGTAGATGAGGTCCAGGTTGACGTGATCGAACCCCGCCGCCCGCGCTTCCTTCGCCGCAGCAACCGCACGGCCAGGGGTATGCGTTCTGTCCAGAACTGCCAACACGTGCGGCGCGGCGGACTGCATGCCCAGGGAAATCCGGGTGAAGCCGGCGGAGTGCAGCTGCTCGAAGAACTCCGGTGATGTCGATTCCGGGTTCGATTCGGTGGTGACCTCGGCGTCCGTGGTGAGCCCGAAACTCCCGCGGACGGCGTCGAGCACGTCGGTCAATCCACTTCCGCCGAGCAACGAGGGCGTCCCGCCCCCGACGAACACCGTGTCGGCCGTGGGGACGTGCCCGGCCCGCTCGCTCATCAACGCGGCCGCAGCACCGAGTTCGCGACGGAGCCCTTCCATCCACGACTGCGGCGACGCGGAAGTTCCCAGCTCACCGGCCGTGTAGGTGTTGAAATCGCAGTATCCGCACCGAGTAGCGCAGAAGGGGACATGGACGTAGATCCCGAACGGCCGTCGTCCCACGCCCTCGAATGCCGCGTCGGGCAATTCGAGATGGGCGGTGGGTGCAGCCAGAAGATTCACCGGTCCAGTCTCCCAGAAGCCGCTACACTCCCCCGCCACCGATGCGATCGAAAACTTTTCACCTGCTCTGCCAGCCTATTTACCTTCGATTTGGGGTAAATAGCGCTACCGCGGTCGGACCTGGGCTTAGGCCGTGGCACAATGGTCACCGTGACTGACTCTGGGATCCCCCTCGTGGCGCGCCGCCATGTAGATCTCAAGCGTGTTTGCAGTTCGTCGTGTCGTTGTTGTCGAGCATGTAGCTGAGCTCTGCGCCAGCCCGCTCGACCCGGCCTACAGCAGCACATTTCTCGTCAGACCCAAGATCCGTCCGGATGAGCGTGCACGCGGTGAGAATCAGCCCTCTCTCCGCAGCCGCCCGGGAGTCGAAAGATCCAGGAGCACATCGATGTCGTCGACCACCGACGCGGCAACGCCCGCCGCATCGTCCGACCCCGCGCGCGTTGCCCCGAGGGAACGCACCGCTCGTCCGACGAAGCGCAGGGCCGAGGGCCAGTGGGCACTCGGTTATCGTGAGCCGCTGAACGCGAACGAGCAGGCGAAGAAGGACGACAACCCGCTCAACGTTCGCGCCCGCATCGAGAACATCTACTCGAAACAGGGCTTCGACAGCATCGACAAGGGCGACCTACGCGGCCGCTTCCGCTGGTGGGGTCTTTACACCCAGCGTGAGCAGGGCTACGACGGCACGTTCACCGGCGACGAGAATCTCGACCTGCTCGAAGCCCGGTACTTCATGATGCGCATCCGGTGCGACGCTGGAGCGCTCAACGTCGAGCAGCTCCGTACTCTCGCCGGTATCTCGAAGGACTTCGGTCGCGACACCGCCGACTTGTCCGATCGCGAGAACGTTCAGTACCACTGGATCGAGGTCGAAAACGTCCCCGAGATCTGGCGTCGCATCGAAGCAGTGGGTCTGAAGACGACCGAGGCCTGCGGCGACTGCCCACGCGTCGTGCTCGGGTCCCCGTTGGCTGGCGAAGCCGTGGACGAGATCCTGGACCCGACCCCCGCTATCGACCAGATCGTCGAGCGCTACATCGGCAAGCCGGAGTACTCGAACCTCCCACGCAAGTTCAAGACGGCGATCTCCGGACTCCAGGACGTCGTTCACGAGATCAACGACGTCGCCTTCATCGGCGTCAACCACCCCGAACACGGCCCTGGCCTCGACCTCTGGGTCGGCGGCGGTCTGTCCACCAACCCGATGCTGGCGCAGCGCGTCGGCGTCTGGGTGCCGCTCGCCGAAGTCCCCGACGTGTGGGAGGGCGTTGTGTCGATCTTCCGCGACTACGGCTACCGCCGTCTGCGCGCGAAGGCCCGGCTCAAGTTCCTCATCAAGGACTGGGGCATCGAGAAGTTCCGCCAGGTGCTCGAAGACGAGTACCTGCATCGCAAGCTCATCGACGGGCCCGCACCCGAGAAGCCCTCACGTCCGCGTGATCACGTCGGCATTCAGAAGCTGAAAAACGGGCTCAACGCGGTCGGCGTCGCGCCCATCGCTGGACGCGTCTCCGGCACGATCCTGGGTCAGGTCGCCGACGCTGCCGAGAAGGCAGGCTCGGACCGCATCCGCTTCACGCCGTACCAAAAGCTCATCGTGCTCGACGTGCCCGACGACAAGCTCGAAGCACTGATCAGCGATCTGGACGCGCTGGGTCTCCCGGCCAGGCCGTCGCACTGGCGCAAGAACCTGATGGCCTGCAGCGGGATCGAATTCTGCAAGCTGTCGTTCGCCGAAACCCGAAAGCGTTCACAGGTTCTCGTCCCCGAACTCGAGCAGCGCCTAGCCGACATCAACAGCCAGCTCGACGTCCCGGTGACCATCAACATCAACGGATGCCCCAACTCGTGTGCGCGGTCGCAGATCGCCGATATCGGATTCAAGGGGATGTTGGTCGACGACGGCGACGGGAATCAGGTCGAGGGCTTCCAGGTTCACCTAGGAGGCAGCCTCGGACTGGACAGTGCATTCGGGCGCAAGTTGCGTCAGCACAAGGTCAACAGCACCGAGCTGGGAGATTACATCGACAGAGTGGTGCGGAATTTCGTGAAGCACCGCGAAGACGGCGAACGGTTCGCTCAGTGGGCCGTACGAGCAGACGAGGCGGATTTGCGATGAGTACCCGTATGGATTTGTCGGTCGACGAGCTGAAGGCGATCGCCGAGCGCGGCGCCCGTGAACTCGACGGCGCGAACGCCGTCGAGCTTCTCGAGTGGACCGAACGTGAGTTCGGAAAGAACTTCATCGTCGCGTCGAACATGCAGGATGCCGTTCTGGTTCACCTTGCAGCACAGGTGCGTCCGGGTGTCGACGTCTTGTTCCTCGATACCGGCTACCACTTCGCCGAGACCATCGGCACCCGCGACGCCGTCGAGGCTGTCTACGGCGTCAACATCATCAACGCGCGTGCGGATCTCACTGTCCCGCAGCAGGATGCGATCGAGGGCAAGGACCTGTTCGCGCGCGAGCCGAACCGGTGCTGCGCCATGCGCAAGGTCGCACCGCTCAAGAAGGAACTGGCGAACTACAGCGCCTGGGTCACCGGCATTCGACGGGTCGAGGCCCCCACCCGGGCCAACGCGCCCCTCGTTTCGTTCGACGACGCATTCGGACTGGTGAAGATCAATCCGATCGCCGCATGGTCCGACGACGACATGCAGCGTTACATCGACGAACACTCCATCCTCGTCAACCCGCTCGTCGACGAAGGATATCCCTCGATCGGGTGCGCACCGTGCACCGTCAAGCCCGCCCCCGGCGCCGATCCGCGTAGCGGTCGGTGGGCCGGTAAGGCCAAAACGGAATGTGGGTTGCACGCCTCATGACATCGACATCGACAGTGCTGTCCGAGCGCACCACCATCGACAGCGACCGTTTCGACACCCTCGACGCTCTCGAATCGGAAGCCATTCACATCTTTCGAGAGGTTGCCGGCGAGTTCGAGCGGCCGGTCATCCTGTTCTCCGGCGGCAAGGACTCGACGGTCCTGCTGCACCTGGCGATCAAGGCGTTCTGGCCTGCCCCGCTGCCGTTCACGCTGCTCCACGTCGACACCGGCCACAACCTGCAGGAGGTGTTGGACTTCCGCGACTACGTCGTGGCCAAGTACAACCTGCGCCTGCATGTCGCCAGCGTGGAGGACTACATCGCCGACGGCCGTCTCACCGAGCGCCCGGACGGAATTCGTAACCCGTTGCAGACCGTGCCCCTGTTGGACTCCATCTCGGAGAACCGCTTCGATGCAATCTTCGGCGGAGCCCGTCGCGACGAGGAACGTGCGCGCGCCAAGGAGCGAATCTTCTCTTTGCGCAACGCCTTCGGCCAGTGGGACCCCAAGAAGCAGCGTCCCGAGCTGTGGAATCTGTACAACGGCAAGCACTCACCGGGTGAGCAGGTGCGAGTGTTTCCACTGAGCAACTTCACCGAACTCGACATCTGGCGCTACATTGCCCGCGAAAACGTCGAACTCGCCAGCATCTACTACGCCCACCAGCGCCCGGTCTACCAGCGTGACGGTATGTGGATGACGCCCGGCGTGTGGGGTGGTCCCACCGAATCGGAAGAGTTGCAGACCCTCTCGGTGCGCTACCGCACCGTCGGCGACGGATCCACCACCGGCGCTGTTCTGTCGGACGCCGCCGACAACGAGGCAATTCTGGCCGAAGTGGCCGCATCCCGCCTCACCGAACGCGGCGCAACCCGCGGTGACGACCGCGTCTCCGAGGCAGCCATGGAAGACCGCAAGCGCGAAGGATACTTCTGATGGGCTCACAGCTTCTACGTCTCGCCACCGCAGGCAGTGTCGACGACGGCAAGTCCACCCTGGTCGGGCGGTTGCTGTACGACACGAAATCCGTTCTAGCCGACCAGATCGACGCCGTCACCCGCGCGTCCGTGGACCGCGGCCTCAGCACTCCCGACCTGTCGTTGCTCGTCGACGGCTTGCGTGCCGAGCGCGAACAGGGCATCACCATCGACGTGGCGTACCGCTACTTCGCTACGCCTGCGCGCTCGTTCGTACTCGCCGATACCCCGGGACACGTTCAGTACACCCGCAATACCGTGTCCGGCGCCTCGACGGCTCAGCTTGTCATTCTCCTCGTCGATGCCCGTAAAGGCGTCATCACCCAGACCCGCAGGCACGCCGCGGTTCTCGCACTTCTCGGAGTACCCAAGCTGGTTCTCGCCGTCAACAAGATCGACCTCGTCCCCGACCCGGCTCAGGTGTTTGCGGACATCTCCGCGGAATTCAACTCCCTGACGAGTTCGCTGGGGTGGGCAACCGAGGACGTCACCGAGATTCCCGTCTCTGCGCTGCACGGCGACAACGTCGCTGTGCGTTCGACGAACACCCCGTACTACGACGGGCCCACCCTGATCGAACATCTCGAGTCGGTGCCGGTCGATGCCGAACCTCATCGCGTCGGTCTCAGGTTCCCCGTCCAGTACGTCATTCGCCCTCGCACGGCAGAATTCCCGGACTACCGCGGTTACGCCGGACAGGTCGCGGCAGGCACCGTATCCCCCGGCGACGAGGTACTCGTTCTTCCGTCGGGCACCCGGACCACTGTCGAGCGCATCGACACCGCCGACGGCGTACTCGCAACCGCGAATGCCGGCCGAAGCGTCACCCTGATCCTCGCCGACGACGTCGACGTCTCGCGCGGCGACACCATCGTCTCCCCACAGGATGCGCCGGAGCCCATCGGCGAATTCGACGCCACCGTGTGCTGGCTCGCCGAGAAGCCTCTACGCGCCGGTGCCCGCCTGCTTCTCAAGCACGGCACTCGAACGACTCAAGCCATTGTCGGCACGTTGGTGGAAAAGTTCGACGAGCAGAACCTCACAGCAGACCCCTCACCGGAGTCCTTGGAGCTCAACGACATCGGCCGAATCTCTGTTCGCGTGGCCGAGCCGATCGTCGCCGATGACTATGCCGTCAATCGCCATACCGGCAGCTTCCTGCTGATCGACCCGGCAGGCGGAAATACGCTCGCCGCAGGTCTCGTCGGCGATGCTCTGTCGGCGGTCGAACTCGGAACCGCCGCGCCTGCAGTTGTATGAACACCCTGATTGCCGTCGGACACGGCAGCCGCGATCCACGCTCCGAGCGCACCGTGGCAGCCGTCGTCCGACAGGTCCGCCGTCGACGTCCCGATCTCGACGTACGCGTGGCATTCCTGGACTTGACGTCTCCCAGCGTCGACGAGGTGTTGAACGAGGTTGCCTCCGAAGGTATCCGGTCAGCTGTGCTTGTACCGTTGTTGCTGGGGAACGCATTTCACGCACGTGTCGACCTGCCAGCTCTGCTGGACGCAGCGCGAGCTCGACATCCGCATCTGGTGCTGGTCCAGGCCGAGGTTCTCGGTGACGATCCGCGGTTGATCGCTGCTGTGCGGGCCCGCATCGTCCAGTCAGGTGTCGACATAGCCGACGCCGGGGTCGGCGTCTTGCTGACAGCTGTCGGCTCCTCGCACGCTCCTGCCAATCAACGGACACGAGCATTGGCAGAACGCCTGCTGTCGGGCACTGCGTGGACCACTGCCGTGACCTGCTTTGCAACTGCTCGGGATCCGCAGCCGGCCGAAGCGTTGGCCCGCATCGAAGCGGCAGGCGCCGATCGAATCGTCGTCGCACCTTGGTTTCTCGCGCCCGGCCTGTTGACGGACCGGGTATTCGACATCGTCGACGAGCTGATGCCGTCAGCCGTGCGTGCAGGCGTGCTGGGCGACCATCCGCTCGTCGCCGACGTGGTGTCGAGCCGTTACGAGACTGCGGCACTGACGGTCTCGACAAGAATCACCGCCTGACGTCAGCCTAGGATCGACGAGTCCTCCACCGTCCGCTGATACGTGTACAACGTGGTGACCAGGCAGACGACGGTCGCCGCGATCAACACCTGAGGTCCAGTGATGAACACACTCATCACGCCGCCGATCACCGCACCCAGTGTGAACCCTGCATAGAGCAGGAAATATTCGAGCCAGTCTTTTGCGGATCCACCACTGATGTGCCGTTCGATCCCCTGCCCCATCTTGACCAATGTGCCAGTGACGTAGCTGAGTGGAATCGACACCTCACCGTTCTTCACGAACGACGTATTCAGTGCGCCCATTGCGAACGAGATGAAGAGGATCGGTACGAATTGCACCTGCGGCGCACTCCACCCGCTCAAGATCACGTCGACCACCGACGCGATCGCCAAGGCAATCGTCGTGAGAACTGTCGCGCCGTGTGGATGGTCTTTCCACAGATGTCGCCTGCACAGTGACGCAATAACGACGCCCCCGACGAACGTCAGGATGAGCAGAATTGCTGCACCCGCCATGGCGTTCTCACCACGAAAGAACCCAACGGCCCCGCGTTCGGTATTTCCCGTCATGAACGTGACGAAGTAACCAGCGGTGTTGGTGAACGCGGCAGCGCCGACCAGACCTGCAAGTCCGGCCAGCACCCAGGACAGCCTGGCGTGGGAATTGAACACTTCGCGCATGCACTCCGACGATAGATAACGGCGGGCCCCGGCGCCCTATGGAATCCATCACGATCCGGGGTTTCGGTCCGTTTCGCCCACAGTTCGGTGCTTGCCACGCCGAGGCGTAGGTGACCGAATGAGACAGTCGCTTTGGGCCCCGGTGACCGAATGAGACAGTCGCACACTCAGAGTGACCGAATGAGACAGTCGGTCACACAGGAGACAACGAAAACCGGGGCAACGTTGGACGCGGCCCCGGCTTGTCGTCGGTCGGGCTAGCTCGACGCTGCTCGCTCCAGAGGGCTTGTTTCGACGACGTCTCCGGTGGATGCAATCTTGGGGATCCGCGTCGCCCGCGCGTAGACGGTTTCGCCCGGGGCGAGTTGCAGAGCTTCGCTGTCGCCGCGGGTGATCTGTGCAGCGAACTGTTCGCCGGTTGCGGTGTTCTTCAGTTCCACCTTGACCTCGAAACCGAGGTGCACGACGCGCTCCACGATTGCGCGCGTGACTCCAGCCGACTCTGCTGTACCGCTTGCCTGCGCTTGCGAGAGGGAGGGATCCCGGCCGACGCGGATGTCGTGCGGACGGACCAACTGACCATTCAGTCGCGCGACCTGCCCGAGGAACGACATGACGAAGTTGTTGTCCGGCCGATCGTACAAGTCCTCGGGGGTTCCGATCTGTTCGATCCTGCCCTTGTTCAGCACCGCAATGCGGTCCGCGACATCGAGTGCTTCTTCCTGGTCGTGGGTGACCAGGACCGTCGTGACGTGGACCTCGTCGTGAAGGCGTCGTAGCCATGTCCGTAGGTCCTCACGAACCTTGGCGTCCAATGCGCCGAACGGTTCGTCGAGCAGGAGTACCTGTGGATCGACAGCCAGCGCGCGGGCAAGAGCCATGCGCTGACGCTGTCCACCGGACAACTGCGCGGGAAAGCGAGTGTGAAATCCCGCGAGACCGACGATTTCGAGAAGCTCGTCCACCTTGCGCTTGATCTCGTCCTTGGGGCGCTTCCTGATCTTGAGCCCGAACGCGACGTTGTCTCGCACGCTGAGGTGTTTGAACGCCGCGTAGTGCTGGAACACGAACCCGATCTCGCGACGCTGAGGACTGATCCAGGTGACGTCCTGGCCTCCGAGAATCACCTGGCCGGAGTCCAACTGTTCCAGGCCGGCAATAGATCTGAGCAGTGTCGACTTGCCCGACCCGCTGGGCCCGAGCAGGGCGGTCAGCGAACCTTTCGGTATGTCGATGCTGACGTTGTCGAGCGCTGCGAAGTCACCGTAATGCTTGTTGGCACCGACAACGGAGATTTCGATCTCGTCGGATTTCTGTACGGTCATTACTTCGTCCTCTTCTTGTCGAGGGTCGTCATCAGGAGCAGGACGATGACGGCGATAGCCATGAGCAGAGTCGACGCGGCATATGCGCCCTGCTGGTTGAAGTCCTCGTAACGCGAGTTGACGAGAAGCGTCAAGGTTTGCGAAATGCCGGGAAGGTTCGTCGACACCATGATGACTGCACCGAACTCCCCGAGCGATCTCGCCACCGTCAGCACGATGCCGTACGTCAGTCCCCATCGGATCGCGGGAAGTGTGATTCGCCAGAACGTCTGCAGTGACGACGCACCGAGCGTGGAGGCCGCCTCTTCCTGTTCTTCACCGATCTCGTACAGGACCGGCTCGACTTCGCGAACCACGAACGGGAGGGTGACGAAAATTGTTGCTATCACCATGCCAGGCAGGGCGAAGATGATCTTGAATCCGAGACTTTCCACTCCCCCGAACCAACCGTTGGCACCCCACAGCAGAATCAGCGCGACACCCGTGACGATCGGTGACACAGCGAACGGCAAATCGACGATGGCTTCGACGATTCCCTTGCCGCGGAATCGTCCTCGGACCAGAGCGAGCGCAGTGATCACACCGAAGACGACGTTGATCGGCACGACTATAGCCACGATCAACAGCGACAACTGAAGCGCAGATTGCGAAGCGGGTGTCGTGATCAGACCCCAGAACGCGGCGAACCCGTCCTCGAACGTGCGATAGAGGATGGCGCCGAGAGGAAACAGAACAAGCGCGGCGAGGTAGAGCAATGCCACCGTGCGAAGCGAGATCTTGACCGGCAGTCCGATCTTCATCGAGTTTGCTCCTCACGTCGCGCCAAACGGTTGCCGATGATGCGCAGGACGAACAGGACGACGAAGGCCAGTGCCAACAACACCACCGAGATCGCGGCGGCGTCCACGGGCTGATCGTATTCGATCAGTTCACGGATGTACTGCGACGCAATCTGAGTCTCACCCGGGATGTTGCCCCCGATGAGCACAACGGACCCGAATTCGCCGATTGCGCGCGCAAACGCCAGACCGGTACCGCTGAGAACCGATGGAAGCAGGACGGGCAGCACGATCGAACGAAATATCGTCCAATTGTTGGCCCCGAGCGATGCGGCTGCTTCCTCCACCTCGTTGTCGAGTTCGATCAGCACCGGCTGCACGGCGCGCACGACAAATGGAAGTGTGACGAACAACAGGGCCACCACGACGGCAGGCTTGGTGGCGTTGAACACCAGACCGACAGGGCTCGCGGGGCCGTACAACGACAGCAGCACGAGACTGGCAACAATGGTCGGCAGGGCGAACGGAAGATCGATCAACGCGTTGACGAACCGCTTGCCGGGGAACTCGTCACGAACGAGCACCCATGCGATCAGCGTTCCGAACACGAGGTTCACGAGGGCAGCAGCCGCCGACACCTCGAGCGTCACCTTGAACGTGGCCACGGCCCGAGGCGCAGTGACCGCGTCCCAGAAACCGACGATGCCGTCGTCGAAGGATTTGACGGTCAGAGCAGCGAGCGGCAGCAACACGATTACGCTGAGCCACAACATCGCCACGCCGAGCCCGAACGGACCGACCGATCCGGACCCGCGGAACTTCTTCCCCTTGCGAGGAGAGGGCCGCAGGCCCGGACCACCGGGTGTGGAAGCTACGGAACGACCCGGACTGTCGGGGTCGAGACTGGTCGAGGACATGGTGTGCTACTTGGTGTTTTCTTTGTAAATCGTCGTGATCGCACCGGTGTCACCGAACAGTTCGGCGTCGACTGCATCCCAGCCACCGAGCTCGTCGATCGTGTGCAGGCTCGACGGGGTGAAGAACTTGTCGGAGAACTCAGCGGCGATCTCCGGGTTGGTCGGACGGAAACCGGCCTCGGCCCACACCCGCTGCCCCTCGTCGGTGTAGATGAAGTCGTTGAGCGCGTTGGCTTTGTCGAGTTGCGAGCTCGAGTTGACGACAGCAACGGGGTTGTCGATGCGGAAGGTGTCCGCGACGTCGACGTGCTCGACCTTCTCGCCCTGCTCCTCGATCAGCAGAGCCTCGTTCTCGTAACTCAGCAGAACGTCACCCTGTCCTTGGAGGAAGGCTTCGGTCGCTGCCCGGCCGGATTCGGGCTGCACCGGAAAGTGACCGGACACGAGCTGTTGAACGTAGTCGAGTCCTGCTTGCTTGTTCTGACCGCCGTTGCTCTTCGCCGCATACGGCGCGAGAAGGTTCCACTTGGCCGAACCGGAGCTGAGCGGGCTAGGGCTGATGACCTGAACGTCGGGCTTCAACAAGTCGTCCCAGGTTTGAATGTTCTTCGGGTTTCCCTCTCGCACGACCAGGGTGACAACGGAACCGAAAGGCACGCCGCCGTAAGCATTCTCGTTCCAGTTCTCGTCGACCTTGCCTGCTTTGACCAGACGGGTGACATCGGGCTCGACGGAGAAGTTCACGATGTCTGCGGGAGCGCCGTCGGCGACCTTGCGAGACTGATTGCCCGACGCGCCGTAGTCCGCGTTGATCGTCGTTCCCTCGCCTGCTTCGGTCTCGGCGAATGCGGGACCGATTGCGTCCCAGCCGTTCTTGGGCACTGCGTATCCGACGAGCGTGAGAGCTGATCCGCCGCCCGATCCGCCTTCGGCTCCGACGGTATCGCTCGAACCACCGCCGCAGGCGGCGAGGACAAGCGTTCCCACTGCAGCGAAGGTGGTGAGCAGGTATCGAGACTTGAGCCTCATCGAGAAGAACCTTTCATCGCATGTCTATCTGAATGGTCGAGAACTGATGAACAGTGAGGAACCGACTACCGACCGATGGACCTCGGGCGGCACGGTACGGGCGCCGAGCGAAATCGATGCGTCGATCAGGACGAAGCCGCAGCAGGCTCACGCAGTGCGTGAAGGCAGGGCCGGGACAGCAGTCGAGATCAGGATGCCGAGTGACAACAGTCGATATCAGCGACTGCGAGCATGCCGACTGCGATCAACGCCAATTCATGGCGGACCTGGTACTCGGCTGCGTCGGACACGGACAGAAATCTAGCAGAGGATTCGGACGGACTCTAATCCTGCGGCCGTCCACGTCGTCTGCGCGCTCTACCTGGTCAGCAACCACGCCAGAACAACGAGTACCAGCAGCGCGACGAGTGCGAGCGTGACCCTCGACTTCGGCATCAGTGACCTTCCGTGATCGATGGGCCCGGCACAGGAACGGTATCGCTGTCCGAGCGGGCGTCGCGACCGAGGACGTGGAGCACGGCGGCGAGCACTCGATCGAACACGCGCGCCAGTCCGAACGCCGCAGGAACGGCGACGAGGATAACGACCAGGGCCTGTGGCACGAACGGGAGCCCGGTGATCCAGAGTTCGACTCCGTCCCACCACCTAGCTATCGCATCCACATCAACCACCTTAGGTGTGCCGCAGGTGCGCTCCGCTTCCGGCCTGCCGGTCCGCCACGCCGAAAACCGCCAGCGGTAGACGTCGAGCGCCGTGGGCGGTGATGATTGGCATATGACGGGATTCGAGGAGCAGTCGACGGTAGTGCCCGTGCGAGACGATTCGATTCCACGGCCCGGTGCACCCAATGAGGCCGAACACGGGGTTCAAGGCGTTCTGGGCAGCACCGAAGCGCCGGTGTCCACGCTCACCTCGGCGCGAAGCGCCTTTCCGCCGATCGACGACTATGCCTTCCTTTCCGATTGTGAAACGACCTGCCTCATCGCTCGCAACGGCTCGGTCGAGTGGATGTGTGTACCCCGCCCCGACTCCCCCAGCATCTTCGGCGCAGTTCTCGACCGGAGTGCCGGCCATTTCCGGGTCGGACCCTATGGCCAGTCCGTGCCGGCGGCACGTCGTTATCTACCCGGCGGACTGATCGTCGAGACGACGTGGCAGACCGAGACCGGCTGGCTCATCGTCCGCGACGCTCTCATCATGGGTCCATGGCACAACACCGATCAACGATCACGAACCCATAAGCGGGCACCGAGCGACTGGGATGCCGAACACATCCTGCTCAGAACGGTCAAGTGCGTCAGCGGCACGGTGGAACTGGAAATGAGCTGCGAACCGGCGTTCGATTACCACCGCGCGCCCGCACGATGGGAATACACCGGCAAGGTGTACGAGGAGGCCACGGCAACCTGCGAGGCAAGTGCGGACGGCGACCAACCCACCCTCAAGCTCACCACCAATCTGCGGATCGGCATCGAAGGTCGTGAGGCCCGCGCGCGCACCAGAATGTCAGAGGGTGACAACGTCTTCGTCGCCATGTCCTGGTCCGATCTCGCGGCGCCGCAGACGTTCGAGGAAGCTGCTGAGAAAATGTGGCGCACGTCGGAGTGCTGGCGACAGTGGATCACCATCGGACGATTCCCGGATCACCCGTGGCGCGGGTTTCTGCAGCGAAGCGCGCTCGCATTGAAAGGCCTCACCTACGCACCGACCGGCGCACTGCTCGCAGCGTCGACGACCTCACTGCCGGAAACACCTGGCGGCGAACGTAACTGGGACTACCGCTACGCGTGGGTACGCGACTCGACCTTCGCCCTGTGGGGTCTGTACACGCTCGGACTCGATCGCGAAGCCAACGACTTCTTCTCCTTCATGTCCGACGTATCGATGACCGAGGACGGCAAGGCCAATCCACTCCAGGTCATGTACGGGATCGGCGGGGAGAAGACGCTGGAGGAGACCGAACTTCCGCACCTGTCCGGGTACGACGGTGCGAAGCCGGTGCGAATCGGCAACGGTGCATACAACCAGGAGCAGCACGACATCTGGGGCACGATGCTCGATTCGGTGTATCTGCACGTCAGGTCCCGCGAGCATGTGCCGGAGTCACTGTGGCCTCTGCTGAAACGACAGGTCGAGGAAGCTATCGCCAATTGGCGCAAGCCGGACCGTGGCATCTGGGAGGTACGCGGTGAGCCGCAGCACTTCACGTCGTCGAAGGTCATGTGTTGGGTCGCGCTCGATCGCGGTGCGAAATTGGCTGCCATCCACGGCGAGACGGACTACGCCGGCGAGTGGAACGACATCGCCGACGAGATCAAGGAGGACATCCTCGAGCACGGTGTCGACGAGCGCGGTGTACTGACGCAACGGTACGGACACGAATCGCTCGACGCCTCACTGCTTCTCGTGCCGTTGCTCCGGTTCCTGCCCGCCGACGATCCCCGCGTACGCGCGACAGTGCTCGCAATCGCGGACGAACTGACGGTCGACGGTCTCGTCCTCCGGTACAAGGTCGACACCACCGACGACGGTCTACAGGGAGAGGAAGGAACATTCACGATCTGCTCCTTCTGGCTCGTGTCCGCGCTCGTCGAGATCGGCGAGCTGGCGCGCGCAAAGCATCTCTGCGAGCGACTTCTCGGGTATGCGAGCCCGCTGAAGCTCTACGCGGAGGAGATCGATGCACGCACCGGTCGCCACCTCGGGAACTTCCCGCAGGCGTTCACGCACCTGGCATTGATCAACGCCGTTGTCCACGTCATTCGCGCCGAGGAGGCTCAGGCCTCGGGGCATTTTCAGCCCGCGCACACCAACTGAGCGTGAGTGCAGACTGTGTCAGCGTCCGAGCTGCTGGGCCCACTCGCTCATCAGCTCGGACACCGTCGCTCGCCGCGCACGCAGGTGTCCGGTCCCGGCCCACATCGACAACGCCGAGGGATCGCCCGCAGCTCCGGCCTTGGCGCGCATCGGCGCCGTCAGGTAATGCAGGTCCGGATAGGCCAACGGGGCGTCCTCGGAATTGTCGAGCATGAATTCGTTGACGATCCCGCGAGCCGGCCGACCGGAAAATGCCCGTGTGACAGCGGTATCCGCAGTCTCCGTGAGTTGATCACGGTGAACCTGCCGGGTTCCGGCCTCGGTGGTGTTCAAGAAAGCTGTACCGAGTTGTGCAGCGTCGGCGGCACCGGATTCGAGGAGCGGCGCGATGTCGAACCCGTCCATGAGGCCGCCCGCTGCAATGCGCGGCAGCGTCGACACCGCGCGGACGGCTGCGAGCACCTGATCGAGAGGCTCCTCGGGGGCCGAGCCGTCGAAGCTACCGCGATGGCCGCCCGCTTCCGGGCCTTGAACGACGAGCGCATCGACACCGTTCCGCTCGGCTTCGGCCGCTTCGGTAGCCGAGGTGACTGTGCACCACACCTCGGTGCCGACCTCGTGGAAGGCAGCGACCTCCGCCGCGTCGAACGTGCCGAAGGTGCTGGAGACGAGAGGCACCGGATTGTGGATCAACCAGCGAAACTTCTCCGGGTAGAAGTCGTCGCGCCGCGGTAGCACGCCTGGCTCAGCGTCGTACTTCTCGAACCACGGAGCAATGCGAGCGGCGTACGCGTCGACATCGGCTGAAGTCGGATCGTCGGGCAGGAAAAGATTGACGCCGAATCTCACGTCGCGCATCGAATCTATTTGAGCTGCAAACTTTTCCAGATCCAGCAGCGCACCGGCAATCATGCCGAGGCCGCCGGCAGCCGTCACCGCTCTCGCGAGATCGGGCGTCGACGGACCACCGGCCATCGGGGCACTGACGATCGGGACGGACAGTTCACTGAGGATTCGCGTCGTCACGATCCTCGAATCTACGCGGCTTCGCGCTATTTCTTTGGCTTGTCCGTGGACGACTCGGAAGACAGGGCTGCGACGAACGCTTCCTGGGGAACCTCGACGCGACCGATGGTCTTCATCCGCTTCTTGCCTTCCTTCTGCTTCTCGAGCAGTTTGCGCTTGCGGCTGATGTCACCGCCGTAGCACTTGGCGAGGACGTCCTTACGGATCGCCCGGATGTTCTCACGCGCGATGATGCGTGAGCCGACGGCTGCCTGGATCGGTACCTCGAACTGCTGACGAGGAATGAGTTCCTTGAGCTTGGTGGTCATCTTGTTGCCGTAGGCAGCTGCGGCGTCCTTGTGCACGATGGCCGAGAACGCATCGACGGCCTCACCCTGGAGCAGGATGTCGACTTTCACCAGCGCTGCGCTCTGCTCGCCGATCTCCTCGTAATCGAGGCTTGCGTAGCCACGTGTCCGCGACTTGAGGATGTCGAAGAAGTCGAAGATTATCTCCGCCATCGGGATGGTGTAGCGCAGTTCGACGCGAGTTTCGGACAGATAATCCATTCCCCCGAGTTCGCCGCGCCTGCCCTGACACAGCTCCATGATCGATCCGATGAACTCACTCGGAGAAATGATGGTGCACTTGACCATCGGCTCGTAGACGTCGCGCACTTTGCCTTCGGGCCAGTACGACGGATTGGTGACGATGTGCTCGGCGCTGTCTTCCATCTCGACGCGGTACACCACGTTGGGCGAGGTCGAAATCAGGTCCAGGTTGAACTCGCGTTCGAGCCGCTCGCGGGTGATCTCCATGTGCAGCAGGCCGAGGAAGCCGCAGCGGAAGCCGAAGCCGAGGGCTACCGAGGTCTCCGGCTCGTAGGTGAGCGCCGCGTCGTTGAGCTGGAGCTTCTCGAGCGCGTCGCGCAGATCGGGGTAGTCGGATCCGTCGAGCGGGTAAAGCCCGGAGTACACCATCGGCCGCGGTTCGCGGTATCCGGTGAGCGGCTCGGTTGCGCCCTTGCGGAACGTGGTGACGGTATCGCCGACCTTCGACTGACGAACATCCTTGACACCGGTGATGAGGTAACCGACCTCGCCGACGCCGAGGCCCTTGGTTGCCTTCGGATCCGGGGAGACGATGCCGACCTCGAGGAGCTCGTGTGTCGAGCCGGTCGACATCATCGTGACCTTTTCGCGCGGGTTCAGTGCCCCGTCGACGACGCGCACGTAGGTGACCACGCCGCGGTAGGTGTCGTAAACGGAATCGAAGATCATGGCGCGGGCGGGTCCGTCTGCGTTTCCGACCGGAGCCGGGACGAGCTTGACGACCTCGTTGAGAAGTTCCTCCACACCGACGCCGGTTTTACCGGACACGCGCAGCACGTCGTCCGCCTCACAGCCGATGATGTGTGCGATCTCGGCGGCGTACCGATCGGGGTCTGCTGCGGGGAGATCGATCTTGTTCAGAACCGGAATGATCGTCAGATCTTTGTCGAGAGCCAGGTAGAGGTTGGCCAGTGTCTGCGCCTCGATGCCCTGGGCGGCGTCGACGAGCAGCACAGCGCCCTCGCACGCTTCGAGGGCGCGCGAGACCTCATAGGTGAAGTCGACGTGGCCTGGCGTGTCGATGAGGTGCAGCACATGCTCTTCGCCGTCCACCACCCATGGCAGACGGACGTTCTGCGCCTTGATGGTGATGCCTCGCTCGCGCTCGATGTCCATGCGGTCGAGATACTGCGCTCGCATCGACCGATCGTCGACGACGCCCGTGAGCTGCAGCATCCGGTCTGCCAGCGTCGACTTGCCGTGGTCGATGTGGGCGATGATGCAGAAGTTCCTGATCCGGGCGGGATCGGTGAACGTCGTGTCGGCGAAGCTGGGCACTCGTATCCTTTGCTGGCGTTTGCAAGAGAGAACTGGTCCATCGTCCCACGCGCACGCGTCGGCAACCGAAGTGGCTGCTGACTAAACTCGACGCTCATGGCTGGCAACTGGAGCAAATTCACATCGGAACTGGGAAAGATCGCGCTGCGCGAGGGCCCGAGGCTGTTTCGCCAGCTGCAGAAATCAGGTGCCCTCCAGAAGGGCAAGGACGCGATCACGAACAAGACATCGCCCGGGCCCGCGACTCCCTCGGGCCGACCGGTGGCATCGAAGACAGTCCCGACGGCTCATCGCGCCCGACGCGTCGAGTACTCCCCCGACCTCGACGGAAAGGCCGATCCCGGCGAGATCGTGTGGACGTGGGTGACGTACGAGGAGGACGCGAGCCAGGGCAAGGACCGGCCGGTTCTGGTCGTCGGCCGAGACGGCACGACCTTGCTCGGGCTGATGCTGTCCAGCCAGGACAAGCGGGACGGCGACCCCGACTGGGTGCCGATCGGCTCCGGATCGTGGGACGCCGAGGGTCGGCCGAGCTGGATCAGGCTCGATCGGGTTCTCGACGTGCCCGAGACAGGGATTCGCCGCGAGGGCGCCATCCTCGCCAAAGGGAAGTTCGACGCCGTCGCAGCCCGACTTCGTTCGCAGTACAGCTGGTCCTGACGCTCCTCGTGCGTGGGTAATGACACTCCGGTGTCATTACCCACGCACGGGCCGCTAGGCCAATCTCGTGATCTCCACCACGACATCGAGTGCCGTCGAGCCACCGCCGGAAAATATGCCCTTGAGCGGCGGAACGTCCGCGTAGTCGCGACCGAGGCCGACGGATACGTGCTGTTCGTTGACGGCGATGGCGTTGGTCGGGTCGTAACCCCACCAGGCGCCGGTCCACGCCTCGATCCACGCATGCGACTGGCCTTCGACCGAAACGCCGACGGCCGCGTCCTTCTTCGGATGCAAGTAGCCCGAGACATACCGGCTCGGAATTCCGATGCTGCGCAACAGAAGCAGCGTCAGGTGCGCGTAGTCCTGGCAGACGCCTTTCTTCTCCGACCACGCCTCGACGGCGGAGGTGTGCACTCCCGTCGTCCCCGGCACGTACGACATTTCCTGGTTGACCCAGTTCGCTATCTCGACGACGGATTCCTGCGGCGGAAGACCCTTGGACAGCTTCTTCGCGATCGCGACGAGCTGTCGGTTCTTCGGGACGTAGACGGTGTTGTCGAGTACCTCGTTGAACCGATCGATGACGGCGTCACTCGCCAGTTCTTCCCACGACGCATTCTCTTCCGGCGGAACGAACGGATCGGTTTCGACGACGGACGAGCCGGTCACCTCGAGCTCGGTGTGCGGCGCGTGCAGATCGAACGCGGTCACCGCCGTCCCCCAGTAATCCGTGTAGCGATAGCTCCTGGTCACTGGATTGGTCTCGACACGGTTGAGAATGACGTTCTGTCGATTGTCACTTCGCGGAGTCAGTCGGGCTTCGTTGTACGACGACGTCACCGGCGCGTCGTACTGATAGCCCGTGGTGTGGACAACGCGCATACGCCAGCTCACAGTTCACCTTCCAGTTGGTCCTCGTACGTGCCGGATCCGGCGTCGGTCCACGCAACCCATGGCGCCGCGTGGAAGTACTGCTTGGAGATGGCCTCGCCCAGCTCGCGGCAGGTTTCCTGTAGCCCGACCAACCTGTCCTGCAGGTCGTCCAGCAGGCCACCCGGACGGAGGAACTCGAGCTCGCTGCGTGCTCGACCGAGCAGCCGCTGCGCCTCGGCCCGTGCACCGAGCCGGCTGTTCGGCTGATGATCGAGGCTGTCCAACGACCGTTCGGCCTCGCTCAGCGCGTAGAACACCGAACGCGGAAACAGCCTGTCCAACAACATGAATTCGAGAACGCGTTGCGCGTCGAGCGCGCCGCGATACGTCCGCAGGTACGTGTCGTGCGCGCCCGCAGACCGAAGCACCGTGACCCACGCGGGCGACGACGGCCTGTCCCCTGCACGCGACAGCAGCAGACGTACGGTCATGTCGATACGTTCGACCGATCGACCGAGAATGAGGAATCGGTAACCGTCGTCGTGGCTGAGCGTCGAGTCGGCGAGGCCGGCGAACATCGCCGCACGACCCTCGATGTAGCTGAAGAATTCGGCCGGACCCGTCCGCTTCGACGCCCTGATGCGTTCGCCGAGTCCGTTGTACGTGGTGTTGAGGCACTCCCACATCTCGCTGGAGGTGACTTCACGTGCACCGCGGGCATTCTCACGTGCGCTCGACAGTGAATCCACGATCGAGCCACTGCCGTCACGGCTGAACGCAACCAGCTCGGTCAGCGACCACACGTCGAGCGAGACATCCGGTTCGTGTTTGAACCCGAGGACGCGCAGGAGCACGCGCGAAATGTGATCGGGGTCGACCGTCGCATCCTCGAGGAGCTGATGGACGGTGACGTCGAGGATGCGTGCCGTGTCGTCGGCACGCTCGACATATCGCCCGATCCAGTAGAGCGACTCTGCGTTCCGCGCGAGCATCTAGTGTCCACCACCGTTCATGAGCTGTTGCTGTTGCTGTTGCTGTTGCTGATCCATCGTCAATTCGGGGCCCTGCTCCGCCATCGGCGCCTCCGGCGGCTCGCTGACGATTTCCTCACCGGCAAGTTCCTGCTCTTCCTGCGAGGTGCGTGTCGCGAGCACCCAGGTGTCCTTACTGCCGCCGCCCTGGCTCGAGTTCACAACGAGGGAGCCTTCAGGCAGCGCGACACGGGTCAATCCGCCGGGCAGAACCCACACGTCGTCGCCGTCGTTCACTGCGAACGGGCGGAGGTCGACGTGGCGCGGCACCAGGCGATCGCCGATCTTGGTCGGCACCGTCGACAACTGAACGACCGGCTGCGCGATCCAGCCACGCGGATCTGCTCGGATCTTCTTGCTGATCGTCGCCAACTCCTTCGGCGACGCGTCGGGGCCGAACACGATGCCGTATCCGCCGGAACCCTCGACCGGCTTGATCACCAGTTCGTCGACGCGGTCGAGCACTTCCTCGCACTCGTCGTCAAGCCAGCACCGGAACGTGTCGACGTTCGCGAGGAGCGGCTTCTCGTTCAGGTAGTAGTCGATGATCGTGGGGACGTAGGTGTACACGAGCTTGTCGTCACCGACGCCGTTACCGACTGCGCTGGAGATCACGACGTTGCCCGCACGCGCGGCGTTGACGAGGCCTGCGACGCCCAACACCGAATCGGGTCGGAACTGCATCGGGTCGAGATAATCGTCGTCGATCCGGCGGTAGATGACGTCGACCTGACGCTCCCCCTCCGTGGTCCGCATGTACACGATGTTGTCGCGGCAGAACAGATCTCGACCTTCCACCAGTTCGACGCCCATGAGGCGCGCCAGCAGGGAGTGTTCGAAATAGGCCGAGTTCGCTACTCCAGGGGTGAGGACCACCACGGTCGGATCCGCCTCGTTGAGCGCAGCGGACGCACGCAGCGCGCGAAGAAGATGCGACGCGTAGTCACCGACGGCCCGCACACGGTGCGTTGCAAACAGGTCGGGAAACACCCGCGCCATGGTCCGACGGTTCTCCATGACGTACGACACACCCGACGGTGACCGGAGGTTGTCCTCCAGCACTCGGAACGTGCCCTGGGCGTCACGAACGAGGTCGATGCCGGAGACGTGAATTCGAACTCCGTTGGGTGGAACGATTCCGATGGCCTCGCGGTGGAAGTGCTCGCACGACGTGATCAGGCGTTTGGGCACGACGCCGTCGCGGAGGATCTCCTGATCCCCGTAGATGTCGGCGAGGAACATCTCCAGTGCCTTGACGCGCTGCTTGATTCCACGCTCGAGCCGAGACCACTCACCTGCAGCGATGACGCGGGGAACCTGATCGAGGGGGAAGGGACGCTCCTGTCCGGACAAGGAGAATGTGATGCCCTGATCGATGAAGGCGCGACCGAGCGCATCCGAACGCGCGTCGAGGTCCGCCGAACTCGACGGCTCGAGCGCCGTGTGAATTCCCCTGTACGGAGTACGGGTCTTCCCGTCCGAGTCGAACATCTCGTCGAACGCCAGGCCGTACTTTCCGACGTCGGAGTAGCCGCCGAACACTCCGTCCACCACAGGTTTCTCGCGAGCTGCCGTTTTGGATTTGCTGGACTTGACCTTGTCTTGGGCAGTGGCTGCAGATCGCGGGCTCATCTCCGCCATGTTGCTACAGAGACAGGAGTTAGGCGCGGTGGACGCGTTAATTTCTGGAAACAGACTGCAGAATCGTCTCACGTACCCACACGTGGCACACTCTTCGAAGCGACCGCCGAATTGGGTTCTACAGCCTGTACTGGTAGTCTCGATCTTCGGCGCTGGGCTGCATCAGCTCAGCAGCAGACTTCGGGCATTCCAGCTTGGATAGCCCTGACCGGAATACCGACGAAGACAGAAGGATTTTACGCGTGGCCAACATCAAGTCCCAGAAGAAGCGGATTCTCACCAACGAGCGCAATCGTCTGCGCAACCAGTCGGTGAAGTCCTCGCTGCGGACGATCATTCGCTCCTTCCGCGCTGCAGAAGCCGAAGGCGACAAGGACAAGGCCTCGGCAATCCTCGTCACGGCAGGTCGTCAGTTGGACAAGGCAGCCAGCAAGGGTGTCATCCACAAGAACCAGGCCGCCAACAAGAAGTCGGCACTGTCCTTGGCAGTCAACAAGCTCTGAGCACGGCGCTCGAATCAGAGCCCGCTCGCAGAAGAACCCGCTCGGAACACCGAGCGGGTTCTTTTGCGTCCGCTAGCTGTTGCTGAGCGCAGCGACGACCGAGACCGCATTCTCGACGGCGTAGTCCGCATCCGCGGCCTGGCCCTTTACGTCGGCGTTGAGCTGCGACACGATCCGCAGTGCCTCGCCGATTGATCGACCGTTCCAACCTCGGGCCTGTGACTGCGCCTTCTTGATCTTCCACGGCGGCATTCCAAGTTCACCGGCCATCCGGAACGGGTCTCCCCTGCCTGCGGAGCCGACGAGCGCGATGGTCCGCACCGCTTCGGCGAGTGCATCGGCAAGCAGCACGTGAGGGACGCCCCGGTGCATCGCCCAGCGCAGCGCCTCCAAGGCTCCTGGGACATCGCCGGCGACGGCCTTCTCGGCTACATCGAATCCGGAGACCTCCGCCTTACCCGAGTAGTAGCGACGCACTGCATCGACGTCGACTTTTCCTCCGGTGTCGGCGACCAATTGAGAACAGGCAGCAGCCAACTCGCGCAGCTCGGATCCGACTGCTTCGACAACGGCTTCGACCACGTCCGGGCTCACGCGGACCTCCGCCGCCCCGAATTCACGTTTGACGAAATCTGCCCTCTCGGCCGGCTTGGTCAACTTGGCACATTCGTGCGTGACTGCGCCCACTTTCTGCAGAGCGCCCGCCATTGCCTTGGCGCGCCCACCGCCCGAGTGCATGACGACCAGTACTGCGCCCTCGGGCGGGTCCGCGGCGGCATCCAGAACAAGAGCAACCGCATCCTTACCTGCTTCGGCGGCAGCTTCGAGCACGACTACGCGGTCCTCGGCGAACAGTGACGGGCTGAGCAGTTCGAGCAACTCCGGGGCACTGGCGTCGCCTGCGCGCAGTTTGGTGACCGGGACGTCGTCACCCTCCGGCGCAGCGGCGCGTACCCGCCCGACGATCGTGGCCACGGCACGGTCCATGAGCAATTCCTCGTCGCCGAGGACGAGGTGCAGTGACTCCACCGGATTGTTCGCATTCACAGCACCGATCGTGCCATGCCGGTCCGACGGATTCTCACACCCCACGGGCACTCAACACCCGGAGGAACCTCCCCCGACGAGACGGACCGCGGCAGGCACGGCGCCTGACTCGAAAACGCGCCGAGCGCTCTATCCTCCGCGGTAGGCGGACGCCAACGCGGCGTACTCGTCGAGGATCTTCAGCGACTCGTCGTGCGGCGCGGTCGGCAGCATGAGAGCGAGCTGCCCGAATCCCAATTCTTCACAGGCTTGCCAGTACTCAGGGTCCGCGGGGGTGCCGAACTGTAGCAACGGAACGTCGTGCCCGAGTCCTTCGCGCATCGCATCGATGCGCTTGGACATGACCTCGACGGGCTGTGGGTTGGCTATCCACCCGGCGTCGTGCCGGATGACGCGCTTCACCGTGGCGTCGGAGGCACCGCCGATGTAGATCGGGGGGTGTGGTTTCTGCACCGGCTTGGGGCGGAGGTAGGAGGGTTCGATATCGAGGTGCTTGCCGTGATATTCGGCCGGCTCGTTCGTCCACAGGGCTTTGATTGCCTCGATCTGCTCGTCCAACAGCGCTCCCCGTGTCTTCGGGTCGATACCGTGGTTGCGGATCTCCTCGAGGACCCAACCAGCGCCCACACCGAATACGAACCGGCCCTGCGAGATCAGGTCGATACTGGCGGCCTCCTTTGCAGTGGTGATCGGATCGCGCTGAATGAGCAGGGCGATACCGGTGATCAGGTCGATCTTGGATGTGACCGCTGCGGCCGCTGCCAGAGTGGCGAAGGGGTCGAGTGTCCGATAGTAGAAATCGGGCATGTCACCGCCCGTGGGAAACGGCGTCTCCCTGCTGGCAGGGATGTGAGTGTGCTCGGCGACCACCAGTGAGTCGAATCCACGCTCCTCGATGGCGCGAGCCAGCGACACCGGGTCGATCCCGTCGTCGGTGACAAAGGTGGAGATTCCGATCTTCAAGGCTGTTCCTTACGTCGGGAGTCGCCCATGCCCTCGCGCCGGAGCGGAGTCTGGGCGTCGCTGGTCGACCACGGTCGAGGTGACCGGGTGTGAAGTGGGATGACCGTCAGGGTCACTCCAGGATGACGACTGGGAGTTGCCGGTCGGTCTGGGACTGCATTTCGGCGTACTGGCTGAAGGACTCGACGGCGAGCTTCCACCACTTCTCGCGCTCGGCCCCATCGAGCTCGCGGGCGTTGAGGGTGACAATCTTCGTCCCGTCCTGCACCGTGACGGTGGGGTTTGCCTTGATGTTGTAGTACCACGACGGGTGCGTGGAACCGGCACCGTTGGAGCCGACCATGGCGTACTTGCCGTCGGCCTCGACGCGCATCAGTGGCACGTACCGCTTCTTGCCGGACTTCGCCCCGATGATCGTGAACAGCACAACGGGCAGACCCATGTACTCTGCCCCCTCGGTGGTGCCCTGCTCGAGAATCTGTTGGGTCAGCTCGCGGACCCAGGACTTGGGGCTCAGTTCGGCGTCGGTCTTGTTGTTGGGCACGTGGGCCCCAACAACCGTCGCCCGCCGGATATTCCCGATAAATCTGAAAAGAGTAGAAAATTGCCCGGCGCCACCGAAACAGGGCTGAAGTCCGTCGACGCAGACCCTCACAGAAGAGACGACGCAATCCACGCGAACACAGTCACAAGTAATAGGCCACCCAGCAACATTCGGAGGATCCGCAGGCGCAACGACACCAGGACCACCGCCGTGAACCCCATCACCAGTGCGGCGCCGAGCGCACCGGTGGGCGTCTCGAGGCCCGCACCGGGAAGCGACGCCGCCCACGTCGCAACTTCGATCAACCACCACAGCGGCGCCGACGCCAATTCCAGTGTCAGCGAAGCAAGCCCGCTCGCCCACGGTGCTACGACCGCGGCGATGGCTCCGACGACCGTGATCGGCGCGACCACGGGTGCTACCGCGATGTTCGCCAGCACGCCGACGACGGAAAACGTACCCGCCATAGCGGCGACCAGCGGCGCCGTCACAGCATGGGCCGCTGCTGCGACGGAGACCACCTCGGCGGGGGCTCGGCCCCAACCGTGGCGTCGAAGCCAATCAACCCACACCGGCGCTACGACCACGAGAGCACCTGTTGCCGAAACCGACAGCGCGAACCCGAAATCGACCGACAGCTCAGGCCACCAGACGAGCAGTCCGAGTACGGCGGTGCACAGCGCCGGGACAGCTTGCCGTCGTCGACCCGTGACAAGCGCGAGCAAACCTATCCCTCCCATCACCGCTGCGCGCAGCACGCTCGGCGAAGGCCTAGCGACGACGACGAATGCCAGCAGAACCACCGCGCACACCACAGCGGTCGTTCGTGGACCGACACCGACCACCCGGGTCAGGAGCAGTACCGCTCCCATCAGAATCGCGAAATTCGCGCCCGAGACAGCCGTCAGATGCGTCAATCCTGCTGCACGAAAGCTTGATTCGACATCCTCCGACAACGCGGACACGTCGCCGACGACGAGACCCGGCAACAATCCGGCGCGGTCGGGCGGTAGGGCGTCCGAGGCAGCCCCTGCCAAGGATTCTCGGATGATCAACGCAGGTTTTGCGACGTAACCCGGTGCGTCGAGGTGTATCGGCGGCCCCGCCACTCTGATGACGGCGAGTGTCAGATCTGCCCGGTCAGGTGGTGCAAGACGACCTCTGAGCGTCACGCTCTGACCGGGTACGAGGTGGTCCCATCCGTCCGCCGGTGCTCGGACGAGCACCCGCCCACCGAGCGCAATCGCGGTCCCCGCGATGTCGATCTGGGTCAGCTCGGTTCTGATGGACACCATGCGTGGCCCCGGTGAACGGAGCCGCCGCGGATCTTCACGAACCACCACAGCTGCACTGACCCACGCTCGTTGATCTGCCGCCCGGACAACAGGACTCGCCTCGAAGTCCCACGCGTGCAACGCTGCCGCACCTGCATAACACCCCCCGATCACCGCCAGCGCGATCAGCCCGAACGCCGGACGTCCCAGCCTGCGACGGCAGCACAGGGCCCCACCCGCTACGACTGCCCAGACGACAGCCAAGGAAAGCGCGGTGCTCGACCCGTGTACGACCCCGGTGATCATTGCCGTCCAACCGGCCACGACCGCCGGAACCAGCCGGGCATCGTGCGGCCGGATGGCCGGTTCGTTCACACCGTCACCTGGTCTCGCAGCTTCTCGAGACGGACCGGTCCGATCCCGTCCACCTCCGCCAATTGTCCGACATCGGTGAACGGACCGTTGACCTCCCGCCATGCCACGATGCTCGCCGCCGTGACCGGTCCGACGCCGGGAAGCGCGTCGAGCTCGGCGACACTCGCCGTATTGAGATCGACCGCACCCGATGGGGTTGCAGGACCGCCGACCACGGGAGTCGACGGAATGCCCGGTGCCGACCCGCTCACCGTCCCACTGACCACCGGCCTTCCTTCGGGCGGTGTGGCACCGACGACGATCTGGTCGCCGTCCGCGACCTTGGCTGCAAGGTTCAAGGCCAAGACGTCGGCGCCGACGAGCGGCCCGCCCGCAGCGGCAAGTGCATCGGCGACACGGGAGTCGACGGGGAGCTCGACCAGTCCGGACACGGCGACGAGTCCGACGACACTGACCACGATGCGTGCCGGCGGTTCGACGGTCTCGGACGGTCGAGTAGGAAGGTCTGGTAAAGGTTGCACTGCAGGGAGAGTGGGCACGGCGGCGACAACGGGCGCATCACGAAGCACCGCATATCCTGCGATGATCACCACGATCGCGCCGAGCGCGCACAGCGCAAGAACACCGGTTCGGCCGGGATCCAGACGAGTACCGCGTAGTCGTTCGGGCAGGTGTTGTGACAGGGCCGATTCTCGGCGCTCGTCGTGGTTCAACCAGTCGGGCGCCGAGGCCCTGCTGGATTCATCGTGCGCCGTGTCCTCGAGCGCCGTGTCGTCGAGCGCTGAGTCGTGGACCCGAGTCTCGCGACGCGCGATGGGGATCGAACGCCGCGTGATCGGCTGGGATCGAGGACTCGCCATGCCGCGACGTTATCGAGGCCTCTATTCGCCGAGAACGCGTTTCCGCTGGTCGGATTTTGCCCTGTGTACAACCACCGTGCCTGTGGAAAATTCGACAGATCAGGGCTCGGGACAGACGACGACTCCCACAGCTCCCGGGCCTACATGTGCACCCAGCACCGCCCCGAACGGGACGATTCTGAGTTCGCTGACCTGGGGAATGCGAACTCTCAGCAATCCGGCGACGACCTCGGCGCGATCCGGGGCCTGCATGTGATGCACGGTCAGTGCCACTGTCTCGTCCCCAGCTACGCGATGTGCGGCGTCGACCAGCTTGCCCAGTGCTTTGGTCGACGTCCTGGCCTTCTCCCCCAGCACCAGCTTGCCGTCGATCAGATTCAGCACCGGCTTCATCGCCAAGGCCGATCCGACGAGAGCTGCGGCGGTGCCGATACGACCGCCCTTGCGAAGGTGATCGAGTCTGTCGACCATGATGAAGCTGCGGCTCCGTCTACCGACCTCGACTGCCGTGTCGTACACAGCTGAGATCGTGTCCCCTCGCGCTGCTGCCCTCGCTGCGGCGAGCGCCGCGTAGCCGAGCCCCATTCCGGCCGACGTCGAATCGACGATTCTGACACGGTCCCCCAGTTCCGCCGCCGCGTGCCGCGCCGCCTCCCAGGTGCTCGACAAGCCCCGGGAGATGTGCACGGCCACCACCCCGGCTCCCCGGCTCCGATTCAGAGCGTCCTCGTACAGTCGAGTCAGCTCACCCGGTGACGCGCCTGCTGTCGTGACGGGTCCTCGCGCTGCGAAGTCCTCGGGAATGGGGTCGATACCCTCGCGTAGATCGACGCCGTCGACGAACACGTGCAACGGCGCGACGAGTACACCTGCCTCTGCCGCTAGATCGGCACCCAGGCAAGCCGATGAATCGGTCACCACCGTTACCGGCATTCCCTATCGATCCTCGACCGGAGCGACTGCGCGCAGTTCCACCAGCATCGCCTTGGCGACCTCTCGGTGTGCATTCCAACCCCAGTGAATGCCATCGGGATTCGCATCGACGGAGAAGATGTTCTCCCGCACCGCGGCCGCCAGGTCGACCAGCGGAACGCCGGTGTCCGAACTCCACTGTCGAAGAGCTCTTTCTGCAGCAGGCCGTCCTGCATGAACGTTGCCGTACGCGTCACTGCGGTGAACCGACGGCAGGGTTCCGATCACGGGAAGTTCCGGACGCACGTACTCGAGGGCCGCACGAGCTTGCTCGAGATACTCCACGCTCAGCTTGGGCGGCAACGCTACCGGCCAGCGCAGGGGCGCGAGCTTCGGTTGCGCCCACTGGTATCCAGCCCTGACGACCCTGCGAAGTGCCGGCGGGCGAACGTAACGAATCTGCTCACGTAATGCCGTCGGGAGAGGAGAGGGAAGCGAGTCCATCCCGCCGACCCCGAACACCACTGCCCCCGCCTTGGGGATAGCAGCCCACACACGGGGGTCCTGCGTCAGCGCCCACCACGCGTCCCGGCTGGTCCAGCCTATTCGAGCAACCAGTTCGACAGTCCAACCGAGCTCGGCCGCAACGATGTTCGGCCATATTCTCGGGTCGTCGACCGGCAGGCCTCCTTTGGGGCCGTAGTAGCTCAACGAATCCGCGAGCACCAACAGAACTGGGGGTGCCCCGTCGTCGACCGTCGGCACTACGTAGTCGTCAGAGGATGTCACTGGCCACTCTCGCCGAGGCGTTCCACACGTCGAGTCTCCACCGAAGGTGCTCGCCTTCGCCGTGACTGCTCAACTGAACCCAACTGGTGTTCGACAACCCGCCGAGTACCGGCCATCGGTTCGCCGGTAGATCGAGTAGAGCCGCGGTCAGCGCCGCGATCAACCCGCCGTGCGCGACCAGAACGATCGGAGCACCCGCAGCATCGGTGCCCCACTCGGGAACCGACTGAATCAATTCCTGGACGACCGGGACACTGCGGCGGGCCACGTCGATCCGACTTTCGCCCCCAGGAGGGGCGAGGGTTGCGTCGGCGCGCCAGGCAAGGCGCGCACCGGGGGCGATGTCGTCGACGTCGAGATGTGTGAGGCCCTGCCACTCCCCCAGATGCGTTTCCCGCAACCGTTGATCGACCGCGACCGGCAGACCGCTCGCATCTCCCAGCGCGACAGCGGTGTCGTATGCGCGCCGCAGATCCGAGGACACAATGCGCGAGGGCAGCCGCATCGCGAGTTCGGCACCGGCCGTCTTGGCCTGTGTTCGACCCAGTTCGGTGAGGTCCGTATCGAGTTGGCCCTGCATCCGGTCGGTCGCGTTGTACTCGGTCTGCCCGTGACGCAGCAGGATCAACTGCCGCTTGACGGCTGTGCTCACTGCTCCGATTCCACCGGAGCGGAGCCTGCGGAGTGACTGGAATTGTCTGAAGTGTCGGACGGCCGCTCGCCGAGGCCCGGGACCTCGATACTCGGGCAGTCTTTCCATAGACGCTCCAGCGCGTAGAAGTTGCGCTCGTCGTTGTGCTGTACGTGCACGACGACGTCGATGTAGTCGAGCAGGGCCCATCGACCTTCGCGGGTGCCCTCCTTTCGGACGGGCTTGAACCCGCTCTCGCGCAACTTGTCTTCGATGTTCTCGACGATGGCGTTGACTTGACGTTCGTTGGGCGCCGATGCAATGACGAAGCAGTCGGTGATGACCAACTGCTCCGAGACATCGAGAACCACGACGTCGGTCGCGAGCTTGTCATCGGCTGCGAGTGCCGCGATTCGCGCGATCGAGGTGGCCTGGTCTGTAGCAGTCACTGAGCTTGTCTCCCGTTATGTCGAGCGTGGTTGTGGCGAATGGTCTGTGTGTGTCTTCTGTGGTGCCGGCTCCGACATGGTGACGGAGCCGTCGAGGCGTTGTTCGCCTCTGGGCCGATAGAGATTCCTCTTCGAGATGTACTGCACGACGCCGTCGGGGACCAGGTACCACACGGGCCGACTCTCACTGGCCCTGAGCCTGCATTCGGTCGACGAGATCGCGAGGGCTGGAATCTCGATCAGCGTCAGTGCGTCCTCCGGCAGATCCTGTAAGTGATCGGCCAGGTGCTCGACGCCGAGCTCGAACCCTGGCCGTGATACTCCGACGAACTTTGCGAGCTCAAACAGCTCTTCCCAGTTCTGCCAGGTCAGAATACTCTCCAACGCGTCGGCGCCCGTGATGAAGTACAGCTCGGCCGACGGATGCTGCTCGCGAAGGTCACGCAGCGTGTCCACCGTGTAGGTGAGTTTCTCGCGGTCGACGTCGACTCGACTAACCGAGAATCGAGGATTCGACGCCGTGGCGATGACCGTCATCAGGTAGCGGTCTTCCGCCGGGCTGACGACCTTGCCTTCTTTCTGCCACGGTGTGCCGGTCGGAACGAAGATGACCTCGTCGAGCCCGAAGCTGTTGGCCACTTCGCTGGCCGCCACGAGGTGGCCGTGATGGATCGGATCGAACGTCCCGCCCATCACTCCAAGCTTGCGGACCGCCTCGGGTTGTTGTTGCACGATTGTCGAGCTTACTTTGCCGGGCTAGGAGTGGAGCCTGCGGAATGACCATGGAGGCCGGGAGTGGAGCCTGCGGAATGACCATGTACGGCCTGCCGGTCATCTGTCACACCGGCAACAGGCGGGAGACGATGTCGCCGAGCTGCTGGGCAGAGCGGCACTCGTACATGCTGATCACTTCCGCGTACGCCTTCGCCGCGGAGTCCCCGGAACCCCACTGGCCCCTGGGCTCGGGGTTGAGCCAGTACGCGTGTTTGGCCACGGCGACCGTGCGCGCGAGAGCTGGGAGCTTCGGGTCGCGGTAGTTGGTGCGTCCGTCTCCCAGTACGAGCACGGACGTTCGCGAGGTGACGGATTGTGCGTACTTGTCCTCGAACGTCTCGAATGCGTTGCCGTAGTCCGAGTGGCCGTCGTACGTGATGAGGTCGGACTCGCCGATGATGCGCGACATCGCTACGCCGAGGTCGGCGCTGGAGTCGAAGAAGCGTGTCACCTCGTCGGTCGAGTCGATGAACGCGAAGATCCGCACGCGGGAGAATTGTTCGCGAAGCGCGTGGACGAGGAGCAAGGTGAAGTGACTGAAGCCTGCGACCGATCCCGAGACGTCGCACAGGACGACCAGCTCGGGACGGGCCCGCCGAGGCTTGCGCTGCACGAGATCGATGGGCACCCCGCCGGTCGACATCGATTTGCGCAGGGTCCGCCGTAGATCGATGGACCCGGCTCGGCTGCGACTGCGCCGAGCTGCGAGCCTGCTGGCGAGCAGGCGTGCGAGGGGTGTGACGCTCCGCCTGAGCGCGACCATCTCGGTGTCCGATGCCCGCAGGAAGTCCACTTCCTCGGCCAGCTTGGGAACCCCGTAACTGGCGACGCGTTCGCGGCCCAGCTGTTCCGCCGCGCGACGACGCGTTTCCTTCTCGATCATCTTGCGCAGGTCCGCAATGCGCTGCGCAGCAGTTCGCTTGGCAACCTCGTCCTCGTAGGACCCCGAACTGCGGTCGGATCCAGTGTCGGCATTACCGAGTAGTCCCTCGAGAATCTTGCTCAGCAGCGTGTCGGGTGCCACGTCGCGCAGCGCCTGATAGGCCGAGAACGACGGCCCGTTCGCGGATTTGTACTGCCCGAGCTCCTCGACCATCTGTGCGGCCAACAGCTCGGTCAGCTCGATTGCCTCGGCACTGCCGTCGACGAGTAGGTCGGTGATCAACTCACGAAGCGCGGTGAAGTCGATGTCTCCCGCGGGTGTCCGCGGCAGAGCGGTGTCGATCTGTCCCGAGTCCTTCTGCCCGGTCGCTGCCGGGAACCAAAGATCGAACAGGGCGTCGAAGGTCGCTCGGTGGGTCGGCCTCCGCAGCAACGAGCATGCGAGGCCTTCGCGTAGCGCCTCGCGGTCGAGCAGATCGAGCACGGAGAGAACTCGACCGGCGTCGACAGTTTCCGAAGGACCTACGGCGATGCCGCGTGCGCGCAGAGCGTCGACGAAGTCGACGAGGTGGCCGGGCAGGCCGTACGGGGACTGCATGTCAGTTCAGCCGGAGCTCGGCCGCGGCTTTTTCCTGATCGGACTGATGCTTGAGCACTACACCCAGCGTCGCGCGGACTGCGTCGTCGTCGAGGGTATCCATGCCGAGGGCGAGCAGCGTCCGGCCCCAGTCGATGGTCTCGGCGACCGAGGGAAGCTTCTTGAGTTGCATCGCACGCATCACGCGGACGGTTCGTACCAGCTGTTCCGCGATCGCCTCCGGCAGCTCGGGCACGCGGCTCGCAAGGATCCTGCGCTCGAGGTCGGCATCGGGGAAGTCGAGGTGCAGGAACAGACAGCGACGCTTGAGTGCTTCGGACAGTTCACGGGTGGCGTTCGAGGTGAGCACCGTGAACGGCTTTCGGGTGGCGGTGATCGTGCCGAGCTCGGGAATGGTGACGGCGAAGTCGCTGAGCACCTCCAGCAACAGTCCCTCGATCTCGACGTCGGCCTTGTCGGTTTCGTCGATGAGTAGGACCGTGGGATCCTCGCGGCGAATCGCCTGCAGAAGCGGCCTCGCGAGCAGGAACTCTTCGGAGAAGACGTCGAGTTTGGTGGCGTCCCAGTCCTGATTTCCCTCCGAGCTGGACTGAATGCGCAGAATTTGTTTGGCGTGGTTCCACTCGTAGAGCGCACGGGCCTCGTCGACACCCTCGTAGCACTGGAGCCGGATAAGTTCTGCACCTGACGTCTGAGCCACGGCCCGCGCCAACTCGGTCTTGCCGACGCCCGCCGGACCTTCGATGAGCAGTGGCTTGCCGAGCCGATCCGCGAGGAACACCGACGTGGCGGTCGCCTTGTTCGCGAGGTACCCGGTTTCGGCGAGTTTCGACATGACGTCGTCGACGCTGCCAAACAGCGGGGGCGTCGTAGGTACTGCTCGATCCACGTCTACTCCTTGTATTCCATCGAGATATGCAAGTAACACTTGCCAATTCGACTACTGGACAGATCTCGTGTGACCTTCGCCCCACACGGTCCACTTGGTGGAGGTGAGTTCCGGCAGCCCCATCGGTCCACGAGCGTGAAGCTTCTGAGTCGAGATCCCGATTTCGGCACCGAACCCGAACTGCTCACCGTCGGTGAACGCCGTCGACGCATTGACCATGACCGCCGCTGCGTCGACACGGGTGGTGAACTCACGAGCGGCGCGGAGGTCAGCAGTCACGATCGCCTCGGTGTGACCAGTGCCGTAGGTATCGATGTGCGCGATCGCCGCATCGATACCGTCGACGACCTTGAGCGCGACATCGAGTGACAGGTACTCCTCGGCCCAGTCCTTGTCCGTCGCCGGCACGAGCCCCGGCAAGTCACCGTGGACGACGACACTGTGGCTCTGAAACGCCTGCAGCAGCGCAGGAACCGCGACGTCTGCGATCGCTGCGTCGACGAGGACCGTCTCTGCCGCATTGCACACACTGACGCGACGCGTTTTCGAGTTGAGGATGATCTTTTCGGCCATCTCGAGGTCCGCAGCGGAGTGCACGTAGATGTGGCAATTTCCGACTCCGGTCTCGATGGTCGGCACGGTCGCATCACGAACCACGGCGGAGATCAGTCCGGCCCCGCCGCGCGGAATCACGACGTCGACCAACCCCCTTGCCTGGATCAGGTGTGTGACGGACGAGCGATCCGCGCTGCTCAACAACTGGACTGCATCGATCGGAAGTCCGCTGGACCGCAGCGACGCCTGAAGTGACTCGACAAGGGCGGCATTCGATTGTGCGGCAGATTTCGAACCGCGAAGCAGTGCCGCGTTGCCCGACTTGAACGCAAGTCCGAACGCATCGACCGTCACGTTGGGGCGGGCTTCGTAGACCATCCCGACGACGCCGAGCGGAACACGAAGCTGCCGAATCTCCAGACCGTTCGGGAGGGTCGATCCACGAATTACCTCGCCGACAGGATCCGGCAAGCCCGCGACCTGGCGAAGACCCGAGGCAATCCCGTCGATGCGGGCTTCGGTCAGCCTGAGCCGATCGAGAATTCCGGAGTCGGTGCCCTCCGCGGCCGCCCGATCGACGTCGGCCGTATTGGCCGCGATGATCTCCGGCGTCGCTGCCACTATCGCGTCGGCGGCGGCATGCAGCGCCGCGTCCTTCTCGGCTGTGGTGAGCAATGCCTGTGCACGTGAGGCAATTCGGGCCCGTCTGGCCGCCGCGTGAACGGCGTCACGCTCGTCGACCACTGCAGCGTTGGAATCAGCGGCGGCGGAACCAGCGGTCACAGGTGCTGCAGTCATGGTCTACACACTAACCGGCGCTGCGTGCAGGACGCGGCGGGGAATGACCAGCGGCCGCTGTCGGTTGGCAAGATGGATCGAGGCCACAGTACGAAGACCGAGGAGCCCTCTTGTCTGCCCTGTTCGAACCGCTCACGCTTCGCGACATCACCTTCCCCAACAGGGTGTGGCTGGCGCCGATGTGCCAGTACTCGGCGGACACCGAGGGCGACGACGTCGGAGCGCCGAACGACTGGCACCTGTCGCACCTGGTGAGCCGTGCGATCGGCGGCGCCGGGTTGATCATCACCGAAGCCTCCGCGGTCAGCCCCGAGGGACGAATCACCCCCGCAGACCTCGGCATATGGAACGACACGCAGGAAAGCAAATTCGCCGACCTGGTAGCGCGGATCGAAGCGTACGGCTCGGTGCCGGGCATTCAGTTGGCACACGCGGGTCGTAAGGCCTCGACCACGGCGCCATGGGCGGGCGGGGTGTCCATCCCCGCCGACGAGCCGCTCGGGTGGGAGACCATCGGTCCGAGCGCCGTCGCCTTCGGCGACTACGCGACACCGCGCGAAGCGACGGTTGACGACATCGCCAAGATCGTGTCCGACTTCGTCGACGCGGCGCGGCGCTCACTCCGCGCCGGGTTCAAGGTCATCGAGATTCACGCGGCACATGGCTACCTCGTGCATCAATTCCTCTCGCCTGCCAGCAACCTGCGCACCGACGAATACGGCGGCGACTTCGCGGGCCGCACCAAGCTCCTGATCGACATCGTCGACGCAGTCCGCGAGGTCTGGCCCGCGGAGCTGCCCCTGTTCGTTCGCCTATCCGCGACGGATTGGCTGGACGACGTTCAGGGCCTGGACGCACCGAGTTGGACTGCCGACCAAACTGTCGCGCTCGCTTCGCTCCTCGAGGACCATGGTGTGGACCTCATCGACGTCTCGACCGGCGGAAACGCACGGGCAAAGATTCCGGTCGGCCCCGGCTATCAGGTTCCGTTCGCCAAGCGCGTCTCCAACGAGACTTCTGTTCCCGCGGCGGCCGTCGGGCTGATCACCGACCCGAAGCAGGCCGAGGACATAGTCGCTTCGGGCGAGGCGGTCGCTGTGCTCCTGGCGCGTGAACTTCTTCGCGACCCGTACTGGCCACGACGTGCAGCGCGCGAGCTCGGTGCGAAGATCGATCCTGCCGTTCCACCGCAGTACGCACGGGCGTTCTGACACGAGTACCTGCTCAGGAAGACACGAAGCCGAGCTTCTTGTCCACCACGTTCTGTAGCTTCTCCGAGGCTGCATAGCGCTCGAAATTCTGGACGAACAGATCGGCCAGTCGCCGACGCCAACCGTCGGCGTCACCGCTCATGTGAGGGGTGACGACGAGGTTGTCCGCGATCCACACCGGACTGTCCCCGGGCAGGGGTTCGGTGTCGAACACGTCCAAAGCAGCGCCTGCAACCTGCCCCGAGCCGAGGTGGGTGAGGAGAGCTCCGGTGTCGAGGAGTTCTCCCCTGCCGACGTTGATCACCCGCACGCCCGGCTTTGCAGCCGCAAGGACGTCCGCATCGACCATGTTGTGCGTCGCCGCCGTCAACGGTGCAACGAGGACCAGATAGTCGACGTCGTGCACCACCGTCGCCAGATCGCTACTCGCGTGCACCCTGCCGAAGTCGACATCCGAGGCCCGTGCCGTTCGGCCGACGCCCGAAACCGTCATGCCGACCGCACGAAGAAGGCGCGCCGTCTCTCGCCCGATCGCGCCGGTGCCGACAATCATGGCGTGGGCAGTGTCGATCCGTTCGCTCTCACGGTGGAGCCACGTTCTGCTTCGCTGAAGTTCGGCGGATCGCGCAGAACCCTTTGCGAAGGCCAATATCTGACCGAGAACGTATTCGGCGATCGGACGGTCGAAAATGCCGCGAGAGTTGGTCACCACCACGTCGGAATCGACAAGTTCGTCGAACATCAGTGAGTCGACACCGGCGGCCGCGATGTGAATCCACTTCAACGAGTCACATCGAGCCCACACTCGTTTCACCGCAGGCGAGAAGAAGTCCCACAACAACAGGACGTCGGCGCCAGGCACCGCGTCCCCGAGGGTATCCGCCGTCGCATAGCGGACGTCCGCCACGGACGAGACCTGCTCCATACCCTCGGGGAGATTGTCGGCGTGCAGGACGACGACAACCGGCTTGTCCACCACTACTTCTTGTACCCCACCAATTCGACACCGGATGCCGCGACCTCGTCGTCGTTGTCACCCGGGCACTGTGTACCGCGCAGCGAACGCCCAGCGGTCTCCGGCATCAGCAGGATCGGGACGAAAGCGATTGCGGCAGCGAGCATCATGTACCAACCCGGAATCAGATTGGAACCGGTCTTGTCGATCAGGAACGTCAGAATGAGAGGTGCGGTACCGCCGAACAACGACGTCGAGACGTTGTAGCCGATCGCGAAAGCGCCGTAGCGAACCTGCGTCGGGAACAACGCGGGAAGCGTCGAGGACACGCACGAGCACATGATCACGAGCAAGATGCCGAGCCCGAGTAGTCCGACGGACTGACCGATGACCCCGGTGTTGATGATCAACAGGAACAGCGGAACGCTGAACACGAAATACCCGACACACGCCGCAAGCAGCAACGGTTTGCGACCGATTCGGTCGGACAACGAACCGATCGGATTGATGATCGCCATCATGATGATCATGATGACCACGAGCGTGAAGTTGGATTGGGTTGTGCTGTGGCCCAGCGTGTCACTGAGGTACGAGGGCAAGAACGTCAACACCGTGTAGTACGCGATGTTCAGCAGCAGAACGAATCCCATGAGAATCAGAATTCGCTGCCAGTAGGTCATCGTCGTCTTCAGAGAGGCGACAGCGCCGCCGGATTCACCTTCGGCGACGGTCTCACCGTCGGCCTTCGCCTCGGCGAACACGGGCGAATCTTCCAGTCGCGTACGCAACCACAGGGCGACGATGCCGAGAGGAAGAGTCAACAGGAATGGAATGCGCCACCCCCACGCCTCCATCGTGTCGTCACCGAGACCGAGATTGAGCAGGGTACAGAGCGTTGCACCTGCGACTGTGCCTGCCAACGTGCCGAATTCGAGGAACGATCCGAAGAACCCTCGACGACGGTCCGGTGCGTACTCGGCCATGAACACAGCGGCACCACCGTATTCGCCACCGGTGGAGAAGCCCTGCACGAGTCGGCAAACGAGAAGCAGAATCGGGGCGAGAATGCCGATCGTGTCGAACGTAGGCAAGATGCCGATCGCTGCAGTGGCAATGGACATCATCGTCACCGTCAGGACGAGAACCTTCTGGCGTCCAATGCGGTCACCGAGCGGACCGAGCACGATTCCGCCGATGGGTCTGATGATGAACGATGCAGCCAGCACCGCGAATGTGGACAACAAGCTTGCGCCGCCGTCCTCGGACGGAAAGAAATTGGCGGCGATGTACACGGCCAGATAGCCGTACACCGCGTAGTCGAACCATTCGACGGCGTTGCCGAGAGCGGATCCGCCGATAGCGCGGTGAAGTATCTTCTTCTCTTCGGCGTTCAATTCCTTCGTATCAGGCGGATACCCTGTGGGCGATCCGTCCGACCCGGTGTTGCTGAAAGACTGTGTCACGGTCCAATACCTCTCGCTTTGTCTAAACGTGGAGCGTCGGGTTGGTTTCTTCGCAGCGTGTCACACTACGGAAGTGAATACTTCGGTTTTCGCGCTACCCCTGCTTAGTCGACAGAACCGCAGGTTGAGCAGCAAGTCTCGATACGAGGAGCGCGTACGCCCTTGCGCTGTCGCACAATTGCTGAACCGACACACTTTCGTTCGGCTGATGAGCCTGAGATTCGATGTCACCCGGTCCCAACACGATCGTGGGAATACCCATCTCTCGTGCGATGAAACCGCCGTCGCACGAGGCGGTCCACACGTCGGTTCCGCGGTGGGTCGCCGAGTCCTCGACGGCGGCCACCGCAGCTTCGGCGATCTCGGAATCTCTCCTGGTCAGGAAGCCTGGCATGGCCATCGAAACCTTTACGGAGACATCGATGCCGTCGGCGCAGATGCCTGCATTCTCGATCTCTCTCAGTAGATCGGCCGCTACGTCGACGGCGGCCTCGTCCGGCAGCAGGCGTCTGTCCACCGTGACGACGCACCGGTCGGCAACCATCGACGTTCCGGTGCCGCCGACGATAGTGCCGACGTTCCAGGTGCCCGGCCCGAGCTCCGGATGCGCACGAGAGGCCATGTCGCTACTCGAAGAATCGATCAGCGTGACGATACGGGCGGCCGCCGACACTGCATTGCGCCCGTTGCTGGGCCGTCCTGCGTGCGCGGAGCGACCGGAGACGGTGATTTCCAGGTTTGCCGCACCCCTACATCCGGTGATGGTGACCAGGTCCGTTGGTTCGGCGACCACGCAGTGGGAGTATCGGCGACTGTGCGCCGCTCGGACGAACGCGCGAATTCCGATGCCGGTGTCTTCCTCGTCGACCAGACATGCAAGGGAAACCGATGACGCATCAAGCACGCCAGCGTTTTTCAGTGCAGACATTGCCACGACCACTGCTGCGAGACCGCCTTTCATATCGCATGCACCGCGGCCGTAGAGCCTCCCGTTACGGACGACTGCCTCGAACGGGTCGGTCGTCCACCCGCCGCCGGCGGGAACAACATCGGAGTGCCCGAGGAACAGTACCCCTGGTTGCCCGGACTCCCCTACCGTCACAACGACATTGGGACGCCCGGGCGAAACCTCGTCGACATCGATCTCGAAACCCAGTTGCCGACAGCGATCGACGAGGACCGCCGCAACCGATTCCTCCGTTCCTCCGGGGTTCTCGCCACCGGCGTCGATGAGAGCGGAGGCCAAGGCGACGATCTCGTCCGAATCTATGGCGTCGAGCAACCGGCGTTCGTGTTCACTCATCGAGTCGGATCGCTCGCGCGAATCGACAGAGCTTTGTCCACCGCCGCCGCAAGCCTTTTGACGCCTTCGTCGATCCGCTCGGGCGTCGACGACGCGAAACAGAGACGGAGGGAATCGTGGAATTTGCCACCCACCGACAGCGCCGGGCCTGGGATGTACGCGACACCCTCGGCGAGAGCGATCTCGAACAGCTCCTGCGTGGACACCGCCGACGCGTCACCCCGCAGCGTCGCCCACAGGAAGAATCCACCCTCCGGATCGGTGGCCTGGATGCGGTCACCGAAGTGCCTGTCGAGACTGCGCTGCATCGCGATCTTTCGCGGTCGGTACACCGACGCCAGCGACTCGAGATGCGTGTGCAGATTGCCGCGACGAATGAATTCGGCGATCATGCGCTGGTTCGGCAGATTCGTACACGTGTCCATTGCCTGCTTGGCGTTGATCAGCAATTGCCTCGCTTCGGGTGCTGCGTCGACCCAACCGACGCGTAGACCCGGTGCGATCATCTTCGAGAACGTGCGGACCGAGAACACGAGTGGATCGTTCGGGCTCAGTGCCTGAAAACTCGGAATGTGTTCGCCCTCGAAGCGCAGAAGCCCGTACGGATCGTCGTCGAGAACGATGGCTCCCCACCGGTGCGCAAGTTCGAGAAGCAGTACCCGGCGCGCCTCCGACATCGTCGTTCCAGAGGGGTTCTGGAAGTTTGGAATGACGTAGATCATCTTCGGCAGACGTCCTGCTTGCTCGACCAGCTCCGGCAACGCCTCGACGATGAGACCGTCGGAATCCATCGGCGCTTCCAGCACGTCGCCGCCGTAACTGAGGACGGTGGCGGTTCCGTTGGTGTAAGTGGGACTTTCGACAATGACAAGGTCACCTGGATCGACGAAGAGCTTGCAGGCCAGATCGAGCCCCTGCATTCCCCCGGACGTGATGACGAGTCGATCCGCCGACGTCGGTTCACCCACCGAGTCGAGGTAACCGAGGAGAGCATCGAGTAGACCCGGATCGCCTTCGGTGGCCGCGTAGTCCATCGCGTCCGTGGTCATGACCTGGGCAGCGATATCCGAGAATGCCGCGGCTGGAACGGTTTCCGCCGCAGGTGAACCCATCGCGAACCGGACTATGTCGTGTTTCTGTGCTGCCAGAAGCGATGTCGACGAGTCGATCACCGATCCCACCAGTTTGTCGGTGCGCAAGGCCCACGGAAGTGTGGTGGCGATCATGTCTCACTCCTTCGTCAGTAGGTGTCGGGGGTAGTTCGTGAAAGTCTCTACGCCGCTGCCGGTTACGCGGACAGCTTCGGACACCTCGTATCCGTAGTCGTCCATCCACATGCCGCCGATGATGTGGAACGTCATGTTCTCGGCGAGTACCGTGTCATCGTCGGTTCGGATGCTCACCGTGCGCTCACCCCAGTCCGGGGCGTAGGCGATTCCGATGGAGTACCCGATGCGCGACGGCTTGTGCAGTCCGTGCTTCGCGAGGCTGCGATTCCAGACCTGGGCGAGTTCGGTTGTGGTGATGCCCGGACGCACCGTCTCCAGAACCTCGTTCAGTGCGTCGCCGGTCGACTTCGCGAGGTAGTCCAGTCGCGCGCTCGGCGTCCCCAGCACAATGGTTCTCGCCATCGGCACGTGGTAGCGACGGAACACACCGGCGAGCTCGACGACGGTGGTCTCACCGGCGATGAAGACCTGGTCGGACCACGTCAAGTGCGGAGTGTCGGCCCCGGCACCAGTGGGGAGCATCGGGACGATCGCCGGGTGATCGCCACCGAAGTCGGAGGTACCTCTGACCTGAGCGTTCATGATTGCCGCGGCCGCATCGCACTGTCGACCACCCACAACAACGGACTCGAACGCCGCGGCCATGGCCGATTCACACACCTTGGCTGCGCCGCGCATGAGATCGATCTCGGCCGGGGATTTGATCACGCGAACCCAGTTGATCAGCTCGTACGAGTCGGTGAAGTTGTATTCCGGCAGAGACTTGACGAGGGCCTCGAACGCCTTGGGGCTGAAGTAGTACGAGTCCATCTCCAGGCCGACCTGACCGTGTGAAAAATTGTTCACCACACCGAGTTCACGTAGACGCTGAGCGACCCACACGAAAGGATGAGTGTCCTTACGCTGCACGAAAGTCTCGGGGTAACCGAACGTCTGTTCCTGCGGTAACCAGGACGTCCGGAACGCACCGTTGGCGTCCATCTCGCGGGCGAAGAAGTACAGCTCACCCTCGAGCGGAACGTAGAGCATCTGCGGGGTGTAGAACGACAGGGCGTTGTAGCCGAGCAGGAAGTACAAGTTGGACGGATCGGTGACGATCAGTGCCGTCAGATTCTGCGATGCCATACGCGAGCGCACCGCAGCGAGGCGCGTGGCGTATTCGTCGTCGGTGAACGTGATGGGGGTGCTGTTCGGCAGATCGATGTACTCGGCAAGACCCGGCGCATGGTCCGGGCCGACAGCACTGGTGAGTGCTGCGGCGTGGATCTCGTTCACAGGTACCCCCTTTCGAGGCATCGCTGAGGGCTGAAACTAGCCCGTGTGCAGTTTGCAGATTGTTGACAATCAGGCTAAGCGCAATGCTGATGTCCACGCAAGGGAACTCGTGTTAAATCTGCGCTGCACGAATGTGCGCTCCGCCTAAGCACGAATGGGCGCGCCGGTATTTTCGTCTGCTTGTTCACGCATCGCCTGGGTGAGGTCGTGAATCGCGGTGTCCATGTGCTCGTGCACACCCGCCTCCAGCGCCGCCCAATCACCACCGAGCAGCAGATCGACCAGCAGTTGATGCTCCTCGACGAGCGCCTCGGGCCGGTAGTACGCGGTTTCGAGATTGGCCATGCAAATGCGCGCTTCGGCTGCGAGCGTGGCGTACATCCGCGACATGCGACTGTTCGCGGTTGCCGCCACCATCGCCGTGTGGAACGCAAGGTCGCGCTCCGCCAGCCTCAGCCAATCCGCCCTGTCGATGAAGGGCTGCATCTGATCGACGATCGCCGACAACTCCGCCGCCGTAGCCTTCAGAACGGTGATCTCGCCGTGCACAAGAGTCCACGCCGCACCGACCTCGATGGCGGCACGCGCCTCGTATATCTCCGCGACGTCGGCGCTGCTGAGTTCCACGACGAACACTCCGCGGTTGCGATGGCTCACCAACAGACCTTCCTGATTGAGCCGTTGCAACGCTTCACGGACCGGTCCGCGCGAGATTTCGAGCTCGGCAGCGACATTCGCTTCGTTGATCTGCTCGCCCGGAGCGTACGACCCGTCGATGATCCGGTCACGTATTTGGTCTGCGATAACCATCGACGTGTTCCGTGCGTTGATGGGCGTCAGCCTTCTCGACCCTGCCATCGGTCTCTCCTCTTACTAGGACCTGGGAATTGCAAAGTACTTGTACTCGAGGAACTCGTCGATACCGACCTTGCCTCCTTCACGTCCGAGCCCGGACTGCTTGACGCCGCCGAACGGCGCGGCCGGGTTGGACACGAGGCCGGTATTGAGCCCGACCATGCCCACCTCCAGCCGTTCACCCATCCGGAGCGCACGGTCGATGTCCTGGGTGTAGACGTAGCCCACCAGTCCCCACTCCGTGTCGTTGGCCAGCCCGATCACCTCGTCCTCGGTGTCGTAAGGGACGACTGCCGCAACAGGACCGAAGATTTCCGTCGACATCAAGTCCGAGGCAGAATCGACGGATTCGAGAACGGTCGGCGGGTAGAAGAAGCCCGGCCCCTGATCCTCCTGTCCGCCGACGACCGCACGCGCCCCTCTGCTCAGTGCATCGTCGACGAGACGCTGGACCTTTGCGCGGCCGTCCTGATCGATCAACGGCCCCACTTCCACACCGTCCGCCGAACCCGCACCCACCGTCAAGGCTCCCATGCGTGCGCCGAGCTTCTCCGCGAATTCGGCTGCAAGAGAGCGATGGACGAAAAATCGATTCGCCGCGGTACACGCCTCGCCCATGTTGCGCATCTTCGCCACCATCGCGCCGTCCACTGCACGATCGACGTCGGCGCCCTCGGCCACGATGAACGGCGCATTGCCGCCCAATTCCATCGAGGTGCGCATTACCGTCGGTGCCGCCTGAGCAAGAAGTATCTTGCCGACTTCCGTAGAACCGGTGAAGCTGATCTTGCGGGCCGACCCACTGGCCATCCATGACCCGACCACCCCGGCCGCGTCGGTGGTGGGAACGACGTTGACCACTCCGTCCGGGACGCCGGCTTCGACGAGAATGTCGGCGAGAGCCAAGGCTGTGAGAGGAGTCTGTTCGGCCGGTTTGAAGACGACCGTGCAGCCGGCGGCGAGGGCTGGTCCGATCTTGCGGGTACCCATCGCGAGAGGGAAGTTCCACGGTGTCACCAGAATGCAGGGACCGACCGGCGCTCGCGTCACGATGATCCGGTTCTTTCCATCCCCGGTCAGCGTGTGATCGCCCGAGATTCGCACAGCTTCTTCGGAGAACCAGCGGAAGAACTCAGCGCCGTAGGCGACTTCGCCGCGCGCGTCGGCGAGAGGCTTGCCCATCTCAGCAGTGATGATTGCGGCGAGCTCATCGGTGCGTTCGATGATCAATTCGAAGGCGCGGCGCAAGATCACACTACGTTCACGCGGAGCCGTCGCAGCCCACGACGCCTGAGCCTGTGCGGCTGCAGCCATCGCGGCTTCGGCGTCGACGACATCGCCGTCGGAGACCGCTGCGATGACCTCACCCGTTGCCGGATCGAGAACGTCGAACGTCCTGCCGCTGTGCGAGTCTCGCCAGCTGCCTCCGATGAAGACACCCGTGGGCGAGTCGATGGATGTGCGGGTCAGCGATGTGGTCATGTGTCCCTCCTGATTGTCGTGTCGGCTACCGGTTCAGCCTTGTTGCCGGGTTCTTGTGAGGTGGGCTTCGGATCGAGAATGTGCGCCAGGTGCGTCGACGCGCCGTCGCTGTGATCACCGGACAGTTGACGAACCTGCATATGGCAACTGAAGCCGTCCGTGAGAATCGGTCGGTCACCTGCGCGTCGCAGCGCCGGGGCCAAGGCCTGCTCCGCGACTTTCATGCTGAGCTCGTAGTGGTCGGGTTCGAAGCCGAAGTTCCCAGCGACGCCGCAGCATCCAGTCGCCTCGTCGACGGTGGAAATACCAGCCGCTGCAAGCGCTTTGCGCTGCGTGGCCTCGCCGAAAACCGCGTACTCGTGGCAGTGCGTTTGGACGGTCACCGAGTCGGGCACCTGTGCCGACGGCGTCCATCCGGTTGCAGCTTGATCGATTACTGCACCGGCAAAGCTCTGGACCCGGGCCGCGACGCGTCTGGCTGCGTCGGTGTTCACCAGTTCGGGAAGATCTTTCTTGAGCGCTGCTGCGCAACTCGGCTCCGTCACCACGATCGGCCGATCGGTGCCGTCGTCCAAGGCATCGGCAGTACGCGTGAGTTGTTTTCGAGCGGAGTCGAGTTGGCCGGTGGAGATCCACGTCAATCCGCAGCAGAGGTCGGTTCGGCATTCCGACGAGCGCCCCGCGTCGGCCAACACCCGTACGGCCGCGCCGACGATCTCGGGACGGAAGCCCTTGGTGAACGAATCTACGAACACCACGACGTCGCCGCCCGGCACGGAATCTGCGGTCTGCACACGCACCTGCTTCTGCGAGGCGAAGCGAGGAAAAGCCCGTTCCGTGGTGAGACCGCCCAGCTTGGCGGCAACTCTGGCAGTGCGAGGGGTCAGCAGCGCGTTCAGAAATGGCGCGGTACGCGAGGTGAGCTTCAGCCACCGAGGCAGCCATCCCAGCGAATAGTGCGCGAGGGGGCGGACTTTGCCTGCGTAGTGATGATCTAGAAACTCCGCCTTGTACGTGGCCATGTCCACACCGACCGGACAGTCGGACGAACATGCCTTGCAGGACAGGCAGAGATCGAGGGACTCCTTGACATCCTGGGACGCCCACCCGTCGGCGACGGTCTTCGAGCTGCGCACCATGTCCTGCAGCACTCGGGCCCGCCCGCGCGTGGAGTCCTTCTCGTCGCCCGTCGCGCGGTAGCTCGGGCACATCACTCCCCCAGTGCTCGACCGACAGCGTCCGACACCGACACAAGCCTGCGTCGCATGCACGAAGGGGTCGAGATCGGTGGTGGATCCGATCTGGTGCAATTCGAACGTCGTTTTCCACTCACGATTCGGAACACCCTGCAGAGCAAGGTCATTCATCATCGGCGCCGGATCGGTGATGCTTCCCGGATTCAGCAGATTCGACGGATCCCAGATTCGCTTGAACCGGGCGAACGCGTCGAGCATCACAGGCGTGTACATCACCGGAAGCAGTTCCGACCTCGCTCGGCCGTCACCGTGCTCACCGGACAACGAACCGCCGTGGTGAACAACCAGTTCCGCAGCATCGCGTAGAAACGCGTGCATAGTCGACCGACCGCGGTCGGTCCGCTGATCGAACGTGATCCGCACGTGCATGCATCCGGCACCGAAGTGGCCGTACATCACTCCCGTCAGTGAATGCGTCGCCAACAATTCTCTGAAGTCGGCGAGGTACGCGGCCAAGTTCTCCGGCGCCACCGCCGAATCCTCCCACCCCGGCCACGACTCGGTCACGGTGGATCCGCCGGCGAGTCGCGCCGAGAGTCCAGCACCGTCCTCGCGGACCCGCCACAGCGACTTACGTTCGGCTGGGTCGGCAACCACGCGACCGTCTTTCAGACGTCCACGTTCCTTCAGGCGCGCGAGCAACAGCTCGGCCTTGTTTTCTACTTCCTCGGGATCGTCGCCGTCGAGGTCGACATAGAGCCATGCGTTTCCGGACGGGAGGCCGCGAACCGAATCGACTCCGCGGCGAAATTGCATCGTCTCGACGATCTTTTCGTCGATTCCTTCGATGGCGGCGGGCGAGAACTCGAGGATCGTCATGACGTCCTCGGCGGCCTCCACGACATCCTCGTAACCCAGGCACAGCAGCAAAGCAGCAGATGGCACCGGCACGAGTACGACGGTTGCAGCCACAACGACCGCACAGGTGCCTTCGCTGCCGACAAGCGCCCGGGCGACGTCGAATCCGTTCTCCGGCAACAAAGTGGACAGATGAAATCCGGATACCTGTCGAGGAATGAGCCCCAGTTCGAGCCGGAAGTCGGCCATGTTGTCGGCTACGAGCGATCGCAGTTCCGCGTCGATGCGCGCCGCGGCCTCGACCGATGCAGAGTCTGCGACATCGACGGCCTGGATACCCGAACGAGTTGCGCGCAGCAGAGATCCGTCGACAGTCACGACGTCCAGCGCGATCGTGTGATCCGCCGTCCGTCCGTACCGAACCGAATGGTTCCCGCAGGCGTCGTTCCCGATTGCGCCGCCTACCGTGGCGCGGGACTTGCTCGATGGATCGGGAGCAAAGGTCGACCTCCCGTTCGTCGCGGACGATACCGCCGCGGCGAGTTCCGAGATGACGATCCCCGGCTCGACGACAGCTGAGTTCGCCGCGTCGTCGATGGAGATCACCCTGTTCATGTGGCGCGAGAAGTCGAGCACCACACCCGCACCGATCGAGTTGCCCGCCATGGACGTTCCACCGCCACGACTGACAATCGGAACACCGTTCGCCGCACAGATCCTGACCGTCAGGCGCACGTCGTCGACGCTGCGAGGAAACACGACCGCAGTCGGAGGCACTCGATAGTTCGACGCGTCGTAGGAATACTCCGAGAGGCGACGCGACGACGAATCGACGTCGACCCCTGCTCTTTCCAGGACTGCTGGCACCGACTCCGCGCTCGTTACTGTCACAGTGCTCGCTTGAGCGTACGTCCGATAGCGTCCAGGCCCTCCGCGATCTCGTCGTCGGTAACCACGAGCGCCGGAATCACACGGACCACATTGCCGAGCGCGCCGCAGGTGAGCAGCAGCAAGCCTTCCGAGATGGCTGTCTGTTGGACGCGGGCGGCTGCGGCGCCGTCGGGCTTTCCGTTCTCGTCCACGAATTCGAGCGCCTGCATCAGGCCCAGCCCGCGAGCGTCACCGATGGCCGAGTACTGCTCCTTCAGTGCTTTCAAACCGTCGAGCAGGACCGCACCCTGTTTGGCTGCGTTCTCCACCAAGCCCTCGTCGCGTACGACGTCGAGTGTGGCGACTGCTGCCGCCGCAGCCACAGCGTTTCCGCCGTAGGTTCCGCCCTGGGACCCGGGCCATGCCTTGGACATCAGTTCGGTCGATGCGGCGATCGCGGAGATCGGGAACCCGGACGCCAGTCCTTTCGCAGTGATGACGATGTCGGGCTTTGCCGTCGAGTGCTCGTGGCCCCAGAACTTGCCGGTGCGGCCGACGCCCGCCTGGACTTCGTCGACGATGAGAACGATGTCGTGTTCGTCCGCCCGCTGCCGCAGTCCTTCGAGGAATGCAGGCGGGGTCGGGAGGTATCCACCGTCACCGAGAACCGGTTCGATGATGAACGCGGCCGTGTCCGCGGGGCTGGAGATCGTCGCGAGAAGGTAGTCCAATTCCTGCAGAGCAAACGCAACCGCGGTGTCGAGATCCCAGCCGTAGCGGAACGCGTACGGGAACGGCGCTATGTGGACGCCGCCCATGATCGGCGAGAATCCTGAACGAAACTTGGTGCCGGCAGTGGTGAGCGACGCTGCGGCCACGGTCCGGCCGTGAAAGCCGCCGTGGAAGGCGATGATGTTCGGCCGACCGGTTGCCATGCGGGCCAACCTGATGGAGGCTTCGACCGCCTCCGAACCGGAGTTCGCGTAGAAGACGCTGTCGAGGCCGGTCGGGAGAAAGTCGCCTAGCTTCTCGGTGAGCTCGAGAAGTGGCTTGTGCATGACGGTCGTGTATTGCGCGTGGATGATTTTGCCGACCTGTTCGCGGGCAGCTTCGACGACGCGGGGATGGCAGTGACCGGTGCTGGTGACGCCGATGCCCGTCGTGAAGTCGAGGTACCGATTCCCGTCGGTGCCGTGGATCCAGCTGCCGGCTGCGTAATCGACGACAACCGGTGTGGCTTGCTTGAGTGCGGGGCTGAGGTGGGTGCGGGTCGACGCTGTCATGTCGACCATCGTGGTTCAGAATTTGCAGATTGTCAACAATCTGCAACAGCGGCTTCCCGCCCGTGCGCGCGTAATGACACTGGAGTGTCACTACCCACTCACCGTGAGATTTTGGGGTCGTGCGTGCATAGTGACACCCCGACGTACGTACGCACGCACAGGCGGCGGAGCCGCATAACCTCGGAGCATGGCAGCAACAACAGTGGCCGTTCTCGGCAGCATCAACATGGACCTGACTGCGTACGCACCGAGACTCCCCCGGCCCGGGGAGACATTGCTCGGGGATTCCTTCGCCGCATCGCAAGGCGGGAAGGGCGCCAATCAAGCTCTCGCCGCGGCCAGGTCAGGGGCGAGAACAATATTTCTGGGGTCCGTCGGTGACGACACCTTCGCCCAAGAACTGCTCGACGCGCTCGCAGACTCGGGAGTGGACATCACTCGCACTCGTCGCACATCTGGAGCCAGCGGCACAGCCATCATCACCGTCGACGCCGAGGGCGAGAACACGATCGTCGTCGTGCCCGGCGCCAACGCATCGATGAGCGACCTCACCGAAGCGGAACGCTCCGCCATCGCGGAAGCGGACATCCTGTTGTGCCAGTTGGAGATTCCTCTCGGAACGGTCATCGAGGGGGCCAGCCATGCACGCGACAACAACACCCTCGTCGTGCTCAACCCCTCCCCGGTACAGGAACTACCCGATGCCCTCCTGGCCCTTGTCGACATCCTCGTGCTCAACGAAGCCGAAGCGGTGTCGGTGAAGACCGACAGCATCACACACGTGGTGACCACCCTGGGCGCGGCCGGCGCTCGTTACCGCGGACCCGAGACCGGCTACGACCTTCCTTCTGCGACTGTGGACGTCGTCGACACCACCGGAGCCGGCGATGCGTTCGCCGGTGCGCTGGCGGCCGAGTGGCATCGCGGACCGCTGCAGGCGGTGCGGTGGGCCTGCGCCGCTGGAGCTTTCGCGACGACACGGCGCGGCGCGGGTTCGTCCTCGGGCACCAGAATCGACATCGAGTCACTGTCCGATCGACGATCTTGAACGATCGATCACATCGTCAGGCCTGCAACTGCGACCCCGACCGCGCACGCTGCAACCGACAACACCAACGTTCCCAGTGCGTTGATCAATGCGAGGAAGCGCTTGCCGGACTGAACTAGTCGGACCGTCTCGAAGCTCGCCGTGCTGAAAGTGGTGTAGCCGCCGCAGAACCCCGTCCCGACGATGGCCTGAAGATCCGTCGAACCGTCACGAAACAGCACAAATCCCGCAAGAACGCCGAGCAGGAGGGACCCCGTGACATTGATCCCGACGGTCGCCCACGGGAACCGCGATGTCGATGTCTTGGACTTGACGTAGGAATCGAGGACGAATCGGCTCACCGCGCCGAGCGCACCCGCGAGAACGAGAAGAACCGCGATCATCGAGCCCTCCTTCGCGCATGTACGCCCGCTCCGACGACAATCCCCGCCCACGCCGCAAGTACACCCAGAATCACCGTGGTCACCGCATACGCGATCGCGGTCCCCCCCTCGCCGTCCCTGGTGAGCATCACTGTCTCGAGCGCGAACGTGCTGTACGTCGTGAACGCACCGCAGAAGCCGGTCCCGAGGAGCAACCGGACGCGTTGGCGCGCTCCCACATCGGGGCCGCGCATCGACAGAGTTTCGAGTACGAGACCCAGTACGAATGCCCCGACGATATTGATCGCAAAGGTCGCGACGGGCCAATCCGGGCTGCGGTGTGGGAGAGCCGATTCGAGTCCGTAGCGCGCCGCGGTACCGAACATCCCGCCGACGAATACCGCGGCGAGCGCCGAGAGACGAAGGTGGAGCGCTCGTGGACTCCTGGCATCGGTCCCGATGTCCGGATCCATCGGCAATTCGGAGTGCCCATCACCTGTATCGGGGCTCTCGACCATCCTCGCCTCCCTCCTCGTTGTTCGTCAGGGTAACCGTCGCACCCCACGGTTCTGTCGGAGCCGTGCGGCACGATGGGGGCATGACAGAAGCACCGGCAACCCCGACAGACCTGCGCACCGACGCCGAGCGACTGCTCCGCGAACTCGCAGGCCCCGACGCGCACCTGCGCGAGGATCAGTGGGTTGCCATCGAGGCCCTCGTCGTACATCGGCGCCGCGCCCTCGTGGTGCAGCGCACGGGCTGGGGAAAATCGGCGGTCTACTTCATTGCCGCCAAGCTCCTTCGTGCGCAAGGTCTCGGCCCGACCGTCATCGTGTCCCCTCTGCTGGCGTTGATGCGAAACCAGGTGGCTGCGGCCGAGCGAGCGGGAGTCAAGGCCGCCACCATCAACTCGGGCAACATGACCGAATGGGAGGACATTCACGCAGATGTCGCGGCGGGCAACCTCGATGTGCTACTCGTCAGCCCCGAGCGCCTCAACAACCCCGACTTCCGCGACCAGGTGCTGCCATCGCTGGCCGGCGACGCGGGCCTCGTCGTGGTCGACGAGGCACACTGCGTTTCCGACTGGGGGCACGACTTCCGCCCGGACTACCGTCGAATCCGAACACTGATCGCCGAACTGCGGGAAGGGATTCCAGTCCTTGCCACCACCGCGACCGCGAACGACCGGGTGGTCTCGGACGTCGCGGCGCAGCTGGGAGTGGGAGGCGGGGACACTCTCGTTCTGCGGGGTGGCCTCGAACGCGAATCGCTGCACCTCTCGGTGGTGAAGATCGAGAACTCAACCGAACGGGCAGCCTGGCTGGCCTCGCACCTCGACAAGCTTCCCGGGTCCGGAATCATCTACACGTTGACCGTCTCCGCGGCGCGCGACCTCGCAAGCCTGCTGTCCGATCAGGGACTGGCAGTGGCGTCGTACACCGGGCAGACGGACACGACAGAGCGTGAATCCCTGGAGAACGACCTACTCAACAACGACGTCAAGGCCCTGGTTGCCACGTCCGCTCTGGGAATGGGGTTCGACAAGCCGGACCTCGGCTTCGTCGTACACATGGGAGCGCCTTCGTCACCGATTTCGTACTACCAGCAGGTCGGACGTGCAGGGCGCGCCACCGAGCGCGCAGACGTCATCCTGTTGCCCGGTCACGAGGACAGGCAGATCTGGAGTTATTTCGCATCGGTGGCGTTCCCGCGCGAGCATGTGGTTCGGCAAGTCATCGAGAACCTCGATCCAGTGAAGCCGCTGTCGACGCCGGCGCTCGAACCACTGGTCGATCTCAATCGCAGTCGGCTGGAGATGGTGCTCAAGGTCCTCGACGTCGATGGAGCGGTTCAGCGCGTTCGAGGTGGATGGATCTCCACTGGGCAGGACTGGACGTACGACGCCGAACGATACGAGCGCCTCGAGCAGGCCAGGGACGCGGAACAAGAGGCCATGGTCGAGTATCAGCGCACCGACGGCTGCCGAATGGAGTTTCTTCGACGCCAGTTGGACGACCCCGACCTCGGAGACGGACCGAGCAAGTGTGGCCGGTGTGACAACTGCACAGGGCAGTCCTACTCCCCACAGGTCGACCCCGCCGCCGTCGACGCGGCCAAGAGCCGACTCGACCGACCGGGATTCGACCTTCAGCCTCGCAAGCAGTGGCCGAGCGGGATGAAGAAGCTGGGGGTCTCGCTGTCGGGAAAGATCTCCGACGGTCCCGAGCCGGGCAGAATTCTCGGCCGGATGACCGATTTGGGATGGGGTGGACGGCTACGGGCGGTGCTGGACGGACCGGACGGTCCGGCTCCGTCCGCCCTCATCGACGGCTGCATCAAAGTATTGGCGTCATGGGACTGGAAGGTGAGGCCGACTTCGGTCCTCGCACTGGAATCGGACAGTCACCCAGAACTGGTTCGCTCGGTAGCAGCCGAGCTCGCACGCATCGGCAGGCTGGTCGACCTGGGAATTCTTCATAAGCGACCGGATCATCCGCGGGTCACCGCCGCCAATTCGGCGTTCAGGGTGGCGGGCCTGGTCGATTCGTGGGAGGTCCCCGACCTGACGGGTACCGATGGCCCGATACTGCTGGTCGACCTGGTGACCGACACCGGATGGACGTTCACGTGTGCGTCCGTTGCGTTGGCGCAGGCAGGTGCGGACGCCGTTCTGCCGTTCGCTCTGGCAACCCCCAAGTAGAGGCAGGCCCGGTCGCGCCACGATCGAACCGGACACTTCGGACAAGGCTGATCGACGACGCCGGACGGCTCACAACATCGTTGCCGAATCGGCCCCGCGTTACCCCGAATCGCACGTTTGTGACCAGCGTCACAATCGGCCTCCAACCTGGGGAAGCAAGGGTGTTTGAGAGACCAATTCTCGTGGGTAGATGAAATGCCATGGCCACCTTGTTAAGTTTGTATTTCCAATGAAGCCCGCACAGCTGAGAGCGACCACAATCACTGCGCCGGACGCAGTGAAGTTCCGTAAGCCAAAGGTTTCCGACGGAGTCCGGCTCTGGGAAATCGCGAGAGACTCGAAAGTACTCGATCTTAATTCGAGCTACTCCTACGTACTGTGGTGCAGAGACTTCTCCGCCACTTCCGTCGTCTCCGACGTCGACGGGCGAGCAGTTGGTTTCGTCACCGGCTACATCCGGCAGGACGCCCCCACAACATTTTTCGTGTGGCAGGTCGCGGTCGATGCTGATCAACGAGGCAAGGGCCTCGCCGGCAAGATGCTCAACGAACTTCTCGACCGCCTTACCCCACAGGGCATCACGCACCTGGAGACGACGATCAGCCCCGACAACGAAGCGTCGATTGCGCTGTTCACGGCCCTCGCTCGAACACGAGGAACCGAGATAAGAAAATCAGATCTGTTCGCGCCCAATGATTTCCCTGATAGCCACGAGGCAGAGGAGCTCTACACAGTAGGGCCGGCCACCGTGCGCACAAACGAAAGGAACAAGCAGAACATGACCGAAAAGACAATCACCACAGAGAAGCCCGACGTCTTCGAGACCGTCGAGTCCGCCGTCCGCAGTTACAGCCGCCAGTGGCCCGCTGTGTTCAAGACCGCGAAGAACTCGACCCTCATGGACGAGAACGGCCGCGAGTACCTCGACTTCTTCGGTGGCGCAGGCGCATTGAACTACGGCCACAACAACCAGATCCTCAAGGACGCGCTGGTCGACTACATCCAGAGCGACGGCATCACGCACGGGCTCGACATGTCGACTGTCGCGAAGCGGGAGTTCCTCGAGTCCTTCAAGAAGAACATCCTCGATCCCCGCGGACTCGACTACAAGGTCCAGTTCCCCGGGCCGACAGGTGCCAACACAGTCGAAGCAGCACTCAAGCTGGCTCGTAAGGTGACCGGCCGCGAGTCGATCATCAACTTCACCAACGCATTCCACGGCATGACACTCGGCGCGTTGTCGGTCACCGGCAACTCGATGAAGCGAGCTGGCGCCGGAATCCCGCTGGTGCACACCACGCCGATGCCGTACGACAACTACTTCGGCGGCGTCACGGAGGACTTCCAGTGGTTCGAGCGTGTCCTCGACGACTCCGGTAGTGGCTTCAACCGCCCGGCCGCAGTGATCGTCGAGACCATTCAGGGTGAGGGCGGCATCAACGTCGCGCGACCGGAATGGCTGCGTGCATTGGCCGAATTGTGCTCGCGCCGAGAGATCCTGCTGATCGTCGACGACGTTCAGATGGGCTGCGGTCGTACCGGCCAGTTCTTCTCGTTCGAGGAGGCGGGCATCGTTCCCGACATCGTCACGCTGTCGAAGTCGATCGGTGGCTACGGAATGCCGATGGCCCTCACACTGTTCAAGCCCGAACTCGATGTGTGGGCACCGGGCGAGCACAACGGGACGTTCCGCGGTTTCAATCCCTCGTTCGTCACCTCGAAGACGGCCATCGACACCTACTGGTCCGACGACAAGTTCGAGAAGGAAGTTCTCGCCAAGGGTGAGCACATCCAGGACAACTTCATCAAGCTCTGCGCCAAGTTCGACGGCGTGTCCACTCGTGGACGCGGCATGGTCCAGGCGTTGGTTTTCGACGAGCCGGAGAAGGCGGGCAAGGTTGCCGCACTCTGCTACGACGAAGGTCTGCTCGTCGAAACTGCAGGTCCGTCGGACGAAGTCGTCAAGTTGCTTCCTCCGCTGACCACCACGATCGAGGAACTGGATCGCGGACTCGACATCATTGCAGGCGCGACCGCAAAAGTGTGCTCCTGAGCGATCGGGAGTGGAGCCTGAAAAGTGAATCGGGCTCAGCTTTGGCAGTAGTCGTACCACCGAAGGGAGACAACACATGATTGTGCGTACCACGCAGGAAATAACCGGAACCGACCGCGACATCTCGAGCGAGGACGGCAACTGGCGCAGCAAGCGCATCATCCTCGGCGGCGACAAGGTCGGATTTTCGTTCCACGAGACGACCATCAAGGCCGGCACGGTGAACAACTTTCACTACGCCAACCACGTCGAGGCTGTGTGGCTCATCGAAGGTGAAGGCACACTGACCGATCGCGAGACCGGCGAGACCTACGAGCTCGGTGCAGGTTCGATGTACCTGCTCAACGGAAACGAACGCCATACCGTCGAACCGCGCACCCAAATGCGCATGTTGTGTGTGTTCAACCCACCAGTGGTGGGTAACGAAACGCACGACGAGAACGGCGTCTACCCACTCGTGGAAGTTCCCGCCTGACCCTGGTCACTCCGCAGGCTGCGCTCCCGCTTAACCTGATCTTGTGACTTCGCCCCGCTCGAACGCTGTAGCCATCGGACCCGAAGAGGACCGAAAGTTGGTGGCAGCGGTCGAGCGGGGCGGCGGCGTCTCTGCACCCCTCGTCGACGCATCCGCCCTGATCTGGACCGCGGGACCGGAAGAATTTCCCGAAACCTTGCCCGCACACGTTCGTTGGGTTCAACTTCCCAGCGCCGGTGTCGAATCGTGGTTCGAGGCGGGCACAATCGACGCACACCCCGACGTCCAATTCACTTCGGCTGCAGGTGCATACGCAGCCACGGTGGCAGAGCACGCTCTGTCGTTACTCCTGGCGGGCGTTCGCGCGTTGCCCGAGCACCTGGCCGCCCGGACCTGGGATTCGCGGCACTTCTACGACCGAATCGGCACCCTACGCGGCGCGACGGTAACGATCGTCGGCGCCGGCGGTATCGGCCGCGCGCTGATTCCGATGCTTGCTTCCCTCGGGGCCGACGTCATCGCTGTCAATCGCTCGGGGAAACCAGTTCCCGGTGCTCGGCGATCGCTCCCGGTCAGCGCACTCGACGAAGTGTGGGCCAGCACAGATCACGTGGTCGTCGCAGCCCCCTCGACGGCAGCGACACATCACCTCGTAGGTGCAGCCGAGCTCGCCCGCCTACGGCCCCATTCCTGGGTGATCAACGTCGCGCGCGGACCTCTCGTCGATACCGATGCAGTGGTCGCTGCACTGCAGGCAGGCACGATCGGCGGCGTCGGGCTCGACGTCACCGACCCCGAACCGCTCCCCGACGGTCACCCGCTCTGGACCCTGACGAACGCCATCGTCACCCCTCACGACTCCAATCCGCCGCGGCTGAAGAACGCCGCATACGCCGACTTCGTCGAAGCGAACGTGAATCGCTTCGTCACCGGTGAACCGCTGGCCGCCCCGATCGATCGGGTCCAGGGGTACTGAGCGCTAACCTGGAAGACGTGCACGCACCCGTCCGACACGACACCGGCCCGGCGCAGCTCGAAACCATGGTTCGACTGCTGTCGGGCAAACGCATCGTGGTCGTATCGGGAGCGGGAATGTCCACCGATTCGGGTATCCCCGACTATCGCGGCCCCGACTCCCCTCCTCGCAACCCGATGACGTTCCAGCAATTTGTCGGTGACGACGAGTTCAGGCGCCACTACTGGGCACGCAACCACGTCGGATGGCGGCACATGGACGCAGCGCGGCCGAACGAGGGCCACCGTGCGCTCGCTGCGCTCGAACGTCGCGGAATCGTGTCCGGAGTGATAACCCAGAACGTCGACATGCTCCACACCAAAGCAGGCAGCAGGAACGTCATCGATCTCCATGGTGTGTACGCCCGAGTCCGCTGTCTCGAGTGCGAGCGGCTCATCTCGCGCTTCACCTTGGCTGCGCGGCTCGACAGCCTCAACCCCGGCTTTCTGGAGAGCGTCGCGCCCGCTCAGGGCGTGGAGATCGCCCCCGACGCCGATGCCATCATCACCGACACCGCTCACTTCCGCATGGTCGACTGCGAGCACTGTGGCGGCGTCCTCAAACCCGACATCGTCTACTTCGGTGAAAGTGTGCCGAAACCGCGGGTCGCGCAGGCCTTCGACCTCGTCGATCACGCCGATGCGATTCTCGTGGTCGGATCCTCGTTGACGGTCATGTCCGGGCTCAGGTTCGTTCGACGGGCAGCGAAAGCCGGCCTCCCGATCGTCGTCGTCAACCGGGGTTCCACTCGAGGCGACGAATTCGCCACCATCACCAGCCACGCAGGATGCTCCGAGACGCTCGTGGGCCTACTGGACGCGCTTCCGCCGGTCGCCTGAACAGGTCGCCGAACGTCACATCAGCATGTGGGTGTCGTCCTCCACCTCGAGCCGGCCCGGCAACAACGTGAACGCGGAGATGGCGCCGAGGAATGCACTTCCGGCCGCCGCAACCGACGACACGTGCATTCCATGAATGAAAGCGGATTTGGCGTCCGCCACGAACGTGGTCAGCGTGGCTTCGGCGTTCTGTTTCTGTTCCGCGAGAACATCAGCGGGGATCTGTGATGCCTGTGGCAGCGCGGCACGGGCCTGTAGTGCCTCCGCGGACCTGCCGACGAATTCGAGTGCACCGCCGATCGATTCGCTCGCATCGGCAGTCGCGAGCGGAGTGATACGAACTTCTGCCGGTAGCTGGGACACGATCTGCGACGGTTGATCGAGTGCAGCAGCAACCTTCTCGGGCGTCCCGGCGCCCAAGTCGGCTCGGAACGACATTGCAAGCAACGACCCGAGGACTGCGACCCCGAGTGCGCCCGCGACCTGCCTGACGGTGTTGTTCACCGCCGATCCCGCGCCTGCCTTGTCCCGCGGGACCGCACCCATGATGGCGTTGGTGGCAGGCGTCATCGTCAGGCCCATTCCCGAGCCGAGCGCGAACATCTGGACTTCGACGATCCACTGAGGAGTGCTCTCCCCCACGAGGCCGTAGGACAACATCGAGAGCGCGAAGAGAGTCAGACCCGAACCCGCGACGTACCGCGCCCCGAGCTTTTCGGACAGACGCGCCGCCTGACTCGCCGCGATCATCACACCGGCCGCTACGGCGATGAGTGCGACGCCCGCAGCAAGTGGGGTATATCCACGGATGGCCTGCAGGTAGTACGCGAGGTAGAACGTTGCACCCATGAGCGAGAAGAACACGAGCGCAATGGAAATGGTGCCCGCGGAGAATTGGCGGTTCTTGAACAATGTCACGTCGATCGTCGGGTGCGAGCTTCGCCGTTCGAGAATCACGAACAGCGTCAGCAGGATCAAACCGAGGACGATAGCGCCCAGTGAACGCCATTGGAGCCAATCGTTGGTGTTGCCGCCTTCGATGATTCCGAAGACGAGCACGACGAGAGCGACGATGGACAGAACGACACCGAAGGGGTCGATCTTTCCGGGGTTCGGATCCTTCGACTCCGGCACCAGCAGGAAGATCAGCACGACCCCGATGATGACAATAGGCACGTTGACGAGGAAAACCGAACCCCACCAGAAGAATTCGAGCAGCGCACCACCGGTGATGGGACCGAGAGCGATGGCAATTCCCGACGCCGCCGCCCAGATCCCGATGGCTTTGGGGCGCTCCTCCGGCTCGAACACGTTCTGAATGATCGACAGAGTCTGCGGCTGGACGGCTGCGGCACCGATACCCATCAACGCGCGATAGACGATGAGCTCGGTGGCGGTGTCCGCGGTGGAACACAACGCCGAGGTGATCCCGAAGAGCACCATCCCCACGACGAGCGTGCGTTTGCGCCCGATGCGATCACCAGTGACGCCCCACACGATGAGCAGACCGGCGAAGACCACGGCATAGCTGTCCACCGCCCACTGCATCGCGCTCTGCGACGCATCGAGATCTGCCTGAATGGTCTTGAGCGCGACGTTGAGGATGGTGTTGTCGAGGATGACGACAAGCAGGCACACCACCATGACCGCGAGTACGAACCACCGCCGTCCGTACACGGTGTCCGCGTCGGTGGGGATATCGGTCCGCTCCATGGTGCACTCCCAGCTCAGGTCTGTGCAGATCATGCAACTGCGAATGCACCTGCACCGCAACACCTACGAGAGAAAATGGACCGCTTTGTCCGGTATGAGAGGAAATACTAGCTGTGCACGGACACCAGATCGTCGGCGTGAACGACGGGCCGCTGGAGTTCGGGCGACAGCTCCGCCTTGGACCTGCCGATCGTTCCGATCAACTCCGACGCGTCGTAGGCCACGACTCCCCGTGCGATCACGGCGCCCTCGGGGTCCCGAAGGGCCACCACGTCGCCACCGTAGAACCGCCCGGTGACCCCGGTGATTCCCGCCGACAGCAATGACCGTCGACGCTCGACGACGGCGCGAACCGCCCCTGCGTCGAGGTGAAGGTCACCCTGAACGTCGGCCGCATGCCGAACCCAGAACTTCCTCGACGACAGTCTCGTCGGGCGGGCGGCGAACGCCGTGCCGACCCGAGCAGTGGTCAACGCAGCTGCTGCGTCCTGCGCCGACGCCAACAGAACCGGAACACCCGCGTCGGCCGCGAGGCGCGCAGCGGACAGCTTGGACGCCATTCCGCCGGTGCCGAGCGCTCCCCCGGACCCGGCGACGACGCCGTCGAGGTCCTCGGGGCTGTCCACCTCACGAATGAGAGTGGCATGTCCCTTGCGCGGATCACCGTCGTACAGGCCGTCGACGTCCGACAACAACACAAGCGCATCGGCTCCGGCGAGATGTGCGACGAGCGCGGCCAAACGGTCGTTGTCGCCGAAACGAATTTCGGCGGTAGCCACTGTGTCGTTCTCGTTGACGACGGCAACAGCGCCGAGTGAACGCAATCGGTCGAGGGTTCGTTGCGCATTGCGATGGTTCGTGCGGCGCGCGATGTCCTCGGCCGTGAGCAGAACCTGTCCGACGGTGCGGCCGAACCGAGCGAACGAGGTACCCCACGCGTGGGCGAGCGCCAGCTGGCCGACGCTCGCAGCGGCCTGCTTCGTCGCGAGATCCCGTGGCCTCTTGGTCAGTCCGAGCGGCGCGATTCCCGCACCGATCGCCCCGGACGAGACGACGATGACATCGGTACCCGCACGCATGCGGAGTTCGACGGCTTCCGCCAGTAGGTCCAGACGACCGAGATCCAAGCCGCCGACCAAGGAGGTCAATGCGGAAGAACCGATCTTGACGACGATCCTCTTGGCGTCCGCGATGTCGACTCTGGTCATGGAAACGGCTGCGGCCGAATCGGATTCGGCAGTCACCTGTCCATCACTCCTCGGGTTCGAGTCCGCGACGGACTCGACGAGCATGCTTGCGTTCGTCCGCACCGATTCGTTCGACCTGATCCAGACGCACGTCGGTGCCGCGTCCGGTTCGCGTGATCTCGACACCTGCGGCCGTCTGCGGTTCCCAATCGAAGGACACGTCACCGATGGTTACCGGTGCGCCAGGTTCGGCGCCCAGCTTGATGAGGGCGTCCTCGACACCGAGACGCGCCAGACGGTCGGCGAGGTAACCCACGGCCTCGTCGTTGCTGAACTGCGTCTGGCGTACCCACCGCTCCGGGCGTGTTCCGAGGACGAGGAAGCCGCCAGGCACATCCGGATCCTTGACGACCTGGAAGCCCTCTTCGTTGCGCGCGACAGGTCGAAGGACCGGTCGGCGTGGCTCTGCGGGCGGGTGCGCGATGCGATAGTCCTCGACCATCTTGCCCAATGCGTAGATCAGCGGCTTCAAGCCTTCTCGGCTCACCGCGGAAATCGTGAAGACGGGCCATCCGCGTGCTTCGAACTCGGGAGTGACCATTTCGGCCAGCTCCGCGGCTTCGGGGATATCAGCCTTGTTGAGCACGACGATCCGCGGACGGTCGGCGAGGTCGCCCAGACTTGCGTCGCCCAACATTGCCGGCTTGTATGCGGCCAGTTCAGCTTCGAGTGCATCGACGTCGGAGACGGGGTCGCGGCCCGGATCCAGTGTCGCGCAATCCACCACGTGCGCCAGCACAGCGGTTCGCTCCAGATGCCGAAGGAAATCGAGACCGAGACCTTTGCCTTGGCTCGCACCGGGAATCAAACCGGGAACGTCCGCCACGGTGTAGGTGGTGTCCCCGCTGGACACGACGCCCAGGTTGGGGACAAGCGTGGTAAACGGGTAATCGGCGATTTTCGGCTTCGCGGCGGACAGCACCGACACGAGCGAGGACTTACCCGCCGAAGGAAATCCGACGAGTCCGATGTCGGCGACGGACTTGAGTTCGAGAATTACATCGCGCTCGATGCCCTCTTCGCCCAGTAGGGCGAATCCGGGTGCTCGGCGCGCCTTGGACGCGAGAGCAGCATTGCCGAGTCCGCCTCGGCCACCGGGAGCAGCGTCGAAACGTGTGCCCTCGCCGATCATATCGGCGAGGATGCGCCCGTCCTTGTCGAGTACGACGGTTCCGTCGGGGACCTTCAGGATCAGGTCCTCGCCGTTGGCACCCTCACGGTTGCCACCCATCCCCTGAGTCCCGTTGCCCGCCTTCGCATGCGAATGGAAGTGGAAATCGAGAAGCGTGTGGACGTTGCTGTCGACGACGAACACGACACCGCCGCCCTGGCCTCCATTGCCACCGTCGGGGCCGCCGAGCGGCTTGAACTTCTCGCGATGAACCGAAGAGCAGCCGTTGCCGCCTTTACCGGCGCTGACGTGCAGCACCACGCGGTCTATGAATCGTGACATAGCTGCCTTCGATCCTTCCTCGGTCGTGTCGACCGAAATGTTCGTTGCCCGAAAAACACGATAAGGGCGGACCGGGTTTCAATGACCCTGGTCCGCCCTCATCGTGAAGCTGGGCGCGTGAGAATCCCGTCGGGATCACTCACGCAGTTGGTGCAGCGGAGACTCAGGCCTCGACTGCGACCGGAACGATGTTCACGGTCTTGCGTCCACGCTTCGCGCCGAATTCGACGGCACCTGCGGACAGAGCGAACAGCGTGTCGTCGCCGCCACGGCCGACGTTGACGCCGGGGTGGAAGTGCGTGCCGCGCTGACGAACCAGGATCTCGCCTGCGCTGACGGTCTGGCCGCCGAAACGCTTGACGCCGAGGCGCTGAGCATTCGAGTCGCGACCGTTACGGGAGCTTGATGCACCCTTCTTATGTGCCATGTTGCGTACCCTCCTCGGGTAAGAAGAACGCCAGCTCCATCGACGAAACCGGCAATGAAAGAGTGGCTACTTGATACCGGTGACCTTGAGGACAGTCAGCTTCTGCCTGTGTCCCTGACGCTTGTGGTATCCGGTCTTGTTCTTGAACTTGTGGATGCGGATCTTCGGGCCCTTGGTGTGCTCGACGATCTCGCCGGCGACGGAGATCTTCGCCAGCTTGTCTGCATCTGTGGTCAGGTCGGAACCGTCTACGACGAGGACCGGAGCAAGCGAGACAGCAGTGCCGGGCGCTCCCTCGATCTTCTCGACCTTGACGAGGTCACCAACAGCGACCTTGTACTGCTTTCCGCCGGTCTTGACGATCGCGTACGTTGCCATCGGAGGGCTACCCCTTGCTTCTTCGAACTTGCTCGCGCTGCCCACGGCAACACGACTGGTCTGATCTTGCTGTTTAACTGAACTCCCGGGCGTGTTCGCCTGCGTCACAATCTTTCGGAGTGACGGCACAGCAGAACAGTGTCACCGGGAGCGACTTATCAAGGTTACGGTAGACGGACGGCCGTGGTCAAACCGCCCGTCTACGGTCTCCTAAGCGTCGACGGGCGGGCCTGCAGGCCTGGCGGCTGCGCGACGTCGACGAGGCTTCGTCACCGGCGCTTCCTCGACCACGGCATCAGCGTTCACCTGGGTAAATGCAGGCGCAGTGACCGGCGCTTGCACGGACTCCTCCGTCGCTGCGCCGCCATCGGACGTAGCGGGAATCACGAAGACGGCTCCTGCATCAGGCGTCTCCGCTGTCGGCGCAGCTGCCTTCCTGGCCACTCGGCGCCCACGCCGTGCCTTGACGACCGGCTCGGAAGCAACCGACTCCGCAGCACCAAGCTCGGCGGCAACCTCTCCCGTGTCGACAGAGGTCTCGCCTTCCGGCGCCGAGTTGGGTGTCTCAGCGGACGCGTCGTCGGGAGCCGCGTCGTCGGGAGCCGTGCCGGTAGGAGCCGTGTCGGGGACAACGGGCACCGGTGGGTCGGTCGAGACCTCGTCGGTGTCCACCACAGCCTGCGCCGCAGGCCTCGACGCCTTTCGGCGCGCATTCCTGCCACCGCGCCGGGTCGGCGTCGCATCCGGGGCAATAGCGTCCGGGGCAGTGGTGTCGGAGGGAATGGTGTCAGGAGCAATGGTCTCGATCGGCGTCGCGGGTTCAGCGTCTTCGCTGCGCCCGGACGCTTCTTGCGAATCCTTGCCTTGGATCGCAGCTACCTCGGATGCACCGATGACCGTTTCGGAACCGTCGTCGACGACATCAGCCGGCGTCACGTCGTCTACTACCTCGTCGTGATGCGCCGCCATCGCGAGCGCGACCGGATGCGCTCGCTTCACCGACGGATCAGGTGTCGCATCGGTGTGATCGGTCTGAGCCTGCGCGTTGTTCGCGGTCTCGGACTTGTCACGGCCTCGGCGCTTGCGCGGCGAAGTGGATTCGCCACGGGACGAGCCGGACCTCGAACCATCGTCGGGCTTGCTCTCGACCGGGAACGGATGAACGATGATTCCGCGTCCCTGGCAGTGCTCGCACGTTGTCGAGAACGCCTCTACCAGACCGGTTCCGAGCTTCTTCCGGGTCATCTGGACGAGTCCGAGTGACGTCACCTCCGACACCTGGTGACGCGTCCGGTCACGCCCGAGCGCCTCGGTCAGTCGTCGCAGGACGAGATCGCGGTTCTGCTCGAGGACCATGTCGATGAAGTCCACGACGATCATCCCGCCGATGTCGCGCAGCCGCATCTGACGGACAACCTCTTCGGCCGCTTCCAGGTTGTTGCGAGTGACGGTCTCCTCGAGGTTGCCGCCTGCCCCGGTGAACTTGCCAGTGTTGACGTCGACGACCGTCATGGCCTCGGTGCGGTCGATGACAAGCGTGCCACCGGACGGCAACCAGACCTTGCGATCGAGTGCTTTGGCCAGCTGCTCGTCGATTCGGTACGCCTCGAAGACGTCAGGCCGACCCGACTCGGACACATGCCTCTCCAGCTTGGGCAACATGTCCGCGGCGACGGTTTCGATGTAGTTGGAGGTGGTGGTCCAGGCTTTCTCACCCTCGATCACGAGTCTGACGAAGTCCTCGTTGAACAGATCGCGAATGACCTTGACCAACAGATCGGGCTCTTCGTACAGCGTCTGCGGCTGGCTTCCCTTGCTCGACTCGGCCTGTGCCGACGCTTCTTCGATGGTCGCCCACTGCGCCTGCAACCGGGTCACGTCACGGGCGAGTTCTTCTTCGCTGACACCTTCGGCGGCCGTACGGATGATGACTCCGGCCTCCGCCGGCACGATATCGCGCAAGATCTCCTTGAGTCGCTTGCGCTCGGTGTCGGGAAGTTTGCGGCTGATGCCGGTCGAGCTGCCACCCGGCACATAGACGAGGTAGCGGCCGGCAAGTGAGAGCTGTGTCGTGAGACGGGCGCCCTTGTGGCCGACGGGGTCCTTGCTGACCTGCACCAGGACCTGGTCCCCCGGCTTGAGCGCCTGCTCGATCTTGCGCGAGTTGCCCCCGAGTCCAGCTGCGTCCCAGTTGACCTCACCGGCGTACAGGACGCCGTTACGGCCGCGGCCGATGTCGATGAACGCCGCTTCCATGCTCGGAAGGACGTTCTGCACACGACCGAGGTAGACATTGCCGACCATCGACGCAGATGCGCTGCTGGTCACGAAGTGCTCGACGAGAACCCCGTCCTCCAGCACTGCGACCTGTGTCGTGTCGCCGTGATCGGGGAACGACTTTTCGCGTACGACCATCACGCGGTCGACCGATTCGCGCCGAGCCAGGAACTCGGACTCCGTCAGGATCGGTGGACGACGGCGACCTGCGTCACGACCGTCACGGCGACGCTGACGCTTCGCCTCCAGACGCGTCGAGCCGGTAATTCCTTGAACTTCGTCCTTGGTGCGCGGCTTGCTGCGTGGCTCGCGCTCGTGCACGACTGTGTTCGGCGGATCATCCTCGGACGACGCGGAGTCGGACGATGTGGAATCGGACGACGCATCGCCCGAACTGCGGCGACGACGGCGACGACGACGGCGACGACTCGAACCGTCCGACTCGTCCTGATCGTCGTCGCTCTCGCTCGCCGACTCGGCCGAGGAATCCTCGGACTCGCCTGCGTCGGAGTCACCTGCATCCGACGCCGATGACTCGTCCTCGCTTGCACTCGATGCCTTGGATCCGCCGCGCGACCTGCTACGCCTGCGTGAGCGACGCTCGGTGTTCGGCTTGTCTTCGTCGCCGGATTCGGACTCTGCGGAGTCGACCTCGGCGGTCCGGTCCTCTGCGTCCGGTTCGCCGGCGCTCGAGTCCTGGTCTCGCTTACCCGAGTCGCCCGATTCGAGGTTCGAGTCCTCGGAGCCGGCACCGTCGCCCCTGGTGGCGTCATCAGTGGTGCCCTCATCCGAGGTGCCGTCATCAGTGGCGCCGTCGGAATTGGAGTCGTCCGAGTTGTCGTCGGTCGGCTGGTCTCCCCGACCGCGACCACGCCCACGACGACCGCGCCTGCGACGACGAGGCTGCGACTGATCGTCGTCACCCTCACCGTCGTCGTCCGAAACCGCTGCGTCGTCCGAAACCGCTGCGTCGTCCGAAGACGATGCGCCCTCGGTGCCCGGGGTGTCGATCGGTGAACCGGTGCCGACTCGATCGCTGGAACCGGTCGATACCTCCGCAGCTGCGGGGGTCTCTTTTACGGCCGGGTCCGTACTGACAGCAGCGCCGGAACGCTTCTCCGGCTCCGATGTCACCGATTCGGTCTCGCTGACCGATGGGTCGGTGTCGACTGCGGGGCCAGCGGCCTTCTTGCTCCGGCGACGCACCCGCGGTTCGGGAGCGGCTGCCTCGGGCTGAAGGAAGAGGGGGCCCGCGAAGGGCCGGGAACCCGGCGTGGTCGCCGTTGCAACCGTGATTTCCTCGGTCGAGAACAGACTCCCCGTCGACGGCCTACCCGGCGCGGCAGTGTCCTCTGGTGTCGCTGTGCCCTCTGGTGTCGCAGTGCCCTCTGGTGTCGCAGTGCCCTCTAGTGTCGCAGTGTCCTCTGGTGCCGCTGTGTCGGCTGGTGCCGTGGCAGGGGCCGACACGGCTGGCTGTTCGGTGACGGCGTCGGGCGAGGCGTCGACAGGTGCCGGCGCCTCGGGCGAGGTGAATGCACCGTGCACTGTGACCGCGTCATCGCGACCGAGACTGGACTGAGCGCTCCGAGCCTCGATGCCGAGCTCGCCGAGTTTGGCGAGTACCTGCTTGCTCGTGACACCGATGATCTTGGCCAGCGCGTGGACGCGGAGGCGATCGGGGAACGTCGGAGTCAGCCCGGCGGACGCATTCGCGTCACCTGCTGCACTTTCCCTGTTCGACGTCTGTACATCTTCTGGCGGGGCTTGATCGGCCACGTAAGTCTCCTCAGGGGCCCCCGGGCGCGTCCACCAGCAGCATCTGCTGGGTGTGACGCGGCCACGCGAGGGCACATTCTTGTGTTCTGACGAAAGGTTTGACGTCAGTGTTGTCTGGTCTCGCTTCGCACTTGGTGCACTGTCCACGGCGAGTGGCCGGTACGCCGAGCGCGAGGCCTGGCTGGATGGCTGTCGAAGTCCGTCGGTACGAGCGCCTGATCATCAAGCATGCCTGAGCCCTGGAGGATTGCCTCCGCGCCTCGGGCAGCGATGACGGGCATCGCACCTTCCGGTGTCATCCGGTTGCTGTCACGAGAACACCGTTGTCATGGCGTTCGATCGTCCTGCTGTCGAGCTGTACTGCACCGCCTGGCGGCACTGCACTGACTGGCTGTAATGCACTTCTTCTACTTCTGATGGAGAAATTGAACGAAAGCCTGTCGCCGGTGAAACCAAAACTGTGAAGCAACCGTCACGAGTATCCCACACCGGGGGTAGTGGACCCGCCACACCGCAGAAGAATGCATCTTCGGCGGCGTGGCGGGCACACCGGAACTTCCGATTACCGTTCCGGTGGAGAAATCAGGACAGGTTGGGGAACCACAGAGCGATCTCGCGCTCTGCCGACTCGACGGAGTCCGAGCCGTGCACGAGGTTCTGCTGCCCGTCGAGAGCGAGATCGGCGCGAATGGTGCCGGGAACCGCTTTCTCGACGGGGTCGGTCCCACCGGCGATCTGACGGAAGGCCGCGATTGCCCGCGGTCCTTCGAGGACAGCTGCAACGACGGGCCCCGACGTGATGAACTCCAGCAGGTCGGGAAAGAACGGTTTGCTTTCGTGCTCGGCGTAGTGAGCACTGGCCAATTCGGTGGGAACGGACTTGAGTTCCAGTGCGGCGATACTCAGTCCTTTCTTCTCGATTCGGCCGAGAATCTCTCCCACGTATCGGCGGGCAACTCCATCGGGCTTGATAAGTACAAGGGTGCGCTCGGTCACGACAACAGAGCGTAGTGGACGGCTCTTCGCCACCGGCGGTCAGCTCTCGTCGCGTTGACCGGCCAGTAGTCCTTGCTCGATCCGGCGCGTGATGTCCCGGCGTAGATACAGCAGGTATGCCCACACGATCGCGAAGATCACTCCGACGATCCCGATGGAGAGGTGGATGAACACCCCGGCCAGGATCAGCACCTGAAGACCCAGGTTGATCTGCATCGCCTGCGGACGCCGTTGCATTCCGCTCGCCAGCACGAGTAGTACCGCGATCCCCACGATGTAGAGAGTCGAGAACCATCCGAGCCCGCCACCGACGGTCGACACGACGGGCAGGGCCAGGAGCACGACGATCATCTCCAGGATGAGTGTCCCGGCACAGACGCCGCGAAAGCCCTTCCACGGATCGGTCGTCGGCGGCCTGTAACTGGGCGTCTGTTCGTCCTCGCTCATCCCGGTTCCTTTCCGAACAGCGATCTCGCGGCGCCTGCCGTCACGACCGAGCCGGTGACGATCACGCCGGCACCGGACACAGCTTCACCTGGGTCGGCGACGTCCTCCGCGAGGGCTATCGCAGTCTCGACGGCGTCAGCCAAAGTCTCGGAGACGACGACGCGTTCGTCGCCGAACTTCGCCACTGCGATATTGGCGAGTTCCTCGACGTCCATCGCACGGGGTGAGCCGTTGTGCGTGACCACGATCTCGTCGAGCACCGGTTCCAGCGCAGTGAGCATCGCATCGACATCCTTGTCCCCCATGACGCTGACGACCCCGACCAATTTGCGGAAGTCGAACTCCGCGGCCAACGTCGACGCGAGCGCACGCACACCGTGCGGGTTGTGCGCGGCGTCGAGAAAGACCGTCGGCGCATTGCGTACCCGTTCCAGTCGCCCAGGGTTGACGGTCGACGCGAACGCCGCCTGAACGGTTTCCACGTCGAGCTGCCGATCTGCGCCAGCGCCGAAGAAGGCCTCCACAGCGGCGAGAGCCAAGGAAGCATTGTGTGCCTGATGTTCACCGTGCAGCGGGAGGAAGATATCGGTGTACACCCCGCCGAGCCCCTGCAGTTCGAGTTGCTGACCGCCCACCGCGATGCGCCGAGCGAGTACCCGGAACTCCGATCCCTGCCTGGCGACTGCGGCATCGGCCTCGACTGCCGCGCGCAGGAGAACCTCGGCGACCTCGGGCTTCTGCTCCGCGATGATCGCTACGGTGTCGCGCGGGACGAGGCGCTCGGGTGCCTTCTTGATGATCCCGGCCTTCTCCGCCGCGATGCCCGCTAGATCCGAACCGAGAAACTCGACGTGATCGATGTCGATGGGCGTGATCACGGCGACTTCGCCGTCGACGACGTTGGTTGCGTCCCAGCGCCCCCCGAGGCCGACCTCGACGACGGCCACCTCGACAGGAGCCTCCGCGAAGGCCGCGAAGGCCATCGCCGTCGTCACCTCGAATTTGCTCATGCGAGGGCCACCGGACGCCTCGGACTGCGCGTCCACCATCTCGATGAACGGTGCGATCTCGTTGTACGTGTCGACGTAAAGACGCGGCGAGATCGGCTTGCCGTCGATGCTGATGCGCTCGGTGGCAAGTTGCAGATGCGGGCTCGTTGTCCGCCCGGTCCTGCGGTGAAAATGCGTCAGCAATGCGTCGATCATCCGGGTTACCGAGGTCTTGCCGTTGGTGCCTGCGACGTGAATCGACGGGTATGCCTTCTGGGGCGACCCGAGCAAGTCCATCAAGGCAGCTATGCGGGCAATGCTCGGCTCGATCTTCGTTTCGGGCCAACGCTTGTCGAGTTCCGCTTCCACGAGCGCCAGTTCCGCAAGATCGACCGGCCCGGGATCGATCTTGTGGCCGTCGAATTCGTTCACTGTGTACCCATCGCTTCGAGGCGCGCGCTGATGCGGGCAATCTCTTCGGTGGCGATCTGTTGGCGTCCACGAATCTTGTCGACCACGGCGTCCGGCGCCTTCGCGAGGAACGCCTCGTTCCCGAGCTTCGCCGTCGTCTGTGCCAGTTCCTTCTCCGCTGCCGCGAGATCCTTCACCAGTCGGGCACGTTCGGCCACGAGGTCGACAGTCCCCGAAGTGTCGAGTTCGACAGTCACGGTCGCCCTGGACAGACGTACCTCCACTGAGGCCGTGGCACTGAAGTCGCCGTCGGGCTCGGTGAGCTTTGCCAGCGCCCGGGTGGCCGGTATCTGGGCGGCGAGATCGGCCGCGTCGACTCCCACGATCTTGGCCGCAACCTTTTGCGACGGCTTCAGACCCTGGTCACTGCGGAAGCGACGAACTTCGGTGATCAGCTTCTGCATGTCGGACACACGTTGCGCTGCAACGAGGTCCGCGTCGAGATCGGTCGCGGTCGGCCACGATGCCACGACGATCGACTCACCTCCTGTCAGTACCTTCCACAGCGTCTCGGTGACGAACGGAATCACCGGGTGCAGCAGGCGTAGCAATGCGTCGAGCACGTTGCCCAGCACGCCGCGCGTCGACTCGGCCAGTGCGTCGTCCGAGAACTGCACCTTCGCGATCTCGAGGTACCAGTCGCACACCTCGTCCCACGCGAAGTGGTACAACGCCTCGCAGGCCTTGCTGAACTCGTAGCGCTCGAACGCCGTATCCACCTCGGCGCGAACGTGATTGAGACGATCGAGGATCCATCGATCGGCATCGGTCAGCTCGGAGCGAGCCGGAAGCTCGGCCGGCGCAGCGCCGTTCATCAACGCGAACTTCGTGGCGTTGAAGAGCTTGTTGGCGAAGTTGCGCGACGACTGAGCGTGATCCTCACCCACGGACAGGTCCGCACCCGGGTTGGCGCCCCGAGCGAGCGTGAAACGCAGCGCATCTGCGCCGAATCGCTCGACCCAGTCCAGAGGATCGATCCCGTTACCCTTGGACTTGGACATCTTCTTGCCGAACTGGTCTCGGACCAGACCGTGTAGGAACAAGTCCTTGAACGGAACCTTTCCGGGATTCTCCCCCGCATTCAGTGACGCGTCCGACGCAACGTAGGTACCGAACATCATCATGCGCGCCACCCAGAAGAACAGGATGTCGTACCCGGTGACCAGAACCGAGGTCGGGTAGAACTTCGCGAGATCGTCGGTGGCGTCGGGCCAGCCCATGGTCGAGAACGGCCAGAGTCCCGAGGAAAACCACGTGTCGAGGACGTCCGGATCCTGTTCCCAGCCTGCCGGTGCGGTTTCACCCGGCCCCAGGCAGACGGATTCGCCGTCGGGGCCGTACCAGATGGGGATGCGATGCCCCCACCACAGCTGACGCGAAATGCACCAGTCGTGCATGTTGTCGACCCAGGCGAACCAGCGTGGTTCCTGGCTCGCGGGATGAATGACCGTGTCTCCGTTTCGGATCGCATCTCCGGCTGCTGCGGCGAGGCCGTCGACTTTGACCCACCACTGCAGCGACAGACGGGGCTCGATCGACTCGCCGCTGCGCTCGGAGTGTCCGACACTGTGGACGTACGGCCGCTTTTCGGCGACGACGCGGCCCTGTTCGGCCAGAGCCTCGCGCACCTTGACCCGAGCCTCGAACCGGTCGAGACCGTCGAATTCGGTACCGGTGTCGGCGATTCGACCTGCCTTGTCCATGATTGTCGGCATCGGCAAGTTGTGCCGCAGGCCCATCTCGAAGTCGTTCGGGTCGTGCGCCGGAGTAATCTTCACTGCGCCGGTGCCGAATTCGGGATCGACGTAGTCGTCGGCGATGATCGGTATTTCTCGGCCCGTGAACGGGTGTGGGAGCGTCGTTCCGACGAGATGCCTGTACCGCTCGTCCTCGGGGTGAACCGCGACGGCGGTATCGCCCAGCATCGTCTCCACGCGCGTAGTGGCGACGATGACGTGCGGCTCGTCGTCGTTCAGCGATCCGTACCTGAGCGAGACGAGTTCACCCTCGACGTCCTCGAACTTGACCTCGATGTCGGAAATCGCGGTCTGCAGCACCGGCGACCAGTTGACGAGGCGCTCGGCCCGGTAGATCAGACCGTCGTCGTACATCCTCTTGAACATGGTCTGCACTGCGTGCGAAAGACCATCGTCCATCGTGAAGCGTTCACGACTCCAATCGATTCCATCCCCGATGAGTCGCATCTGGCCGGTGATCTTTCCGCCCGTCGAGCGTTTCCAGTCCCACACCTTGTCGATGAACAGTTCGCGGCCGAAGTCTTCTTTGGTCTTGCCGTCGACAGCGAGTTCCTTCTCGACTGCGATCTGCGTCGCGATACCGGCGTGATCCATGCCGGGTAGCCACAGCACCTCGAAGCCGAGCATGCGCTTGCGTCGGCTCAACGCATCCATCAGCGTGTGGTCGAGCGCGTGTCCCATGTGCAGCGAACCGTTGACGTTGGGCGGCGGCAGCACTATCGAGTACGGAGGCTTGCCGCTGGAAGGATCGGCCTCGAAGTAACCGGCGTCGACCCAGCCCTGATACAGCTCTGCCTCTACCGCACTCGGGTCCCAGCTTTTCGGCAAGGCATCGGCGGGGGTCTCTTGGGTCTTCGGCGCTGAACTGGTCACCGGTCGATTCTAGTGGTCGACGCGGCGAGCCCCGACTCGCGCCCTTTCGGCCGAGGACTCAACCCAATGCTTCCGGCAGGTCGACCGTCTCCCCCAGCACGTGCTCGGCAAGGAACGAGAAGACGACCTCGTACCAGATTTTTGCGTGTTGGGGCGTCAGGACCCAGTGGTTCTCGGTCGGGAAGTACAGCAGCCGATGGTCGGTCTTTCCCTCGTCGTCAGCAGGAATTCCCGATTCGCTGAGCAGTTCGTACCAGAGCCGAAGGCCTTCACCGATCGGGACACGGTAGTCCTTGTCACCGTGGATGACCAGCATCGGAGTGACGATGTCCGCCACGAACAGGTGGGGCGAATTCTCCACCGCCATCTCTGGGGACATCTCACGTTGCCAGTAGTAGGCGACGTCCGTAGTCGGACCGAACTGGTCGAGTGCCCACAGGCTGGCGTGCGAGACGATCGCGTCGAACCGATCGGTATGACCGGCAATCCAGTTGGCCATGTACCCGCCGAACGATCCGCCCATCGCCGCAGTCCTGGTCTCGTCGATCTGCGGTAGCGCTGCTGCGGCGTCGGTGATGGTCATCAGGTCGGTGAAGGGCTCCTTGCCCCACCGGCCCCAACCTCGTTGAACGAACTTCTGGCCGTATCCGGTGGAGAGCGCGGGGTCGGGCAGCAGCACCGCGTATCCCTTGGCAACGAGCAACCACGGGTTCCAACGCCACGACCACGTGTTCCACGAGCCCAGTGGTCCTCCGTGCACCCACAACAGCAGCGGCGCCTTCGCAGTGTCGGACGCGTCGTGCGGCACTGCGAGCCACGCCCTCACTCGCTGCCCGTCGTCGGTGGTCGCGTCGATCTCGGTGAGTATTCCCGGCAACTCCGACGCTTCGTCGGCCGGAAGGAGCCGGCGGATCTCACCGGTGCCCGGGTCGATGCGCACGGGATGCGGCGGCTGGAGGTACGACGCCTCGAGCGCGAAGACGGAGCCGTCGACGCCTGCATGGACGTGGGTGTATGCCGCATCGGAATCGGTCAGGCGTGACGCGACGCCTCCGCGGACGAGATAGATCGGCGCGCGGCCGTTGTCGTCGGCGACGACGAGAACACCGCTCCCGTCGACGAGCCATACGGGGTTCGTCGGCCACAGGTCCCACTCGGGAACGGCGTCCTCGACCACGCCCGACGCGATGTCGAGAAGTTGGAGACCGACTCGCGGCGCGTCGTCGGGAGTGGACAGCGATTCCCTGACGAATGCGACTCGCTGGCCGTCGGGCGAGATCGCTGGTGAGCCCAGGTCCGCAGCGTCGTCGTCGACCAGTACGGTTCGTTCACCCGACGCGACGAGAATTTTCACCAGCACGGTCCGCGATGTGGCGAGCGCGCCGGGGACCGTCCATGTCGACACGACGAACGACCCGTCGGGGCTCACGTCGTACGACGCCTCGTGCAGAGCACCACCCGCGCTGTCGGTTATTCGTCGGGCAGCGTTGCCGTCGGACACGAACAGATGAGGAGTGGCGGGACCCAGGTCGTGATCCCAGTGTCTGACCGGATATCCCGAGTGCAGTACAGCGGAAATCTTCCCGTCCTTGCGGGCCGAGAGAATTCTTTCGTCCGCTTCCTCGGTGTCGGCAGATGGATGTACGTCCGAGACAGCCACGAATACGGCTGAGCTCGTAGCAGCGCGAATTCCGGAGAACCCCGCGGCGCGTGAGGCGACGAGGCGCGCCTCACCACCCGATCTCGGTAGCGACCAGAGCGCCGCGGCCTCGTCGTCCGCGGATGCACGACGAACGAACAACAGGTCACCCGCCGCGGAGAACGCGGGACCCGACGATCCTTCGGGGTTCCATGTCAGACGCCGAGCCGGCTGCACACCGTCGACGTCGATCTCCCACAGCGCGCTGACGTACTTCGACCCGCCGGAGTCCGGTTCGGCGATCGCGACCACTGCCCTCGAACCGTCTGTCGACACCGCGAGGTCGCTGACCCTCGGTGCCGATACGTACCGATCCAGGTCGTCGAACAATCCGGCTGGCTTCGCTGACACTGGCGTCACTCCTGAGTCGAAAGAGTCCCTCGTTGCTCAGCGAATGCTACGGCCTAGCGAAACCAACTCAGCTAGGTCCGAGGTCATCCCTCAGTTGAGCCAACGTTCGCGCGAGGATCCTCGACACGTGCATTTGGGAAATACCCATCCGCTCGGCGATTTGAGTCTGCGTCATCGACCCGAAGAACCGGAGAATGACGATCTGGCGTTCTCGTTCGGGCAGCTTCTCCAGCGCCGGACGAACCGTCAGATAGCTCTCCATCTTCTCGAGCTCGGGGTCGTCGGCCCCGAGCGTGTCCATCAGAGGTAGGCGGTCGTCGCTGACCACCGAGTCGACGGACACGGTCTGGTAAGCACTTCGAGCGAGAAGCGCCTGCGATGCTTCCTTGACGTCGATGTCGAGTTCGGCGGCGATCTCACTGGCTGTCGGCGCACGACCGAGCTTCTGAGACAGTGTGCCCACCGCTCCCGAAATCATCGAGTTGAGCTCCTTCATCCGCCGCGGAACGCGAACCGACCAGCCGGCGTCACGGAAGTAGCGACGCGCCTCGCCCATGATCGTGGGCACGGCGAACGAGACGAAATCCGATCCGCGTTCGATGTCGAAACGATCGACAGCATTGACGAGACCGAGCCGAGCCACCTGGAGGAGATCTTCGTGCGCTTCACCACGACCGCCGAACCTACGGGCGATGTGTTCGGCGAGAGGGAGGCACCGCGTGATGATGCGGTCCCGCAAAACCTGACGTGCAGGAGAGCCGACTTCGAGAGCCTGCATCTGCTGAATGAGGGGAACTACTTCGCTGTAATCGTCCGACTGACGCCGCGTCGGTTTTTCGTACGGCACGGGCACTATACGGTGCTCCTCCGCTTGACCGCGTCCACTGCCACGGCCGATCCACCCGAGGCCGACGACGCGCTCAGCGAGATGGAATCGGTCAACGTCTGCAGCACGTGCCAGCCGAAGCTGTCGCCCTTCGGGACTCGATCGGAGTGGACCACGGATGTCGTTGTGATACGCATGCCGGTGGGACTCACGACGAACGAACAGCTCAGCTCCGCGCCGTCGACTGCCCCCGAAATCAGCTCCGAGCAGACTTCGTCCACGACGAGCTTGATGTCCGCGATGTCGTCGAGGGTGAAGTCCGCCAACACCGCAAGTGTCTCGGCGACAGCCCGTACAACCGGCAACTGATCGGCGTTCGCAATCACCCGCAGCTCGACCGGTGCGCCGGAATCTCGTTCCAGCTCTTCGATCTTGCCGACGCCAGTCATTCGCGCTCCCTATCCGTTGTCTCGACAAACCTCGATCTTCGCAAGCACGCTGTCCACGACGACCGTGAACTTCATGCCGTGACCGCGATCAGACTACCCGGGGTTGCCCGAGTTCAATCTCGGCTGCACACCGAAGACGCGCGACTGGACATGACGTGAGTCCGTGCGCCTGGCACGATCGACCGAGTGACCTACTCTTCGCAGTTGCGCGAGCTCGCTGAATCTCGCGGTGTGTCCACGTCGTACCGCGGGTGGGACCAGACCGAACGCGAGGTCTCCGAGACCACCCTCCGCCGGATCCTCGCGGCCCGCGGCATTGCGGCAGACACCCAGGACGAGGTGTCCGCGTCGTTGTCCCAATACGACGAAGCCCGCTGGCGGCGCACGCTCCCCCCGGTGATCGTCACCGTCGCCGGTGAGCCAGGGTCCGTAGAAGTACATGTGCCACACGGTGAATCGGTATCGGTCTCGGTGACCACGGAATCGGGGGAGACGGTCCCACTCCGTCAACTACAGGTATGGGTCGATCCCCGCGAGATCGACGGTGCACTGGTGGGGCGAGCGACCTTCGAGCTTCCCCACGACCTCACGACGGGCTGGCACACCGTGACGGCCACCGTCGGTTCCGGGTCGGAACTCGGAACACAGGCGACGAGTCCGCTCGTCGTCACCCCTGCCCGCCTGTCCGCGAACGACGCACTACTGGGTCGTCAGCGAACCGGTCTCGCCGCGCAGCTCTACTCGATCCGGTCGGACAGATCGTGGGGCGTCGGTGATTATGCCGATCTCGCCGACCTTGCAGCCATCGCGGGAGGAACGCACGGATTCGACTATGTGCTCGTCAATCCGCTGCACGCTCAGCGACCCGCACCACCGGTCGAGGCCTCGCCCTACCTTCCGACGACACGACGGTTCTTCGACCCCATGTACATCAGGGTCGAGGACATTCCCGAAACGTCGTACCTTCCCCGCGATCAGTACGCCAAGGTGCGGGAGTCTGCACGCATGTTCGCGAAGGCGAACAAACGCACCAAACGAATCGATCGAAACCCGTCGTTCCGCGCGAAACTTCGGTCGCTGGAACGAATTCATCGGATCCCGCGCTCTGCAGCGCGGCAGGCCGAGTTCGACGCGTTCGTCGCACGAGAAGGCGATGGTTTGAGCGACTTCGCGCTGTGGTGCGCCCTGGCCGAGAAGTACGGTCCCGAGGACAAGATCTGGACCGGCAAGGCAGCGAATCCGGGTACCGAGTTCGCCACGTCGTTCCGCCTGCAAGCCGCGAAGAGGATCGCATTTCACACGTGGCTGCAGTGGGTCTGCGACGAGCAACTGGGGCGGGCACAACTATCGGCCCGGCGCGCGGGCATGGACATCGGAATCATGCACGACCTCGCGGTCGGCGTGCACCGTCGTGGTGCCGACGCCTGGACGCTGGGAGATGCGTTGACAACGGGAGTCACCGTCGGCGCTCCCCCGGACAACTTCAACCAGCAGGGCCAGAACTGGAACCAGCCACCCTGGAACCCCGATCGGTTGCGCGAGTTGGGATATGCGCCGTATCGCGACATGCTTCGCACCATCCTGAGGCAGGCAGGCGGTATCCGCGTCGACCACATCCTCGGACTGTTTCGACTGTGGTGGATCCCGGAGGAGTCCGAGACCCCAGCGGACGGCGCTTACGTCACCTACGACCACGAGGCGCTCATCGGCATCCTCGTACTCGAAGCAGAACGTGCCGGTGCGGTCGTGGTCGGCGAGGACCTCGGTGTGTTCGAGCCGAGCGTTCAGCATTACCTCGGGCAACGAGGAGTATTCGGAACGTCGATCCTGTGGTTCGAGAACGACGGCGGTTCGCCGATCCCGCCCGAGGACTACCGCGAGCTGTGCCTGACTTCGGTCACCACTCACGATCTGCCGCCGACCGTCGGATACCTCCGTGGCGAACACATCGCACTACGCTCGCGCCTGGGTCTGCTCGAGCGTGATGTGGAGGCCGAAATCGAGCACGACGCTGCCGGGCGCGACGCGGTGATCGGCCTCGCTCGCGCTCGCGGGTTGGTTCCCGCCGACGCGTCCGAGCAGGACACGGTCGAGGCGCTGTATTGCCTGATCGCGCGGAGCCCGTCCAACCTTCTCGGTGTCGCACTCGTGGATGCCGTAGGCGAGAACCGTATTCAGAATCAACCCGGTACCGACGAGACCCAGTATCAGAACTGGCGTGTCCCGTTGGCAGATCACACGGGTAAAGCCGTGTGGGTGGACGATCTCGCCGATCATCCGCGAATGGTGTCGCTCGTTGCGGCGCTCCGCGCCCGTGCGTGAGTAATGACATTCCGCGGTAATTACGCGCTCACGAGGCGGTCACGCCTCGTGAGCGCGTAATTACGGTCGGTGGTCACTACGCACGCACGGGCGCCGAAGGCGCATACTCGAGGAATGGGACGAATCACCGCCCGGCGCCCGGTCATCCGGATCCGTGGTCCATACGAAAGTTCGCGTCCGGACACCCTGGTCGTCGAAGAGCCACTCGAAATTCGGGTGAACGGTTCTGCGCTCGCGGTGACGATGCGAACCCCCGGCCACGACATCGAACTGGCACACGGGTTTCTGTTGACGGAGGGCGTCATCAGCGGACGCGACGACATCGCGGTGGCGAGGTATTGCGACGGCGTGGACGACGACGGCCAGAACACCTACAACGTTCTCGACATCGTGCTGTCGCCCGGAGTTCCGCCGCCCGATCCCGGCGTGGAGCGCAACTTCTACACGACGTCCTCGTGTGGAGTGTGCGGGAAAGGTTCGCTGGATGCGGTCCGCTTGAAAACTCGACACTCGCCCGCAGGCGATGAGACAGAGGTCAAGTCATCGGTTCTGAAGACCCTTCCAGACACACTGCGCGCGTCCCAGAAAGCGTTCGACTCGACAGGCGGGCTCCACGCCGCAGCTTTGTTCGACACCGACGGCACCATGCTGGTCAGTCGCGAAGACGTAGGTCGCCACAACGCCGTGGACAAGGTGATCGGCTGGGCAACCGGCGAAAATCGAATTCCGATCGGTGGCACAGTGCTGATGGTCAGCGGGCGTGCCTCGTTCGAACTTGCGCAGAAAGCCGTGATGGCGGGCATTCCGATTCTCGCTGCCGTTTCGGCTCCGTCGTCTTTGGCCGTCGACCTTGCCGAGGAGTCCGGTGTGACGGTCGTGGGGTTCCTGCGCGGCGAGAACATGAACCTCTACTCGCACACACGGAGAGTCACACGCTGAGCTGTGCACCCGTCGCAGCGCGGACCTGCTCTTCGGTGATTCCCGGTGCAGTCTCGACGAGCCTAAGACCGTGCTCGGTCACGTCGAGGACGGCCATGTCGGTGATGATGCGCTGAACGCATCCGAGTCCGGTGAGGGGAAGGGTGCAGGATTCCAGGATCTTGTGCTCACCCTTCTTGGACACGTGTTCCATCATCACGATGACTCGTCGAGCACCGTGGACGAGGTCCATCGCGCCGCCCATTCCTTTGACCATGTGCCCGGGAATCATCCAGTTCGCAAGATCGCCCGTTGCACTTACCTGCATCGCACCGAGCACTGCCACGTCGACCTGACCTCCGCGGATCATTCCGAACGACTGCGACGAGTCGAAGTACGAGGCTCCCGGCAGGACCGTGATCGTTTCCTTGCCCGCATTGATGATCTCGGGATCGAGTTCGTCCTCGGTGGGGTACGGCCCGACTCCCAGGACACCGTTCTCGGAGTGAAGGATCACGGTGATGTCGGTGGACAGGTAGTTCGGCACGAGGGTGGGCATCCCGATACCGAGGTTGACGTACTCGCCGTCGTTCAGTTCCTGCGCCACCCGCGCAGCCATCTGCTCTCGTGTCAGTTTCACGATTGTCTCGCTCATGCTCGCACCGTCCGCTGTTCGATTCCCACGGCCACCGGGCCGACATGCACAACACGCTGGACATGGATCCCCGGAGTGTGCACGTCGTCGGGTCCTATCTCACCTGGTTCGACCAGATGCTCGACCTGCGCGATCGTGATCCGACCCGACGCTGCGGCGGGCGGATTGAAATTTCGTGCGCTCGCGTGAAATACGAGGTTGCCGTGGCGGTCGCCCTTCCACGCGTGTACGAGTGCGTAATCGGCGACGATTCCCCGTTCCATCACGTATGTGGTGCCGTCGAAGTCGCGAGTCTCCTTGGGTGGGCTCGCAATCGCGATACCCCCGCTGCCGTCGTATCGCAGCGGTAGTCCACCGTCGGCCACCTGGGTTCCCACCCCCGCTGGGGTGAAGAAGGCCGGTATTCCTGCACCTCCCGCTCGCAGCCGCTCGGCAAGCGTCCCCTGCGGGGTCAGTTCCACCTCGAGTTCACCCGCCAGATACTGCCGGGCGAATTCCTTGTTCGATCCGACGTACGAACTGATGGTCCGTCTGATCCGTCGCTTCTCGAGAAGAACACCGAGGCCGAATCCATCTGTGCCGCAATTGTTGCTGACAACTTCCAGGTCGGTGGCGCCTTGCCGCAGGACTGCGTCGATCAGAAATTCCGGTACGCCGACCAGCCCGAACCCGCCAACCGCGACGGAAACTCCGTCAGGCATGTCGGCCACTGCTTCGGCAGCGCTCGCCACCACTTTGTCCATCATGCGTCCGACTCTAGCAAAATTCGTGCGCAATGTGAACACGTGGACGCATTGCGAACACTTCTGCCAGTTTCGTTGCTCTGAGCGCACCATCACCCGTACGATGTTCGCATTGCGGCGAGACGTCCACATCACGAACACTTTTTGTCGAACCGGAGGAACATCCGATGATTCATCCACCGCCCCGGTACACAGGCGACATCGTCGACCGAGTGCCGGCCGTCGTTCGCGCTCCATGCGAGGGACCATCGTGACCGTCGAACTGCCCTACGACCTCGTGCCGGGCTCGGGCACGCCCGGAGAGACCGTCGTACTGGTGGGGTCGCTCGGCTCCGACCGATCGATGTGGGATCGACAGCTGGCGGGTCTTGCCGAGGTCGTCGACGTCGTCGCGGTCGATCTTCGGGGGCATGGGCAGTCACCTGTCCCGGCGGGGCCGTACTCGATCGACGAGTTGGCCGAAGATGTTCTCGCAGTGATCGATTCCCTCGATCGTGACCGTGTGCATCTCGTCGGACTCTCGCTCGGCGGTGCGATCGCGCAGTGGATCGCAGTGCACCGCCCCGCGCGGGTTCTCACCCTCACCCTTCTGTGTACGTCGGCTCGGTTCGGCGACCCACAGGGATGGCTCGACCGCGCAGCTGCGGTACGCGCCGACGGCACCGAATCGATTGCCCAAGCAGTGCTTTCGCGGTGGTTCACGCCCGAACTGGCCGCACGAGACGCCGAACTCACTGCGCACCACCGAGCGATGATCAGCAACACGCCCGACGAGGGCTATGCGGCGGCGTGCGAGGCGTTGGCCGCGTGGGACAACCGGGCCGACCTCGGCCGGATCAGTGCTCGCACGCTTGTCGTCGCAGGCGAGCAGGATCCGGCCACCACCCCGCCGACCTGAGAATCATCGCCGACGGCGTAGCCCGATCGACATTTCACGTAGTGCCGAACGCAGCCCACCTCGCAAACGTAGAGCAGGCAGAAACCGTCACCTCGCTCATCGTTCGGCACATCACCGGCGACGCGTACCGATCGAACGCTGCGGAGCACACATGACCGAACAGCAGGGCCCTTCCCCCGACTACGTCCAATCGCTCGCGCGCGGTCTCGCAGTCATCAGGGCGTTCGACGCCGAACATCCGCGCAGAACGTTGTCCGACGTCGCGAGGACCACCGATCTGACCAGAGCGACTACCCGTCGATTTCTCCTGACTCTCGTCGAGCTGGGATACGTTCGCAGCGATGGATCACTGTTCTGGCTGACCCCCCGCGTCCTGGAACTCGGATACAGCTACCTGTCCTCGCTGTCACTTCCCGAGGTCGCGGGCCCTCACCTCGAAGCTCTGGCCGAGCAGACACGGGAGTCGTCCTCGGTCTCCATTCTCGATGGCGACGACGTCGTCTACGTTGCCCGCGTCCCGGTCAGCAGGATCATGACCGTCGCGATCACCATCGGAACTCGATTTCCGGCGTACGCGACGTCGATGGGCCGAGTTCTTCTCGCCGGGCTGTCCTCGGAGTTGCTGGAACGCTATCTGGCGCGAGTCGAGCTTGCCGCGCTCACCACCAAGACGATCACCGATGCCGCCTCGCTGCGCGCCGAGCTCGACGCCGTTCGCGCACAGGGTTTCTGCCTGGTCGATCAGGAACTCGAGGAGGGCCTTCGATCCATCGCAGCTCCCATCCGGGACCACACCGGAGAGGTCGTCGCGGCCGCGAACGTCTCCATGCAAGCGGCCAGACACTCGTCCGACGGCGTGCGGGAACATCTGTTGCCTGCGCTCCTCCGCGCCACCGCAGGCATCGAATCCGATCTTCTGTCCGTGCAATCGCAGTCCACCGATAACAAAGGAACACACCATGCCTGACGCCGTCATCTGCGAGCCGCTACGCACCCCCGTCGGCCGCTTCGGCGGAGTGTTCCGCGACATCACACCCGAGTCGCTCGCAGCCACCGTCATCACCGAGATCGTGACCCGCACCGGCATTTCCGGCTCGGACATCGACGACGTGATCCTCGGACAGGCGTCGCCGAACGGTGATGCGCCCGCCATCGGTCGTGTCGCAGCCCTCGACGCAGGACTCGGCGTCGATGTGCCGGGACAGCAAGTCGATCGGCGATGTGGGTCCGGTCTGCAGGCCGTCCTTCAAGCTTGTTTCCAGGTGCAGTCCGGCGGCAGCGACCTAGTGCTGGCCGGCGGCGCCGAGAGCATGAGCCAGGCAGAGTTCTATGCAACGGGGATGCGCTGGGGCGTGAAGGCCGAGGCCGTCGCCTTGTCCGATCGACTCGCCCGAGCCCGCGTGACGGCAGGCGGCAAAAACTACCCCGTTCCCGGCGGCATGATCGAAACCGCCGAGAATCTGCGGGCCGACTTCGCGATCAGTCGGACCGACCAGGACGCACTCGCGGTTCTGTCGCACCGGAAGGCCGTCGCCGCACAGCAGAACGGCGTCTTCGCCGAGGAGATCGTCGGAGTAACCGTGCCGCAACGCAAGTCGGATCCTCTCGTCGTCGATACCGACGAACACCCGCGCGCCGACACGAACGTCGAAGCGCTGTCGAAGCTACGGGCGATCCGCGCGAACATCGATCCCGAGTCGACGGTCACCGCTGGCAACGCCAGCGGCCAAAACGACGGCGCAGCACTGGCGATCGTCACGACCCCGGAGAAAGCAAACGCACTGGGGCTCCGACCCATCGCGCGGCTCGTCAGCTGGGCGGTGGCGGGAGTCCCGCCCCGAACCATGGGAATCGGACCTGTCCCCGCGACCGAGAAAGCTCTCGGCCGGGTCGGTTTGACGTTGTCCGACATGGACGTCATCGAGCTCAATGAGGCCTTCGCGGCGCAGACCCTGGCGGTACTACGCACGTGGGGTGTCGAACCGGACGATCCACGGCTCAACCCCAACGGTTCCGGCATTTCGATCGGCCATCCTGTCGGCGCCACCGGCGGCCGAATTCTCGCAACGTTGCTGCGCGAGCTCGACCGTCGCGAGGCTCGCTACGGTCTCGAAACCATGTGCATCGGAGGCGGTCAGGGCCTCGCTGCAGTGTTCGAAAGAATTGGTTGATCCCTGAGCCGTAACGAGAAGACCCGGTCACCGAGGACGGTGACCGGGTCTTTGTCTCTTGTCTACTACGCCGACTTGTCGCGACGCTCGGGCCGCTCCGGCTTGCGGGGAACGATCGTGGGCAACACGTTGTCGTTGACGGTTTCCGAGGTCACTACGACCTTGGCCACGTCGTCGCGGCTCGGAATGTCGAACATCACCGGGTTCAGAACCTCTTCGAGAATCGCACGGAGCCCGCGAGCACCGGTTCCTCGGAGGATTGCCTGATCGGCGATCGCTTCGAGCGCGTCCTTGGTGAATTCGAGCTCGACATTGTCCATCTCGAACAGGCGGCTGTACTGCTTGACCAGCGCGTTTTTCGGCTCGGACAAGATGGTGACGAGTGATTCCTTGTCGAGATTGGTGACCGAGGCTACAACCGGCAGTCGCCCGATGAACTCCGGAATCAATCCGAACTTGATCAAATCCTCTGGCATGACCTCTGCGAAGTGATCCTGAGTGTCGATCTCTGCCTTCGATCGAACCTCTGCACCGAATCCCAAGCCACGTTTGCCCACCCGATCGGACACGATCTTCTCGAGCCCGGCGAAGGCACCCGCCACGATGAACAGCACGTTCGTCGTGTCGATCTGTATGAACTCCTGGTGCGGGTGCTTACGGCCGCCCTGCGGGGGAACACTTGCTTGCGTGCCCTCGAGGATTTTCAGCAGCGCCTGCTGGACACCTTCGCCCGAGACGTCGCGAGTGATCGACGGGTTTTCGCTCTTGCGAGCGATCTTGTCGACCTCGTCGATGTAGATGATGCCGGTCTCAGCGCGCTTCACGTCGTAGTCGGCGGCTTGAATCAGTTTCAGCAGAATGTTCTCGACGTCTTCGCCGACATACCCGGCCTCGGTGAGGGCGGTGGCGTCGGCGATCGCGAACGGAACGTTAAGCATCTTCGCCAAGGTCTGAGCCAAGTAGGTCTTGCCGCAACCGGTCGGTCCGAGCATCAAAATATTCGATTTCGCCAGCTCGACGGTCTCGCCGCGGGCATCGCGCGCCTTGTCACCGGCTTGAATGCGCTTGTAATGGTTGTACACAGCAACAGCCAGCGTGCGCTTGGCCGTGTCCTGCCCGATCACGTAGTTCTCGAGGAAGTCTCTGATCTCGGAAGGTTTCGGCAGGTCGTCGAGTTTGACCTCGCTCGATTCGGCGAGTTCCTCCTCGATGATCTCGTTGCACAGGTCGATGCACTCATCGCAGATGTACACCCCTGGTCCTGCAATGAGCTTCTTCACCTGTTTTTGGCTCTTGCCGCAGAAAGAGCATTTCAGGAGATCACCACCGTCACCGATGCGTGCCATGTTCGAGGTTCCTACTTCCTTGTCCGCGCCTGGCCACCGTCACACCCGATCCCGGATATGAGTTCAGCCGTGAGCAACTTCTCGATCGACAGCGTTCGAGCCCTGGATCGACCGTACCCGTGATCCTGCGAGCAGGACGGGTTGTTTCCGGTGATTCGCGCTCGAATTCTCACGAATCTCTCGCACGCTACCGCTGTGCACCACCGAAGTGTCGCCTCGATGACCTCGAAGCGTTACGCACGGCATCTGCGCAGAGTGTCGGACGGAGGGTTCGCCCACGCCCGACACCTACCAGCGATCCTGCGAAGATACCCGCTGTTGCTACTTCTGCGCCGACAACTTGCGGTACTCGAAGACTGTGTCGATGATTCCGTAGTCTTTGGCCTGCTCGGCGGTCAGGATCTTGTCGCGATCGGTGTCCTTGCGGATCACGTCGGGATCCTTGCCGGTGTGGCGTCCGAGGGTGGTCTCCATCAATCGACGCATGCGCTCGATCTCGGCTGCCTGGATCTCGAGATCGGAGACCTGGCCCTGGATTCCGCCGCTGGAGGGCTGGTGGATCAGCACACGAGCATTCGGCAGCGCTGCGCGCTTACCCGGGGTGCCTGCCGCCAGCAGAACAGCAGCAGCGGACGCTGCCTGACCGAGGCACACGGTAGCCACGTCGGCACGCACGTACTGCATCGTGTCGTAGATCGCCATCAGCGACGTGAACGAACCACCGGGCGAGTTGATGTACATCGTGATGTCGCGATCGGGGTCGAGGCCCTCCAACACGAGGAGCTGAGCCATGACGTCGTTCGCGGACGCGTCGTCCACCTGCACGCCGAGGAAGATGATGCGCTCCTCGAAGAGCTTGTTGTACGGGTTCGATTCCTTGACGCCGTAGCTGGAGTGCTCGACGAAGGACGGCAGAATGTACCGCGAAGACGGCAACTGATTTGGGTCGAACAGGTTTGTCATCGTTTCTCCAAGATGTGGGTGATCGAGGGTGCTGGAATACCGGGCGATCTACTCGCCGATCCCACCTGCCTGCTGTGCACGGCTGACGACGTGATCCACGAACCCGTATTCCTTGGCCGCAGCCGCGGTGAACCAGCGGTCACGGTCGGAGTCCTCGGTGATCTGCTCGACGGTCTGACCGGTGTGCAGCGCGATCAGCTCGGCCATCTCACGCTTGGTGTGCGCGAACTGCTCGGCCATGATGGCGATGTCACTGGCGCTACCACCGATACCCGCGGACGGCTGGTGCATCATGATGCGGGCGTGCGGCAGTGCGTAGCGCTTGCCCTTCGCTCCTGCGGAGAGCAGGAACTGGCCCATCGACGCGGCGAGACCCATGCCGTATGTGGCAACGTCGCACTCGGCGAATTCCATGGTGTCGAAGATGGCCATGCCTGCGGTGACCGATCCGCCGGGCGAGTTGATGTACAGCGCGATGTCACGCGTTGCATCCTCGGCAGACAGAAGAAGAATCTGCGCGCACAGCTTGTTGGCGATGTCGTCGTCGACCTGAGTACCGAGGAAAATGATGCGGTTTTGAAGTAGACGCTCGTACACCGAGTCGCTGAGATTCAGGCCCGCTGAGGCCGAAGTCATGACGGGACTCTGCTGCTGCGAAGCCGCCGGGTTCTGAACAGTCACGGTACCTGCCTTTTCCATACGATCGTTGGTTCCTGATACAGACACTAACGAAAGACGGCGGCCCCGGAGTCCCGGAACCGCCGTCGTTCGCTGTCAGCGTTACTTCTCTTGTTCACCCTCGGCAGAATCGCCTGCTGCAGGCTCTTCTGCGTCCGCTGGGCCACCGAAGAGCTCGGTGGTATCCACGGCGGCACCGGTGGTGTCGGTGACGTTCACGCGATCGACGACGGAGGCAAGAGCCTTGCCGCGTCGCACGTCCGCGAACACTGCGCCGAGCTGATTGGCCTGCTGCACCTGCTGGATGAATTCCTCGGGCGAGATGCCGTAGCGCTGCGCCTGGAAGATGATCCGCTCGGTGAGCTCGTCCTGGCCGACCTGCGTCTGCTCAGCTTCTGCGATTGCGTCGAGGAGCAACTGCGTCCGGACCGACTTCTCGGCCGTCTCCTTGACGTCCTTGTCGAACTCTTCGCGGCTCGATCCCTGCGACTCGAGCAGCTCGGCAAGCTTTGCCTCGTCGTGGTCGAGGCCGTGGATGGCCTCGTGCAGCTGGGAGTCGACCTCGGCCTTGACGACCGCTTCCGGAGCCGGGATCTCGACCGTGTCCAACAGCGTCTCGAGAACCTTGTCGCGAATCTGGCCAGCCTGCTCGACCTTCTTGACCCGCTCGACGCGCGTCTTCAGATCGGCGAGCAGTTCTTCCATGGTGTCGAACTCGCTTGCCAACTGAGCGAACTCGTCGTCTGCCTCGGGCAGCTCGCGCTCCTTGACGGAGACGACCTTGACCGTGACGACTGCTTCCTTGCCCGCGAAGTCGCCTGCAACGAGCGTGGAGGTGAAGTCCTTCGACTCGTCGATGGACACTCCGACGATGGCCTCGTCCAGTCCCTCGATGAGCTGACCGGAACCGACCTCGTGCGAGAGGCCGCTGGCCGACGCCTCTTCGACCGTCTCGCCGTCGACCGTGGCCGACAGGTCGATCGACACGAAGTCGCCGTCCTGCACCGCGCGGTCGACGCCGGTGAGGGTGCCGAAGCGCTGACGCAGCGACTGGAGCTGCTCGTCGACTGCCTCGTCGCTGATCTCGAGCGGATCGACGGTGACCTCGATGGTCGAGTAGTCAGGCAACGTGATCTCGGGACGAACGTCGACCTCGGCGGTGAACGTGAGCTCCTCGCCGTCCTCGATCTTGGTGATTTCGATGTCGGGCTGGCCGATCACCTTGATCTGCTCGGCGGTGACTGCCTCGGAGTAGCGCGTCGGAAGAGCGTCGTTGACGACCTGCTCGAGCACTGCGCCGCGGCCGACGCGAGCTTCGAGAAGCTTGGCCGGAGCCTTGCCCGGACGGAATCCGGGTAGACGGATCTGCTGAGCGAGAGCCTTGTAGGCGCGGTCGAAATCAGGCTTGAGCTCCTCGAAGGGCACCTCAACGTTGATACGGACTCGCGTCGGGCTGAGCTGCTCGACGGTGCTCTTCACGGGTCATGCTCCTTCTGGTGGTCGTGCCTTGCTGTCGGACCGATCCGCCTCGTCACACACGGCTGACCGCTGTGACCAGGGGCGAATCTTATGGCGAAGTGAACCTTCGTCAGAAGCCGGACCCATGTGGATCCGGCTTCTACTTTGTCGGGGTGACAGGAATTGAACCTGCGACCCTCCGCTCCCAAAGCGGATGCGCTACCAAGCTGCGCCACACCCCGTCGTACCGACACTGTTCAACCTACAGGCTCCATTGAACAGCACACACCAGCGGTCCCCGTGGCCGGGCCACCGCGTGCTTCCTCGACGACTCTACATGCAGGCAATTTGTCATCCGGAACCGTCGTTATGTAGAGTTTCGAATCGCAAGCGGCGCCGACGGTGATCCCGTCAACGCCGTTCGCATGCCGATGTAGCTCAATGGTAGAGCCCCTGTCTTCCAAACAGGCTACGCGAGTTCGATTCTCGTCATCGGCTCTCGAAACAAAGCCCGCCCCGCTTCCGCGGAGGCGGGCTTTGTCGTTCTCGGGCGCGGTGCGCATCCCAGGCTGGACCGAATGAGTCATTCGGTCCACGCGAGCCAGGGAATCGCCGGCGCGCGGCTTCGGAGCGAGCGAAATTCGTCAGAGTCGAACGCCGTCGTACAACGCCTCCGCGACCGAGGTGTCCCCGACGATGTCGAGTACATCCAACGGACGACGCCTCCACACTGCGAGAAACAAGTTCTCGGCCGAACCACGCAGTGCCACATCGCCTTTGCGGTGCTCACGCGAGACGGTGACCTCATCACCGCCGAAGTCGAGGAACAATTCCAAGCCGGTGTCGTCGTCGGTGTGAAGGTGAACAGTCCTGCCCGCGAGCCGAGGCACACGGTCCAGCGGCACTCTCGTGAGGAAGGCTTCCGCCCACTCGGCGATTCCGTCCGCGGCGCCCGCATGGTCGACAGGGTCGGGCTCGGGTCCCCCTCGGGCGTGCACGGCGTTCTGGGCGTCGAACCTGTGGACCGCGACCTCGTGCAGCTGACGCCGAATCCAGTAGTCCGCGGTCCCCTCGCCGGCCCAGGTAGGAACGCGCTTAGCGAGATCGACCCGAGAGTAGGCGTCGAGCATCGCGACTACGGACTCGCGATAGTCGTCGAGCACCTGCGGTCCGCGCTCCGGCTTCTCCACTGCTGCAACGACGTTCGCCATACCGTCCGCGGAGGGAGAATCGAGTGCGACCGTCGCCATCCGGTGGACGAACGTGACGTGACGGACGAGTTTCTCGACGGTCCAGTCCGGCATCGTCGGTACGTCGACGCTCAGGTCGGCGAGATCGAGGGCACCCATTCGGTCACATTCGGCTGACAGCAGAGTCAATTGCGCGGAGGGAGTCATGACGCCGATCCTGCCCCGCAAGGGCCTCGTTCGCCGAGCGATCGGACGGGTATCGTCGAACCTGTCCGATTTGTCCGGCAGCCGTGGACACGGATGCCAAGCTCGATTAAAAATGCGTCCCCCGGAAGGGGTTGTCAAGGTGGAAGCACTCCTACTCGTCGTACTCGTCATTGCAGCCGTCGTATTCCTCGTCGTACGCAGCCAGAAGAATGCGGCCGCGAAATCAGCGAGCACGCTCGACGACGCGAAGGCAGATGCCCGCCAGTCCATCGAGCGACTGGCCGGTCAGATCTACAACCTCACAGGTTCCGACACCCCGTCCAAGCAGGCTCTCGCCGACGCGTCGGAACGCAATATCGCGGCAGGATCTCAGATCGAACAAGCCAAGACGGTCGAGCAGGCTCGCTTGGCCAAGCAGACCGCGCTCGAAGGCCTCTATTACATTCGGGCCGCGCGCTTGGCGATGGGAATGGACCCGGGCCCGGAGATTCAGGGCATCGACGGTCAGAAATCTGCCGGCCAGGTCACCGAGGATCGCAAGGTCGATTTCGAGGGCCGTCAGGTCGAAGCGTCACCCAACCCGTCCGATCGCACCCCGAACTACTATCCCGGTGGCAAAGTCGCAGGTCGTCCTGTTCCCGCAGGGTGGTACTCCGAACCGTGGTGGCGTCCTGCCCTGGTGGCGGGGGCATGGGGCGTCGGATCGATGTTCTTGTTCTCTGCGATGTTCTCGGGCATGGCAGGTGTCGGGTACGGCGAACAGGAATTTGCAAGCGGAACCGGTGACGGTTCCGAGGGCGGTGGTGACATGGGCGACAGCGACATGGGCGGTGGCGACGCCGGCGGAGACATGGGTGGCGGCGAGGATTACGGCGCGATGGGCGACGGGGGCGACATGTCCGGTGGCGGCGACATGGACTTCGGCGGCTTCGACTTCTAAGTGGCCTGGCAGACCGGACACCAGAAGAGGTTTCGTGCCTGCATGACCGAGTGCACTATCTCCGTGCCGCAGATTCGACAAGGACGCCCCGCCCTGCGATAGACGTAGGTGCGGGGCCTTTTCGGTCCGTATCCGGAGTCACCGTGATCGTCCTCGGGTCTGATCGTGATGATCTTCCCCCGGCGAACGCCGATTTTCATCAGGTCGACCAGGTCCAACCAGATTGCATCCCACTCGGACCGGTCGAGATCCTTACCGGGACGCATCGGGTTGATTTTGTGGCGATACAGGATCTCGGCACGATAGACATTGCCGACTCCGGCCAGCACCTTCTGATCCATCAGTAGTGTGCCGATCGCCGTACGAGACTTGCCGATTCGCGCCCACGCCCGATCGGGGTCGGCATCCTTCCTGAGTGGATCCGGTCCCAGCCGAGCGACGAGAGCGTCGACCTGCTCCTCGGTGTAGATCTCGCATGCAGTCGGCCCACGGAGGTCGGTCCCGTAGTCCTCCCCCACTATCCGAAGCCGAACCGCACCGACCGGATCACGCATCGGCACCGCCTGTTCGGTGAACTTCCCGTACAAGCCGAGGTGGACGTGCACGATCAGGTCCGACTCGTACCGGTGCAGAAGATGTTTGCCCCACGCCTCGGCCTTCTCGAGCACGAGGCCATCGATCAACGCGGCACCGGAGGTGAACCGTCCCTGCGGACTGCTCACCTCCACCGGCGCCCCGCCGAAACGTCGTTGATGCAACCGAGCCAGTCGGTGCAGCGTATGCCCCTCGGGCACTTACGCAGGTTTCGCTGAGCCGTCGAATGCTTCTCCACCAGGGACCGCTGGAGCTTCGCCACTGCGCTCGTACTCGGACAGGATGTCGATCCGGCGCTGATGACGTTCCTCGCCCGAGAACGGCGTGCCGAGGAAGGCGTCGACGATCGCGAGGGCTTCGGGAAGCGTGTGCATCCGGCCGCCGAGTCCGATGAGCTGAGCGTCGTTGTGTTCGCGGGCGAGCTTGGCGGTTTCGACGCTCCAGGCCAGGGCGCACCGAGCACCGGGCACCTTGTTGGCGGCAATCTGCTCACCGTTACCCGAGCCACCGAGGACGAGTCCGCGACTGCCGGGATCGGCGACGACGCGGCGAGCGGCATCGATGCAGAACGCGGGGTAGTCGTCGACGGGGTCGTACTCGAATGCACCGCAGTCGACGGGCTCGTGCCCGGTCGACGTCAGGTGTTCGATGATCTGATTCTTGAATTCGAGACCGGCATGGTCTGCACCCAGGTATACGCGCATGCCTAGAGTCTGACAGGTGAGCTCGCACACGAAAAATACGGTCGCCGGAGTCGACGGGGCGAAGGGCGAGTGGGTGGTGGCGCTGTTCGACGGCACTCGAATGGACTGGACCGTGGCCGGCGACGTTGCAGCCGTCCTCGACTCGACACACCAGTGCACAACCGTGGGCGTCGACATGCCATTGCACATGCCGACGAGCGGATACAGAACGAGCGAGCTGGCTGCGAAGCAGTTTCTGGGGCCGGCCCGATCGTCGATCTTCCACACTCCGGTCGCGGCGGTCCTCGATGCCGAGACCTACAGCGACGCGTGTGAGATCTCGCGGTCCGTGACGGGCAAAGCGATCAGCAAGCAGACCTGGTATCTGCTCGCCGGAGTTCGTGCGTGGCGAGATGCCACGTTCGACGTCGACCGCGTCGTGGAGGTGCATCCGGAGTGCACGTTTCGGTCGATTGCCCCCACGATTCGGTTTGCGACGAAGAAATCAGCACGCGGTGCAGGGCAACGTCTTTCCGCGCTGGCAGCGTGGGTCGATACGGCGAACATCGTCGACGGCCTTGCAGCTCTGCCGCCCGGCCCGGTGCTCGACGACGCTCTCGATGCCGCCGCCGCAGCGGTATCGGCATGGCGGTACAGCCGCGACGAGCATCGGGTGTTCGGCGCCGGCGACGACGCCGATCGGATCGTCGCCTGACTGCCCATGTGAACGGAATTACCTAGTGGGCTAGGTATTTCCGTTCACATGGGCGAAGCGCTTAATCGAACTGCGGATCCTCGTTGCGGCTGCGCTTGAGCTCGAAGAAGTGCGGGTACGACGCGAAAATCACCGACGCGTCCCACAGCTTGCCCGCCTCTTCGCCGCGCGGGATGCGCGAGAGAACCGGGCCGAAGAAGGCGACACCGTTGACGTGGATCGTCGGAGTTCCGACATCGGGGCCGACCTTGTCCATGCCTGCGTGGTGACTGGTCCGCAGGTCCTCGTCGTAGTCGGTGCTGTCGGCTGCCTTCGCGAGCTCGGCCGGCAATCCGACCTCGGCCAACGATTGCTCGATCACCTCGGTGAAGTCCTTGTTACCGCCGTTGTGAATGCGAGTGCCGAGTGCTGTGTAGAGCGGCGCCAGGATCTGGTCACCCTCGGACTTCGACGCTGCGATCGCGACGCGCACCGGTCCCCATGCCGTCTTCATCATCTCGGCGTACTGCTCCGGCAGATCGCGCCCCTCGTTGAGTACGGCGAGGGACATGACGTGAAAGTTCACGTCGATGTCGCGGACCTTCTCGACCTCGAGGATCCAGCGCGAGGTGATCCAGCACCAGGGACACAGCGGATCGAACCAGAAATCTGCGGTGTCCTTCTGTCCACTGTCTGCCACGGAGAGCTCCTTCGTATCGAGTTCGAATGATCTGTGACTTGCCAACCTCGGTCGTCGCCTGCACATTCCCCAGGCGCGCGCCCTCCACAAGCATGCCCGACCGTAGGCGTGATGGGATGGACGCACCAACCGTTATCTACTCGAGAAGGTGAACACGTCTGTGGTTGCTCCCAACCTGACCCGCGACCAAGCTTCGGCGCGGTCGAGTGTGATCGGCACTACCGCCTATTCGATCGTCCTGGACCTCACCGACGGCTCGGGAAACCCGAGTGAGAAGACGTTTCTGTCGACGACGACCATCACGTTCACGGCGACTGCTGGTTCGTCCTCGTTCGTCGACATCGTCGCCGAGAGCATCCGGTCTGCGACGTTGAACGGAACCGAACTGGACATCGCCGATTACGACGAGGAATCCGGGATCGCACTGCCGAATCTGGCGGAGACCAACGAGGTGGTCGTCGTCGCCGACTGCGTCTACTCGCACACCGGTGAAGGCCTGCACCGATTCGTCGATCCGTCCGACGGATCCGTCTACCTGTACTCGCAGTTCGAGACCGCCGACGCCAAGCGGATGTTCGCTTGTTTCGACCAGCCGGATCTCAAGGCAACGTTCGACGTGAAGGTCCTTGCCCCCAACGACTGGGAAGTCATCTCCAACTCGGCGCGCGCCGCCGAGCCTGCTGCCGGTGAGCACGTCTTCGATACGACACCGCTGATGAGCACGTACCTCGTCGCTCTCATCGCCGGTCCGTACGCGAAGTGGACAGACGAATACTCCGACGACCACGGGACGATCCCACTCGGCATCTACTGCCGGGCGTCGCTCGCCGAGCACATGGACGCCGAGCGTCTGTTCACCGAAACCAAGCAGGGATTCGGGTTCTACCACGCCAATTTCGGCACCCCGTACGCCTTCGGCAAGTACGACCAGCTGTTCGTTCCCGAGTTCAACGCAGGTGCGATGGAGAATGCGGGTGCTGTCACCTACCTCGAGGACTACGTATTTCGGTCCAAGGTGACGCGGTACTCGTACGAGCGCCGCGCCGAGACCGTGCTGCACGAAATGGCGCACATGTGGTTCGGCGACCTCGTCACCATGACGTGGTGGGACGACCTGTGGCTCAACGAGTCGTTCGCAACATTCGCCTCGGTGCTGTGCCAGTCCGAGGCCACCGAGTACACCAATGCGTGGACGACGTTCGCCAACGTCGAGAAGGCCTGGGCTTACCGGCAGGATCAGCTCCCCTCCACGCACCCGATCGCCGCGGACATCCCCGATCTGGCTGCTGTCGAGGTCAACTTCGACGGCATCACCTACGCCAAGGGCGCGAGTGTGCTCAAGCAGCTCGTCGCCTACGTCGGCAAGGAAGACTTTCTCGCCGGCCTGCGCAGCTACTTCGTCGATCACGCCTTCGGCAATGCAACATTCTCCGATCTTCTTGCCGCTCTGGAGAAGTCGTCGGGCCGAGACCTGTCCGACTGGGGCGACCAGTGGCTTCGCACGACCGGTCTCAACACGCTCAGTCCTGACTTCGACGTCGACTCCGATGGCAAGTTCACGCGCTTCACCGTGAAGCAGAGCGGCGCGGCACCGGGCGCGGGCGAGCATCGAGTCCACCGCATCGCCGTCGGCATCTACGACGATGTGGACGGAAAGTTGGTGCGCACGGAGCGCGTCGAACTCGACCTGGATGCCGCCGAGCGAACCGACGTTCCCGCTCTGGTCGGCGTTTCGCGAGGCAAGCTCGTTCTCGTCAACGACGATGACCTGACGTACTGCGCGGTGCGACTCGATCCGGAATCGCTCGAGGTCCTGGTGGCCAGGATCGGCGACATCGCCGAGCCACTCCCCCGCACCCTTGCATGGTCGGCAGCCTGGGAGATGACGCGTCAGGCCGAGATGAAGGCGCGCGATTTCGTCGCCCTCGTTCAGCGCGGTATCGCGGCCGAGACCGAGGTCGGCGTGGTTCAGCGCCTGCTGCTGCAGGCGCAGACCGCGATCAGCAGCTACGCCGAACCGGGATGGGCGGCCGAGCACGGTCAGCCCGATTTCGCGGACACACTGCTCGAACTCGCACGTGGTGCGGAAGCGGGTTCCGATCATCAGCTGGCATTCGTCAACTCACTGACCGGCTCGACGCTGTCCGAGCGGCACGTGAGCGTCGTACGCGCGTTGCTCGACGGCGACGTTGCGGGTCAGGATCTCGACGGTCTCGACGTCGACACCGATCTTCGGTGGCGTCTGGTGTCCGCGCTTGCAGCTGCAGGTGCAATCGACGGTGAGGGCATTTCCTCACCCGTCATCGACTCCGAGGCCGCACGGGACAACACTGCGGCTGGTGCACGCTCGGCAGCAGCGGCTCGGGCCATCAGGCCGGACGCCGCGGTCAAGGAGCAGGCGTGGACCACTGTTGTGGACGACGACTCCGTCCCGAACATCACAGCGCGGTCGATCATCGGCGGCTTCGCAGGTCCGGGGCAGGACGAATTGCTCGCGCCCTACGTCGAGCGGTACTTCGCGGCGATCGAAGGCGTGTGGTCCCGTCGGTCGAGCGAGGTCGCCCAGACCGTGGTGATCGGTCTGTACCCGTCGTGGTCGATCAGCGAGAAGTCCGTAGCGGCGGCTGATGCGTTTCTCGAGAAGGATCTGCCACCGGCACTGCGACGGTTGGTGATCGAGGGCCGGGCAGGCATCGTCCGCTCCCTCGCGGCGCGCGAGTTCGACGCGAGCTGACCTTCGAACCACGAAAGGCGCCGTCCTCGCGGACGGCGCCTTTCTCGTGGACTACGTGCTAGGGACTGACGATCGCGGCGGCCATGACGCGCACCGAGCTCACGAGCCCGTCGATGAGGTTTCCATCGCGGAACGGCCCGACGGCCGCGGTGATACCCAGCTGGGCGACCCGAGCGGTCGCGCGATCGGACACACGCCGCCCGGTACGAATCTCGATGGCTTTGTGGTTGGGATCCACGGCGATCAGAACCGACCGGATCGCGTCGGGTGTTCCGGGGAACACCTCGTCCGCTCCTGCCGCCACGTCGTCGCCGAGATCGCCGACGTAGACGTTGAACCTGATCTGCGTCGCGCGCGTCGCCTCGATCAGCGCGTCGTCCAGCGCGACCAGATCCTGAGTTGCGAACGGGAGGTGCGTGGGACTCTTCGTCCCGAACTCGTGTGCAGCCGACACACGGCCGCTCGATGTCAGCGCGGAACCGTAGGGCAGGTCCTCGACGTCGACGTTCCTCTTGACCAGCTCACCACTTGCCACTTGCCGACCCTCCGATCGAATCCGATGCGGATGCGTGCGCGTCGCCGTGCCCACCATGCGGTGTCACCTCGTCGGTCGCGGTCCACAACATTGGTTCACGTGTCCATTCGTCGGACAGCCGGTACGGCGTCACGCTCAGGCCGGGCTGCCTCTCGGCGAGGTAGGACAGTGCGCCGATGATTCCGACTATCGCGATCGGAATCACGCCGAATATCAGCGAAGTCTCCAGGATGCTCACAGGATGTGACGTTAGCCGACTTTTCACCGCAGAGCGACGCCGGGTCTACTCAGACCTCGTCGCTAGGCCGCGCCCTCACCCAGGTACGCCAGCCAGGACGGATCAAGTTCTTTGTTGCTCGCGAGCAGTCGCCAGTGCGGACCCTTCGGCGGAACGAGTTGGGCCCGGAGCGACCACCCCAGCTCACTGAGCATTTTGTCCGCTTTGCGATGGTTACACGGCGCGCAGCAGGCAACGCAGTTCTCCCACGAATGCTCGCCGCCACGGCTGCGGGGAACGACGTGATCGACGGTCTCTGCTTTTGCGCCGCAGTACGCGCACCGGAATCGGTCGCGGTGCATCAGGGCCGCTCGAGTCATCGGCACCCGCGCCCGATACGGAACACGGACGAAGGTTCTCAGCCTGATCACCGACGGGACCTGGACGGCGAAATCCGCTGAGCGAATATACGGGCCGGAGGGGTCGTCGTGAACGACATCGGCCTTGTTGCACACGAGCAGAACCACTGCGCGACGCATCGGCAGGGCGGTCAGCGGCTCGAAAGTGGCGTTGAGGAGCAGCACTCGGCGCTTGACCCAGGCAGGAACGGCGCCTTCGCAGTCAGGCCCTGATTCACCGGGAGAAACTACATGAAGTGGAGAGGCCCCCGATATCCGTACCCGCTGGTCTGCGGTGTCGTGGACGTCGGTGGGCAGGAGTTGTCGATGGCGGTTCTGCTTGTTCTTCATGGGTGTACTCCCAAAAGCTGTCGGCGTCCGCGCATGGCTTGCGCGGAACACGTGAGACAGTGGAACACGAAAACACGCGGTCTGCACACCCCTTTTGGCAATCGTCGCGGTGGCCGAAGCATGAATTTCGAGACAACACGAAAGAAGTTGCGGGGAGGGTGGCGAGATTTCGCGACGTCCGTAGACTTTGCAAGTGTCTGTATTCGATTCGAGCTCACCCAAAGACCTAGTTGCACTCGCCCTCGACACACGGGCTTTCGAACTTACCGAAACCGGTCGAGACTGGCTGGTGGACAGGCCATTACAGGTTGTCGGGTACGTCGTACTGGCGATCCTCCTTCGCCTCGTGCTCCACAAGCTGATCGATCGTTTCACCCAGCGCAACGCGGCCGGCAGCGACAAAGGCCCTATGCTCCTGCGACCGTTGCGCGAGCGCGCACCGTCGACGATGAAGCAGAGCATTCTCACGGAGCGGCGCAGGCAGCGCGCCCAAACGATCGGGTCCGTCTTGAAATCGGGCGTCTCCGTCGTGATCCTGACGTGGTTCGTTCTCTCGGTGCTCGACGTCGTCGGGGTGAACGTGACGCCGTTCATCGCCTCGGCCGGCATTGTCGGCGTGGCGCTTGGCTTCGGCGCTCAGAACCTGGTCCGCGACTTCCTTTCGGGCATCTTCATGCTGTTGGAAGATCAGTACGGCGTCGGTGACGTCGTCGACCTGGGCGAAGCGGTGGGAACCGTCGAAAGCGTCGGGTTGCGCGTGACCACGATCCGCGACATCAACGGCACGGTCTGGTACTGCCGAAACGGCGAGGTCCTTCGCGTCGGAAACATGAGCCAGGGATTCGCCGTCGCAGTCCTCGACCTTCCTGTCGCCCACACGGCAAATCTCGACGAGGCGTGCGAGGTGGCGGAAAAGGCGACACTCGACGTCGTTGCGTCGGGGGCCTTCGAGGACGATCTTCTGGGGGATCCCGAGATGCTCGGCGTGAACGCGGTGAGTGCGGACACTGTCACCATTCGCATCACCGTCAAGACGCGGCCGGGTAAGCAGTGGGCCGTCCAGCGACGGCTGCACCGTGAAATTCTTCAAGCGTTCGACGATGCGGGCGTCAAGGCACCGTACCCGGAAGGGCGCCAGGGCGGCACGATCGTCGGCCTGACACAGTAGAACGACCACACGAACCCGAGCCATTGCGAACGAGCGGAGAGAACAAGACGATGACCGAACCGCAGCAGACCTTCTACGACGCGGTCGGCGGCGCGGACACGTTCCACAAACTCACCGCGAAGTTCTACGAAGAAGTGGCCAAAGACGAGATCGTCCGACCGTTGTATCCAGAGGAGGATCTCGGTCCGGCCGAACGGCGAATGCGGATGTTTCTCGAGCAGTACTGGGGTGGTCCGCGGACGTACTCCGACGAGCGCGGGCATCCTCGCTTGCGGATGCGGCACGCATCGTTTCGGATTGGACTGCTCGAGCGCGATGCATGGCTACGGTGCATGCACGTTGCCATCGCGTCCATCGACGATTCGGTACTCGACGCGACGCACCGGGCACAGATCATCGACTACATGGAAATGGCAGCGAATTCGATGGTCAATTCTTCGTTCTGAGGCCGGGCGCTCGCCCGAAGGTCAGAGGTTCGTGGACACCGTGGCGGGCTGATCGGAACGGCCGAGTCCCTTTGCTCTGCGTAGCGCGGCCCGGACGTTGCCTCCGAACTTCAAAGCCAGCAACAACGACGGTGGCAGGTTGCGTCTGAGTATGGCGTGCTTGCGCACATAGTCGTCCACGTTCCACTCGGACCATGTTCCGGCGCGGAACAAGGCGGCATCGCCGGCGACCAGAGTGCGAGCCGGGTGGTCGTCCGAAGAAACCGTCACAGAGCCGTCCATGATGTGGACGATTTCATCCATCGCGAAGTACCACCTGAATCGGCCCGCGGTGCAGTCCCAGACGTTGGTCGTCGTGGTGCCGTCCACACTTCGGGACCATTCGGCTACCCTCGCCTGCGGCGTTCCATCGAGAATCCACTCGGGATTGATGGGGCTCGGCTGAAGTAGCACTTCACTCAGGCGTACTGCCTCGATCGACTGTTCGGTCATGACTGTTGTGCTGCCCCTCGTTCCGGTTAGTTCGACACGGTACCTCATCTTTCGGACAAAGCGACCGTTTTTCCGGCAGAAACCTGTTCTACGGTATGTCTGTGTCGATGACGGTGACGAAGATCAACTCGGTACCTGATCGAGTCGCAGGGGCACCGTTTGGCAGACTTGATCATTGTGACCGATCCGAACTCGAGTATGTCCGACGTGTGGTGGAAGAATGCGGTCTTCTATCAGATCTACCCGCGTTCGTTCGCAGACTCCAACGGCGACGGCGTAGGTGATCTGGGCGGAGTTCGCGAGAAGCTGGGATATCTGGAACTTCTCGGCATCGACGCGATCTGGCTGAGCCCAGTGATGAAGTCCCCCATGGCCGATCACGGGTACGACGTGTCCGACCCGCGCGCGATCGATCCCCTGTTCGGCGATCTCGATGTCATGAACGCGCTGATCGATGAGGCCCACGCACGCGATATCAAAGTCACGATGGATCTGGTACCGAACCACTCGAGCGATCAGCACCCCTGGTTCGTTGCGGCTTTGGCGGCCGAGCCCGGAAGTCCCGAACGGAATCGGTACATCTTCCGCGACGGTCGAGGCGCCGACGGCTCGGAGCCTCCGAACAACTGGCCCAGCATCTTCGGCGGCCCCGCGTGGACACGCGTCCGCGAATCGAATGGCTCGCTCGGCCAGTGGTACCTGCACATTTTCGCCGCCGAACAGCCCGATCTGAACTGGAACAATCCCGAGGTTTCCGAGGACCTCGCAACAACACTTCGATTCTGGCTCGATCGAGGCGTCGACGGGTTTCGCATCGATGTTGCGCACGGAATGGCCAAGCCGGCCGGACTGCCGGACATGGAACTCGAACACAACGCGTTGATGAAGAACGACGACAACGACCCACGCTTCAACAACGACGCAGTGCACGACATTCATCGCGGAATTCGCAAGGTGGTTGACGAGTACGAGAACGCGACCACCGTCGGCGAGATCTGGGTGCAGGACAACGTCCGATTCAGCGAGTACATCCGGGCCGACGAGCTCCACCTCGGGTTCAACTTCCGTCTGGCCGAAGCCGAGTTCGACGCCGCCGCGATCCGCGAAGCGGTAACCAACTCACTCGACGCAGTTGCCCTGGTCGACGGCACCCCTACATGGACTTTGTCGAATCACGACGTAGTGCGGGAAGTCAGTCGATACGGCGGCGGTGCCCGTGGAACCGCTCGTGCACGGGCAATGATCCTGCTGGAATTGGCGTTGCCCGGTGCTGTGTTCATCTACAACGGCGCCGAACTGGGGCTTCCGAACGTCGAACTCCCCGACGATGCATTACAGGACCCGGTGTGGGAGCGATCCGGACACACCGAACGTGGCCGCGACGGTTGCAGGGTTCCACTGCCGTGGGAAGGTCCGACTCCGCCGTTCGGATTCAGCACCTCGGCAAAAACATGGCTTCCCATCCCCGCGGAGTGGGCCTCACTGACGGTCGAGCAGCAATTGGAGGACGTCGATTCCATGCTCAGCCTGTATCGGTCGGCGTTCGAACTCCGGGCGCTGCGGCCCGAATTCGACGGCTCGGGGCTGGATTGGTACGGCAGCCCTCCCGGATGCCTGGCCTTTCGTCGACGCGGCGGGTTGATCTGCGCGCTCAACGCGACCGACGTGCCCATCCCCCTACCCCCGGGTGAACTGCTGATGGCAAGCGCACCGCTGGTCGACGGCCAACTCCCCGCCGACGCAGCTGCCTGGCTCGTATGAGCCACTACCCGCCTGGGAGCTAGCGCTCGACAGTCAACGACAGCGGGTTGGCCCGCCGACTGAACACCGATCCGTAGCGGGCGTCCAACCGCAGCCACACCTTGGTCGCGCGTACACGAACGATCTCGGCAGAGTCGATTCGCGCCAGGTCGACGTCGGCTGTGAGCGGGTCCTCGCCGGTGTACGGCACGAAACCCATTGCAGTCAAGGCGAACACGGTCCTCATCGTGATCGAGACATCTTCGGCACCGCCGTCGACGTGCAGCACCTCTTGATCGAGCAGAGACACCGGCGGACCGTGACTCGACCCATGCTCCTTCGCCAACGCAGCACCTCGCCCGGCCAGACCGATCAGCACCCGGGCGGGTACGTCGTCGACGTGCTCGAAACCTCCATCCGGGGGCAGGGCACCGCGCCACGCGGAATCCATCGAGAAACCGGGGTCGACGACGCCGTCGACGGCCGAACCGAGAGCCGCGAGGAGTTGATCGGCACCGGCCGACGTGTCGTCGGGCACGATCGTTCCCGATACGACCCGCACGGCCAGCGCGTCGAAACCCGTCGACACCCATACCGACAACCGCTGGTCGGATCTCATTCTGAGTCGCACCACGGCTGCCTCGTCGAGCCGAAGTGCCTTGCCCAGGAATGCCGTCAGGTTTTCGCGTTCGACGGCATCGGGAATGGTGAGAACCCGCTCAAACACGTTGCCAGCTCTGCAGATACACGCGCTCGGCATCGGTGAGCCGACGCAGTCTTTGCGTATCGATGTCGAACGCAGCAATCTGCGTCGACGCCACGATGGCCGCGGGAGTGTCGAGCGACTTGCCCTTGGCTCGAACCTCGTATCCCGCGACGAAGTCGACCGCGCGAACCTTGTCGACCCACATGACCACGTCCAAAGGTCCGTCCTCGTGCCGCAGTTGTCCGCGGTACTTCACGTGCAAGTCCGCGATCACCGCCCCGTGGCGCAGGTTCGCGGTCGGCCGACCGTCGATCAGCAACCACGGGATGCGGGCCTCTTCCAGCAACGTCACCATCCGTGCGTGGTTGATGTGCTGATAGACGTCCATGTCCGACCAGCGAACCTCGACGCTCGTATGAAAACCGATGCGCTCCTTCGGCTCTCGATGGTCCGACAGGTGTTCGGCGGGAACGGTCACAGCGGGTGTCCTCTTCTCGTTTCGATGTCGATCGGTCAGCTCTACGGGACCATGCTTCGGACCTGCCGCGCAGCAACCGACAGCATGGCGAGGTCGAGCGTTCCCGATTCGGCGATTTCGCGGAGGGCTGCACGTGCGCGTGCCAGCCTCGACATGTTCGTCGACTCCCATTCGGCGATCTTCTCGGCCGTGCTCTCGTGCGGCTCGCCGCCGAGAATCACTTCCCTGGTGATCGCGCGCAGAGATGAATACAGGTCGTCGCGAAGGGCCAGGCGAGCCAGCGAATGCCAGCGGTCTCCTCTCGCGAGTCCGGACACCGACGTCAGCAACCAATCGATCCCGATATGCGCATCCAACGCGAAGTACAGTTCGGCCACCTCGGCCGGGTCCTGCTCGACGATGTCGGCGACATCGATGACGTCGAGCAGACAGAAGACGTCGAGTAGCCGAAAGACCTTGGTCGCAAGCTCTTCGGGTGCTCCGCGGCCGACGGCAGCTTTCAGGCGACCGTCGAGATTTCGCGAGTGGTGGCCGTCGATCCATCCGCCGACCATTCCGCTCAATGCAGCGACCTTGCCCGCGTACCTGCTGATCTCGGCGCCGACAGCCAGTGGTTGCGGACGGTTGGTCAGCAACCACCGAGCCACACGGTCGAGGACCCTCCTCGATTCGAGGAGCAATTCGTCCGAGGACGCCGTCGGCATGCCTGCGGTGCGAATCTCCTGCCACAGGTCTTCGAGACCGAAGATCGCGGTGGCGGCGGCAAACGCGCGCACTGCGTCGGTCCCCGTGGCACCGGCATCTTCGGCCAACCGGTAGACGTACGTGATACCGCCGCGGTCGACGGTTTCGTTGGTCAGGGTGGTGGCGACCAGCTGCCTGCGAAGCGCATGGGAGGTGATCGAGCTCGCGTAGGGCTCCCGCAACGGCGCCGGGAAGTACTTGGGCAATCGCGACGCGAACACGTCGCTGTCGGGCAACTCGCTCGCGAGCAGATCGCTTTCCAGGGTCAGTTTGACGTGAGCCATCAATGTCGCAAGCTCCGGAGAGGTCAGTCCACGTCCTTCTGCCTTACGCTTGCGAATCTCGGTCTCGCTCGGCAGAGCTTCGAGCTCCCGATCGAGTCCACGCCTCGTCTCCAGATCTTCGATGACGCGTCGGTGAACGGTCAGCAACGCCGGCGCGTCGAACCGCGATGTTCCCAGCAGTTCGTTCTGCATGATGTTGTCCCACAACACCAATCGACCGACTTCGTCCGTCATCGAGGCGAGCAACTCGTCGCGGTCGTCTCGGTCCAGCGCCCCGTCGGCGATTGCGGCTTCGAGCAGGATCTTGATGTTGACCTCGTGGTCAGAGCAGTCGACGCCAGCGGAGTTGTCGACGGCATCGGTGTTGATTCGACCGCCCGCCATGTCGTACTCGATGCGCCCGAGTGCGGTGGCGCCGAGGTTGCCACCCTCGCCGACCACTGTCGCACGAACGTCGTTGCCGTTCACCCGAACCGCGTCGTTCGACTTGTCACCGACGTCGGCGTTCGATTCGCTCGATGCCTTGATGTACGTACCGATCCCGCCGTTCCACAACAAATCGGCGGGCGCCGTCAGAATCGCACGGATCAGTTCGGGCGGCGACAACGAAGTAACGTCCTGGCCCAGACCGAGCGCTTCCCGCACCTGCGCACTGACCGGTACCGATTTGACCGTCTTCTCCCACACTCCACCACCAGGCGAGATCAGCGACGCGTCGTAGTCCGCCCACGACGAGCGCGGCAGTGCGAACAACCGCTCACGTTCGGCGAAGGACCGAGCCCGATCAGGGGTCGGGTCGAGGAAGATGTGCCGGTGGTCGAAGGCCGCGAGCAGTCCGATGTGACGGCTGAGCAGCATTCCGTTGCCGAACACGTCACCGCTCATGTCTCCGACGCCAACGACGGTGAAATCTTGTTTCTGCGTATCGATTCCGATTTCACGGAAGTGACGTTTGACGCTTTCCCACGCGCCCTTCGCGGTGATCCCCATTGCCTTGTGGTCGTACCCCGCGGAGCCGCCGGACGCGAAGGCGTCACCCAACCAGAATCCGTACTCCTCCGCCACCGAGTTGGCCAGGTCCGAGAACGTCGCGGTGCCCTTGTCGGCGGCGACGACGAGATAGGTGTCGTCGTCGTCACGGCGCACTACCCTGCTCGGCGGAATCACCGATCCGGTTGCACGATCCAAGTTGTCGGTGACATCCAGCAGGCCGGCGATGAAGAGTCTGTAACAGGCCTGCCCCTCCTGGGCTGTCGCGGCGCGATCGGTCGCGGCATCGCCCGATGCGGTAGGCGGACGCTTGACGACGAAGCCACCCTTCGCGCCGACCGGCACGATGACGGCATTCTTGACCATTTGCGCTTTGGCGAGGCCAAGCACCTCGGTCCTGAAGTCTTCCCGACGGTCCGACCATCGCAATCCACCACGTGCAACTGCCCCGAAACGGAGATGGACGCCTTCGACACGGGGGGAGTACACGAAGATTTCGAAGGTCGGCTTGGGCTTGGGCAGTTCCTCGATCTGCTGCGGATCGAGCTTGAGCGAGAGGAACTCCCGACGCGTATCACCGTCGTCGACCACGTAGAAGTTGGTGCGCAGCGTCGCTCGGATCAATTCGAAGATGGCGCGGAGAATGCGGTCTGCGTCGAGGCTGATGACCTGATCGATCAACGACTTCAGTTCGCCACTCAGTTCGAGGGACCGATCCTCGGAGGCGTTGTCTGGATCGAATTGCGCCTCGAACAGTCCGACGAGCAACTGCGCAGTGCGCGGATTGGCCAGCAGAACGCCCTCGATGTTGAACTGACTGTACGGAAAATTGGCTTGCCGCAGGTACTTTGCGTACGCACGCAGAACCAGCGCCTGCCGCCAGTCGAGACCTGCACGCATGACCAGCTCGTTGAATCGGTCCGCCTCTGCGCGCCCTTCCCACACCGCGGTGAAGGCATCGGTGAACCGGAGTTGGACACGCGATTCGCGATCTGCAGCGCCGGCTCCCTGCAATTCGGCATCGAGGTCACCATCGATCGCAGCCAGCAGCATCTCGCGAGACGCCGACACCCCGAAATCGTAGATCCAGCACTGCAGTCCATCCGGGCGAACTACCGGATACGGTCTTTCGTCGTCGACCTCGACACCCAGGCTCTGCAGGACCGGGAGAACTTGACTGAGGGACACTCCCCTACCACCGATGTACAGGCTGAAACGCCAACTCCCGATGTCGGATTCGGCGTTGCGGTACAGCTGCATGTCGATGGCACCGTCGGCCAAGGCCTCGAAACGCGCGATGTCGAACACGGCACGTTCGGGCCCGAAATCCTGCTTGTATGCCTCGGGCAAGGCGTCTGCGTACTTGGATGCGACGCCCGAGTCCGTGGTCGCACTCGCCGTCACCGCCTCGGCCAAGCCGTCTTCCCAGGTCCTGATCGTCTCGGTGAGCAACGCTTCGATCCGCGCCACGTTGTCGCGGGTGAGATCGGGGGCGCCCGACTGCTCGCGGTCGCGTCGCACGGTCACGTGCAGAAGGGCGAGATCGGACTCGGTGACCCGCGCGGTGTAATCGATTGCCGAACCGCGCAGTTCGCGAAGGAGTGCATCCTGAACGGCCAGCCGGACCCGGGTGGTGTACCGATCGCGAGGCAGGTACACGAGCGCCGAAACGAAGGCACCGTTGGAGTCCTCACGTAGAAATACCTTGACCTTCCGTCGGCGACCGAGCGCAAGAACGGCTGTGGCTGTTTCGTACAGAGCGTCGGAATCGGTCGCGAACAGTTCTGCGCGAGGTATCGACTGGAGTACCTCGAGCAACGCTTGACCGGAGAAGGACGACAGGTCGTAACCCGCGCGATCGATCACCGACCGCACACGCGATTCGATGACGGGGATATCGAGGACGTTCTCGTGCAACGCGGTCACGGTGAACACTCCGACGAACCGGTGCTCTCCGAACTCTGGATTCGCCGAGTCGAAGAGGGTCACGAAATACGGGTAGACCGAGCGGTGCACTGTCGCTGGGCTCGACCCCTGCGTCAGGTTGACCAGTTCGGTCCGTGTGTCGAGCGTCCACGAGTCCGACACGAGGCCCTGGTCGCGGCGCAGCACTCCGAGTCCGCTGTCGTCGTCGGACACGGCGCGCACCGTTCCGTCCGCACCCTCCGTCGCGATGTACTTGCGGTACCCGAGGAGCGTGTAGTGGCCGTCGGCCAGCCATCGCAGCAATCCGGCTGCGTCGCGTAGCTCAGCGGCGGCAGTCGCCTCGCGCCCGGTCGCCGCGTCCTCCAGCGTTGCCGCAACCGAATTCTGGATCTCACGCATGGCTTCGGTATCACCGATGACTTCACGAACGTCGTTCAACACCTGCCTGATGGCAGGTTCCACCGTAGCGAGTACGTCTTCGGAGACGCCGGTGCCGAGTTGCAGATGCATCCACGATTCACGAGCTGTCCCCGGAGCGGAAGATCCGACGTCTACGAGGCGCCCATCGTGCTCGCGCGTGACCGAAAGGATGGGATGGATGATCTCCGTGACCGAGACGCCCAACCGCGACAGCCCCGACACGACCGACTCGACCAGCAACGGCATGTCATCGGTGACGATCTGCAACGACGGCCCCGTCGCCGTGTTCGACTCGTCTGGAACGTGAAGCCGGACATTGGCGTTGCCCTGAATCCGGCGGGCAGCGAGCTGCAGGTGCAACCGGAACACGTACTGCTCTGCAGAGGTGATGGTGTTGCCACGATCGGCCAGGTCGACGTGTGCGAAGTACGCCGCCTCGATCTCCGGCAACCGCGATGTCAACTCCGGCGGCAGTTCTTTCGTCCAGTCGGTATCCGTCGTACCCGCCGTGTTCGGCATGTCTTGAACCACACTCCCTTGTGAGGATTTCCGCGCCCACCGGTTGCCCCGAAGGCCTCGCCTCAGCGAGCCTATCGGGGAACGGTCGTGCGGACGGCGGTGCCGGGCTACTCGGTGTCGAGCGCGGTGTGGACGTAGTCGGCGAGCACTGCCTTCTCACGGTCGATCAACGGCCGAGCGTGCTGCGTGTCGAGGTCGAACGCAACCATGACGGCAGTGGCCTCGGCGCACAGCGCACCGTGGGTATCGCGCACCGCATGCCGGACGCCGAACGACGTCCTTCCGATGCTCGAAATCGAAATCTCGATCGCCAACGGACCCGAGTCGTCGAACAAGGGGCGCAGGAAGTCGATGGTCAGCTTGCGCACGACCGTCGCTCCCCGCGCACCCTCCGCCTCGAGCAGGCATTGCGTGATGAAGTTCGCCCGAGCTTCCTGAAGATATTCGACGAATCGGGTGTTGTTGACGTGCCCGAGCCGATCCGAGTCGCTCCACCGGACTTGAAGTCGGTACTCGAATCTCTTGTCGGCCAACGATCAGTCCCTGGTCAACTTGCGGTGCGTGACGCGATGCGGGCGAGCCGCATCCGGTCCCAGCCGCTCGACCTTGTTGGCCTCGTAACCCTCGAAGTTGCCCTCGTACCAGTACCAGGCTGCTTCGTTGTCTCCGAAGCCGCCTTCCCAGGCCAGGATGTGAGTACACGTCCGGTCGAGGAACCACCGGTCGTGCGAGATGACCACGGCACAACCCGGGAACTCTTCGAGCGCGTTCTCCAGCGAGCCGAGTGTCTCCACGTCCAAATCGTTGGTCGGTTCGTCGAGCAGGATCAGGTTGCCGCCCTGCTTGAGCGTCATCGCCAGATTGAGACGGTTTCGCTCACCACCCGAGAGCACTCCGGCCGGCTTCTGCTGATCGTGCCCCTTGAAGCCGAACGAACTGATGTAGGCGCGCGATGGGAACTCCGAGGTCCCGACGGTGATGAAGTCCAGGCCCTCGGACACCGTCTCCCAGACGGTCTTCTTCGAGTCGATACCCGAACGGTTCTGGTCGACGTAGCTGAGCTTGACCGTCTGACCGACCGTGACCTCGCCGCCGTCCGGCTCCTCCAGACCCACGATGGTCTTGAACAGCGTCGTCTTACCGACTCCGTTGGGGCCGATGACGCCGACGATGCCGTTACGCGGCAACGTGAACGACAGGTCCTTGATCAGAACGCGACCGTCGAACCCCTTGTCCAGGCTCTTCACCTCGACCACGACGTCACCGAGCCGTGGCGGATTCGGGATCTGGATCTCGTCGAAGTCGAGCTTCCTGGTCTTCTCCGCTTCGGCCACCATCTCGTCGTAGCGGGCCAGACGCGACTTGCTCTTCGCCTGGCGAGCCTTGGCTCCGGAGCGGACCCAGGCGAGCTCGTCCTTGAGGCGCTTCTGAAGTTTCTGGTCCTTCTTGCCCGCGACCTCGAGTCGCGCAGCCTTCTGCTCCAGGTATGTGGAGTAGTTGCCCTCGTAGGCGTGCAGCCTTCCGCGGTCCACCTCACAGATCCACTGCGCAACGTGATCGAGGAAGTACCTGTCGTGGGTCACGGCGAGAATCGCACCAGCGTAGGCCGCGAGGTGCTGCTCGAGCCACAACACCGACTCGGCGTCCAGGTGGTTGGTCGGTTCGTCGAGAAGCAGCAGGTCCGGCTTACTGAGCAGCAGCTTGCACAACGCGACACGGCGCTTCTCACCACCGGAGAGGTTGGTGACACCGGACTCGGGCGGCGGGCAACGCAGCGCGTCCATGGCCTGCTCGAGCTGAGAATCGACCTCCCACGCGTCGGCGTGGTCGAGCTTCTCCTGCAGCTCACCCATCTCTTCCATGAGCTCGTCCGAGTAATCGGTAGCCATGAGCTCCGCGATCTCGTTGTAGCGCTTGAGCTGCACCATTGTCTCGCCGAGGCCGTCTTCGACGTTCTCACGAACTGTTTTGGTTTCGTCGAGGATCGGTTCCTGCATGAGGATGCCGACCGATGCACCCGGGGCGAGGAACGCCTCACCGTTTCCGGGCTGGTCGATCCCGGCCATGATCTTCAGGATGCTGGACTTGCCGGCGCCGTTGGGACCGACGACGCCGATCTTCGCTCCTGGGTAGAAGCTCATCGTGACGTCGTCGAGGATGACCTTGTCGCCGTGCGCCTTGCGCACCTTCTTCATGGTGTAGATGAATTCCGCCATGTGGGCCAGCTTATCGGTCCACAGCGCCTCCGACACTATCGCCTGATCGGCTCCACTTTCATCCGGGCCCGAATCGACCATTGACGCGGGCCCGGACTACGAAGGTGATCGCCTGGGCACCTAGGCGCCCACACCCACTGGCTCTTGCGATTCCGACGTGGATTCGGGCTCATCGAATCCGGTTGCGCTGCCGGATTCAACGTAGGAGTCATCGGACTCGTCCTCCTCCCGGCCTTCGTCCTGCGTCGACGCGTACACCGGCTTGGCGCGCTCGACCTTGACGATGCAGCGTGCGAGATCGGGACCGATCGCGCTGGCGGTCATCTCGAGAGCAGATCGTTCCACGCCTTCTCTCGTGGTGTACTCGTTTGTTCTGAGCTGCCCGTAGGCGATGACGGGATCACCCTTCATCAACGACCCGCCGACGCCTTTGACCAACCTGCGCCAGGCGGTGACCGTCAGAAACAGGGTGCCGCCGTCGGTCCACTCGCCACTCGTGCGATCTTGTCGTCGCGCGTTGCTTGCCATTCGAAAGCTCAGTACCTCGTCACCGGATGCGGTCACTCGCTTGACCGGATTGGTGATGACCGTCCCCACCACTGCACATTGCGCCTCGTACATGAACTGCCCCCTCGGCTGTCGATTTCGATCGGGTGGCACCCGACTCGTATCCACTGTGCCGTGGAAACGCCACCGAAAACGGGCGGAAACGCAATCTGTGGATAAAGCCGACACCTGTGTACAACCCACTGCCGGAAGCGTTGTCGACGAAAAACTCGTCGGTGCGTCGTGCTAGGACCTAAACGGCCTCGTCGATGTACTCGGAACCGAGCAGCGCAGGCTCCGCAGTCCCTGAGGTCAGATTGGCGAGAACACCGAACACGACCTCGGCGTCGGGCACCGCGAGCGTCAACACCGCGCGAGCCCGGTAGTCGACCGACACGACCGTGATTCCGCGCCCGCGGAGCTCGGACTCGATTCGTCCGACGTCGGCGTGATCGAGCTCGACTCCGATCAGGTCACGCTGGACTCTCCGGTTCAATCGTGCATCCGCCAGCGCCTCGGCCACCGCACCGGAATAGGCGCGGGTCAGCCCGCCGGTGCCGAGCTTGGTGCCACCGAAGAATCTGGTGACGACAGCGACGACGTTGGTCAGGTTGTGGCCGGTCAGGACTTCGAGCATCGGGTTCCCCGCAGTTCCGCTCGGTTCACCGTCGTCACTGCTGCGTGCGATTCTCGTTCCAGGAACGTCGCCGACGAGGAACGCGGAACAATGATGTCCTGCTGCACTGTTCGCCTTCCTGGCGTCCGCGACGACAGTTCGTGCAGCTCCTGAGGAGTCGGCTCGGGCAACGACAGCGACGAACCGGGACTTCTTGATGTCGATCTCGGCACGGACGCTGTCGACGAGGGTGTAATACATTGTCCGTCCTGTCTCGGGCCGAATTACGCTGCGACGCGTTCTGGATCGATCACTGCGGGAACGCCTTCCGACGCGTGCACCAATTCTGCGTACCGGCCGTCGGCTCCGATCAACTGCTCGTGCGTGCCGATTTCCACGACCCGTCCGCGATCGAGAACAGCGATGCGGTCTGCCGCCCGTACGGTCGAAAGCCGATGGGCGATGAGAATCGTCGTTCTGCCTTTCATCAGCTCGTCCAGTGCCTTCTGCACGGCACGCTCGGTGCTGTTGTCCAGCGCACTCGTGGCCTCGTCGAGGATCAGGATCGGTGGGTTCCGCAGCACTGTGCGTGCGATCGCGAGGCGCTGCTTCTCTCCGCCGGAGAATCGGTATCCGCGCTCGCCGACCAACGTGTCGTATCCGTCGTCGAGAGCTACGACGAAGTCATGGATCTGGGCGATGCGCGCCGCTTGTTCGATCTCGACGTCGCTCGAGTCGGGCTTGGCGAACCTCAGATTCTCACGAATCGACGCGTGAAACAGGTACGTCTCCTGGGATACGACGCCAACGAGATCGGCGACAGCGGAGGTACTCAGGTCTCGAAGATCGATGCCGTCGATCGTGATTCGACCCTCGCTCGGGTCGTGTAGCCGTGCCGCGAGATAGCCGAGCGTGGTCTTGCCCGACCCGGTGGATCCGACGAGTGCGAGCGTGGTTCCCGCCGGCACATCGATGTCGATATCGGTCAACGTCGGCTGCGTGGCATCCGTGTAGGTAAATCCCACGTGTTCGAAGGCGACATTGCCTTGCACGTTCTCGCGCACGACGACGGTGGGCGAAGCGGGCTCGTCTATGTCCACCGGGAGGTCGAGATACTCGAAGACTCGACCGAAGAGTGCAAGTGAACTCTGCACTTCGACGCCGGTGCTCAGCAACTGCATCGTTGGACGGAAGAGTTGAGTCTGAAGCGTGGTGAACGCCACCAATGTTCCTACGGTGAGGGCACTTCCGTTCCCGATGGTGATACCTGCGAACCAGTACACGAGCGCCGGCATGATGGCGAAGCTGATCTGCATGCTCGCCATGCGCCATTTGCCTGCCATCATCGCTCTGAGTTCGACGTCGGCGACCTCGTCGGACCGCTTCGCGAACTGCTCGGTCAACACACCGGAGGATCCAGTGGTCTTGCCGAGAAGGATTCCGCTGACCGACAGTGACTCTTCGATCTGAACGGACAGTTCACCGAGCAACTTCTGTCGTGTGGTGGAAATCTTGCGGCGTTCGTTGCCGATACGCCGTGCGATTCTCACGAAGACAGGCAGGATGATCAGCGAAAACAGCGCGAGCTTCCAGTCGAGTAAGAACAACGCGATGATCGTGGCGAACACCGTGGTCGCGTTCTGTGCGATGGAGGTCGCCGTGTTGGTGACGACGGATTGCATCCCGCCGATGTCGTTGGCGATGCGTGACTGCACCTCACCGGTGCGTGTGCGCGCGAAGAACCCGAGCGACTGCCGCTGCAGGTGGCTGTAGACGGCAACCCGCAGGTCGTGCATGAGTTTTTGACCGACACCGTTGGACATCCACGTCTGCAGAACGCCGAGGGTATTGGTGACGACTGCGACGGCGATCATGCCGGCTGCGATCAGCGTGACGAGGGTGACGTCGCGATCGGGGATGGCATGATCCAACAGCTCGCGGAGAAGCAAGGGTGACGCCAGCGCGACGACGGCGCTGAAGACGATGATCGCGGTGACGACCGCGATGCGGGTGCGATAGGGACGAAAGAGTGCGAGCACTCGCCCGACGGGCGCTGGATCAGTGACAGCGATTTCTCTTTGTGTGCGTACCAAGTAATCCTCCTGGGTCGAAGTGAAGCATAAAGCAGAGGTTACCTCATTATGAGGTTGCGGGCAACCCGGGCTATGCTGTCGCCATGCACACGGGAGACACCCCGAACCTCGCCGATTCGTTCATGGCCGTCGCGCGCCGGATACGCCACACGCACATGGGCGCACTCGAACCCTTCGGCCTCAATCCGTCCCAGAGCCGGGCGCTGCATGTCTTGGCCCGCGAAGGGCAACCGATGAGGTTGCGCGCCCTCGCGGATCAGCTGCGCATCGTCGCCCGATCGGCTACGGACATCGTGGACTCACTCGAAGCTGCCGATCTCGTGACCCGTGCTGACGATCCAGCGGATCGTCGAGCCGTCCTGGTGTCACTGACCGACACCGGGCGCACCAGGCTGCACGATATCGACGACGCGCGAGGCAAAGTGGCAGTCGAACTGTTCGACACTCTCGACGCCGCCGAGCGCGAGGAGCTGCAGCGGATTCTCACCAAGATCACCGCGGCCGACTGACGAACAGTCGAACTCAGCGATCGGCCTCGCGGTCTCGTCGAGCCAATTCGGCGAACATCGCGTTGTGTGCGGCAAGGTCGGCGTCGTGATCGCGATCAGCCGCGCGGTCCGTCCGCTGAGCGTTTCGGTCGTCGCTACGGGACCACTGAACCAGCAGTGCGAGCATCACCAGCACCAGAGGGATCTCACCTGTCGCCCAAGCGATGCCGCCGCCGAGCTTCTGATCGGCCATCAGATCGGCATTCCAGTCGAGACCGAGCGTGCGGTAGTACCAGCCGCCCATCACCGTGTTCATGCTCATCAGCGCAACACCGAAGAACGCATGGAACGGCAGCGAACCGAAGACCATCGCGAGCTTCGTGATCGGCTGGATCTGCCGCGGTGACGGATCGACCCCGATGACCACCCAGTAGAAGAGGTACCCGCTGAGTATGAAGTGAGCGTTCATGAGCAGGTGAGCGGCGTGATTGTCGAGAATCGCACCGAAGATGCCGCCGAGGTACAGCGCGTAGAAACCGCCGACGAACAGCACCGCCGCGACGACGGGTTGGGTCAGGAACCTCGAGACCGGACTGTGCAGAGCAAGCAGCAACCACTCTCGCGGTCCCGGAATCCCATCCTTGCCCGCAGCGGGCAGGGCCCGGAGCGCCAGAGTCAAGGCACCTCCGAGGGCAAGGAGAACCGGTACCAGCATCGACAGGGCCATGTGGGCGCCCATATGCACGCTGAACGTCGCAGGCGAGTACCTTCCAACGCCCGAGGACGTCGCAACCAGCATCGTCAGACACCCGAGCACGAATGCGACGGTCCTGCCGACCGGCCAAGCGTCACCCCGCTTGCGCAGTCTCCGTACACCGAGCAGGTACACCACCGCGAGCACGATCGACGCGGTCCCGAAGATCAGGTCGAACCGCCAGTCGAACGCGAGCCGAGCCACCGAAGGGGGCCCGTTCAAGTCGTATCCCAGTGCCGCCTCGGTGAGGGAAAGGTTGGGATCGACGTCCGAGGGCGGCGGAGTGCGCCCGAGACCGACGGCCAGGCCGATCGTGGCTGCCATCACCAGAACCTCGCCGCCGGCGAAGCGGATCAACGCTCCTCGTGATTCGGGGTTCTCCGCGAGCGCGGGCAAGGAGCGGCGACGCTGAACCCACCCGAAGATCCCAAGCACGACGAGCGCGAAAATCTTCCCCAGGATCAACCGTCCGTACAGGGTGTCGAACAGGTCCGAGATCGATACGCGGACGAGTGCATTGATGACTCCCGAGGCGGCCATGACGACGAAACACACGGTCGCGATCGCCGAGAATCGTCTGGTCGCCACGTCGGTGTGCGCACCTTTGCGTCGAGCATGTGCGAGTACCGCGAACAATCCACCCGCCCACAACGTCGCGCCGACCAGGTGCAGAATCAGACTGTTGGTCGCGACGTCGTGCGAGCCGCCCGAAGACGAGTGACCGGTGACGGCGATCGGCATGAGCGTTCCGAGTGCGAACACCAGCAGCAGGGGCGTCCACGACCAACGAAGCACCGCGCGTGACAGGATCGCGAGCACCACGGCAAGAAGGCCTGTCCATCGCCATGCGCTCGCGATCTCAACCTGATCGAGCGCGACCCACAAGTTGCTCGGCTGGACGGCCACGGTGAAGGGTTGCCCAGAAGTGTCGGACAGCGTCAGGGGTACGAGAACCAGTGCGCAGGCAGCCCACACGATTGCAGCGACCGACCCGGTCCGTACGGCGCGATAGCCGCCGACGTCGAGTACCCCGCTCCTCTGCGGTGGAACCAGGAACGCGGCGAGAAGGAACGAACCGATGGCGATCGACACCGCGATCTCACCGATTGCGCGCACAGCCGGGAGGCCATAGGTTGTCGCCGGACCCGGATCGGGAATGCCGAGCAGAACCAATGCGTCCGAAGCCGACAGACTGATCACGAGGGCAGCCACGACAGCGGCGATGAGGCCGGCCGTCGCGAACACCGAGGTCGACGCCAGCCCCGTGGACTCGCTCGATGCCGGTTCCTTCGTCTCCACATGCGGTGCTGCCATACACCCAGAGTAAGAGGTCTCTGCAGTGCGCAGATACCCAGCGCCCCCAAAGTCCTACTGCACGTCGTAGATCATATGACGTGGCACACGCTCAGTCGTGGTGAATGCGTCCCCGCTGACCCGCGAGCCGCTCCCCTGTTCCACCCCATCGACGCGCGACGATCTCGGCGGCGATCGACACCGCTGTCTCCTGCGGAGTCCGGGCCCCCAGGTCCAAGCCGATAGGACTCGACAATCGCGCGAGTTCGACCTCGGTCGACCCGGCCTCCCGCAATCGAAGCAGGCGATCTTCGTGGGTCCGGCGGGATCCCATTGCTCCGACGAACGCAAAGTTCGCCTGGCGCAAAGCTATGCCCAGCAGCGGAACGTCGAATTTCGGGTCGTGTGTCAACACGCACACAACCGTCCGGTCATCCACCGCGCCCGCAGCGATCTGTCCGGCGAGGTAGCGGTGCGGCCAGTCGACGACCACATCGGCGGCGGACGGAAACCGCTGTTGCGTGGCAAAGACCTCCCGTGCATCGCACACCGTGACGCGATAACCGAGGAACGTGCCCTGTTCGGCGACGGCGGCTGCGAAATCGATGGCGCCGAAAACCAGCATGCGCGGGCGCGGGGCGTAGGAGGAAACGAACACGTCCATCCCATCTCCTAGGCGCTCCCCGTCGGGTCCATAGGTCAACGTTTCCGTCCGCCCGGACGCCAACAAGCCACGCGCGTCGTCGACGACCGCAGCATCGGACCGGGCCGATCCCACGGAACCGGCATGGTCGGTCTCTTCGATCACGATGCGCAGGCCGACGCGTTCGACGAGAGGATGCCGGACAACCGTCGCTACGGCAACGGGACGGTCGGCCGCTATGGCGTCGGCGACTGCGCCGAGTTCGGGAAAGGTGTTCTGCGAGACGGATTCGACGAAGATGTCCAGTATCCCGCCGCATGTCAGACCCACCGCGAACGCATCGTCGTCACTGACTCCGTAGCGTTCGAGAACCGGATTTCCGGTGGCCGCAACAAGCGTCGCAGCCTCGTAGACCGCCGACTCGACGCAACCACCCGATACCGATCCGTGTACCGAACCATCCGAACTCACCATCATCGACGCGCCTGCAGGACGCGGCGCCGATCGGAACGTACGTACGACGGTTCCGATGCCGACCGTTCCTCCGGCACGCCACACGGCTAACAGATCATCGAGGATGTCGCGCATGAACCACCTTCTCACCGAGAAGTGCCCCCGGCAGGATTCGAACCTGCGACCAAGGGATTAGAAGGCCCTTGCTCTATCCCCTGAGCTACGGAGGCGTTGCTCGTCGCCGGCCGTTGGCCTCGTACGAGCACGGAGAACGAGTGTACCCGCTCGCTCAATTCACTCGGTGGAGGCTTCCGAGTTCGGCTCGATGCGCTGCTCGAGGGGTCAGCGGGGCGCCAGAGTTGTGGTTGACTGATCTCAACCGAAGGGGCCATTGTGCACCAGTTCACCCTCGGCGTCACGTCACGGTCATCGAAGCCGAACGAACGCCGCCTCCCGATACATCCCTTGCACATCGACCGGATTCCCGACGAGCTCAGGCGTCGAATCTATTTCGAGACCGGATACGGACTGCCCTTCGGAATCTCCGACGAGTACATCGCGTCGCTCACCGGCGGCATGCGTTCCCGCGCGGAACTCGTGGATCAGTGCGATGTGATCCTTCTCCCCAAACCGCAGTCGACCGACCTGGAGTCCTTGCGGCACGGCCAAATTCTATGGGGCTGGCCACATTGCGTACAGGACGAGAAACTGACGCAGGTCGCCATCGACCGCAAGCTGACTCTGATTGCGTTCGAAGCCATGAATCACTGGACAGCAGATGGATGGTTCAGTCTGCATGTCTTTCACAAGAACAACGAGCTCGCTGGATACTGCTCGGTTCTGCACGCGATGCAGCTGATCGGCGCAACCGGTGACTACGGTCGCAGGCTCAAAGCAGCCGTTATCGGTTTCGGGGCAACTGCCCGCGGCGCGGTCACTGCTCTGAACGCTCACGGCATTCACGAGGTCGACGTACTCACTCAGCGCGGAGTCACCGCGGTGAGCTCCCCGATCCACTCCGCGAGAATCGTCAACTTCGACCTCGACGGCGAGAACCCGCGTCGCAGTAGGGCTTTGACGGACACCGGGCGTGTTCCCCTGTCGGAATTCCTCGGCGATCACGATATAATCGTCAACTGCGTTCTGCAGGATACGAATTCACCGTTGACGTTTCTCACCAACGCCGACCTCGAATCGATCGATCCGGGCACTCTGATCGTGGATGTCTCGTGCGACGAAGGCATGGGTTTCGAATGGGCGCGTCCAACCTCGTTCACCGATCCCATGTTCACCGTGGGCGACAACGTCCGGTACTACGCAGTCGACCACAGTCCGTCGTACCTCTGGGATTCGGCGACGTGGGAAATCAGCGAATCGCTGTTGCCGTTCATCAGTACCGTCCTCGACGGCCCAGCCGCGTGGGATGCCGATGACACCATCAAGCGATCGATCGAGATCCGCGACGGCGCAGTGGCGAATCCGAACATCCTTGCGTTCCAACACCGAAGCCCGGACTATCCACATCTTCCGGTGTGAGAGATAACGGACGCCGGGTTCCGAGTAATCACTGACAGCGTCCGCTGCGTGGGCGCCGATCGCGCAGTGACGGTCGGCGCCGCACCGAGGGTCACGACGCTTCGGCGATCACGTTCTCGCGCGAAATAGGTGCAACGCTTGCCTGCTCGAGGCTGTCCACCACGAGGGCCGCATGCAGAGACATGAGCCCTGTGGAACTCAGCGGGTCGACTCCCGTCAGTTGTTCTATTCGCTTCAACCGGTAATCGACTGTGTTGGGGTGAACATAGAGGGACTTCGCACTCGCCCGACGGTTCGCTTCGCTGTCGACGAAGGTCCGCAATGTGTGCATGAGTTCCGGGAACGCGTCGAGCGGTGCGATGACCGATCGCAGTCGCGAGCGTCCGGGCCCGGGGCGCGACAGTTGATATTCCAGCGCCAAGTCGCTCGTGCGGTACAACCGGGGTTGCATCCGAAGCGATCTCGCCAGGTCCACCAACTCGCGGCAGTGGGTCACCGCACCTTCGATGGCGCCTAGCGCCGCTCGCGCAGTCGCGGACACAGTTCCAACGCGTAGGACCGAGCCGACTCGAGCGACACATTCTTCGACCGAGTTCGATTCCACGCAGGGCACCAGAATGGTTCCTCCCGCTGCGGTCAGCGAGATCAACGCACCACGTACGGAGGAGGCCGAGGCAAGGGCAGCCTCTGCAGCAGCGACCGCAGCGGCGTCGAGTGTCCGGGTGATCGACCGACCGCCGTCTGCGCCGCTTTCGACGAATCGGACGAACACCACGTCGTACTCCGCGGCTACCTCGATTCCGTTGCGCTCGGCAACCGCACGCGCTTCGGGATCGTCCGATGCGAGAAGGTCGACCAACTGTGCGACCCGCTCCCCCGTCGCACCCGAATCCTGCCTGCAGTGATCGAGGTAGGTAGAGGACACGACATTGCCCAGTATCTCGAGAACTCGCATCATGAACACTGCATTGCCGACTACATCCGTGCCGTCACTACCCGCGTCGCCGTCGACGCTGGTCCTGAGTCCCGCACTGACAGCCACGTGTACGGCTCGCTGAGCGTCGCGTAGCGCCACTCCGCTTCGCGCAAGATCATCGGCAGCCAAGCGCACCGGTTCCAGCTCACCGTTCACCGGAAGCCTGTCGGCTCGGAAGCATCGCGCCACGACCTGCGCGCTCAGCGATTCGAGAGCGTGTGTGTTTCCGCGGCCAGGGCGAGCCGACGAGCGATCAATTGAATGAGATGTGGTCGTGGAATGCGCGAACGAGGTATCCAACCGCATGTCGAGCCGCCTTTCCTGCCGCTTAGTGGTTCGTCCGGTAACGGTAACCCATTTGGCGATCCGAAAGTATGAAAACGAACGCCAAACATTCTTTGAGATTGTTTCGCCTCGAGATCCGAAAATGCCGGACGCCGAGCCCCCGGTCCTCGCGGACCGGTGACCCGGCGTCGGCGGTAACGCTCTAATGGATCGTCAAGGCTGAAAGGTCAGCGGTTCTCGAACTCTCCGTTGATGACCTTGCCGACCGGCGAATCTTCGCGAGCCTTCTTTGCGGCCTCGCGCATTTCGATCCCGTCGGACACCCAGTCGCCGATCTCACGGGTGACATCGCGAACCGCCCCCGCGATGATGACGGCGATCTTTCCCACATGATTCGCGGCGGACTCCGTCAATTCCTGCACGGTGTCCTTGTTGCGTTCGAACTTGCCTACCACCACGACCACCCCTGATTCGGATTCGGGCCCGACAGCGCCGGCCACTTACGCAGCAACCTTCTTGCGCTCGACGATAACACCGACCGTCGGCTCGGATCCGGTCAGCGAATTCGGAAGAGCAAGCTTGAAGATCTTGCCCCACACGGAACCGATCTGCTTGAAGAACCCGCCGGTGTTGTACGGCAATCCGTACTTCTCGCACAGCGCTTTCACTTCGGGAGCCAGTTCGGGGTAGCGATGCGCCGGCAGATCGGGGAACAGGTGGTGCTCGATCTGGTGGGACAGGTTGCCGGACATGATGTGGAACAACGGCGATCCCTCGATGTTCGCCGAGCCCAGCATCTGTCGGACATACCATTCTCCCCGCGACTCGTCTGCAGTCTCCTCCTCGGTGAACGTCTGCACGCCCGTCGGGAAGTGGCCACAGAAAATGATCGAGTAGGTCCACAGATTGCGGATGAGGTTGGCCCCGACGTTGCCGACCACGGTCGTGACGAAGAACGGACCGGACAGCGCAGGGAAGATCACGTAGTCCTTGAGGACCTGACGACCAGCCTTGCGCCACATGCCCTTCAACAGCGGCTTCACGTCGTGCCACTTTCGCTTGCCCTGAATGATGTTCTCCGACTCCAGATCGTGAAGCATGACGCCCCACTCGAAGAACGTCATCAGCAGGAATGCGTAGACAGGATTGCCGAGGTAGTACGGATTCCACTTCTGACCCTCGTCCATCCGCAGGATTCCGTACCCGATGTCACGGTCCTTGCCCACGATATTGGTGAAGGTGTGATGCATGTAGTTGTGCGAGTGCTTCCACTGGTCGGCCGGGCACACGGTGTCCCATTCGAACACCTGTGAATTGAACCCGGGCTCACGCATCCAGTCGTACTGGCCGTGCATGACGTTGTGGCCGATCTCCATGTTGTCGAGGATCTTCGACACACCGAGCGCACCGACGCCCGCGAGCCAGACCGGAGGCAGGAAAGGCAGATACATCATCGCGCGCCCGGCGATCTCCAAGCCGCGCTGCGTCTTGACGATGTTGTAGATGTACTCACGATCCTCGTCACCCAGTTTGGCCACGGTGCGAGCTCGGAGCTCGTCGAGCTCACGGCCGAGCTCCTGGACCTGCTCGTAGGACAGGACGGTCGGCGCCAAACCCTCCGGCTTCTCAGCAGAGCCGAAGAAAGGCAACGACAGTGAGGGCAAGGGTATTCCGAACATTTGAAACACTCTCCGTTTCGGTTGTCGAAAAGATGTGGTCGATTCGGTCAGATTTCGATGGCGACGTCGCCGACGGGCACTGAGACACAAAGTTGAATCTTCTTGTGCGGCTCACTGTCCATTTCGCCGGTTTGGACGTTGGTGGTGCATCCCGACGTCTTGACCGACGTGCAGGTGAAGCAGATACCCATGCGGCAGCCGTAGGCAGGCGAGAGACCCGCGTCCTCCGCTTGTTCCAGCAGCGTCCGCCCCGAGTTCTCCGCAACCACGTTGCTGTCCGAGAACGTCACATCGCCGTCTACATCCTCCGAGACGGCGATTGTCGGGGCCGCAAATTCCTCGAGATGCAGGCGATCGCTCAGACCGAGTTCCTCGTACACGCCTTTCACTCCGCGCATCAACCCCGGTGGGCCGCAGAGGTACGTCTCGGCATCGGTGTGCCACGGTGCGACGGCGTCGAGATGCTCTGTGCCGAAGAACCCGTGCAGGTCGCCACCGTCGACTTGGTCGGTGTAGGCCAGAGCGATACGCACAGTGGGATGCTCACTGGCGATAGCATCGAGTTCTGCACGATACGACACGTCGTTCTCCGTGTACGCGTAGTGAAGGAAGGTCAGGTCGCCGCTGTACCCCTCGTCCAGCAGCGTCCTGAGCATCGACATCACCGGCGTGATTCCACTCCCACCGCTGACCAGGAGAATGCGATCCGGCCTTGGCGTCGGGAGATGGAAAGTACCGTCCGCCTGCGAGAGGCTGACCACGAGTCCTGGTTGCGCGTTGCGGTGAAGGTACTGCGAGACCAGTCCCTCGGGGTGCGCCTTGATGGTCAGTTCGATTCGTCCGTCGGACCTGTACTGCGAGCACGCAGGCGAGTAGCACCGCGTGTGGCGGACTCCGTCGATGACGACTCCGACCTGAACGAACTGACCGGCCTCGAAGCCCGCCCACTGGTGCGTCGGGCGAAGCGTCAACGTCACGGTGTCCGAAGTGGACCGGTGTACATCGGTCACCTCGCCGCGCAGATCCCTGACGGTGGTCATCGGGTCGACCAACTCCAGATACCGGTCGAGGGCATGCGGGGTTGCCATGGCCTCGAACAGGGACAACAAGGAGAACTTGCCTCGAAATCCTGATCGACGCGATTTCTGCTGTATTGCCATGTCGCCTCCCGCACTCGGTCGAAACGGACGAACAATTGAGTGTACGTCTGTGCACTAGAATCCAAGTGTGGCAGATCCACACCGGGACCTGTCAACGCAAAAGTGATGGCACCGACACAGGATCACGGATAGTGACCGTCATCACAACGACGGTGTAGCCACGGAAGGACCGGAGGTGATCTCGCAGTGGAGAGCAATAAACTCGACCCCGTGACAGAACCGGGCACACGTGCCGAGCGCAAGGAGCGCACGAGGCAAGCCCTCATCGACGGCACCCTGGATTTGCTGCGCGACCGCTCCTTCGCCAGCGTCAGCCTGCGGGAAGTCACGCGTTCGGCGGGCATCGTGCCCACCGCGTTCTATCGTCACTTCGCGTCCATGGAGGACCTGGGGGTCGCACTGGTCGAGGATTCGATGCGGATGCTCAGGCAGATGCTTCGTGATGCACGCAAGGACCCGAGCATCAAGAACGCCACCGAGTCGCTACGCATTCTCGTCCGTCAGGTCCGCTCCCACGAAGACCAGTTCCGATTCCTTGCGCGCGAGCGCTACGGCGGAGTCACCGAAGTTCGCAGAGCGTTCGCCACGGAGCTACGCATGTTCGTCAGCGAACTGACCATCGATCTCTCCCGAATGCCAGGGTTGGAACGGTGGGACATCACCGACCTGGAAATGGCGGCCGACCTGATCGTCTCGACGATGCTGACTGCCACCGTCGGACTGCTCGAGATCGACAGGCCTGGCAGCGAGAACGAACGGGAGTTGCTGCGTCGCACCGAACAGCAGGTACGACTGATCGTGCTCGGCATGGGAGGGTGGAAGCCGAACCACGGCTGAGAGGGACTGCACATGACAACGACCACGGTGTCCGTCGATGATCTGGATTTCGACGTTGCCGTCGAGGGACCTGCCGAGGGCATTCCCGTCGTCCTCCTGCACGGTTTTCCCCAGACATCCGACTGCTGGGATCGAGTCGTTCCCCAGCTCACTGCCGCGGGCCTGCGCACCATCGCACCCAATCAGCGCGGCTACTCCCCTGGTGCGCGGCCCACCGGTGTCGACGCCTACGAGTCCTCCAAGTTGGTCGGTGACGTGCAGTCGATCATCCGAGCATTCGGACTGGAGTCGGCCCACATAGTCGGGCACGACTGGGGAGCAGCCGTCTCGTGGCAGCTGGCGGGACTGCACCCCGAGTACGTTCGTTCGCTGACCGCCGTGTCGGTACCACACACCGCGGCCTTCGGCTGGGCTCTCCGCGAGGACCCCGACCAACGCGAACGCTCGACCTACATGTCGCTCCTGCGACAAGAGGACAAGGCCGAGCGAGTCCTGCTGGAGGACAACGCCGCTCGGCTGCGCGCCATGTTCTCCGAGCACAGCCCCGACGAGAGGTACGTCGAACACCTGAGTGCGCCCGGTGCGTTGACGGCAGCCCTCAACTGGTATCGAGCCATGACGAACGAGTTCGGTGAGCTTCCTGAGGTGCGCATCCCCACGACGTACGTGTGGAGCAACGGGGACACCGCCATCGGCCGAGCAGGCGCAGAGCGCTGCGGTGAGTTCGTCGACGCCGACTACTCTTTCGTCGAACTCGACGGAGTGTCGCACTGGATCCCCGAGGAAGCACCCGAACGCCTCGCTGCCGAAATCCTTTCGCGAGTGTCGCCTTAGACCTTGTCCGGAGACTTCACGGCCAGCAGTGCCGCGAGCCCGACGGCGAGTACGACGAGCAACCCGCCGATTCCAGCACGATCGGCGTCGAACAGAAACACGAACAGCCCGAACAGTGTCGGCGCGAGAAACGACACGGCTCGACCCGTCGTCGCGTAGAGACCGAAGAACTGGCCCTCGCGTCCCGGCGGGGCGAGCCGCGCCAGATATGTGCGCGAGGACGATTGAGCCGGACCGACGAACAAGCACAGCATCAATCCGAACACCCAGAACAGCAGTGGTCCCGATACGAAGAGCAGCACGACTCCCGCGACGATCATCGATACGAGCGAGAACACGATGACCTTCTTCGGCCCGACTCTGTCGTCTATGCGTCCTGCCGTGATCGCGCCGAGCCCGGCCATGACGTTGGCAGCAACGCCGAACAGCAATACATCAGCCGTTCCGATACCGTAGACGCTCACCGCGAGCACGGCGCCGAAGGTGAACACCCCCGCCAATCCGTCGCGAAACAGCGCGCTGGCGACAAGGAAGTAGACGCTTCGTCGATCGACCGCCCACAGTTCGCGGAGGTCGCGAAACAACACCTTGTAGGACTCGATCAATCCCGCGTCGGCAGCGTCGGGATCCGCTGTCGACGAGGGTAGTTCGGGAACACGCAACAGAACAGGGATCGCAGACACCGCGAACCACACCGCGGCAAGCAATGCGACGATCCGGATGTTGAGACCACCGTCGGTGGTGATCCCGAACAGGCCGCGCGTGTCGCCCTCACCGGTGATGAAGCCGAAATAGCACACCAGCAGCAGCACGATTCCGCCGAAATAACCCATGGACCAACCGAATCCGGAGACTCGACCGATGTTCTCCGGCGTCGAGACCTGCCGGAGCATCGCATTGTAGGGAATGCTGGCCAGCTCGAACAGGATGGATCCGGCTGCGAGAAGCACGAGACCCAGCCACAGATAGTGATAGTCGTCCTTGACGAAGAAGAGGGCCGCCATCGACACGACGGTCAAGCCGGTCAGCAACGCCAGCGAGCGCTTTCGTTTTCCGCGCGCATCGAAGCGTTGCCCGGAAATCGGCGCCAGCAGCGCGATGACCACTCCGGCGAGTCCGACGGACCAACTGAACCACGACGTCGCAGAGATCGAGCCGGGAAGATCCTCACCGACGGCATCGGTGAGGTAGACCGAGAATACGAAGGTGAGGATGACCGCGTTGAACGCGGCCGATCCCCAATCCCAGATCCCCCAGGCGAATACCTGCTTCCGCGTAGTCGCAACGCCGACGGCGGCATTCTCGGCCCCTGTGCTCATGACCGAAAGCCTAGACCGGAGTGGAGCCTGCGGAATGACCAAGATGACCGGAGTGGAGCCGGCGGAATGGAGGAAGACGTGAGGTGCACCCAGTTGCATAGTCACCTCGTTGCATACATACTGGCCTGCGTGGCTCTCGAACACGCGATACTCGTCTCACTGACCGAACTCTCTGGGTCGGGCTACGAACTCGCGCGACGATTCGACAAGTCGATCGGTTTTTTCTGGAGCGCGACGCACCAGCAGATCTACCGGGTGTTGACGCGTATGGACAGCGCTGGGTGGATCACCGGCGCGGCTGTGGTTCAGGACGGCCGACCGGACAAGAAGGTGTACTCGGTCAGCCGCGCCGGACGAGCCGAACTGGACCGGTGGATCGCCGAACCCACCGACCCGAGCGTCCTGCGCGAGGAACTCGCGGTCAAGCTGCGCGGCGCGGCACACGGCGATATCGACGCTCTGAAAGCCGAGGTACGACGCCACCGCTCGGTTCACGTCGAACGGCTGGAGCTGTATCGCCTGATCGAGAAGCGTGACTTCCCCTCCCCGTCCGACCTTGCTGGAACCGCGCTGCATCAGTACTTGGTGCTGCGCGGCGGAATTCGTGTCGAAGAAGGTTTTGCCGACTGGTGCGACGAGATACTGGAGAAACTGTGAACACTCAAGACAGATATCCCACATTGCTGTCACCGCTCGATGTCGGGACGACAACGTTGAAGAACCGCGTCATAATGGGGTCGATTCACACCGGCCTCGAAGACCGCGCTCGCGACACCGGAAGACTTGCAGCCTATTTCGCCGAGCGCGCCAGGGGCGGCGTTGCATTGATCGTGACCGGCGGGTACGCGCCGAACAGAACGGGATGGTTGCTGCCGTTCGGAGCGAAGCTGACCAATCGCATCGAAGCGCGACGACATCGCAGGATTACCGAGGCCGTGCACCGCGAAGGCGGAAAGATCGCGCTGCAAATTCTGCACGCCGGCCGGTACTCGTATCAGCCGTTCAGCGTCTCTGCGTCGTCGATCAAGGCCCCCATCAATCCTTTTCGACCCCGCAGGCTCACCTCGCGCGGAGTCAGGTGGCAGATTCGCAACTACGTCCGCTGCGCACGGCTCGCACAGTCGGCCGGATACGACGGCGTCGAGATCATGGGCGGCGAAGGCTATTTCATCAACCAATTCCTTTCGATACGCACCAATCACAGGCGCGACGAGTGGGGTGGGAGCGCCGAGAACAGGCGTCGCATTGCAGTGGACATCGCCCGTCGCATTCGTGAGGCCGTCGGCAAGGACTTCTTGATCGTGTTCCGCCTGTCGATGGCGGACTTGGTCGAGGGCGGTCAGAGCTGGGACGACATCGTTGCTCTCGCACAGGATTTGGAACGCGTCGGTGTCGACATCATCAACACGGACATCGGTTGGCACGAGTCACGCGTCCCCACGATCGTGACCTCGGTTCCGCGTGCGGCGTTCGCCGACATCACCGGCAAACTCGACAAGCACGTGAACATTCCCGTTGCCGCGTCCAACAGAATCAACATGCCCGACACTGCGGAAGACATTCTTGTGCGCGGGGATGCTCAGCTCATCTCCATGGCCAGACCCATGCTGGCGGATCCGTTCTGGGTCCGTAAAGCCGAAGCAGACTCGGCGGAGAGCATCAACACCTGCATCGCGTGCAACCAGGCGTGCCTCGACCATGCATTCGTGCACAAGACCGTCTCGTGTCTGGTCAACCCACGTGCGGGGAGGGAGATCGAACTACAGCTGATGCCGACGCGGGTGACCAAGAAAATTGCCGTGGTCGGGGGCGGACCTGCAGGTCTGTCCGCGGCGCTCGAATCTGCGCGACGCGGTCACGCGGTCAGCCTGTTCGAAGCTCGGCCCACTCTCGGCGGCCAGTTCGGTATCGCACAGCGCATTCCGGGGAAAGAGGAGTTTGCAGAAACCATTCGCTACTTCACCACCGCATTGCGACAGGCAGACGTGACGGTGCATCTCGGTCGCCGGGTGAGCGCGGACGAACTACTCGCGGGCGGTTTCGACGAGGTGGTCATCGCCACCGGGGTCGTCCCGCGAATGCCGTCGATTCCTGGGATCGACCATCCGTCCGTGCTGTCGTACGCGGAGGTAGTGGAGCACGGCAAGCCGGTCGGGAAGAGAGTTGCCGTAATCGGAGCAGGTGGGATCGGCATCGATATTTCCGAATTCCTCACCACCGATGCATCTCCCACCCTCGATCTGAAGGAGTGGAAGCAGGAATGGGGGGTGACCGAACCGGAAGCCGCTCCCGGCGCACTGACGACGCCAGTTCCAGCGCGATCGCCGCGTGAGGTCTATTTGCTTCAGCGGAAAGAGGGCAGAATCGGCGCCGGCTTGGCCAAAACGACCGGCTGGGTCCACCGAGCTGCGCTGAAGGCAAAGGGCGTGCACGAACTATCCGGCGTGAACTACGAACGCATCGACGACGACGGACTTCACATCACCTTCGGTGCGAAGCACGAACGCCCCAGGACACTGGAGGTCGACACGATCGTCGTGTGCGCCGGTCAGGAATCGGTCCGGGAACTGGTCGACGAACTGCAGGGATCAGGGACAGCGACGCACGTCATCGGCGGCGCCGATCTGGCGGCGGAGTTGGACGCCAAACGCGCGATCGAGCAAGGAACTCTCCTCGCCGCACGTCTGTAGCCCCATCCACTACCCTGGCTCATCGTGAGCCTGCCACGCCCTACGCCCGAAGCCCGTGCCGTCGTTACCGGAGCCTCATCCGGAATCGGAGAGGCGTTAGCCACCGAACTCGCCGCCCGAGGTCATTCGTTGATCATCGTCGCTCGTCGCGGCGAGCTGCTCGAAGCGCTCGCGACGAAGCTGCGCGACGAGCACGGGGTGACCGTCGAAGTTCGGGTACTCGATCTGTCCGACCGCGATGCACGCACAACGTTCGCCGACGAGCTCGCCGATCGTGATATCAGCGTGCTGTGCAACAACGCGGGCATCGCGACGTTCGGGCCAGTGTCGGGTCTCGATCCCGCCTACGAGCGCGATCAGGTCGAACTCAACGCTGTGGCTGTTCACGACCTGACGCTGGCGGTCATTCCGGGGATGCTCTCTCGCGGCAGCGGCGGAATCCTCATCACCGGATCGGCCGCAGGAAACATGGCGATCCCGAACAACGCGACCTACGCCGCGACGAAAGCGTTCGTCAACACGTTCTCCGAGTCGCTCCGGCTCGAACTCAAGGACAGTGGAGTGCACGTCACCCTCCTGGCGCCGGGCCCGGTGCGTACCGAGACACCCGACCCGGCAGAGGCGTCGATCGTCGACAAGCTCGTGCCGGATTTCCTGTGGATCGACAGTGCCTACACAGCGAAACTGTCGCTCGATTCGTTGGCCAAGAACAAGATGCGTGTCGTACCCGGCTTGCTTAGCAAGGGCATGTCGATCGCAGGCCAGTACAGCCCGAGGGCAATCTCCGCACCCATCGTCGGGAGCTTCTACAAGAAGCTGGGCGGGTAGGCTCAACGCCTGCGTCGACGCCCCGTCCCGAAGATGCTTCGTGAGATCTCCCGTCCCGCAGCAGAAGCCGCCGATCTCAGGAAACTCTTGACGGCCGGGTTGTCCATGATCCGCTCGGCTGCGGAGGGGCCTTCCGCTGGTGGCGGTGGCAGATCGGGCAGATCGGTCGGGAGCGGCGGAAGGTCGAACGTCTCGTCCCTCGGTGCGGGAACGTCGGCGACACGTGCCTCCAACCTCTCGTACGCGGACTCGCGATCGATCGTCTCCCGGTATTTGGCGCTCAACGGACTGGCCGACGCCGCAGCGGTGATCGCGTCGTTGCCGATCGTGTCCATCAGCGACCGCGGCGGACGAATCTTGGTCCAGGCCACCGGCGTCGGCGCTCCCTTCTCGGACAGAACCGTGACGATCGCTTCGCCGGTACCGAGCGAGGTGAGCGCCTTCTCCAAGTCGTAGGCCTTGGTTTTCGGATACGTTCGAACCGTCTTGTTCAGCGCCTTCTGATCGTCCGGGGTGAAAGCGCGCAATGCGTGCTGAATACGTGCCCCCAACTGTGAGAGAACTTCGTTCGGTACGTCCGTCGGCAACTGCGTGCAGAAGATGACGCCGACGCCCTTGGAGCGAATCAGTTTCACAGTCTGCTCGACCTGCTGGAGAAATGCCTTCGACGCATCCGCGAACAACAAGTGCGCCTCGTCGAAGATGAAAACGAGTTTGGGCTTGTCTACGTCACCGACCTCGGGGAGCGTCTGGAACATGTCGGCCAGGACCCACATCAGAAACGTCGAAAACATGACCGGTCGCGCCGCGTGCGCGCCGAGTTCGAACAACGTGATGACGCCCTTGCCGTCGGCACCGACGCGCAGTAGGTCCTCGGTTTCGAGTTCCGGTTCGCCGAAGAATGTGTCGCCGCCGTCGGCTTCGAGGTTGACCAAGGCGCGCAGGATAACGCCTGCCGTCGCCGACGAGACACCTCCGATGCCTTTCAGATCCGCCTTGCCCTCATCGGAGGTCAGATGCGTGATGACAGAGCGGAGGTCTTTCAGGTCGAGCAGCGCGAGGCCTTGCCTGTCCGCCCAGTGAAAGATCAGACCCAGGGTTGATTCCTGAGTGTTGTTGAGTCCCAGCACTTTACTCAGCAGAATCGGGCCGAATGCAGTGATCGTGGCGCGAACAGGGATGCCGATACCCTCGGTCCCGAGCGACAGAAATTCCACGGGGTGACCGGACGGCGTCCAGTCGACATCCCCTGTGTCGACTGCGCGTGCGCGGATCTTATCGTTGTCGGCTCCCGGCGCCGACAGTCCGGACAGGTCGCCCTTCACGTCGGCCATGACCACCGGGACGCCGGCTGAGGACAGCTGCTCCGCTATTCCCTGCAGAGTCTTCGTCTTACCGGTACCGGTCGCTCCGGCGACAAGTCCGTGGCGGTTCAGCGTCGCAAGTGGGATTCGTATTCGTGCGGAAGGGTCGGTGACGCCGTCGAGGACGACGGTGCCCAGTTCGAGAGCCGCACCGCTCGAGTTGTACCCGGCAGCGATCTCGCCGGCGATGTTCGGAGCTGCCGTGTCTGCCGGTGCGACGTCGGTAGCGGCTTCCGCGGCCAGAGCCTCCCTCTCGGCCGCCTCAGCGGCGGCCAACGCCTCTTCGGCCACGCGGGCGGCCTCTACGGCAGCTGCTTTCGCCACCTTCGCTCTCTCCGCTGGAGACAGGGCTTCAGCGGTGGGATTCTCGGACGCCGGGTCGACCGTCATTGCTTCCATACTCCTTTTGTCACGTCGCTACTACTTCGATCACCACCGCAAACCATAACGTTGAGCATGGTCGCACTAGTGTGTGTCGTGTGCAGGACAAACTTGTGTGGATCGATTGCGAAATGACCGGGTTGGACTTGTCGAAGGACAAGCTGATCGAAATTGCGGCGCTGGTGACCGACAGTGAGCTCAACATTCTCGGTGAGGGTGTCGACATCGTCATTCACGCCGACGACGATGCCCTGGCCGGTATGCCCGACGTGGTGAAGAAGATGCACGCCAAATCGGGCCTGACCGAGGAAGTGCGCGCGTCCACTGTGTCGCTCGAGGATGCTCAGCAACAGGTGCTTGCGTACATTCGCGAGCACGTACCCGTTGCGGGCACTGTTCCCCTCGCCGGCAACTCGATCGCCACCGACCGCGGCTTCATCTCCCGAGACATGCTCGATCTCGACACCTACCTGCACTACCGCATGATCGACGTCAGCTCCATCAAGGAGCTCTCCCGTCGCTGGTACCCCCGGATCTACTTCGGCCAGCCGCAGAAGGGGCTCGCGCACCGCGCCTTGGCCGACATCAAGGAGTCGATCAAGGAGCTGAAGTACTACCGCCAGACGGTGTTCGTCGCCCCTCCAGGCCCCTCCACCAGCGAGATCGCGGCCGTCGTGGACGGTCTCGACACGCCAACCTGAGGGCGATTCGCAACCTGAGAATCGAACCGCTAGTATTGTCGACGCTGCTGAAACGCAAGCCAGAAATTGGCCGAGTGGACGTAGTTATGGTGGGCGTAGTTCAGCTGGTAGAGCACCAGGTTGTGATCCTGGATGTCGCGGGTTCGAGTCCCGTCGCTCACCCCATAGAAGCAGAAGAGCCGGTCTCCGCGAGGAGGCCGGCTTTTTTGCGTTCGCGGCTTCGCCGCCCGTGCGTGCGTAGTAACAGCCCGCCGTCATTACGCGCGCACGACCCGCTACCTGTCGGTGAGCGGAAAATTACCGCCCGACGTAACTACGCACGCACGGGCGGCGCAGGCGCACAACGAATTACGTTGTTGTAATTCAACTTTCGAGTTTCCTATGGGGTTCATGTGACGTACGGTTACAAATGGCACTTTTGGGGAAGAAAAGTACCAACGTTAAAGCTGTGAACGTTCAGCGTTGATTCAACGCGCCCCGAAATGCGCCACCAGCAGTTCGAAGCCCACTTGGGACACCAGTCGGGTCAGAAGCAGGAGGCACTAGACGTGGGTCGAAGAGTTCACAGAGTGATTGCAGGTTCGGTGTTGTCGGCGGCGCTGTGCCTCGGTACCACGGGTCTGATCAACCCGACCGTTGCCGCGGCGCAGCCGACCATCGAGCTGCCCAACATCCCCATACCGCAGCCGGACGCACAACAGCGAGCAGCGATCCTCGCCGCAGTCCTGGACGCGACGGGCGTGCTCATCAACGAGGTCGCAGCGGTAATTCTCGACTCCGACTTCGGTCCGGCCCCGAACGACGACAGCAGCACCGCCGAACCCGAGACCGAGATCGCTCCCCCATCCGTCGGACTCGGCGGTTCGATCCTGCCGCTGCCCGCACGCAGCTACGAGATCACGTCCGGCTACGGCGGTCGGAACAACCCCACCGGCAACGGTGGACAGTTCCACCAGGGCGTCGATTTGGCGGCACCGTCGGGAACCCCGATTTATGCGGTTACGGGCGGCACGGTCGAGCAGGCAGGCGATGCCGGTGACGGCTACGGCACTCTGGTTCGCATCAAGAGCGGCAATACAGTGACCTACTACGGCCATCAGTCGAGCGTGAACGTCGACGTCGGCGACACCGTTGCGGCGGGTGACCAGATTGGATCGGTCGGCAGCACCGGCAATTCAACCGGGCCGCATCTACACTTCGAGGTCAGAAACAACGGTTCGAGCGTCGAGCCTGTCGCTTATCTGAAGACTCTCGGCATCGATCCAGCACGGTACGAGAAGCAGAGCTCCGACTAGGACCTACACGCTCGTGGCGTTGCCGGCCTTCCATTCCTCCCACGGAATGTTCCAGTCTCCGAGGCCGTCCACGCCCGACAGTGTGCCTCCGACGGTGTTCTTGACCACGACGATATCGCCGCGCTTGGTGTTGTCGTAGACCCACTTGGCGTTCGATGGGCTCAGGTTGAGGCATCCGTGGCTCGCGTTGGAATAGCCTTGCTGCCCGACCGACCACGGTGCCGAATGGAAGAAGATGCCGCTGTAGGACATCCGAGTGGCCCAGTCGACGGGAGTTCGATATCCCGTCGACGAGTTCACCGGGACGCCGTATGTCGACGAATCCATCACGAGGTGCTCGAAGCGATCGCCGATGATGTAGACGCCGTTGTCGGTCGGCGTACTGTCCTTGCCCATCGACGTCGGCATCGTCTTGACGTCCTGGCCGTTGACGTTGAACGTCACCTGCTTGGTGTTGTCGTCGGCCGTGGCCACGACGGCGTCACCGATGGTGAACGAGGTTCTTGCGTTTTCCTGGCCGTAGATGCCGTCGCCCAAATTGCGTCCGTAGACCTCGACGGCGACATCGACGCGAGTTCCCGACGCCCAGTAGTTCTGCGGGCGCCATCGAACCTCACGGTCGTTGACCCAGTAAAACGCGCCTTCGACGGAAGGGGTCGTGGTGACCTGAATGGCGTTCTGGGCGGCGATCTTGTCGGTGATGGTCTCGTCGAACTGCACCGCGACCGGCTGGCCGATTCCAACGACAGCACCCTCGTTCGGGAGCACGTAGGGCTTCGTGAAGTTCCCCGGCTGGCTCGTCGTGAAGCTGGTGACCGAGCTGCTCGCTCCGCCGAGGCCGTAGGCGTCGGCCTGCACGCGGTACTGGCGGTTGTACCCGAGCGGCTCGGTGTTCGTCCAGCTCAGGCCGTCGGGTGAAATCGCGCCTGCTACCTGCATCCCCTCGGGGTTGAGCATGGTGACTTCGGCCAGTTTTCCGTCGGCGACAGAGACCGTGACCGGATCGGCCGGAGAGAAACCGACAGCGCCGTCCGAGACGGTGGACGACAGCTTGGGTCCCAAAAGTTCGGCGATGGGGTTCGAATCGATGGGCGCCGCATCGATCTTGCTTTCGGTGGCGCCTGTACATCCGGTCAGGACGACAGTTGCCGCAACCGCAGCTACCGCCGCTGCCGCGATCCCGCGCGAGATCCTCATCAACACTCCACTTCCAGACCGACCGATCAGTTCGAACCGAATACTGCCAGGCCGCAGCCAGTGCATCCAACCGAAATGCCGCTCACCGAATAACGATTCGAATACCAAATCGGACGGTCCGGGGTCTGTGTTACTTCACGACGCCTCACGGGTGACGTCAGTGACGCCTCACTTCAAGGTCATGTTCTCGTCGATGAGCTTCCCGTAGCGCAGCGCGGGCAGGTCGCGGAAGTAATTCATCCGCAGTCGCCACGGCGCAATCGAACCTTGCTTGGGGAACGAGTCGACCGCCCGCAGGACGTAGCCGGCCGCGAAGTCGAGGAACGGCTCCTCCCCCACCGACGGGTCGCGCTTCAACCGGACCTCGCGGAAACCGTCGCTGTCCATCTTCTGGAGCAGCCGGGCGATGTAGTCGGACACGAGATCGGCTTTCAAAGTCCACGATGCATTGGTGTATCCGACGACGAACGCAAAGTTCGGGACGTCGGTCAGCATCATGCCCTTGTACGCCATGGTCTCGGTGAGATCGACCTTCTTGCCGTCGACGCTCATCTCGACGTTGCCGAACGCGACGAGATTGAGCCCCGTAGCCGTGACGACTACGTCCGCGTCGAGGTGCCGACCCGACGTCAGCGCGATACCGGTCTCGGTGAAGCGCTCGATGTGGTCGGTCACGATCTCGACCTCGTCCTTACGGATGGAACGAAAAAGGTCGTTGTCCGGGACGAGGCACAGACGCTGATCCCACGGGTTGTACTTCGGCGTGAAGTGGGTGTCGAGGTCGTATCCGTCGGGAAGCCACCCCTCCTGCAACTTTCGGATCTGCTTTTTCATGAAGTTCGGGTACTTCTGACTGATCACGTACATGCCGATCGCGGTGACAGCATTCTTGAATCGCGTGACTCCGTACGCAGCTCGCGCCGGCAGGTACTTCCGGAGCGCGAGGGCGATGTTGTCCTTCGACGGCAGGGACATGATGTAGCTGGGCGATCGCTGCAGCAAAGTGACGTGCGAGGCATCACGAGCAAGATTGGGCGCCAATGTGATTGCGGTGGCACCGCTACCGATGACCACGACCCTCTTGCCCGCGTAGTCGAGCTTCTCGGGCCACTTCTGCGGGTGCACGACCTCTCCACCGTAGGTCTCGATCCCTACGAACTCCGGCGTGAATCCGCTGTCGTAGTCGTAGTAGCCACTGCAACACATCAAGAACGAAGCCTCGATGACGACGCTGGCGCCCGTGTCCGACCGCACCGACGTGACGGTCCACTTCGACGTCGCCGTCGACCACTCCGCGGAGACAACCTTGTGGTGGAATCTGATGTGGCGGTCGATCCCGCCCTCGCGGGCAGTGTCCTCGATGTAGTCCCGGATGGATTCACCGTCGGCGATGGACTTGTCGCCGGTCCACGGCCTGAAGTTGTATCCGAGGGTGTACATATCGGAGTCGGATCGGATTCCCGGATAACGGAACAGATCCCACGTTCCACCGATGGCGCCGCGGCCTTCGAGAATGGCGTAGCTCTTGTTCGGTAGCTTGGCCTGCAGGTGATGCGCAGCACCGATGCCGGAAAGTCCAGCGCCGACGATCAGGAAGTCGACCGAATCGACTTCGGTCGAAGAAGTCGATTCCGAGGGGGATGTCGTGGTCATCGAAACACTTTCGTGAGTACGGGCGGGACTTAGGTGTTGCGCTTGCTCGTCGAGCGGCCGAGCGCTGCTACTTCTGCGTCCATCTTCGGGAGCAACCGCGGGACGTGCTTGAGCAGAGCCCGGTCACCGACCGCCGAGTTCACAATCGACCTGAATCGGCCTGCAAACCCCACCCACTTCGGAACGTACACCTTGCGTTTGCGGCCTTCGAGACCGTCGACGAAGGCGTCGACACACTTGTCGACGGTCATGGTCTGCCCGAACGGTCCCGGCATGACGTCGAGCATCTCTCGGAATGCGCCGAGATCGGCCTTCGCATCCTGCACCAGCGGGGTGTCGATCCAGGCCATGTGCGCTGATCCGACACCGACCCCCTGGTAGGCGACTTCCAAACGGAGCGCATTCGCGAACTGTTCGACGCCTGCCTTGCTGGCGTTGTACGCGGCAAGCCCTGGACACGCGGCAAAGGCCGCCAGCGAGGACACGATGAGAACGTATCCCTTGCGTTCGATCAGGGAAGGCAGTGCGGCGCGGACCGTGTGGAACACGCCGAGAATGTTGATGTCGAGCACCCGAGCAAATGTCGCCGGGTCGACCTGGAGCACGGATCCGTAGCTCGAAATGCCCGCGTTGGCCAGCACGAGGTCGATACCCCCGAACCGGGCAATACCCGCGTCGACGGCGGCCTGCACGGCGTCGAGGTCACGAACATCGGCGACGACGGTCACCGCTGCGTCACCGAGCTCCAGACCGAGCTCGGCCAGCGGCGCCTCGTCGACGTCGACCAGCACCAACTTGCTTCCCCGAGCCGCGAGTGCGCGTGCGGTTTCCGCGCCGATTCCTCGCGCCGCGCCGGTGATGAATACGACCTTGTTCGAGAGTGTGGGCATTGCCCGTCACCTCCAGTTTCCGTTCCCCCCGGTTTATTGGGAACTGCTACGTGTCACTTTCCATCTGATACGGACCGGTGTCAAGATCGTGATCATGGTCGGCTACTTCGGCTCCAGATCCTTTGCCAGCCGCTCCGCAGCAGAACGCAGAAGCGGAACGAACTGCTCGGCCGATTCGAGGGTGACACGTGCGGTGGGTCCCGCGATCGACATCGCCGTCAAGGTCGGAGCCCCGATGACGGGCACCGCGAAGCATCGAACGCCGACTTCCTGTTCACCGTCGTCGATGGCGTACCCGCGGGCTCGAATCACCTCGAGATCGGCGAGAAGGGTGTCGAGGGTGGTAAGGGTGTTGATTGTCCTGGGCGCCAAACCGGTTCGCCCCACCAGCGCACGCACCGACTCGTCGTCGAGCTGGGAGAGCAAGGCCTTGCCCACGCCGGTGGAGTGAGGAAGCACGCGCTGGCCAACCTCGTTGAACATCCGCATGGCGTGCTCGGACGGCACCTGCGCGACGTAAACTGCCATGTCGTCCTCGAGTAAGGCCATATTGGACGTCTCGTGGGTCTGTCGAACCAGTTCGGAGAGATAAGGTTTCGCCCAACCGCCGATCAGTTTCGTGGCACTCTCCCCGAGCCCGATGAGCTTGGTTCCCAATGCGTAGCGACGCGTCGCAAGCCTACGTACGTAACCGAGCGTCACCAGCGTCCCGACGAGTCGGTGCACAGTCGGCATCGGCAGGTCGGCCGCTTCCGCAAGCTCGCTGATCCCGATCGACCCACCCGATGCGGCCATGATGTCGAGCAATTCGAATGCTCGCTCGACCGACTGCACACCGCCGCCTGCTGCCACGTGAATCACCTTTCCCGTCGATACCTACCGACACTATTCCACGAAGCGGAACTTATCGGCCTGAATGATGCGCGGTGCCCACTGGCGGGGCCGCCGACACCACCGACGGTGCGCTTCTTTGCCCCCGGGTGAACACGTTGAAGAAGATGTTCAGAAGCACCGCGACGATGCTGGCAGCGCTGATCCCCGAATCGAGTACTACATGGACCCATTCGGGGAATGCGGCGTAGAACCCGGGAACTGCGATGGGTATGACACCGAATCCGATTGCGACAGCGACGATCACCAGATTCAGATTGCCGTCGAAGTTCACCTTCGACAGGGTTCTGATGCCGCTGGCGGCCACCGACCCGAACAGCACGATCCCCGCTCCGCCGAGGACGGGGAGCGGCACCGACGCCACGACCCTGCCCAGCACTGGAAACAAGCCTAGGAACAGCAGCACGGAACCACCGGCCGCGACGACGTACCGGCTCTTGATGCCGGTGACAGCGACGAGTCCGACATTCTGCGCGAATGCGCTGGCCGGAAACGTCCCGAACACGGGCGCTACCGTCGTCGCGATCATGTCGGCGCGGAGTCCGTCGCCGACTCGCTTCGCGTCCACCTCGGTGCCGACGATCTCGCCGACCGCGAGGATGTCGGCGGTCGTCTCGGTCATGATGACGAGGATGACCACGACCATGGAGATGATTGCGCCGATCTGGAATACAGGAGTACCGAATGCGAACGGTTCCGGGAGTGCGAAGATGCTGCCGTCGCCGACGCCTCCGAAATCTGCCTTACCGATCACCAGCGCAAACACCGTACCCACCACGATGCCGATCAGGATCGACAGACGCGACAACGTCCCCTGCACGAGGCGACTCACCAGGAGCACGACACCCAGACTGAAGCCGGCGAGACCGATGTTGGACATCGAACCCCAGTCTGCGGCTTTCTGATCGCCACCCATCGCCCAGCGCACCGCGACGGGAAGAAGCGAGATTCCGATGACGGTGATGATGGTTCCCGTGACGACGGGCGGGAAGAAGCGAACGATCTTGCTGAAGAACGGCGTGATCAAAATTCCGATTGCACCGGCCGCGATGATGGCTCCGAACACCGAGTTCAACCCGCCGGGCCCGCTGGCGATCGCGACCATAGTCGACACCGATGCGAACGAAATTCCCTGTACCAGTGGCAGTTTTGCGCCGACATACGGTAGCCCGAGCGTCTGCAGGAGAGTCGCGGCACCGCTGACGAACAGGGCCGCAGAGACCAACACGGCGATCTGCGTTCCGGTCAGGCCCGCCGCACCACCGACGATCAAAGGAGGTGCGATCACGCCGCCGTACATCGTCAGGATGTGCTGCAATCCGTAGATGTACGACCTACCGATCGACAATCGCTCGTCCTCGGGACGAGCAGGGTCGTGGTCATGCTGCGTGCCAGTGCGTTTCGTCAGCTTCATGGCCGCGCTCCTAGCAGAATCCGGCTACGGTGTCCCAGGCGCGACCGGCGTCCGGGGCATCGTCGCGTCGGACTGTTGCCTCGATCAGGCCGTACGGCCGATCGGCGACGTAGAACACCTCCCCCGGGTTGTCGAGCCCGAAGGGTTCCAGATCTACGAGGAAGTGGTGAATGTTGGGCATCGAGAACTTGATCTCACCGATTTCCGGATGTGCTTCGAGCACCTTGGTTCCCATCTGAAACAGGCTCTGCTGCAATGCCAGCGAGTGAGTCGACGCAAAGGCGTCGAGCATGATCGTGCGGACATCGTCGTAGATCTTGTCGAAATCGAGGTCGTTCGCAAGATACCGCCACCGCGCGCTTACCGAGGTTGCAAGAATTCGGTCGGTTGTCTCTTTGAGAGTCGTGTACCGATCTTTCGGATAACCCCAAAATTCCGATGCGGTCGAGTTCAGCACTACGAGATCGGTTATGCCACTGATGACGGTGGTGGTGTCACCGTCGACGGTGACGATCGTGTTGCGCTTTTCGTCACTTCCCTTGACGAACGAATGGTCGTAGCCGTCGGTGCCCGACGGTATGCGCGACCAGTTGTACTGCTCGATCTCCCAGCGTCCCCCGTCGATCCAGTCGAAACTGCTGGTGAAATGGCTACCGAGCCTGAGAGCGAAGTCCTCGATGGCGCCGATTCCGTCCCGTGCGAAGGCGTAGACGGTGTTCTTCTGCGTGTCCGTGGCGACGACATGGCCGTTGTCGCCTTCGGTGTGCGCGGCTTCCAGATCGCCGCGCAACTGCGATGTGACACTGACGTCGGTAATGCGGTGTCGAGCGGTGTCACGGTCGATCCGGACGAGTCTGCATTCGGCTTTGCCGTACTGGTTGGCTCCGAGCACGATGCTCATGACTAGCTCCCTCGATAGGTGGTGAAGGCAAATGGGCTGAGAAGAAGTGGTACGTGGTAGTGCGAAGCGTCGGCGACGACCTCGAATACGATTTCGACTGCGGGATAGAATGTTTCGACGCCCTTACCGGCGAAGTAGCGACCGGTGTCGAACTTCAGCCGGTAGCGGCCGGCAGGCAACGCGGGCGGACCGAGATCTCCGATGCGGCCCTGCACGTCGGTGATACCCGACGCGATCTCGGCCCCTGCATCGGGTCCGAGTGTCACCGAAACTCCCTGGGCAGGAGCGCCGTTCGCGGCGTCGAGGACGTGCGTGCTCACCAGGCTACGTTCAGGCATTCGAAAGAACCCGATCGAGTCTGAGTGCGGCGATCTCGCGCAGCTCGCGCTCGACGACGCGCAGCTCCGACTCGGCATCGTTTCCGATGCGTTCGTCGAGCGCAGCGAGGATCTCCGATGCATCACGTCCGGCAGCGCGAATCAGGAACACTCGACCGAACCGCTGCTCGTATGCGATGTTGCCCGCGCGCAGCCGGTGGGCCACCTCGTCCTGGGTCAGGTCGACGCCCGACTGTTCTCCCCGCGCCTGCTCGGAATGGGCATCGTCACCGCTCGGACGGTCGCCGATACGAGGGTGCTTGTCCAATGCTCCGTCGATCTCTGCGAGCGTGAGCGGGTCTGCTGCCGTGAATATAGCCCTGAGAGCCGCCTCGTCGTTCGCGAAAGGCCGTAGACCGAGCATGTCGTCCACCCATCGGGGAACGTCGAGAGCTAATCGAAGCGCAGTCCGCCCGTCTCGTTCCGATGCTGCGTTGAGACGACTGCACACACCGGAGATCAACGATTCCGTATTGCGAAACATGGATTCCATATATTGAGCGTGACAGCCGTCACAGGTGGTGTCAAGAGGCATCGCCACATATCTCGACCTCTCGCAGGAATCATTGAACGGCAGCATATTTCGCATTGTGGACTTGATCTTGAATACGGCCCCGACGGTTGACAGGAGCGAGTGCACCAGGTCACACTCGAACCATCGATGGAATTACTATTCCGCAATACGGATTTTGAACCGTCGGGTTCGGAAGGAGTCAAACCCATGACAGAGCTGTTCTGCAACGGCGGCGCCATGCGGGGCGGGAGCCTGCACCACAATGTGTCTGCGCATCCCTTCGTCGGCACTGTGCGCACGACGCCCAGCTATCGGTTCTTTTCGGTCCGAGACGAGTTCCCTGCGCTCGTGCTCGACCACAAGGCAGGCGCAGCCATCGAAGGTGAGCTCTACGACATCCCTCTCGACGACATCAGGACCGCGTTCCTTCCCGACGAACCACCCGAGCTGGAGCTCACCGTCGTGGCCTTGGACGACGGTCGCTCGGTCCTAGGAGTGGGCCTGCGGCCTGGTGTACTCGAAGCGCAACCCGAAGAACTGATCGATATCACCTATACCGGTAGTTGGCGTCGCTATCGCGGACTTCCGACACCCTGAACTCGAAAGGAACGCGAATGCAGCATTATTCGTACACCGTCAACTGCTCTATTCTGTTCGCCGATACACCGCTCCTCGAACGCCCTCGGCTAGCCAAGGAAGCCGGATTCGACGCAGTCGAGTTCTGGTGGCCCTTCGATACAGCCACCCCCGCCGACGCCGATGTCGATGCCTTCGTTTCGGCCATCCGCGATGCAGGCGTGCAACTGACCGGGCTCAACTTCGCAGCAGGCGACATGCCCGCAGGTGACCGAGGAATTCTGTCCGATCCCAGCCAGGTGCAGGCGTTTCGGGACAACATCGACATCACAATCGGAATCGGAGAAACGTTGGGCACCAAAGGCTTCAACGCTCTCTACGGTAACCGGATCGACGGTGTCGACCCGATCGAGCAGGACCGCGTCGCGATCGAGAACCTCGCTGCAGCCGGTACCGCCGCCGCGAGAATCGGCGCAGTCGTCCTCGTCGAACCGGTGAGCGGCGCCCCGGCGTACCCCATCAAGCGTGCCGCAGGTGCAGTAGCCACCATCAGAAGGGTTGCCCGCGAGCACGACGTCCACAACCTACGCTTGCTCGCCGATCTCTATCACCTCTCCGTCAACGGAGACACGGTGTCGGCAGTGATCGACGAGCACATCGATCTCATCGGCCACGTACAGATCGCCGACTCCCCCGGCCGCGGCGAACCCGGTACCGGAACCCTCGACATCGAGGGCTACCTCGCCCAGCTCGCCGACGGCGGATACGACGGTTACATCAGCCTCGAGTACAAGCCCACCCGCCCGGACACCTTCTCCTGGCTGGCCGATCATTCCGCAGGCTCCACTCCCGGCCGCACCTAGACCACCACGAAGCAAAGGACATTCATGAGCACCATCGCTTTCATCGGACTCGGAATCATGGGGAGCCCCATGTCCGTTCACCTCGCGACCGCAGGCCATCAGGTGGTCGGTTACAACCTCACACCCGACCGCACCGGGCCTCTCGTCGAAGCCGGAGGTATCGCCGCCGACTCGATCGCCAAAGCGGTAGCCGACGCCGACATCGTCGCGATCATGGTCCCCGATTCACCGGATGTGCAGGACGTTCTGAGCGGCGAGGACGGGGTATTCGCGAACGCTCGACGCGGCGCGCTGATCATCGACTTCTCGAGCATCCGGCCCGATGTCACCGCCACACTGGCCGACGAGGCTGCCGCACGAGGGTTTCGGCTGATCGATGCCCCGGTCTCGGGCGGTCAGGCCGGCGCCGAGAATGCGTCGCTGTCCATCATGGTCGGTGGCAGCTCCGAGGATTTCACCGAAGCCAAGCCTGTCCTCGATGTCGTGGGAAAGACCGTAGTCCATGTGGGCCCGAACGGATCGGGGCAGACCGTCAAGGCTGCCAACCAACTCATCGTTGCAGGCAACATCCAGGTCCTGGCCGAAGCCATCGCATTCCTCGAGGCCTACGGAGTCGATCTGGCTGCGGCGGTCGAGGTTCTCGGCGGTGGACTGGCCGGATCGTCCGTGCTGAAGCAGAAGGCGCAGAAGATGCTCGACCGTGATTTCGAGCCCGGATTTCGAATCGACCTGCACCACAAGGACCTCGGCATCGTCACCTCCGCTGCCCGAGAAGCAGGGGTAGTCGTTCCCATGGGCGCAGTCCTGGCACAGCTGATGGCGTCCGCCCGCGCCAACGGCGATGGTGGCCTCGATCATTCGGCTCTCTACCGCGGTGTTGCACGGCTCTCCGGCAACCGCGAAACAAGCAAGGTGAACTGACATGGCCAAGATGCGCGCAGCCGACGCTGCCGTCAAGATCCTCGAACTCGAAGGCGCTACCACGGCATTCGGACTCCCGGGTGCTGCGATCAACCCGTTCTACGCCGCAATGCGTGATCACGGCGGTATTCGCCACGTCCTGGCTCGCCACGTCGAAGGCGCCTCGCACATGGCCGAAGGATTCACTCGGGCTGCCGCAGGCAACATCGGCATCTGCATCGGCACTTCGGGTCCGGCCGGTACCGACATGATCACCGGACTGTATTCCGCTATGGCCGATTCGATTCCGATTCTCGCCATCACCGGCCAGGCGCCCGTCGCACGCCTGCACAAAGAGGACTTCCAGGCCGTCGACATTGCCTCCATCGCCGCACCGGTGACGAAGATGGCGATGACCGTCCTCGAACCGGCGCAGGTCCCCGGGGCATTCGCTCAGGCGTTCCACCTCATGCGCTCCGGACGTCCCGGACCGGTGCTCATCGATCTGCCCATCGACGTGCAGCTCGCCGAGATCGACTTCGACCCCGACACGTACCAGTCGCTTCCCGTACACAAGCCGCTGTGTTCGCGTGCACAGGCCGAGAAGGCCATCGACATGCTGCTCGCGTCGGAACGGCCATTGATCGTGGCAGGCGGGGGCATCATCAACGCCGATGCCTCGGACCTACTCGTCGAGCTGGCGGAGCTTCTCGACGTGCCCGTCATCCCGACGCTCATGGGCTGGGGCACTATCCCCGACGACCACCGGCTGGCTGCAGGAATGGTCGGCCTCCAGACTGCGCACCGATACGGAAACGCGACGCTGCTCGCATCGGACTTCGTCCTCGGCATCGGAAACCGCTGGGCCAACCGCCACACGGGTGGACTCGATACCTACCGCAAGGGCCGCACGTTCATCCATGTCGACATCGAGCCGACGCAGATCGGTCGCGTCTTCGCACCCGATTACGGCATCATCTCCGACGCCAAAGCCGCACTCGAGCAATTCGTCGCGGTCGCCCGCGAGCGCAAGACCGCAGGACAGCTCAAAGACTTGACGAGCTGGGTGTCCGACTGCGCCTCCCGCAAGCGCACCATGCACCGCCGCACTCATTTCGACAACGTCCCGATCAAACCGCAGCGCGTGTACGAGGAGATGAACAAGGTCTTCGGCCGCGACACCCGCTACATCAGCACCATCGGCCTCTCCCAGATCGCAGGCGGTCAATTCCTCCACGTGTTCTCACCGCGAAACTGGATCAACTGCGGGCAGGCCGGGCCGTTGGGCTGGACCATTCCCGCCGCTCTCGGTGCTGTTGCTGCGGATCCCACTGCTGATGTCGTTGCGCTGTCCGGGGACTACGACTTCCAGTTCATGATCGAGGAACTTGCAGTCGGCGCGCAGTTCAACCTGCCGTACGTGCATGTGGTGGTCAACAATTCCTATCTCGGACTGATTCGCCAGGCGCAGCGAGCATTCGACATGGACTTCTGCGTGCAGCTCGGTTTCGACAACATCAATCACCACGAGGACCTGGACAACCAACCCGGGATCCCCAAGGGATACGGCGTCGACCACGTGCAAGTGGCAGAGGGGTTGGGCTGCAAAGCACTCAGGGTCACCGAGCCCGCGTTGATCGGCGAGGCCCTGACCCGAGCACGGACACTGGCGTCCGAGCACAAGGTCCCGGTCGTCGTCGAGATCGTTCTCGAACGTGTCACCAACATTTCGATGGGCACCGAGATCGACAACGTCGGTGAGTTCGAGGAACTCGCCGAGACGTCCGCCGACGCGCCGACCGCCCTGCTGTTACTGGACTAGACATGACTCGAATTCTTCTGGCTCCGGACAAGTTCAAGGGATCGCTGACGGCCGTGGAGGTCGCCGACGCACTGCGGGCAGGCCTCGTGTCGGCCGATCCGTCACTGGACATCGTGACCCTCCCAGTCGCGGACGGGGGTGACGGCACCGTAGACGCTGCCGTCGCCGCCGGATGGCAGTCCGTCGCCGTGTCCTGCGAGGGCCCGACGGGCCTGCCGGTGGACACGGCATATGCCCGCCGCGGTACCTCGGCCGTCGTCGAACTCGCATCCGCAGTAGGCCTCGAACTGCTCGACACCCTCGATCCGCTCGGGGCGAGCACATTCGGACTCGGAACAGTCATCGCGCATGCCGTCGACGGCGGGGCCGAACACATCGTTCTCGGACTCGGTGGCAGCGCCTCCACCGACGGCGGCGCAGGCATGCTGCAGGCCTTGGGGGCTCGCATCCTCGACGCAGACGGCAACGACGTCGGTCGCGGCGGCGGTGCTCTGCGAGGTGCGGTCAGGCTCGACACCTCGGCGATGTGGCGCCCACGGATGCAGCTGGCGTGCGACGTCGACAACCCTCTGCTGGGACCTACCGGGGCAGCCGCTGTCTACGGCCCGCAGAAAGGGGCGGGTCCACAAGAACTGCTCTGCCTGGAACACGCGATGCGACAGTGGTCGCACGTCGTCCGCTCCGCAATCGGTCGGGATCTCAGTGGTGTTGCCGGTTCCGGTGCAGCCGGCGGAACCGGATTCGGCGCGCTCGCTGTATTGGGTGCCGACATTCGACCCGGCATCGCCACGATGCTCGACCTCATCGAGTTCCATCGGCATCTCGCGTCGGCGGATCTCGTTGTCACAGGCGAGGGTTCGCTCGACGAGCAGTCACTGCACGGTAAGGCACCGATCGGGGTGGCGGCGGCAGCCCGAACGGCAGGCGTCCCGGTGTTCACAGTGTCCGGGCGTCGCACCGTCGCGGCAGACCGTTTGCGCGAGTACGGCATCGTCGACTCGTACACACTGGCCGATCTCGAACCAGACCCGGCCGCGTCGATGCGCGATGCGGCCGCACTCTTGAGCAGGGTCGGTGAATTCATCGCCCTCTCCGCCACTATTTCCGAAGGAGTTTCATGACTACACCTGACTTCACGTTGTTGACCGACCTTGCCTCTCGTGCACTCGGCGGGAGCGTATCGGCCGCGAACGACGAGCTCTTCGCGCAGCGCGAGAACCTTATTCGCCCCGAGGCACCGTTCTTCGATCCGCACGAATTCGGGCACAAGGGCAAGGTCTACGACGGCTGGGAGACTCGTCGCCGCCGGGACGAGGGCGGCCACGACTGGGCTGTCGTTCGGCTCGGTGCTGCCGGAATCGTGCACGGCGTTGTCGTCGACACCGCGTATTTCACAGGCAACTACCCCCCGTTCGTATCGGTGGAGGCTGCGTTCGTCGAGGGCTACCCGTCGATCGACGAGGTGTTGAAGGCCGACTGGCAGACCATCGTCGCGAAGGCACCGGCCGAGGGCGACACCGCCAACTTCTACGAGGTGGCGGATCGGCATCGCTGGACCCACGTTCGGCTGTCGATCTATCCCGATGGCGGTGTCGCTCGGTTCCGGGTTCACGGAGAGGTGGTTCAAAATCCAAGATTCTTGGGCGGCACAGTGGATCTGCTCGCTGCCGAGAACGGTGCGCGACTCGCAGAGTGCTCGGATGCGTTCTACTCCTCCCCCGCCAACATCATTCTTCCCGGCAGGGCACGCAACATGGGCGAGGGCTGGGAGAACTCTCGGCGACGCAACGGCGGAAACGACTACGCGATCTTCGAGCTCGCAGCTCCCGGTGTTGCGCGACATGTGGAGGTCGACACGAGCTACTACGTCGGCAACGCGCCAGGCTGGATCAGGCTCAGTGCCATCGACTCTCGTCGGCGACACAAGGCCGATCACACCGCATGGACCGAGATCCTTCCTCGCACGGCCGTCCAACCGGATACCCGGCACCGCTTTCTGATCGAGAAGTCCGACGCGTACACACACCTGCGACTCGACGTCTACCCGGACGGTGGCCTGTCCAGGCTGAGACTGTTCGGCGAACTCGACGGCGAGGCTCTGGATTCCGTCGACCAGGCGTGGCAAGCGTCGTCACCCGAGCTCGTCACGAGTCGACATGCCTGAAAAGTTCGACCTGCTGATCCGCGCGCCGCGCGCAATCGTCGACGGTCGGGAACGCGCGGCGAACGTCGGAGTCCGCCGCGGCCGCATCGTCGCTTTGGACGCCCACGACACCCATGCCGCCGATGAGGTCGTCGAGCTCGGACCTGACGAGGTACTACTTCCCGGGCTGGTCGACACCCACGTCCATGTCAACGAACCAGGGCGCACGGAGTGGGAAGGGTTCGCCAGTGCGACCCGGGCCGCTCGCGCCGGCGGGATCACGACAATCGTCGATATGCCGCTCAACAGCATTCCGCCGACTGTCGATGTCGACGCTCTCAGCGTCAAACGACGGGTGGCGGCCGACAAGTCGGTGGTGAACGTCGGGTTCTGGGGTGGTGCAGTTCCCGGGAACCTCGAGCAATTGCGTCCGCTGCACGACGCGGGAGTCTTCGGTTTCAAGTGCTTTCTGCTGCATTCGGGTGTGGACGAATTCCCGCCGCTGTCCCTGCCCGAACTCGAGAAGGCGTTGATCGAGATAGCGTCGTTCGACGGGTTGATGATCGTGCATGCCGAGGACGCAGCAGTCATCTCCTCCGCCCCATCGGCGTCGGGTACCTCGTACTCGGGATTCCTCGACTCACGCCCTCGGGCTGCCGAGAATCAGGCGATCGCCCAGGTGATCGACCTGTCGAGGCGTACCGGCTGCCGGGTGCACATCCTTCATCTATCGAGTGCGGATGCACTCCCCATGATTGCCCAAGCTCGACAAGACGGGGTTCGCGTGACTGCGGAGACGTGCCCGCATTACCTGTGTTTCGACGCCGAGGACATTCCTCCGGGCGCAACGCAGTTCAAGTGCTGCCCACCCATCCGCGAGGCAGGCAATCGAGAACTGTTGTGGCAGGGCCTTGCCGACGGCGTCATCGACACAGTCGTCACCGACCACTCCCCGTCGACCGTCGATCTCAAGCGCCTCGACACCGGCGACTTCGGTGACGCGTGGGGCGGTATCGCGTCGTTGCAGGTGTCGCTTCCTGCGGTGTGGACCGAGGCGTCGAGACGCGGGTTCGCACTGGCAGACGTGGTCCGCTGGATGGCAACGAACACCGCCGATCAGGTCGGGATGCCCGATCGAGGACGTATCGCGGTAGGTGCCGTCGCAGATCTGGTCGTCTTCGCCCCGGACGAGGAGTTCACCGTCGATGTGGCAGCGCTGCATCACAAGAACGCCGTGACGGCCTACGACAAACTCGGCCTGCGTGGAGTTGTTCGTCGGACGTGGGTGACTGCAGCTTCGCTGCTCGTGCGCGCGTAGTTACGGCAGAGGGGCTACCTCCGCGCACGGTGAGCGAACATGCGCGGGTCGAGTCAGCTCCCTATGCCGTTCTCGCACTCTCGGCCCGATCGCCGGGCGTGGAGTCACGACCCGCGATCCAACCGCACACCGACAACGGGATCATCAGCACCAGTAGTGCGGCGAGGGTTGCAGTCCACGAACCCGTCGCGCTGTGAAGTGCCCCGCTCAGCAACGGCCCCGTCGCCGCGACGAGGTATCCCACCGATTGAGCCATTGCCGAGAGACTCGTGGCGGTCGCAGCAGTCCGGGCGCGGAGGTTCATCAATGTCAGCGCGAGCGAAAGTTGCGCCCCCTGCCCGAGTCCGAGCAGAATTGCCCACCCGACCGCTCCCCCGACGCCGCCGGCGACGACTCCGGTCAGTCCTGCGACGGACAATCCTGCCGCAGCGACGGCGAGGACACTCTGACTACGCAACCGAGCGGCGAGGATCGGAACGGTGAGTGCCGTCGCAATGCTCGAGATCGACAGCGCTGTCAGCAGCAGACCTGCGTTCTCGGCGGTGAGGCCGCGGTCTCGGTAGATCGTGGGGAGCCACGCGATCATCGAATAGGCCAGCAGCGATTGCAGACCCATGAATCCGGTGATGGCCCACGCGACCGGTGAACGGAGCACATCGGATTGCCACCGCGGACCGGCAGATGCCGGTGATGTCGCGATCGGAACGAAACGGCGGCGCCTCCACGCGACCAACGCCATGGCCGCAACGGCGAAAACGGCGGGCACCGCCCACAGAGCGAGCGTCACACGCCAATTGTGCAAGAACCTGGCATCGAGCAGAGGAGTTGCTCCGGAGGCGATTCCGGCACTCGCGCTGATCAACGCAGTGAACAAGCCTGTCATCAGCCCGATCCGATGAGGAAAGAGCAGGCGGATCAGTACCGGACCGAGCACGTTCGCTACCGCGATACCGACGCCCGCTATGAGCGTTCCGCCCACCAATGCGAGCCACCACGGCAACCCCCGCAGCACCGTCCCGATGAGGACGAGAACCAGACAACCGGTCAGCACGGCGGGCACGGTCCAGCGTCGAATCGCCCGTGTTGCGGCCAGCGCGAACACTCCGAGACACAGAACCGGACCTGTGGTCAACAACGCGGCGGATCCTGAGCCGAGCTGGTACGTCCCACGGATTTCGACGAGCATCGACGATGCGCTTCCGAACACCAAGCGCAGGTTGATCCCGAGTAAGACGACGGCCAGCACTGCTACGCCGACGCCAACCGCAGACAAGGGCGTCGTCCGGTCTTCGGTCGAGATATCGCCGGACGTTCCCGGCTCCCCGAAATCGGCCATGCGCGAGCTCCTCCCCCGCGCCGACCCCGCAGGAGGTAACCGAGTGGAACGGCGTCGACGCTTCTTCGACGGTATCGGACCCCGGGTGCGCCGCAACGCACCCCCTCGGGGCATCGGGTGCCGCGTACTGACGACGCAGGCCAGGTCGCCGACCGTGAGCGCGTAGTTACCCTGGGCGGTACTTACGCGAACACGGGCGGCGAAGCCGCCGAGCCATGGATCGGGCCCCGAGTTCCGACGAGCGGCAGTGCGCTCCCCCCTCGGCGGAGGGCGACGAACTCCGCTGCAATTGCAAGCGCAGTCTCCTCCGGCGTGCGGGCCCCCAGGTCCAAGCCGATGGGTGACCGCAACCTCGACAACTCGTCTTCAGTGAGCCCGACTTCCCGCAACCGATGCAATCTATCGAGATGTGTTCGGCGAGAGCCCATTGCACCGACGAACGCCACGGGCAGTCGCAGTGCAACCTTCAGCAGGGGAACATCGAATTTCGCGTCGTGGGTCAGAACGCAGACGACGGTCCGTGAATCCACGGCAGTCCGAGCGAGATACGAATGCGGCCACTCGGCCACGACCTCGTCCGCGACGGGAAAGCGGGCGGACGTGGCGAAGACGGGGCGGGCATCGCACACCGTGACGTGGTAGCCGAGGAACGAGCCGAGCGAAGACAATGCCGTCGCGTAATCGATTGCGCCGAAGACCAACAGCCGCGGTTTCGACGCGTAGGACTGAATGAACACTTCGAGCTCCGGCCTGCATCGGATCGACCGTATTCCCGAGGAACCCGAATCGAGCATGGCCAGCGCTTCGTCGACCAGAACACCGTCGATATCGGCGTACCCGGTCGTTCCCGACACGCCGTGCTCGCCGACGACCACACGAGCGCCAACCCCGTCCAACACCTGCGCGACCGCCACCTCGGCCCCCGCGGCGACCGCGTCGACGATCGACGCAGGCGGGGCCACCGATACGAAGACCTCGATCACCCCGCCACACGTCAATCCCACTGCGAACGCATCGTCGTCGCTGTAGCCGAAGACTTCCCGGACGGACGTGCCGCTTGCCAGAACCTCGCGGCACAGCTCGTACACCGCGCCCTCGACGCATCCACCCGACACGCTGCCCACGGCCTCGCCCTCTGCATTGACGGCCATCGCCGCCCCCGGCAGGCGAGGCGCGCTGCCGGAGACGGCGACGACGGTAGCCATCGCGTAGGGCATACCGTCGGACTGCCATTCGACGAGCTGCGGCGCGATGTCACGCATCACGAGATCCCGAGGGCTTCTTCGATGGGGTGCAGTGCGAAGTAGACCAGGAAGATCGTCGACATCACGTAGAGCAGCCAATGAGTCTGGCGCGTCTTACCTTTCGCCACACGGACCAGCGTGTAGGCGATGACGCCTGCCGCCACGCCGACCGTGATCGAGTAGGTGAACGGCATCAACACGATCGTCAGGAACGCCGGGATGGCGATGTCCGTGTCTGCCCAGTCGATCTTGCGAACGTGAGTCATCATCAGTGCGCCGACGAGCACGAGCGCGGGTGCTGCGGCACCCACCGGTACCACGCCGGCAAGCGGGGTGAAGAAGATCAAACTCGTCAACAATCCACCGGTGACGACGCTTGCGAGGCCGGTTCGTGCACCCTCGGTCACGCCTGCCGCGGATTCGACGACGGCGGTGTTGGCCGAACCGTTGATCGCGCCGCCGAGAATCGCGCCGAAGCCGTCGACGGTCAGAATACGGCTGAGCCCCGGCATCTTTCCTTGCTTGTCGACCAGGCCCGCTTCCTCACCTACGCCGAGAATGGTGCCCATGGCGTCGAAGAAACCGGACAGCACGAGAGTGAACAGAACCACCGAGGCGGTGACGACACCGGCACGGGCAAACCCACCGAAGAGGTCGACGTCGAACATCAAACCGAACTGAGGGGTGGCGACGATGGAATCCGGCACCTTCGGCACGACAGGCCCCCACGATTCGGGATCGATGTCGAGCACCGAATTCAGGACGATGGCCAAATTGGTTGCCACGAAGATGCCGATCAGCATCGCACCGGGTACCCGTCGGACGAACAGCATGAGCATAACGACGAGCCCGACACAGAACACGAACACCGGCCAACCCGCGAGCTTGCCGAACGTACCGAGTGTCACTGCGGTAGCAGCAGCCTCGTGATGGCCGACGAACCCTGCATCGACGAGACCGATCAGTGCGATGAACGCACCGATGCCGACGCCGATCGCCTGCTTGAGCACCAACGGTATGGCGTCCATGATGAGCTGCCTGATACCGGTCAAGGCGAAGATCACGATGACCACGCCCTCGAGCACCACGAGTCCCATCGCCTGCGGCCACGTCATGTACGGGGCTGCCTGAAACACCACGATCGGCGTGACACCGAGCCCGGCGGCCATGGCCAGAGGTGCATTGCCGACGACTCCCATGAGCACCGTCGTCAACCCGGCGGACAGCGCCACCATGGTCGACAGTTGCGCTGGGTCGAGCGTCGCCCCGGTGACGTCCTTGGCGTCGCCGATGATCAGAGGGATGAGCACGATGAGATACGCCATCGCGACGAAAGTAGTGACTCCGCCTCGTATTTCGCGGGACACCGTCGAGCCTCGACTGGAGATCGAGAAGAACTTGTCCACTTGGGACACGCTTCGTTCGCTGGTGCTGGATGAATCGAGCTGTGTCATGACAATGCCCTCCCAGGGCTGTGATGGCCGAGAAAAGACTTCACTCGCATACCCGGGGAGTTGGCACGAGAGGGTGCATTTGGTCGGCCTGGATGAGATGGATCAGCTGCCCACGATGTGTTCGGGGCGGATAGGGACGCGCATGAGAGCCAGTCCGGTGGCGTCGCGGATCGCGGCGACGACAGCCGGTGTGGAGGAAAGTGTCGGTGGCTCGCCTGCACCGCGAAGACCGTAGGGCGCGAGCGGGTCTGCGTTCTCGAGTATGTCGAGCTTCATCGGCGGCATGTCCAGGATCGTTGGAATGAGGTAATCGGTGAACGACGGGTTCTTCACGAGACCGTCCTTGACGACGATCTCCTCCATGACCGCGAGGCCGAGTCCTTGCGCCGATCCGCCGTGAATTTGGCCCTCCAAGGAAAGCCTGTTGAGAATCTTCCCGACGTCTTGAACAGCCGCCATTTCGACGACCTTCACCAATCCCAGCTCGACGTCGACATCCACCACTGCGCGGTGCACACACAGCGCCAACTGGGTGTGGCTCGCACCCTGGCCGGTGACCGGATCCATTCCGCTGGTAGGCCGGTGGTGGAATTCGCGGGTCTGCTCGATGACCCGTTCGCCCAGAACGTCCTCGATCGTGGCAAGAACGCCATCGGGCGAGACGATCTTGCCGCCGTCGAGACTGAGGTCCGCTGTTGCCCGTCCCACGTACAGACCCGCAAGAACGAACACAGCTTCACGGACTGCTTCGCACGCGGCTTTCACTGCACCGCCGGTCATGTAGGACTGGCGTGATGCCGAGGAGGAGCCTGCGTTGCCGACCTTCGTGTCCGCCGGCGCGATGACCACCTTGGTCACCCCGAGTTCGGTCCGCGCGATCTGAGCTTCCAATGTCACCAGGCCCTGGCCTACTTCGGCCGCGGCGGTGTGCACCAATGCTGTTGCCTCACCGCCGATCACTTCGAGTCGTACACGAGCCGTCGAGTAGTCGTCGTAGTTCTCCGAAAAGCAGATGTTCTTGATGCCCACGCCGTACCCGATACCGCGTACGACGCCTTCGCCGTGGGTTGTCTGCGACGCGCCACCCGGAAGATTACGGATGTCCGACGCATCGAGCGGGGCGGGCAGTTCCATCGCCTCGGCCCTGGCAAGCATCTCTGCGAGTGGAGCAGGCGCCTCGATTACCTGGCCGGTTGCCAGAATCGATCCCTGGCTCACCGCGTTGATCTGCCGGATCTCGATCGGGCCGATTCCGCAGGCCTCGCCGAGCTTGTCCATCATCGACTCGTAGGCGAAACATGCTTGTACGGCGCCGAATCCGCGCATCGCTCCGCACGGTGGATTGTTGGTGTAGACACCGTAGGCATCGATCTCGATGTTCGGAATGATGTACGGTCCGACCCCGAGCGATGCGGCGTTCCCGACGACGTTGAGCGTCGCCGAGGTGTAAGCACCACCGTCGAGGATGATCTCCACATCGGCGTAGAGCAGCTTTCCGTCGCGAGTTGCGCCGTACTCGTAGTGCATCTGCGCCGGGTGGCGATGCACGTGACCGAAGAAGGATTCGTATCGGTTGTAGACGATCTTGACCGGCTTGCCGGTATGCATGGCCAACATCGCCGCATGGATCTGCATGGACAGGTCCTCGCGCCCACCGAATGCGCCGCCGACTCCTGCGAGAGTCATCCGGATTTTCTCTTTCGGCAGACCGAGGCACGGCCCGATCTGTTCGAGGTCGTTGTGCATCCATTGTGTGGCGACGTAGAGATCGATTCCGCCGTCTTCGCCTGGGATCGCAAGACCCGATTCTGGTCCGAGGAAAGCCTGGTCCTGAATACCGACGGAGAATTCGCTCTGCACTACGACCTCGGCGACCGCCCGAGCCCTGGCAACATCACCCACCCGTACCGGCTGGTGGCGCGCCACGCCTCCACGCTGCTGAACCTTGGGATAGGTCGGGTCCAACGCCGCACGTCGAGCGTCGGTAAGAGGTTCCATCACCTCGTACTCGACGAGAATCTTCTCCATCGCCCTGCGCGCGGTCTCGGGATGATCTGCTGCGATCAGGGCGATCGGTTCACCCTCGTGCCGCACCTCGTCGAACGCCAGAACCGGTTGATCCCAGGTGTGATCGAGTCCGAAGCACTTGCGCCCCGGCACGTCCTCGTGTGTCAGAACGGCTTCGACGCCCGGCACCGCAAGAGCTTTCGAGATGTCGACCGAAACGATGCGGGCACGCGGGTGCGGGCTGCGAAGTGTGGCGCCCCACAGCATTCCGTCGATGAACAGGTCGGAGGAGTACGCGAACTCTCCCTTGACCTTCAGCGTGCCGTCGGGACGAAGCGGACTGTCGCCCACCCGGCCCCGGCCGGGGGCCGCGATGTCCTCGGGTGCCCTCGTCGGTGTAGTCACAGGACGTCCTCCGCCAATGTCATGAGCCGACGGTGCGCGTCGACGCCTTCCTGCGCCACTGCATCCTGAGGTGCACTCACCAGTACGTCGTCTTCGACGATGGTGCGGCCACCGACCAGGAGGCGGGCCAACGGCGGAGTCTGCCCGTAGGCGAAGGCCACGATCGGGTCGTCGACGGCGGAATAGAAGCCATCGGTCTTCCACAGAGCCAGATCGGCGACCTTGCCCACCTCGATGGATCCGATCTCGTCCTGGCGGCCGAGTACCGTTGCGCCGCCTAGAGTTCCGATTTCCAACGCCTGACGCGCCGTGAGTGCGGTCGGACCGAACTTCGCGCGCTGCATGTACATCGCCTGACGAATCTCTCCGGCGAGAGGCACCATCTCGGCCGAGGCGCTGCCGTCGACGCCGAGGCCGACGGGTGCGCCCGCCGCAAGGAGATCCGATATCCGAGCAATTCCTGCACCCAGGCGTGCATTGGAGCTCGGGCAGTGAGCTGCGCCGGTTCCGGTGGCGGCCATTTTCGCGATATCGGAGTCGTGCAGATGTACAGCGTGGGCGAACCATACGTCGTCGCCGAGCCACCCGACCTGTTCCATGTATTCGACAGGGGTGCAGCCCATCTGAGCGATGCAGTGCTCTTCCTCGTCCAGAGTTTCCGCGAGGTGCGTGTGCAACCGCACGCCTTTGCTCCGCGCCAGTGCTGCGGACTCGACGAGCAGGTCCTTGCTGATCGAGAACGGCGAGCACGGTGCTACGGCGATGCGCAGCATCGATCCGAACGAACTGTCGTGGTAGATGTCGATCGCATCCGAGGTGGCAGTGAGGATGTCGTCGAGACTTTCCACGACCTCGTCCGGGGGCAGACCGCCGTCGGACACTCCTCGGTCCATCGACCCACGGCAGGGCTGGAAGCGAACGCCGATACGACGAGCGGCGTCGATCTCTGCGGCGAACAGATCACCGCGACCCTTCGGAAAGATGTAGTGATGATCGGTCGTCGTCGTACATCCGGACTTCGCCAACCAGGCAAGACCTGCGGCGGCAGCACCGCCGACGACCTCGGCATCCATCTTCGACCACGGCTTGTACAGGGCAACGAGCCATTCGAACAACGTGTTGTCCTTGGCCAGTCCCTGTGAGGCCCACTGATACAGATGGTGGTGAGTATTGACCAGACCGGGAGTCAGGAGACCACCCCTGGCGTCGATCACCTCGGCCCCCTCGAGCGCAGGCGCGTCACCGGATCCGAGTGCCGAAATGATCCCGTCCTCGATCGCGACGTATCCACGCGGTATCTCGTGTCCGACGATAGGTGCGATGTACGCGTTGTGGATGATCTGACGAGTCATCGGGATTCGGCCTTTCGAGTTGCAGCGAGACGTACTGCGTCGAGGATCTTTTCGTATCCGGTGCAACGGCACAGGTTGCCGGCGAGCGATTCGCGGATCTCCGCATCGGAGGGGTTGGGCACTCGTTCGATCAGGTCGTGCGCCTGAACGACGAGCCCCGGCGTGCAGAAGCCACATTGCACAGCGCCGCATTCGACGAAGGCTTCCTGCATCGGATCCAACTTCTCACCCTGTGCGAGACCTTCGACCGTCCGGACCCGACGGCCTTCGACCTGCCCGGCAGCGACGAGGCATGCGCAGGCGGGAATTCCGTCGAGATACACGGTGCAAGAACCGCATTCGCCCTGTTCGCATGCATTCTTCGATCCTGGCAATCCCATTCGTTCCCGAAGGAGATACAGCAGGCTCTCACCCTCCCAGACGTCGTCGGCTTCGAGTTCTTTGCCGTTGACCGTGCAATTGACGCGCATGATCTATGCCGCCTTTCCTTTGTCGCCGAGATCTTTCCAGGCCCAACCAAGGGTCCGTTTCGCCATGACTGCCAGTGCGTGGCGGCGGTAATCCGCAGTACCGCGAACATCGTCGATGGGGCGCGCCGCTTCCGAAACCAGCTCACCGAATCGCGCGGCGACCCGGTCGTCGAGCGGACCGGACCAGTCGAGTTCTGCGGCGAGGAACTCCTCGGCAGCATAAGCCCGCCGAGGCGTCGGCGCAGCGGAGCCGAGTCCGGTCCCGACACGCTGCTGCTCGGGGAAGAGCGCGATGGAGAACGAACAGACCGCGATCACCATCGCGTTGCGGGTGCCGATCTTCGAGAAGTACTGGGGCCCGGCCGCAGGAGACACGTGAAAGGCGCGAATCAACTCGTCCGGTTCACACGAGTTCCGCTTGACGCCGACGTAGAACTCGGTCGCTGGAATCATCCGGACTCCGCGGCGTGCGGACTCGACCTCGATCACGGCATCGGCGGCGAGAAGCGGAGCATGCAGGTCACCGGCAGGCGACGCGCCTCCCAGGTTGCCGCCGACCGTGCCACGGTTTCGAATCTGTGGCGACCCGACCGTCCTCGATGCCTGCGCGATACCGGGTAGCCGGTTCCCGAGCTCGGAGATGATGCGCACGTACGGAACGCCCGCACCGACCCGCAAGGTGCCGTCGGGCAAGCACTCCCACCGAGTGAGCTCGCGAATCGGATTCAGGTCGAGAAGCGCGGTGGGCCGATGTATGTCGAAGTTCATCTCGACCATGACGTCGGTACCGCCCTGGATCGGAACGGCGTCGACGTCGTCGGACTTGATTGCCAACGCGTCGGCCCAGTTCTGCGGCCGTAGAAAGTCCATGATGCCGTGGCTCCAAAGTGTCGGTGCTGGGGTGTGCATCCAGTACAGCTGCGCAGGCTTTCCCGAACGAGGGACAGGAACGACGAACTATGACGGCGATCACAGTGTAGGTTCTGGATGTTCCTACAAAGAGCGAGGTAGATGGGCAGTGAGGCTGCACGATTTGCTGGGTTTGGCCGAGTTGAAGCTGCATCAAGTGGTGGCACCCGAGCACTTCGACCCGACGATCCGATGGGTCGTCACCACTGACATGTTGGATCCGAGTCGATACCTGACCGGAGGTGAGTTGGTGCTCACCGGTCTCATGTGGCGGGCCGAACCCGGCGACTCACACAAATTCGTCAGTTCGATCGCGAAAGCGGGAGTAGCGGCCCTCGCCGCATCCGAGGGCGGCGTGGTCCCCGACGACCTCGTCGCAGCGTGCCGCGAACACGGGCTGCCCCTGTTTCGGGTGCCCGCCGATGTCGCGTTCGCGACGGTGACCGAGGTCGTGGTTCGCCAGCTGTCGAGCGCACGAACCTCGGATTTGAAAGCCGTACTCGACCGACACCAGAGGTTGGTCGAGAGCACAGGACCCGGTGGGATCGGGCCACTCCTCGATCTCGTCGGTACCGAGCTCGGAATGGATTGTTGGATCATGGCGGCCTCGGGCCGCGTGCTCGCCGGCCCTGACGGTCTACCGGATCCCGAGTCGCTCGCACACGAGTTCCTCACGGCGCGAAGGCTTCCACACTTCGCGCCCGGGTACGGGATCTCGATGTTTCCAGTCGACAGCGACTCCGCGGCTAGGGTGGTCGACTGGTTCGTCGCCGTTCGAAGCGACTGGCAGACATGGCATTCCGAGCGGCTGGCACTCGCCGAACAACTATGTTCGATCGTCGCGCTCGAACGCGCACGCTCCGACGACCGACTCACCGGATCCGGCGTCCTTGCACAAGAATTCGTGCGCGCCGTGTGCGATGGGGCCTCGCCGACCGACATCGCTCAACAGATGCACGTCATCGGACTTCCCGTGCACTCGCGCTACAGTGCAATCGCGGCTGCGGCCTCGGGTGATGTACTGCGCCTGGGCGAGGTCAGGCAACTGGTGCACGAGACCACTGCACCGGCGAAATCCGCGATCGGCATCATCGACGGTGAGGTCATCGCGATCGTCCCGGCCGAGGACGACATCACACCAGCCGTCGTCAGGGCCGTCGACGTTCTCGCGCCCGGACTGTCCGAGACCGGACTGTCGATCGGAGTCAGCAGCCTGGTCGCCGCGCGGGACGTGCGAAGCGCCGTCGAGGAGGCGAAGCACGCGCGAGCGTTGGCCGCGCGTCGTACCGACGATCGCTACGTGGTCGGCCACGACGAACTCGGCACGCTGGTGCTCTTGCTCGCCGGGGTACCCGAGGACGTGCGCCTGATGTTCCGGTCTCGGCTGCTCGACCCGCTCGCTCGGTACGACGACATTCATGGAACCGACTTGATCGCGACGCTGTCCGCGTTTCTCGACACGAATGGGTCGTGGACGAAGTGCGCCGAGCATATGCACCTTCACGTCAACTCGGTGCGATACCGGATCCAGCGCGTCGAGGAGTTGACCGGCCGTGATCTATCTCTTCTGCACGACAGGGTCGAGTTCTATCTGGCGCTGCGGCTGAGCTGACCGACAGGTTCGCTTCCCATCTGATACCGATCAGTGTCAAGATCGTGTGGTGAGTACTTCCGAGACCGGCTACGCCCGCGGCCGCCCGTACCGCGGATCGTCGCCGGTGCAACGGCGGGACGAACGTCGGGAGAAGCTGCTCGACGCCGCGGTCGAGATCTTCGGAACGACCGGGTACCGGTCTGCGTCGATCGATCGACTGTGCTCGACGGCCGGTCTCACCAAACGCTACTTCTACGAGTCCTTCGAGAGCAGCGAGGATCTGCTGAAGGCGGTGTACTTGCGCGCCACGAAGACGATGCTCGCCGGCGTGCAGGCGCCTGCAACACATGAGACCCAGTCGCCGGAGGCCGTACTGCAAGCGGCATTGTCGAACTTCTTTCGGAGCGTCGCGGACGATCCGCGTTCTGCCCGAATCGTGCTACTCGAAGTGCTCGGCGTATCGACCGAAGTAGACGAACTCTATCGGCAGACGACATCGCTGTTCGTCGACGTGGTGCTCACGGTCGCGGACGCGGCGGGGACCGCACACGGACTCGCGGGCCCCAACCGTCGAACACTGGCGGTCGGACTCGTGGGCGCCGTGTTGATGATGACCCAGCAATGGTTGCTCGCACCGACCTCGGAATCCCTCGACGGTGTCATCGCGAGCGCTCACACCATTCTCGGGGCCGTCGCATTCGGACGCGTCGACTGACCCGAGAAAGCGCTACTGACGTTGGTAGAGCTGCTTTTCGTAGGACGGGCCGTAATACTGTTCGAGATCGGCAACCGTCTCGGGCGAGTCGGGCATGACGGCCTTGGTGATGACGGCGACGGAGGGCATCACCGTCGGGTCCCACGTTTCCGGTTCCCACAACCGTGATCGCATGAACGCCTTGGCGCAGTGGAAGAAGACCTGCTCGACGTCGACGACGAGACACAGAATCGGCCGATGACCCTTCACCTGCATGTCGTCGAAGAACGGCGCATCCTTGATCAACCGCGCGCCGCCGTTGATGCGCAATGTGTCGCCTCGACCGGGGATGAAGAAGTTGATCCCGACGAACGGGTTCTTCAACACATTCCGGTATCCGTCCATGCGCTTGTTGCCGGGGCGTTCGGCGATCGCGACGGTCTTGTCATCGAGAATGTGCACCAGCTGACCGGCCGGATCACCCTTCGGCGAAACATCGCAGCGTCCCTCGGTATCCGCGGTGCCGATCAGACAGAAGGGCGACTGCGACAACCACTGGACATCCATAGCGTGCAACGACGATCGATCCTTGTTGGCCGCCCGGTAACTCGGCGTGCCGAACATAGCGGTCAGCTCGTCGTCGTGAAGAATTTCTTCCCATGCCACAGCAAGGACCCTAGCAAGAGTGAGTCCGAGCGTCGCTGGAGAATTTCGACGCCGGCCTCTGGCACAGTGGGTGCCATGCCTCCTCCCCTCACCGTAGTGACAGGAGGTAGCCGCGGGATCGGAGCCGCGGGTTCTCTCACCGGTCTGGTCACCAATGCAGGGGCCGCTAGTGCAGTGGGGCCGCTGATCGACAACGAACTCAGCGCGATACGAGCAGACATAGACCTCGACCTCGTCGGCGTCCTTGCATCCATCAAGTACTCGATCGAGCCCTTGACCGAGTCCGGCGGCGGGTCGATCGTCAACATCTCTTCTGCGGCAGCCACTCTCGGCAGTCCGAACATGTACGTCCATTACGCCGCCGCCAAAGCTGGCGTGGAGGCGCTCACGATCGGGTTGTCGAAGGAACTGGCGACGAGAAACATTCGTGTGAACGCTGTTGCCCCGGGAGTCATCTGGACCGAGTTCCACCGAGATGCGGACCGACCTTCGAAGGTCGCCGACATGATTCCGATGCAACGCGCGGGAAATCCGACCGAGATCGCGGGCGCGGTTGCATGATTGTTGTCCCCAGACGCGTCGTACGCGACCGGGACCACGATTCGAATCGCGGGCGGCCAGTAACAGGCAGGTCGGGATAGACTGCGTTTCGGACGACGCGCGTACCTCCCCCGACAGTTCGAGGGGCGCAACCGGCCGTCAGCTCCCCAACCGACCACACAGAACACGGAGCTCGAGAGCAATGCCGGATGACAAACTCGCCCTGGTCCACGAGCGATTCACCGAGGTCGCGGGCTCCGAGCACGTGATGGAGCAGCTGGCACTTCACTGGCCACGGGCAGATGTCTTCGCGCCGATCGCACGTCCGGAGGGTGTTCCGACGGGCATATCGAAGGACGTACGGACTACGTGGTTGAACGAGGTCTACAACGCGATCGGCCAACGCTCGTACGCCCCCGTACTTCCCATGGTTCCGCTGGCGTTCCGACACATGAAGTTGCAGAACTACGACGCTGTGGTCGTCAGCCACCATGCTTTCGCGACGCAGGCAGTGTTCGCCACCGAGGCCCCAGTTGTCGCGTACGTCCACAGCCCCGCCCGCTGGGCGTGGGACCCCGAACTCCGGGCCGGCGAAGGCGGAGGCAAGGCAGGCGCCGCAATCTTGACTGCACTGTCCGCGGTGGCACGACGTTGCGAAACCTCGGCCGCACCGAAGCTGACCACGGTCGTAGCCAACTCGACGGCAGTTGCGCAGCGAATTTCCGATTGGTGGGACCGCCACGATGCGCTCGTAGTGCACCCGCCCGTCGACCTCGACGGGTTCACCCCCGACGCGTCCGTCGAGCGTGAGGATTTCTTCCTGCTCGCCGGGCGCTTGGTTCCGTACAAAAGACCTGACATCGCCGTCCGGGCAGCGGCGGCGGCAGACGTTCCTCTCGTCGTCGCCGGGGACGGCCGCGCCATGGACGCCTGTCGCGAACTCGCCGGCCCCAAGACGACGTTCCTCGGCCGAGTCTCGCACGAGCATCTGCTCGAACTGCACCGCAAGGCGCGGGCGCTACTGATGCCGGGGATCGAGGACTTCGGCATCGTGCCCGTCGAGTCCATGGCAACCGGTACGCCGGTGATCGCCCTCGGCGAGGGCGGTGCCATCGACACGGTGGTGCCCGGAAAGACCGGTCTACACGTGGCACCCGGTACCGACGAGGAGATCATCGACGGTTTCGCCACCGCGATGCGGTCGTTCAGTCCGAAGGACTTCGACCGAGCCGAAATTCGCTCGTGGGCGGAAGGATTTTCACGCGAGCATTTCCGTTCGCGAATGCAGGAAGTCGTCGATGCCGTTCTCTAGGGGTCTTCGTGTGGGAGACCGAACGCCATGATGGCGGCATCGTCCTCCAGCCCGCTGCCGAAGCTCTCCATCAAGGATTTGAGTGCTGCGACGATGTCACTCGTCGTCGACGGGGCGTGAGCGACAGCGAAATCCAGCAGCGCCCCCGTGTCGTCGTACCGCGCTCGGCCGACGCCTGTTCTCGCCTCGGTCAGCCCGTCGGAATACAGCACGACGGTGTCCCCCGGTGCGAGCCGGACGTGCGTCGCGACGAAATGAGGCTCGGGAAGTATTCCGACGAGTTGACCTCCGCGAGTGTCGAGGTACTGCGCGGTACCGTCGGCTCGGAGCAGCAGGGCCGGCGGATGCCCACCGCTCGCAATGTCGACGTCGAGCCCGCCGTCCACGAGTGTGATGACGCCGAAAAGGACGGTGCAGAACTTGGACTCGCTGGCGAACTCCTGCAGCAGAAGCGAATTCAATTTGTGGAGCACCGCGATCGGATCCCTGTCGTACACGGCCGCAGCACGCAGTGTGTATCTGGTGGAGGACGTGACCACGGCCGCTTCGGGACCTTTGCCGCAGACGTCGCCGAGGAAGAATCCCCACCGATCGTCGGTCAACGGAAACAGGTCGTAGAAGTCCCCTCCGACGTCGAAGGCGGATGCGAAGTGATAGTAGGCGTCGGCATCGACTCCCGCAGGCGGCGATAACGACGGCGGCAACAACGATCGCTGCAGGGTGCTGGCGAGCACCTGCACTCGCTCGCGTTCGAGCTCTGCGCGACGACGTTCGGAGATCAACTCCCGCTCGTACGAACGACGTTCACGTGCATCGAGCGCTGTGATTCGGATGAACGCAGGCGCGCCGTCCGGACCGGTCCTGGTATTGGCGGTGATGAACACGGGCAGTCTGTTCCCGTGCGCATCGAGGAAATCGAGCGCTGCGCTGTCGATGGAGCCGGCGGTCAGCAGCAGAGGGGCGAAATGCGTTTCGTAGTGAATTCTTCCGCCGCCGGTGAGTAGATCCGAGAATCGACGACCCAGGACGTCCTGGCGCTCGTATTCCAGCCACTTCAGCAGCGTGGCATTGACCTTCGCTATTCGCCCGTCGGGCCAGGTCGAGAGATATCCGCACGGCGCGAACTCGTAGAGGTCCTCCGCGGTGTCCTGGAGGAGTGGGTCCTGATCGTTCACGAGGCGCCGACGAACGACAGAATGGCACGAGCAGTGATGCCCGGGTGACTCACCTGAGGGCAGTGACCAGTCGCGTCGAGCGTGACGATAGTGCTGCCCTCGATGTGTTCATGAACGTAGCGCCCCACCTCGCGAGGGGCGAGCGAATCGCGAGCGCACTCGATTACCAGCGTTGGAGTGACAACATGCGCGAGGTCGGAACGATTGTCCGACAGGAAGGTCGCTCGGGCAAAAGCTCGTGCACAGGACGGATCAGTGCGGCAAAAGCTCTCGGTCAACCCCTCGCCCAGTTCGGGGCGATCGGGGTTTCCCATGATTCTCGGCGCCATCACGCGTGACCAGCCCAGATAGTTGCTGTCCAGCGATTCGAGTAATTCGTCGATGTCCGCGGCACTGAAACCACCGTGGTAGTCACCGTCGTCGATGTACCGGGGTGACGGCGTGAGCAGTACGAGGCCGGCGAACAGGTCGGGTCTCCTCACTGCAGCGAGGACGCCGATCATCGATGCAACAGAGTGTCCGACGAAGACGACGTTCTGCAGTTCGAGACCGAGCACGATCTCGACGACATCATCGGCGTACGTCTCGAGCGACGAGTAAGCCGCTTCGTCCCAGCCCGACACGTCGGAAGCACCTGCTCCCACGTGGTCGAACAACACGACTCGGCACGTCGGGGTCAGCAGTGCAGTCACGGCCCTCCACAGATTCTGGTCGCAACCGAATCCGTGCGCGAGCATGATCGTCGGTCCATCCTCGGTACCGACGATCGTCACGTTATTCCTTGCTCGCACGTCCACCGGCACAGTCTCTCACCCACGACAAGCCGGACTGTTCCGCGAGTCGACAATCCGCGCGGTCCATATCCGAGCGGATCGACTTTGCGGGCGGAATACCGCACTCCGTCGCGTTGTTGAAGCGACAATGAAAAAGGTTGGGTTCCTGTCGTTCGGTCACTGGACACCATCGCCGCAGTCGCAGACGCGGTCGGCATCGGATGTGCTCCTACAGTCGATCGATCTGGCGGTGGCCGCGGAGGAGCTGGGCGCTGACGGCGCGTACTACCGCGTGCACCATTTCGCCAATCAGCTATCGTCACCGTTTCCACTGCTGGCCGCCATCGGCGCGAAAACCAGCTCCATCGAAATCGGGACCGGCGTGATCGACATGCGCTACGAGAACCCGTACTACATGACCGAGGACGCCGGATCTGCCGACCTCATCTCGGGCGGCAGACTGCAACTCGGAATCAGCCGCGGATCGCCCGAACAAGTCATCGAAGGCTACAAGTACTTCGGCTACACCCCCAAGGACGGATCCGACCACGCCGAGATGGCCCGCGAGCACACACGCACGTTCCTCGATCTGCTCGAAGGTAAAGGCTTCGCAACCCCCAATCCTCGACCGATGTTCCCGAATCCACCGGGGTTGCTGCGTCTGGAGCCTCATTCCGCGGGGCTGAGGGAGCGGATCTGGTGGGGAGCGGGCAACCGCGAGACGGCGGAGTGGACGGCGCGGCAGGGAATGAACCTGATGAGTTCGACGCTGCTGACCGAGGACACGGGCGTTCCGTTCCACCAGTTGCAGGCCGAGCAGATCGAGCGTTTCCGCAAGACATGGGCCGATGAGCAACACGCGCACGAGCCACGAGTCTCCGTCAGCCGGAGCATCTTCCCAATCGTGAACGACCTCGACCGCGCCTACTTCGGCCGTCAGTCCGGTGGCGAGGATCAGGTCGGGTACATCGACGGCGGGCTCGCGCGATTCGGAAAGTCCTACGCCGGGGAACCTGACCGCCTCATCGAGGAATTGGCGGCTGACGAAGCCATCGCTGCAGCGGACACTGTTCTTCTCACAGTGCCGAACCAGCTCGGGGTCGAGTACTGCGCACACGTGATGGAGTCACTTCTGACCGAGGTGGCCCCAGCTCTCGGCTGGCGCTGAGCCCTTCGGGGCCGTCGCAGGCCACTGCGACGGCGCCGATCGTGTTCGAACCTAGGGATGCACGACAGTGACGCCGCCTGCGCCGGCTCCTGACTCGCCGAGCCTCATGAGACGTGCCGCCGCCTCCTCGAGGCCGATCGTTTCGAGCACCAAGAGCTGGGGACGAAGTGCTCCGGATCCGATCTCGGCCAGCATCGCCGGATAACTCAGTGCCGACATTCCGTGACTGCCCGATATTTGCAACTCCTTCGCAATGACGCGGGCCATGTCTACCTCGGGCAACCCGTTCTCGCCCAACAGTCCCACCTGGATGTGTCGCCCGCGCGGACGAAGACATTCAATGGATGCGCGCATCGTCGGGGCTGCGCCGAAGGCGTCGAACGATACGTCGACGTCGTGCACTTCGCGGGCGTCGATGCACGCCTCGGTGGCGCCGAGCGTGCGCGCCAGTTCACGACTGGACAACGCCGGGTCGACAGCGATCACGTGCGCACCACGGGACGCAGCAATCATCACAACGGAGAGCCCGACTCCCCCGCAGCCGTGCACAGCCACCACCTCGCCTGCACGAACGTCGGCTACCTGCACCACAGCTCGATATGCAGTGGCAAAGCGGCATCCGAGCCCCGCCGCAGTATCGAAGTCGATCTCGTCAGGAAGCGACACCAGGTTGACGTCGGCGTGGTCGAGTGCGACTCGTTCTGCGAACGACCCGTGGTGGGTGAATCCTGGTTGAGTCTGAGCGTTGCATACCTGGTGATCACCACGCAGACAGGGGGCACAGACGCCGCAGGCGTTGACGAACGGAACGGTAACGCGGGCACCGACGGACCAATGTCGTACGGCAGCACCGACTTCGGCCACCGTTCCGGCCAGTTCGTGTCCGGGGACATTGGGAAGCGGGATGCCGGAGTCGTGTCCGAGCCAACCATGCCAGTCACTTCGACACAGGCCCGTCGCGGCCACGTCGACGACGACTCCGTGCGGAGGACACCGCGGATCGGCTATCTCGCGGATGTCGATAGTGCCGCCGAACGTCTCGTAGATCGCTGCCCTCATACCCTCATCCTGCCGTCCAGGCTCTCGACGCTCGATCGGTAGGGCCGCGAACACCGCCACTGGGGCCCATGCACTGCGACGACGGGGATTCTCGTATATGTTTGAGGTTCCTACCGACGGGTAACCTCGAACCTGGGCGCCGGGCGCTCACGCATACTCATGCCTTGGTAAGCGACGCGATTCGCCGAATCTGCTTGTATCCCAAAATTATTCGATGCAATTTCGCCGATTTTCACACGAAGCCGACCGCGTGCCGGTTACGTTTCTCTCGTGGCAGAGCGGGGGGCCAAGCCCCAGGTTTCATTCATTCGAAGAACAGCGCTGCGCGCTGTTCGTATGTTGTTCAATCCACTGAGACCCGACGATTACCTGTCGATGATCAACCCTTTGTGGACGACACGGGAGTTGCGCGGTCAGGTGGTTCGGGTCGCGCCCGAGGGCTCGGATGCGGTGTCGGTTTTCATCCGCCCCGGGTTCGAGTGGGCTGGGCACACTCCCGGTCAGTACGTTCGCTTAGGCGTTCTGATCGACGGGCGTTACCACTGGCGGGCGTACTCCCTGACGTCGGACCCAGACCCGGTCGACGGCCTCGTCAGCGTAAGTCCGAAGCTGGTCCCCGAGGGCACGGTCTCTCCGTACCTGGTGGGAACCATCCGGACTGGCGACATCGTCCGGCTGAGCGAGGTCGAGGGCGAGTTCACACTGCCGAGCCCGATTCCCCCGAAGATGGTGTTCATCAGCGCAGGTAGTGGCATCACTCCGATCATCAGTATGTTGCGCAGTCTCGATCACCAGGATCAAGTGTCCGACATCGTGGTGGTGCACTCCGTGCATCGCCGTGAGCAGCTGATGTTCGCCGACACGCTGGAGGAACTCGAAGCAAAGCACGACGGCCTGCGGCTGGAGGTGCGGATCACCAGCGACGAAGGCCGGATGAAGGCATCGGAATTGGACGCGTTGGTTCCGGACTGGCGTGAACGGGATGCGTTCTGTTCGGGCCCTGGTGAGCACCTGGACGACCTGAAGTCGTATTGGAAAGACCAGGGTGACTTCGACCGATTCCACCACGAAAGTTTCCAACCGGTCATCGGCGGGAACTCTGAGGCTGGAGAAGGTGGCACGGTCAAGTTCGTGAACAGCGAGAAGGACGTGGAGTGCGACGGGGGCACCACCATTCTCGACGCAGGCGAGCAGGCGGGTCTGGACCTGACATTTGGGTGCCGGATCGGTATCTGTCACACCTGCGTAGGCACGTTGAGGTCCGGGAGATTGAGAGACCTTCGAAACGGAGACGTCTCCGAACCGACCGGGCAAGCGGTGCGCATCTGCGTGAATACGGCAGAGGGCGACATCGAGATAGAGCTATGAACCAAAGCTTCATCCGCAGTGAGGGGATTGCATGACCATCGACGACGCAACACGAGCAGATCCAGTCAATCCGTTGGCGCACCTGAGCGACGACACCATTGCCGAACTTGCCAAGGAGTTCGACGCGATTCACGACGAGGTGTACGCGAGCCTCGGTGAGAAGGATCGTAAGTACATCACCTCGGTGATCGCAGCGCAGCGCCAGTTGCTGGTCGCCGGCCGCGTTCTACTGCTGGGCTCGACGAGCAAACCCGCATGGCTGGCGGGCACTGCATGCCTCGGAATCGCCAAGATTCTCGAGAACATGGAGATCGGCCACAACGTCATGCACGGCCAGTGGGACTGGATGAACGACCCCGAAATCCACTCGTCCGTCTGGGATTGGGACACCGCATCCACCGCGCAGTCGTGGAAGCACTCGCACAACTACGTGCACCACACGTACACGAACATTCGGGGCAAGGACAAAGATCTCGGGTACGAGATCATGCGTATCGATCCGCGCCAGAAGTGGCATCCGGTGTACCTGGCTCAGCCCTTCTACAACGTGCTCCTCATGGCGTTCTTCGAATGGGGTGTAGCGCTGCACGATCTGGACCTCGAGGCGATCAGGCGCGGCGAGAAGTCGACCAAAGAGCTCGTTCGAGATCTCAAAGGCATCGCGGTCAAAGCTCGCAAGCAGTTCGTCAAGGACTACATCGGCTGGCCGACCATCAGCGCGGGCGCATTTGCGCTTGCGCAGCTCGGCACGGGCGGTCGACTGCGTGAGAGCAAGAGATCGAGAATTGCGGGCCGGATCAGGCGTTCGGCTCGATTCGGAAACTCCAAGCGCACCGCGGCGCTCCTGGACAGCCGTTTCAGCGGTGTCGAAAGTACGTTCCTGTCGACTCTCGCCGCCAACTTCACGGCCAACATCATTCGCAACGTGTGGTCGCACGGAATCATTTTCTGCGGGCACTTCCCTGACCAGGCGTACACCTTCAGCCAGGAGGAGGTGGAGAACGAGACGCGCGGCGGGTGGTATGTCCGCCAGCTGGTCGGAGCAGCCAACATCGACGGCGGCCCACTGTTCCACCTCATGAGTGGCAACCTCAGCTACCAGGTTGAGCATCACCTGTACCCGGACATGCCCAGTACCCGGTACTCCGAGGTTGCACCGAAGATCAAGGACATCTGTGAGCGGTACCAGCTGCCGTACAACAGCGGCCCGCTGATGCAGCAATGGGGCATGGTGCACCGAACGATCGCACGTCTCGCTCTGCCGGGAGGCAAGGCTCGGCCGAAGCCGGGACCGTACCGCCCGGAAGAAGCGTGGCGCCGCAAGTTCAGTGAAGGTCCCTCGGAGAGCGAGGCAGCACGCTCGCGCAGTCGAGTTCCTGCCGGACATCCCGACGCCGGCCCGGAGCACACCTCCGGTGGCGTCGACGTCGAACCTCCCCCTCGCGGCGACGACTGATCTTCTTCCATCACCTACTCTCAGGCAGGGCTCCGGGTAACTCCGGAGCCCTGCCTTCAGTTGTATGTCCCCTCGACCGAGGTGCGTCCTCAGTCGGCTCGATCGGCGCCGGCCAGGGCACCTTCGTAATCGGCGAGGTCGATCTCCTCGGCCGTCACCGTCTTGTCGCCGTTGTAGACGTCACGATCGATCTCGTCGTCGGCGTTGGCAACCAACATCGCCACGAAGGTGTCGCCGTTGACGTTGAGGAAAGTTCGGAAGATTCCAGCGAACCAGTCGACGGCAATCAGCAGACCCACGGCCTCGAATGGAAGGCCCAGTGATGTTGCCAAGAACATTGCGACGACCGGAAACCCTCCCGGCACCGTGATCGTGCCCATGTTGAGCAGAATCGCCAGCCCCATACCGAGGGCGATCTGGCCGAAGCTCAGATCGATGTTGCCTGCTTGCGCAAGGAACATCACCACGATCATGTAGTTGAGGACAGCTCCGTACGAACCCATCGTCAACCCGATCGACAACGTGAAATTCGCAACTTTCTGACTGACGCCGACCTTTTCGACCGTGTTCTTCAGCACGGTTGGGAAGGTGACCGCCGAACTGGTAGTCGTGACCGCCACGACTGTCTGCTCGGTCAGTTTGTGCGGCAGCTTCCACGGATTCAGTCGGGTACGTACGGTCACGACTGCCACGAACAGTAGGAACAGAATGAGCACGCCGAGAAGTGTTGTACCCAGGTAACTCAGCGCGGTGCTCACGACAGAGAACCCGACATCTCCCGCGAGCGCGGCGAGCAGACAGAAGACCCCGATCGGGGCGATGAGCATGACCAGCCGGATCATCGTGAGAACGATCTGTTGAATCTGATCGAACAGGGTGAGTACACCGGTGTCACCGGTCTTGTTCACATGGATGCGCAGAGCTACGCCGAACAACAGCGAGAAGATGATGATGGGCACCATCGTTGCCGTCGACATTGCGCTGAATACGTTGGTCGAGACGAAATTGAGCAGCGTGTCCTGCCAGCCCAGAGCCTCTCCTGCCGACGCCTCCAGACTTGGATCCAGCTCCTGAGTGAACACCATGCCCGTACCGGGCCGGATGATGGTGCTGAGAACCCAGGCCAGTACGGCGGCCACGAACGAGAAGCCGATCATCCATTTGAACGTCCGGAATGCGATCCGGCCCGTTCCGGTCCCGGACATCGAACCCGTCGCAACGATGACCGAGGCCATGACGAGCGGGACAATCGACATCTGAATCAACCGAATGAAGAGATCTCCGATGAACTTCAGATTGGCGGCCCAGTCACCGACAATCAGACCGAACGCGATCCCGCCGATGGCGGCGAGACCGATCTGCACCGCCGGGTGCCGAAAAATTTTCATGCCTCAAATTAAGCGCGACGAGATACGGCTCGGTGTCGGTCGTATTTCGCTCCTATTACGGCCGGAATCAGTCGAGAACCTCACGGTCGAAGATCATCATCTTCGCGTAATACACACCTCCGGATGCAATCAGTCCGAGCACGATCGCGGTGGGAACGCGGGCGTCATCCGGCGTGACCAGGACGAAGCACGCAACGCCCAGCCACAGCAACGCGAAAACAGCGACCGGAACCTCGAACCGGCCGAGACTGAACCCACCCTCTCGCTTGTCCAGACGAGCACGCACCACGAGATAGAGAATGACGATCCCGGCGTAGATGAGTGCGGGAAGTATCGTCGAGCCGAGGATGAGCTGCAACAGCGCGTCTCCCGGCAAACCGACCAACAAAGCCACACCGATCACCAAAATCAGAACGGTGGCGAAAACTGGGGTTCGAGTGCGCGAGTTGACTTTTCGCATCAGTCCATGCGCAGGGAACCGTCTGTCCCTCGCCATGGCAAAGACCTGCCGTGAGCACGCCGCCATCACCACCATGCCCGCACCGAAGATCGCGAAGACAATGGCCGACAGTAGAATTCGTTCAGGAATCGGTCCCAGTTGATCTCGGATGATGAAGGCAACCGGGGAGTCGCTGCTGCTGACGGCTCCGACATCCTCGATCGCGACGGTGAGCGCGATCAAGAAAAGCAGCCCGGCGACACCGGCAGCCACGACTGACGCAACGATGGCACGAGGCACGCTGCGGTACGGATCCCGGGCTTCCTCGGCTAGATTCGCCGCGGAATCGAACCCGACGAGCGTCGTCAAGCCCATCAGCATCCCTGCCATCAGGCCGCCGCCGATCGCGTAGTAGTTGCTCGTATCCGAGACGACTCCACGCGAGGAAAGGTTGCCTATCTCGCCGGTACCGGTGAACACGACGACCGCTGCCAGTGCAAGCACCAGCACAACAACGATGCCGAGCTCTACGGCAACCGCTCCCGAGGTGATGATCCCGAGCAATCGGGTCGAGGCGATCACCAAGACGGCCTGAACGATCATGACCGCGAGCGTGATGACGCGGGAGACGTCTTCGTCGGCTTCCATCCCCAGCAGCGGCATCAATGCCTGACTGGACAACGCACTGTCCATCGCCACGACCGCGATGGCCAAGTACCAGAACGTGAGCCACCCGAACAGCCAGCCAATTCTCGGATTGGTCAGGCGCGATGCCCACTGGTAGGACGATCCGCTGAGAGCTATCCGAGCAGCGAATTGCGCCACCACGAGTGCAACCAAGGTCTGGCCGACCGCGGCGATCACCCAGAGCCATATACCGACAGGACCTGCTGTGGTCAGAAGCTCGCCGTACGTCGCAAACACACCGACTGCGACCGAGATGAACGCGAACGAAATAGCGAACACCTGAAACCCGCCCAATGTCCGCTTCAGTTCGTTCGCTGTCTCGACGGATGAATCGGACATCGCGGTACCTCCCATTGCCTGTGGAGATTCCGGCGTCACATGTCGGAACGTCACGGAGAGGCTAACCCGCCCCACGCCAGGGTCGACCGACTTCGCTGGATCTCACCCGCGGGGCATGACTTATAGTCGGTCGGTCAGGCCGACGATGCCCTGGCAAAGGGGAGGTTCCAATGTCAGATCCCGACCGAATTCATGCGTTCACGAGCGATGCGCTGGGCGAACTCGATGCGACAGGGGTCGCAGAGGCGATCAGGTCCGGTGACATCAGCGCGGTCGACGCCGTCGAGGCCGCTGTTGCACGCGCCGACGCGGTGAACGTTCATCTCAATGCCGTCCAGACACCGGATTTCGATCGTGCGCTGGAACGTGCCCGACGCCCTGCCGCAGGTCCGTTCTCGGGTGTACCGACGTTCGTCAAGGACAACACCGACGTCGCTGGACTGCCGACCAACCATGGTTCACTCGCCATCGATTCCCGACCTGCTACACGCAACGCGGGATTCACCGATCAGCTCCTCTCGTCGGGTCTGATCAGTCTGGGCAAGTCGACATTGCCCGAGTTCGGCTTCAACGCAAGCACCGAATTCGAGACTTTGCCGCCGACCCGCAATCCGTGGAACACCGAGTTCTCCAGCGGCGCCTCATCGGGCGGATCCGCAGCACTCGTGGCAGCTGGGGTTGTTCCCATCGCCCATGCGAACGACGGCGGCGGTTCCATTCGTATACCGGCAGCGGCATGCGGTCTTGTCGGGCTCAAACTCACCCGCGGCCGCGAGATTGCCGACGCCCATGCCTCCGGCATGCCCGTGAATATCGTGTCCAACGGTGTCCTCACCCGCTCGGTGCGCGACACAGCTGCATTCGTCGCACAGGTCGAGCGATACCGCACCGCACCGAAGCTGCGCCCGGTCGGGCTGGTGGAAGGGCCGTCGTCCCGACGATTGCGTATCGGGGTGATCACACAATCATTGCCCGGGATCGAAGTGGACGAGCCCACCAGGGTCGCCGTCGCGGATGCGTCCGCGAGGTTGAGCGAGCTCGGCCACGATGTCAGCGAACTGGATTTGCCGTTGCCCGAGAAGGATCTTCGCGAATTCCAGAAGGACTTCGAGCACTACTGGGGATTGATGGCGTTCGCTGTTCAGAAGTTCGGCAGGAAAGTGATGGACCCGACGTTCGAGTCCCGTAGGACGGACGCGTTGACACAGGGCCTCTCGCGGATGTTCGTGCGAAATTTCTGGCGAACGCCGCAAGTGGTTCGGCGGTTGCGCAAGTCCGAGGCCAGGTATCACCAGGCCTTCGCCGATATCGACGTCATGGTCTCGCCCGTGCTCGCACACGCGACCCCTCGGCTGGGACATCTGTCCCCCGCCAACGGATTCGATGTGCTGTTCCCCCGGCTGCTCGCCTATGTCGCGTTCACTCCCCTCAACAACGCGTCCGGGGGCCCCGCAATCTCACTCCCCCTCTCGCACACCGCGGATGGACTTCCTGTCGGTGTTCAATTCTCCGCCGATCACGGCCACGAGTCGACGCTGCTGGAGTTGGCCTTCGAACTCGAAGCGGCCCACCCCTTTCGCCGGATCACATCGTCGACCTAGCCTCTGTCGATCAGAGGGGCCACCTCGGTGCCGAGCAACTCGATGCCTCGAAGTAGGTCGTTGTGAGCCAGACGAGGATTCGTCATTTGCAGGGACAACCTGTCTACACCGCCCAGCTGTTCGCTCACTCTGAGAATCTTGTCGGCCACGGTCTTCGGGTCCCCCATGAAGAAGGCCCCGTTCGGTCCCGAGGTTGCATCGAACTGCGCTCGGGTCGGCTGAGCGAATCCGCGCTCACGAGAGACCTTGGTGAACATCTCGTGCCATCCGGGGTAGATGGTGTCCGCTGCCACCTGGGTCGACTCGGCGACGAAACCGAACACGTGTAGTCCAACCTTCAGCTTCTCCGGCGCATGCCCCGCCTGAGCTCCCGCGCGGCGGTAGAGGTCGACCAGCGGAGCGAACTGACGAGGTTCACCGCCGATGATCGCGATCATCAAAGGTAGCCCCAACAGGCCTGCGCGAGCGAAGGATTCGGGTGACCCACCGACGCCTACCCAGATCGGCAGGGGATCTTGAACCGGTCGTGGGTAGACGCTCTGTCGATCGAGCGCAGGTCGATGCTTACCGGACCAGGTGACCTCGACGTTGTCGCGGATCTGCAGCAGGAGATCGAGCTTCTCGATGAAGAGCGAGTCGTAGTCTTGCAGGTCGAGGCCGAACAACGGGAACGACTCGGTGAAGGAACCACGGCCTACCACGAGGTCGATTCGCCCCTTGGAAATCAGATCGAGAGTGGCGAACTCCTGAAACACCCGCACCGGATCGTCTGCACTGAGAACTTTCACGGCACTGCCGAGTCGAATCCGCTCCGTCCGTGCGGCCGCGGCGGCAAGAATGATCGACGGTGCCGAGTCGTAGTACTCGCTGCGGTGATGCTCACCGATGCCGAACGAGTACAGCCCGACCTGATCGGCCAGCGAAATCTCCTCCAGCAGGTGCCCCATCCTCTCTGCCGGACCGATGACGCGTTCGTCGGTCGGGTCTGTCACGGAGGAGACGAAGCTGTCTACGCCCAAGTGCATGATCGGCCTCTCGATTCGTTGTCGGACTGGACCGCCCAACTTCATTGTAGATTCAACCAATCAAGTCGAAGTTCATTCCACAACGCCGGTAGGTGGCCCGAAGACGATATTCGTCCTCCGACTCCCCTGATGTCGTCGCGGCTGGCGGCCAATTCCGGGTACCGCTACCCGGGTTGCGAGTTACCGCCAGCCGCGACGAGCACGCACGCGGGTCTTGCGGACTATCGACCCGACACCACCGATCTGCGTGCGAAGGCGCGGGAGTAGTTCGGTGGATACCGCAGAGATTCACCGAGATGCAGTGCAGCGCGGTGCGCCCAGTTGGGGTCACGCAGAAGCTCGCGCGCCAGGAACACCGCATCGGCTTCACCGGACCCCACGATCGCCTCCGCCTGGTCAGTTTCGGTGATCAGCCCGACGGCAGCAGTCGGCAGACCAGTACGTCGTCTGATCTCTGCGGCGAAACGAGTTTGGTAACCCGGCCCAACCGGGATGCGGGCATCCGGAACCATCCCACCGGTGGACACGTCGAACAGATCGACTCCGTGGCCCGACAGTGTGTCGGCGAGCGCAACACTGTCCTCGAGAGTCCACCCGGGCCGGGGGTCGTCGGTGTCTCCGCTGAGCCAGTCGGTGGCAGAAACACGGAAGAACAGCGGACGATCGTCGGGCCATTCGGCGCGCACAGCGTCGACGACGTCGACGGCAAAGCGCATCCTGTTCTCCAGCGATCCGCCGTACTGGTCCGTGCGTCGATTGGCGGCCGGGGACAGGAACTGGTGGATCAGATATCCGTGCGCTCCGTGCAATTCGAGTACGTCGAATCCTGCATCGCGCGCATGGCGGGCGCTGGAACCGAACGCCGCCACCATGTCGGCGATCTGTTCCGTGGTCAGTTCCGATGGAGTCGGCATCTCACCGAACGCGACAGGACTCGGAGCGAGAGTCCCCCACTGCTGTTCGATATGCGAACCGTCACCCCATGGCCGTCCCGTCGAGCCCTTTCTGCCTGCATGAACCAATTGAATGCCTGCCGCCGTTCCCTGACTGTGCAGGAAATCGATGACTCGGCGATGCGAACGGGCCTGAATACTGTTCCACAATCCGAGATCGAACTCGCTGCTCCGGCCATCCGGCGTGACCGAGGTTGCCTCGACCATCGCCAGCCCCACTCCCCCGATCGCACGTGCCGCGAAGTGCTGAAAGTGCCAATCCGTGGCCGAGCCCGTTGCGGGCCCGGACGGCTCGGCCGCGAACTGCATCATCGGCGACATCCACACCCGGTTCTCGATCGTCAACCCGCGCAGCGTGATCGGTTCGAACAGCGCGCTCATGACAGAGCCGCCGACGTGACACGCACCCCGAGGAAGCTGCGGCCGTTGCGCTCGATGGTCGCGCGGTCGAGACCGGAGTGGTCCACGAAATCGGCGATGTCGAACTCAGCCATGTCGAACGGATAGTCGGTACCGCACACTATCCGATCTTCGCCGGCATGGGCGCGTAGCAGATCCAGTGCCACCTGGTCGTGCGTCACGGTGTCGAAAAACGGGATACGGAACAGCTCGCGCGGGTTCGCTCTACTGCCGGCCCGGACGTCGGGCCGGGCCTCCCAGGCGTGCTGCCAGCGGCCCAGAAGGCTCGGAGCGCAACCACCGCCGTGCACGAAACACAGACGCAAGTCCGGCAGTTCTTCGATGACGCCGCCCAGGATGCTCGACGCCACGGCCGTCGCAGTTTCCACCGGGTTTCCGACGAGGTTCGCCAGGTAGTACTTCGACCACTCCGGCCGCGGAAGCTGCATCGGGTGCACCAGCACCGCCATCCGGTGCGCCGCTGCCGACCGCAGCACCTCTCGAAGTACACCGGAATCGAATGACGCTCCACGCAGCACAGGCGGGATCGCGATGCCCGAGAGAATGTTCTGGGCCGCCAAAGCCTGAATCTGGCGCTCGGCGGCGTCGGCGTCGTCAAGCCGAATGGATCCAAGGCCCGCAATGCGCCCGGCCGAGTCCGACACAACCTTCGCGAGGGCGTCGTTGTAGGAATCGGTGTAGTCACCGGCAGGTTTGTCGGCATCGACCGCGAAGGCGAAGGGAGGCGTGGACAGCGCCCGCACAGCAATTCCGAAGGCGTCCATGTCTGCCAGGATCGCATCGACGTCACTCATCGATTCGGTTCTGATGGACAGCGGGACGTCGCCGAGGAACAGTTCACCGTCGCGGTCGTGCATGGCTCCGAACGGTGAATTCGGTGGAAGACCGAACAGGTCGGTCGGCAACCAGTGGGCGTGGACATCGACCAGATCTGCGCTCACGACGCCACCGCCAACGGCGCGTTGTCGGAGTCGAGATGTTCCACCGTGGTGAAGACGAGTTCACCGTCGCCGACGTTCTCGATATCGTGAAGTAGGTATTCACCTGCGGCGAAATGAAAGTGGCGTGTTTCGCCCGCCGAGTAGGAGACGTCGCGCGTTGTTCCGTCGAATGTGTGCTGCCTGCTCGTGCCGGCGTTCACGGCGGTCCAGAAGTAGTCGAGCACGTGCCTGTGGGCGTGCCACCGCTCGCCCGGTGCCAGCCGGATCTCCCATACACGTACTCGATCGTTCTCGCTGAGCAGCTTCGATCCCACCTCGCCGTCGAAGGCATGGGCGTCGAACTCTGCGCGCAGCTCATCGCTCCACCCGTCGAAATTTTCGCCGACGAGCGTGCCAGCCAACGGAAGATCACTGAGAAAGCTGTTGGAGGTCATGATGATTTCCCTTCCTGTGGTTTCTAGCGACCGGGGCCGTACAGGCCAAATCGGAGATCCTTGTCCCCTGGGGTCCAGGTGTTGGTGAACTGCGAGCGTTCACCCATTGCCTTGACTCGAGCGAGCAAGTTGCTACTCAGCTCGAGCTGTCCGGGTTCCCATTTCTGTAGTGCTTCGGCGACGTTGCCTGCTGCCGCGGTCAACGCATCGCTCAGTGCCCACGCGTCGGCTGCGGCCTTGGCTGTTCCTGCCGCGGCGTGCGGCCTCGCGCCGCATGCGGCGTCACCGATGAGTGCGACTCGGCCGCTCGCCATCTTCGATGCCCTCGAGTCCCAGACGACCTGGATGAACGGTGCTTCGGTCGAGGTGACAACTTCGGCTGCGGCAGGAGCGAGCATCCGAGCAGCGGCGTCGCGCATTTCGTCGATGTAGCGATCTTGTACCTGGTTCGGATGCACCGATACTTTGCCCAGGAAGCCTCGCTTGTCGGTGAGCATTTCGTCGAGATCGGGGCCCTCTGCGACATTCCGGTACCAGACGTAGTTCATCAACCTGTCCCCTACGGCGGTCCCGCGCGCGCTCGGGATCGGATACATCGTGATCTGCGAATGCGGAACGATGTTGTAGGTGATCGAGTTGTGCAGCAGCTCAGCAGTTTCGGGTGTCAGCAATGCCTCGTCGACGGTGCCGCGCCACCCGATGTAACCCGAATAGCTCAGTTGCACATCAGGATCGATTCGTGCTCGGTTCGCCGAGGTCACACCGTCCGCGATCACGACGAGATCCGCCTTTTCGCGCCGGCCGCTCACGAATCGGAGGGTTACGGAGTCCTCGTCCTGGTCGAACCCGCAAGCGAATTCGCCGAGGTGGTAGTGCTCGCGTCCGAAGTCGGCAAGCAATGCGCGGTAGAAGGTACCCCAGGAAGTGTGTGACCACGAGCGGGCGTCGCGGTCGAGCACCTGGTTGCCGTCGTCGATGTACTGGACCCAGTCGGTGGTGGTGCTGACATCTTCGGGCCGCTGCGAACTGCGCTCACGGAACCAGCGCAGAGTGTCGGGCTGGAGAACGATTCCGCCACCGCGTCCGTCGAGGTCCGATGGTGTGCGTTCGTACACGTCGACCTCGAATCCGAGATCCTTCAGAAGCAACGCGGCAGTGAGTCCGCCGATCGATCCTCCGATGACGACTGCTCTCGATCCTTTATAGACGCTCATGCCGGCGTTCCTTTCACTGTCGTAGTGGGTGCCGGCGCGGTGGAGTCGGCGTGATGCTGGTGGTGTGGGTCGGTGGGTAGGGCGGCGTCACGGGTTTCGGGTGCGAAGTACAACCCGACGAGGGCGATGATTCCCGTGGAGGCGAGGACTGCGGTCGCGACACCCAGGTTGCCTCCGAACCACGAGGTAGCGATGACTCCTGCAACCAATGGACCTGCTGCAGTGATGTATCGGCCGATGCTGTTGGCGAGTGCGATGCCGCTGGCTCGCATGCTCGGTGAGAACATTTCGGGTCCGTAGACGAAGTTGCCGGACAGCGCGCCGAAGAGTCCGAATCCGACGATCGGGATGACGATCAAATAGGTGGTGTAGGAATGTTCGAACGGGAAAAGGTACGCGATGCTCAGGCCCGACACCACGAAACTGACCAGAAATGCCTTGCGGCGGCCGATCGCATCGGCGAGGAAGCCCCACGTTGCGTATCCGAGGATGCCGCCGGCGTTGAACAGCATCGACGAGATCGCTACACGGTGGTTGGCGATGTCGGTCGACAACGACTCGGCCGAGGACATGTTGCGAATGATCTGCGGGTACCAGGTCGACACGCTCCAGAAAGCCAGTAGAGATCCTGTTGCCAGTGCGGTGCAGATCAGCGTCGCGCGTAGGTTGGGCGGCGCGAGCAATCGACGCAATACGAACTGGTCCTCCGGACGTTGAATTCCTCTGCTCTTGCGGGCTTTTCGCGTCGAGATGACATTCTTGATCTCTTCGGGTTCCGGGACGTAACGGCGGAGGAACCAGACGAGGAATGCGGGAACGACGGCGAGGACGAGCATGAACCGCCAACCTTGGCTGCTGAGCATGCTGTAGGCGAGTGCCGCGATGAAGAATCCGCCTGCGTAGCCCGACATCATCACCCCGCAGGCGCGAGCGCGGTACTTGTTCTTCCAGACCTCGGCGACCAATGCCGCTCCTACCGGTGCTTCGACGCCGGATCCGAGACCGGCGATGAAGCGCAGGATGCCGAGTTGCCACCATGTGTCGGCGAAGGCGGCGAGCGCGGTGAACAACGCGTAGGTCAAGATGCCGATCGAGAGAACCCGAACTCGTCCGAAGTAGTCGGCGAGAACTCCGAACAGGATTCCGCCGGTCGCCCAGCCTGCGAGGAACAGTGCCACTGTCATCCCGCCGTATAGACCGATGTGCGCGGAATCCACATCGATGCCCGAGTTCGGGAGCAGTTCGGTCATTGCGGGTCCGAGCACAAGTGCGTAGAGGCTTCCGGCGAAGCCGTCGAGCGCCCAACCCATGGTGGTCCCGAACAGGACCAACCATTGCACTCTGGTTATCTCTTGGCGCCAGCCAGGTCCGGCCGGCGTTTCGGTCTTCGATGTCATGAAAGTGTCCAATCGTGGAAGGGGTCGAGACGACCTCGTGTCAGTTGAGGCGGCCAGGGGTGTCGGATCCGTACCAGTCGACGTCGTCGTCTGCGATGCGCACCACGACGGTCTTGATCCACGTGAAGTCGTCGAACGATTCTGTGCCTGCATCTTTTCCGGTGCCGGATTCCTTCACTCCTCCCCAAGGCAGTGACGGTTCGAGGCGGTGGTGGTCGTTGACCCAGACCATCCCGGACTCGATGGCGTCGGCGACGCGGTGTGCCCGCGCGATGTCGCGGGTCCATACTCCCGCGCCGAGCCCGAACCGGTTGTCGTTCGCCATCTCGATGGCTTCTTCCTCGGTATCGAAGGGCACGACGACGGCGACCGGACCGAAGATCTCCTCTTGCGCTACTCGCATGGAATTGGTGGCGTCGGCGAGAACAGTCGGGCGGACGTAGAAGCCGTCGCGCAGCTCTTCCGGCAGCTCCGGGATGACCCCTCCCGCCACAACTCGCGCGCCTTCCTCTCGCCCGATCTCGATGTACTCCAGGACCTTCCGTCGTTGGCGGTCGCTGATCATCGGGCCCATCTGAGTAGACGGCTCGGCCGGGTCACCGAGACGGATCGACTCGGTCCGCGCGACAAGCGCGGCGACGAAGTCGTCGTACGAACCCCGCTGGACCAGGAATCGTGCTCCCGCCACGCACGATTGGCCGGAGGCGACGAAGGCTGCGAAAGCGGCCCCTTCGGCAGCCGCAGTCGGGTCGTAATCGTCGAAGACGATGACGGGGGTCTTGCCGCCCAGTTCCGCAGTGATCCGCGCGAATCGGGCTGCCGTTGCTCCGGCGGCGGAGCGTCCTGCTTCGGTCCCGCCGGTCAAGGTGATCTTTGCAATGTCCTCGTGCTCGGTCAGTCGGACACCGGCGGCTCTGCCTCCGGTAACCACGTTGACCACACCGTGAGGGATGCCGGCGTCGGTGACGATTTGTGCAATGGCAAGCGTGGTCAGCGGCGTCAGTTCGGATGGCTTGATGACGACCGTATTTCCGGTCGCGAGTGCTGCCGAGAGGCTTCTGGCAAGAATGAGGGCGGGGTGGTTGAAGGGGGTGATGATGCCGCACACACCGAGCGGGGATCTCCTCTGGTACGTCAGGTACGGGCCGTCGCTGGGCAGTACGGCGTCGCGTCCCGCTGCGAGCAGTCCGGCGTTGTAGCGGAACCATTCCGGCACGCGAGACAACTGCGCCCGGGTCTCGGTGATCGGCCGACCGTTGTTCTGAGTCTCGAGTGTATAGAGAGTGTCGCTTGCAGCTTCGAGGGCATCTGCGGCACGCAGAAGAACCTTTGCACGGTCGGTGCGGCTCATTCGCGGCCACGGCCCTGCTTCGAAAGCGGCCCGGGCAACACTGACCGCACGGTCGACGTCGACAGCGTCACCGTCGGGCACGGTTGCTATCGGTGATCCGGTCGCGGGATTGACGATCGTCAGTTCCAGACCGCTGTCGGCTTGGACGTCTTTCCCGTCGATGTACATCGAGTGTGTTGTCATTGGTTGCTCGTTTCGTGTGCTCGGTCGGTGATTGACTCAATTCTGCGATCCAAGTCACACAAAGAACATGTGTGTGCAAACATAAAAGCAGCAATCATGTGTTTCCATCTACATACCCGAAGAGGCAAGCTGATGCGCAACACGTCGAACGTCTCCTCTGGGCCGGTCACACCGACTACGCACGTCCTCCCCGAGGTGCATCGGTGGCTCGACAGCGTCCGAGTCATCACCAAAACCGTGGCCACAGGACAGCCGCTGCCCGAGGTACTGGACCTTATTGCGCTGACCGCAGCGTCGCTGATGGGGTACGAGTTCTGCGGAGTGCTCATTCCCGACCCCGAGCGGCGGACCCTGACGATCGAGGGATCCAGCGGACTCTCAGCGGACTACCTCGCCCAGGTCAATGCTGATCGTCCGGTACGCCTCGATCAGCCGACGACCATGGAAGCACCGTCGAGCACGGCCTTTCGCACCGGATCTCCGAGGGCCATCGCGGACATCGAACGAGAGCCGCAGTTCGCACCGTGGGGAGGCGTCGCCAAGGAGCAGGGCTACCGCTCGATGATCTCGGTTCCGCTGATGCAGTCTCCCGATCTCGCCATCGGAACGCTCAATTGCTACCGCAGATCGACGCACAACTTCGGTGAGCAAGAGATCGCCTTGTTGACGGTCCTCGCCGACCATGCGGCGATCGCTCTGACCACCGCGCGTCTGCGATCCGAGGAGGCAAGGCGGATGGACGAGCTGCTGGTCCTCAACAACGAACTCCACCAGCAGCGGGACCTGTTGCAGAAGTCGGAGGACATCCACCGCAAGCTCACCGAGATCGCGCTGCGCGGTGGAGGGGTCGCCGGCATAGCGACCGCTCTGTCGATCTTGATTTCACGGGCCATCCTGATCGAGGACACACAGAGCGGAGTTCTCGGCCAGTCGAGCAGAACCGTCGCATTTCCCGACGACAGAACCGAGTTGCACGCCGACGGCGAATTTCGCTGCCACCCGGTCCTCCTCGCCGGTTCGGAGGTTGCTCGGATATGGATTGCGCCCGGAAGCTCCGCGCTGTCGTCGATCGACGAACGCGCCGTCGAACACGCGGCGCTGGTCACCTCGCTGGAGGTTCTTCGTAGTCGCACGGCAGACGAAGTGCAGTGGCGACTGCACGGCGACCTCGTGAGTGACCTGCTCGGCGGCGAACCGGGCGCCTTGGACACCGTCGTGGAGCGCGCCGCACGCCTCGGTCACGACCTGTCCCTGGGCCATTCCATCGTGGTTGTGGCGCTGAGCGGAGTACAAACCGGGCAGGTCGACAACTGCCTGCAGCAGGCGGTCCGGCGTGTTCACCTGTGGGCCGAGACGGCCACGCCGAGGCCGCTGTCCGCGATTCACCACGACCGCATCGTTGTGTTGATACCTGATGTCGGGCAGTCGAGAACGGCTCGGGACAGCGCAGCCGACAGGATTCGGTCTCTCACGGGTTCACACACACCGCATGCCGTGGCGACCGCAGTCACAGTTGGACCCTGCACACAGGTCGGCGAATACACCCGGGCTCATCGCTCCGCAGTCGGGGCCCTTGGCATGCTGGCACTGACAGGCAAGCGGGACACGACCGTGTCGCTCGACGACCTCGGCTTGGTGGGGCTGCTACTGCAGCTCGACGACACATCGCAACTATTGTCGTTCGCCGATCGGACTCTCGGCCCCGTTCGATCCCACGACATCGCCCGCGGCACCGACCTCATGAAAACTCTGCGGGCGTACGTCGCCAGCGGGCTCGCCAGCGGTGATACTGCGCGTGCTCTCCACGTCCACGCCAACACGGTCGGCCAACGACTTCGACGAATACAGACGTTGACCGGCAAAGATCTGGCTCGTCCAGACCACGCCATGGAAGTGGCGGTTGCACTGACCGTTGGAGATGTCGGTGAGGCTTCCTCGCTCGTCTAACCGGGCACCGCTATCGAAAACGCCTCGACAATGCGATCGTTGAGGCCATGGACGAGCGACAACTCGAATACTTCGTGCAGGTGGCCGAAGAGCTGAACTTCACCCGTGCTGCGGCGACCCTCTCGGTCGTTCAGTCGACGGTGTCGGCGAGTGTCCGCGCCTTGGAGAAAGACCTGAAAACGCAGCTCGTCGACCGAACGGGCAAGCAGGTGCGGTTGACCGAGGCCGGGCGGGCATTTCTGCCCGAAGCGAAGGCGGCGCTCGTCATTCTCGATCGAGCCCGGTCGATCGTCGGCGACACCGACAGTGGTCTACGGGGCACCGTACGAGTCGGCACTCTCAGCGGTATGACCGCGCTGAATACACCCGGGCTCGCTCGCGAATTCTCGCATCTCTATCCGAAGGTCAATTTCTACCTCGAGACTTCGCCGAGCGGATCGTCGGGACTTCTGGACAAGGTGCGAGACGGGACTCTGGACGTGGCGTTCGTCAGCGTCGTCCGGCCCTCCGACGCAGCGGGAATCGAGTCGCGGCCGCTCCGTACCCTGCCACTGCGCGTGTTGCTGCCGCCTGGGCATTCATTGAGTGATCGCACCTCGATTCGTCTGGCCGACATCGCAGCCGATCGCTTCGTGGACATGCCGCGAGGATTCGGGATCCGCACGCTCATCGACGACGAATTTCGACGAGTCGGCCATGTTCGCACCATCGCTGTGCAGGTCGCAGATCTGACTACGATTCCGGATTTCGTTGCAGCCGGACTCGGTACTGCGATCGTGCCCGACCTGACTCGATCTGCCGAACTCCGATTGTCGTCGATCGTCCTCGACGGATCCGATTTGCTCTGGACCCTCTCGGCCGTATGGCGCGCCCGTACCCCACCGTCCAGAGCAGCCGAGGCAGTTCTTTCTCTCGCGCAGGAGTTCCTGTCCGAGCAGTGGGTCTACTAGAACTCCGATCCCTTTCCACGTGGTGGCCCGCGGGGCGGTACCGGATAGCCGGTAGTCGTCGAGTACCGGAAGCATCGATGACAGTCGTGCCGCCGACACGCGAAACTTGTTTTCTCCACTGGTTTGGAAGGACAGGTCTCATGGCCGACACGGCTCGCACGGTAGCGCACCCTCCTCAGCCCGATACGCCCAAGTCTCGGTCGCCTGCATTGGTGTTCGTCGGGATCGCGTACACGTTCGTCGTGGTCATGATGGGCACCACGATGCCCGCGCCCGAATACGCTCTGTACGAGGCCAAGTTCGCGTTCTCGGTCTTCGTTGTGACCATCATCTTCGCGATGTATGCCGTTGGCGTTCTCGGCGCCCTGTTGGCATTCGGCCGGTGGTCCGACACACTGGGGCGCCGACCGCTGCTGCTGGCGGGAATTGCCGCCGGAATCGCCAGCGGCGTGGTCTTCGTGTTCGCAGACTCCCTGACGGCCCTACTGATCGGCCGTGTGCTGTCCGGAATTTCGGCCGGAATCTTCGTGGGAACCGCGACGGTCACCCTGATCGAACTGGCGCCGGCAAAATGGCAGGGTCGCGCACCATCAGTTGCCACCGCTGCCAATATCGGAGGTTTGGGACTAGGTCCGTTGCTGGCAGGAATCCTGGTCCAGTACTTGCCTGACCCGCTTCAGCTGATCTACATCGTGCATGTAGTTCTGCTCCTCGGCGCAGGATTGGTGGTCGTATTCGCCCCTGAAACGGTGGCGGTCAGCCCCGGCGCCCGCCCGTCGTTGAAGTGGTTGAGCGTACCGCCGCCGGTCCGCGGCGACTTCGTACGCGCATCGGTTGCCGGGTTCGCGGGATTCACGGTCATGGGTTTGTTCAGCGCAATTTCGCCAGGTTTCGTATCCGGTGTTCTCGACATCGGCAATCACGCGGTGACCGGCGCCGTCGTTTTCGTGGTGTTCGCGTCCTCCGCAGTCGCCCAAATTGCATTGGGTGGTCAGAAGTACCTCACGGCGCAACGCGCTGGATGCGTCGTACTTGCTGTGGGCGTTGCGGTACTCGCCCTGTCCTTGTTGGCGAGTTCCTTACCGATTCTCATCCTTGCAGCGATCGTGTGCGGTACCGGCCAAGGGATCATCTTCAGAAACGGAATGGCAAGTATCACCCGTGAGCTGCCGCAGCACGGCAGAGCCGATGTGACATCTGCTTTCTTCGTCGTTGTGTACGTTGCCATTTCGCTACCGGTGATCGGAGCAGGAGCCGTGGCAGCCCAGTGGGGTTTGATCACCGCGGGGGTGGTCTTCTCCTGCCTCGTCGGCATCTTGGCTGCCGCTGCGTTCGTGTTGCTCACTGTCGAATCACGCCGTCTGCAGCGAATCGACCAGACCGAGGAGTCCTGACATGGTTGTTCCGAAATCTTCTCCCTCAGCCGACGAAATCCGCGGAAGAGGGGCACCCGGTGTGGCACCGCAAGGGTGCGGCCCGGGCCACGGCGGGACCCCGAAACAAAAGGACGACCATCACCCGTCCGCCGGTTGGGGCGCCGCCAAGAGCGTCGGCAAGGTCCTCTTCTCCAGCGGCGAAGTGCTGGCCGGGACCACAGCGATGCTGAAAATGAACCACGAGAACGGTGGTTTCGACTGCCCGGGCTGTGCTTGGCCCGATGACCGCAATGGACTTCATCTGGATCTGTGTGAGAACGGAATCAAGCACACCACCTGGGAGATGACCAAGGACCGCGTCGATCGTGAGTTCTTTTCGCGCCACACCGTGACCGAACTGTCCGGGTGGAGCGACTACGCACTCGAGAAGCAGGGTCGTCTGACCGAGCCGATGGCCTACGACAGCGCACAGGACAAGTACGTTCCCATCTCTTGGCCGGACGCATTCGCGCTCGTAGGGAACGCACTGCGCGCGTTGCCCGATCCGAACGCTGCTTCGTTCTACACCTCGGGGCGACTCAGTAACGAAGCGACATTCCTCTACCAACTGTGGGCACGAGAATTCGGCACCAACAACCTCCCCGACTGCTCCAACATGTGCCACGAAGCGAGCGGCCGCGCGCTGCAGGCCGCAATCGGAACCGGCAAGGGCACAGCCGACATCGACGATTGGGACGCGGCCGAACTCATCGTCGTCATGGGCGTCAACGCCGCCTCGAATGCCCCGCGCATGCTCACCGCGCTCGGTGACGCCTACCGCCGCGGCGCCCAGATCGTCCACGTCAATCCGCTTAAAGAAGCGGCGTCGCGGCGAACGATCGTCCCCCACGAATTCGCGGCAATGGCGACCTTTCACCCCACTCGGACAGGCACACTCGACATTCAGCCGCGAATCGGCGGTGACCTCGCGCTCCTACGCGGCGTCGCGAAAACCTTGTTCGAACTGTACGAGACCGATCCCACCGTGATCGACATGTCCTTCGTATCCGGCTTCACCGAAGGTTTCGAGGACTACCGCTCGCTGTGCCTGGCAGAGAAATGGTCGGACATCGTCCATCAGTCCGGTGTCGCCGAAGCCGACATCCGGCACTTCGCCGACCTGTACAGGCAGTCGTCCCGCACCATCATCAGCTGGTGCCTGGGATTGACCCAACAAGAACACGCCGTCGACACCGTCCGCGAGATCGTCAATGTTCTTCTGCTGAAGGCGAATATCGGACGACCAGGAACCGGACCGTCACCGGTTCGTGGCCACAGCAACGTTCAGGGCAACCGGTCATGCGGAATCGACCATCGGCCGACCACTGCGTTTCTCGACGCCCTCGCCGCGGCCTGCGATATCGAGCCGCCCCGCGCCCACGGCCTCGACACCGTCGGCACCATCGAGGCAATGCACCAGGGCACCGTGAAAGTGTTCGTCGGAATGGGCGGCAACTTCGCCATGGCAACACCCGACCCGGAGTACACCTTCGACGCACTCCGACGATGCGAACTCACCGTCCAGGTGAGTACTAAACTCAACCGCAGCCACCTCGTGCACGGTAAGAATGCACTCATTCTTCCGTGCATCGGACGGACCGAGCGCGACGAACAACGAAGTGGCCCACAAAGCATCAGCGTCGAGGACGCCATGAGCCGCGTTCATCTCTCCCGCGGATCACGCAAACCCCCGTCGCCGCAGGTACTCTCCGAGCCCGCCATCATCGCGGGCCTCGCGCACGGCACTCTGCCCGCCAGCACTACCGACTGGCAGGCCTACGTCGACGACTACGACCGCATCCGAGACACCATGGCTCGGGTGATTCCTGGCTTTGCCGACTTCAACCTTCGTGTGCGCGAACGCAACGGATTCCGCATTGCCCAGGCGGCGAGGCTCCGCAACTTCGACACTCCCTCGTGCAGAGCAGAATTCTCCTCGGCGGCCCTCGGTGACGTACTCCCGCCGACCGGGTACATGATGCTCGGGACCATGCGCTCGCACGATCAATGGAACACCACCATCTACTCCGACAACGACCGTTACCGCGGCGTGAAGAATCTGCGCACCCTGGTGTTCATGAACCGCGCAGACATCGACCGACTCGGACTGCGTGAATTCGGGGCCGTCGACATCACCAGCTACGCCAAGGACGGGAGCACTCGAACGGTGTACGGCTACACCGCAGTGGCATACGACATTCCAGCCGGAAACGCAGCAGGCTACATGCCGGAATTGAACGTCTTGTGCCCCATCGGCGACTACAGCGAACAGAGCGGTCAACCTCTGATGAAACACCTGACGGTCAAGATCGTTCCTGCCTCATCGGCGAGCATGGTCTGACGCAACAAGTCGGTCGATCCACCCGATCACCTCGGGGTAAGCAGCGGCGTTCGCGGCGGGGTGGTCGAATGCGGGAACGAGTTCGGTTCCGAAGTCGAACTCCCGGACGGTGATATCCGCGGCGCCGCTCGCGCGCCATCGGTCCGCCAGGAGGCGGCTCTGCTCGATTCCGACGGAGCGATCGTTGACGCCCTGCACGATCATCACGGGCAGGGTGGGCGCGGTCAACCCGATGGTGTTCGCCGCCGTGAGCGGACCCAGCACGGGCCCCGTCATGAGTGCAGCCAGGGACGAGCCGTCCGCGGTCAGCTCCGTGGACTGCAGTGATCCGTATGCGAGCGCATCGGTGGTGCAGAAGTCCAGTGCCGCATCGAGGGCCGCACGTCCGCGATGATTGAAGAGATCGCGGATTTCGCCTGCCCGCTCTGGGTGCGCGCCGAGAAGGCCGTTGATCGTGTACAGCATTGTCGCTGCCCACGCGGTTCCGTCCTGGCCTTCGACGCGCAGCACGGGATCGGTCGGTGCAGCACCGACGTATGCGCCGATCACGGTCACGTCAGGCGCATAGGTGGAGGCGAGCTCGGCGGCGGCGGCCGACGCGACGCCGCCCGCCGAGTATCCGTACACCACCACGGGCGCGTCGGTCTCGCGTGCAGCCGCTCGCGCGGCGTCCAGTACAGCTCGGGCCCCGGCGACCCGGCCTAGGAACTCGTACTCGCCGGGGGTTCCGAGCCCTTGGTAGTCCGTCGTGACGACCTGGTATCCCTGCGCCAACAGCGGAAGCAGCGCCGGCATCGTCGTTGTCAGCCCCAGCTCGGACGAGCCCGAGCAGCGGTCGGCTATCCCGTAACTGCCCGGCGCGTAGGCGATCACAGGCCGCGGGCCCGGGCCGTCCCATGCGCGGCTCGGGGTAATCAGAAGCCCCGACACAGCCACCGCACGATCACGGGGATCAGCCGACCGGTACAGAATCCGCTCGGTACGCGAGCCCAGAACGTCGAGCTGCGGCACGGGTTCTCGGCGGACAATGGACCCAGGCGCGTACGTCTCGAGGTCGACGACGGGAGTGCCGTAGAAGTCGGCACCAGCGGGCGCGGCCGAGGCGGGTGTGGCGGACAGAACGAGGCTAGCAAGGACCGCGAAGGTGACGGAAAGAAGTCTCATCTCGCGAGCAAGTATGCCCGGCTCTGACCGATTCCACATTCTACGTGCGCACCAAGGATGAAACCCGCACTGTTGACACAGCGCCAAAAACTCGGCGATACTTTATTGACGCTCCGCCAACAAGGCGAGCGTGTCGATGACGATGCCGGCCCGGCGTCACCCAAGGAGGTCGCGATGTCACAGAGTTTGTGCGCTCATTTCCAACGGCGAGTGGACGAACTCGGCGGCGAGATAGCGCTCCGTACCGCTGACGGTAGCGTCGAGCTCACCTGGTCCGAATACGGTGCACGCGTTCGCACTATCGCAGCGGGCTTGTCTGCAGCCGGTGTCGGTCCCGGAGACGCTGTCGGGCTGATGCTCACGAACCGGCCCGAGTTCCATCTCCTCGACGCTGCCGCCATGCATCTCGGGGCCGTGACATTCTCGGTCTACAACACCAGCACGACAGCGCAAATCGCATACTTGTTCACCAACGCCGAGCCGACAGTGGTGATTACCGAGTCCCAGTTTCTCGGCCGAGTTCGAGAGGCGGCACTCGGTCTCGGCGTGAAGCAATTGGTGTGCATCGACGCAGAAGCGGAGAACGTACTCACCCTCAGCGGTCTCGAATCCGGCGGCTCACCTGATTTCGACTTCGATGCGGCATGGAAGGCCGTAGGCCGCGCCGACGTCCTGACGTTGATCTACACCAGCGGCACCACGGGCAACCCAAAAGGGGTCGAACTGACACACGGCAATGTGCTCTACCAGCTCGAAGTGATCACCGATGTGGTCGACGGGCTTCCTGGTGGCCGAGTGATCTCGTACCTGCCTGACGCTCACCTCATAAACCGGTGGATCGGACAGTACGCACCGATGTACTTCGGTATCACCGTCACCGACGTCGACAACCCCAAGAGGCTCATCGACGTGCTCGGACAGGTCCAGCCGACCTTTTTCGTTGCCGTTCCCATGCTCTGGTACAAGATCAAAGGAACCGTCGAGACCAGGATCGCCGGTGGCACCGGAATCAAGGGCGCACTAGCGCGATGGGCGCTCGCCGCAGGTACGAAAAAGGCCGCCGCCACGGTCGCCGGTGATGACCTCACCATGTTCGCGACCGCTGCAGCAGCCATCGCCGACACCGTGGTTCTGTCGAAGATTCGCGCCGAACTGGGCCTGGACAAGCTCGCCTCGGCCGTCTCCGGTGCCGCTCCGATCGACATCGGGACTGTTGAATTCATGTTGGCACTGGGGGTCCCGGTCATGGAGGCCTGGGGGATGTCCGAGACGTCCGCGGTCACGACCGTCAACCCAGCAACCGTTCCCCGGTACGGCACTGTCGGCAAAGCCTTGCCAGGTACCGAAGTCGCACTGGCGGACGACGGAGAGGTGCTGGTACGCGGAGGGGGCGTGATGCGCGGCTATCACCGCGATCCCACGCGTACGGCGGAGACACTCGACGACCAGGGTTGGGTCCACACAGGCGATATCGGAATTCTCGACGCACAGGGTTACCTGTCGATTGTGGACCGGAAGAAAGAAATCATCATCAACTCGGGCGGAAAGAACATGTCGCCCAGCAATATCGAAGGTGCACTCAAGTCGGCCAGTCCCTTGATCGGGTCGGTGGCCGCGATCGGAAACAACCGTCCCCACATCGCTGCTCTGATCACCCTCGATCCTGATGCCGCAACAGCCTTCGCCCAACGGGCCGGCATATCGGACCCCTCCCCCGGCACCCTCGCAACGCACCCCGCTGTCAGGTCCGCGCTGACCGATGCTGTCGCTGCCGCCAACAAACGGTTGTCGCGCGTCGAACACATCCGCACCTGGGAGCTATTGCCGACTTTCTGGCTTCCAGGCGGAGATGAGCTCACCCCGACGATGAAGCTCAAACGGGTGCCGATCGCCGAGAAGTACGCACAGCAAATCGACGCCCTCTACCGCACCTGAACAGTAAGGACCGAAATCGATGACGGACGACCTCGACACCGAGCTGCGCGATCTGACCGCACTTGCACGCACGTTTTTCACGACCGAAGTGGCACCTCGCTACGAGGAGTTCGCCGCGGCCGGCGAACCAGATCGCGCACTCTATCGCCGGGCAGGTGAACTGGGGCTGCTCGGTATGTCGATACCCGAACAGTACGGCGGTGGCGGAGCCACTTTCGCCCACGAAGCTGTCCTCTTTCACGAACAAGCCCGCGCGGCAGATCTGTCCATGCAACTCGGTGTGCACTCGGGAATCGTTCCGCACTACCTACTCTCCTACGCCACCGAGGAACAAAAGAGGCGTTGGCTTCCGAAATTGGTTGCCGGCGAGTGGATCGGCGCAATAGCAATGACCGAACCCGGAACGGGATCGGACCTACAGGCGATCACTACCCGCGCCACCCGCGACGGCGACGAATACGTCATCTCAGGTTCCAAGACGTTCATCTCCAACGGCGCAACCTGCGACCTGATCATCATCGCCGCTACCACCGACCCTGCATTGCGCAGCGCAGGCGTCTCGTTGTTCGTCGCCGAGGTCGGTGACGATACCCCAGGCTTCGAACGTGGCCGTAAGTTGAAGAAGATCGGCCAGAAGGGCCAGGACACCACCGAATTGTTCTTCGACGAATTGCGGGTGCCCGCCGAGAATCTGCTGGGCGATCCAGGTCGAGGATTTGCGCAACTGATGCAACAGCTCCCGCAGGAACGACTGATCGTCGGAGTGGCGGCACTCGGCGTGGCCGAGGCCGCATACGAGATCACGCTGGCGTACGTACGACAGCGGGAGGCTTTCGGCAAACCGCTGTTCTCCCTTCAGAACACCCGGTTCGAGCTGGCCGCCATCGCCACCGTCGTCGAGGTGATGCGCGCGTTCGTCCACAGCGCCGTCGACCGCCATGTGCGCGGCGAACTCGACGTCAAAGGCGCTGCGATGATCAAACTTTGGTGCTCGGAGCAACAGACCGAGATCGTCGACCGATGCCTCCAGTTGCACGGCGGATACGGCTACATGGAGGAGTACCCGATCGCGAGAATGTTCGTCGACGGCAGAATTTCCCGAATCTACGCGGGCGCCAACGAAGTCATGAAAGACCTCATCGCCAGGCACCTCTGACCCCATTGCCTAGCCGGAACCATCGGAGAACCCTCTTGCCCGACGACATCATCCTCGGTGTCGTCTCTTAATCGTCGCTATCGATCTGTTCGACTCAACGAAGCATTCGCACGAGTTCAGGCTACCGATGACGGACTGGAAGCGTATGGCGCCCAAGCAGGTTCACGCAGTGCAGGGCAATGCTCCGGCGTCGGATTGTGTGCGATGTCGATCATTCGGTCGAGCGCGTCACGTGCGGCGGTCATCTCGGTGATCGCCGCCGTGATGCGAGCCCGTTCGGTGGTCATGAGTTCGAACACCTCGGGTGACCCGTAACCCGCATCTATGGACGGCAGCAGTTGCAGAATCGTTCGACTCGGCAGACCGGCCGTGAAGAGCAACTGAAGAAGCTTCACACGCTCCACCGCCGAGGCGTCGTAGACACGTTGGCCGCTGGGCGTGCGCTCGGACTCGAGCAGCCCCTGCTCTTCGTAGTATCGCAGCGCCCTCGTGCTGACTCCCGCCTTGTACGCGACTTCGCCTATCCGCATCAACACGACTCCTCGCCTGTAACGTCGACCACTCGACTTGCCCTTGACGTTAACGTCAAGTCTTACCGTTGTCGACACGGGCCGGATGAGGTCCGAACGATGAGAGAACGACAACGAAAGCAAGGTCTCATGGACATCTCAACCCAGGTCCCCCTCGTCACCGGAGCGAACCGCGGAATCGGTCGTCAATTCGTCCTCGAGCTGCTCGAACGTGGGGTCAGCAAGGTGTACGCGACGGCTCGACGAACCGAGACACTCGACTTCGACGACGCACGCGTGGTCCCTCTGCGGCTCGACTTGCTCGACAGCGATTCGATTGAAGCTGCCGCGGCGTCCGCGGGGGACGTAACCCTGCTGGTGAACAACGCCGGTATCGCGACCGGGGCTCCACTGGTCACCGGCGATCTGGTCGAGGCCAGACGCGAAATGGACACCCATTTCTGGGGGACGCTCGGCGTGATTCGCGAGTTCGCGCCCGTCTTGGCTGCTCACGACGGCGGCGCGATCGTGAACATCCTGTCGGCCCTCTCGTGGTTTTCGACGCCGACCAGTGCCGCATACTCAGCCGCGAAAGCTGCCGAATGGAACATGACCAACGGGGTTCGTCTGGAACTTGCTGCCCAGGGCACTGTGGTGCAAGGCGTTCTGCTCGGTGCCGCCGATACGGACATCGCTGCCGATTACGACGGACCCAAGATCGATCCGCGTCAGGTCCCCCGGTTGTCTCTCGACGGCCTCGCCGCCGGATCGATCGAGGTGATCGTCGACGAGTGGACCGCGATGGTCAAAGCGTCACTCGCCGGTGATCCTGCCGCGTTCTACGCAAAGGTCGCCGAACTACTCGGCGCACACTGATCCAGCTCGCGCCGGGCCGCCGAGCACCTGCGGAACGTGGCGACCTCGCAGTCCGCGGGGATCCGCGGGATTCGAGCATCTCTACGTTTGTGCGGCTGCTCGGCGCGCTGCTTCACTCGCGATCGAGCCTCACTGAACGTAGGTCTCCACGTGGGCACCGGTGACCACGCCGACATTCGGCACGATTGCACCCCACCCCGAACTGCATGTACCCGACGCCTGACCTGTCGGTCCGAACGAGCTCGTCGACGCGCTGTAGGGCCCGACCGCGTAGAACGGGAAGGCATTGGGGATGCCGTGAAGACCCCAGCACTCGATGCTGAGGTAGTACTCCCTTCTGGGCGGAGCGCCGGTGTCGTGGCAGGTCACCGACGCGCTGAAAGAATCGTGCGCGACGGTGCAGTCCTGAGGGCCTGCGGAGGCAACGCCGGAACTGACGATCGACGCGACGGCCAAACCGGATATGACTGCGCTAACTCGTACTGCTGCACTAAGTTTGCTTCCCATAGACATACATTCGCTGGCGCACAGTAGGACGTTACGTCCGGCGTGGGGCTGACCGCCGACGATTCACCAGACGCAACCGTCTTCCAGGACTATTCGCTTCTCCGACGTATGACGCCATCCCACAACACCGAAAGCCTATTCTGCGCATCATGTTTCAGTGTGGTTAGTGCGCCTTACAGTTCGACGACGAGATCAACCGTGACGATCGAAACCGCACGCTGGGTCTCCACTGGTATCACAAGAATCGCCGCACCAATCGTCCCCGGGTTCGACGGCGATTACGGCCGAGCCGTCGAACTCGGCGTCGACTCACCCGGAGTTGACGGACGGACCACCGATCATCGGATGCGAGGATATGGGCTGACCGGTTCGAGTGAACGAATCGGCAACGAAGAACGGAAGGTACGCGGTGACTGCATTCGCGTCCCGCGCGCTGCGAGCGCGTGAGTCGTTTTGGTTTCTGCCGGCAATTCTCGGGGTCGCCGCGATCACGACCGCACAAGCTTTGATCACCCTCGACCGATACCTCGACGGCCGAGACTTCGGAGCATGGGGAGTACTGCTCTACCGGGTAGGAGCCAGCGGCAGCCGAGACATTCTCGGAGCAATCGGTGGTTCCATGCTGGCGGTAGCTGCAACTTCGTTCTCGATCACCATCTCGGTTCTGGCCACCGCGAGCTCTTCCTACGGACCACGACTGGTTCGCAATTTCATGTCCGATCGGGGCAATCAATTCGTACTGGGAATCTTCGGTTCGACGTTCCTGTACGCCCTGATGGTTCTGAGGTCGATTCGCTCGGAAGCGACCGACGGCGCGTCGTTCGTACCCGATATCGCGGTCAACGTCGCCGTTCTCCTGGCGGTCGTCGACGTCGCTGTGCTCGTGTACTTCATCCATCACATCGCGAATTCGATCCAGGTCTCGACACTTTCCGCCCGAGTCCGCACCGAACTGGTCGCAGTTGTGGACGAGCTGTATCCACTGTCGGTGCCCGACAGCAACACCCCGAAGGTCGATCTGGTCGGCGGCGTTTCGATACCAGCGACAACCTCCGGCTTCGTTGTCGCCGTGGACGAGGCCGCCGTCCTGAAGGCCGCGTGCGCCGCCGACGGGGTCGTCGAACTCGCGGTCGGGCCCGGAGACCACCTGATCGCAGGTGAGCCAGTCGCTTGGGCGACAGGCTCGACGGACAACGAATCTCATAGCGAACTTGTCAACGCAGTCCGCTCGGCGCTCACGCTCGGCGATACCCGAACTCCCACTCAGGACATCGATTTCGCGGTGCAGCAATTGACCGAGATGGCGGTGCGTGCTTTATCACCGAGCACCAACGATCCTTACACCGCACGCAATGCCCTCGCCGAACTCGCGGTCGGCCTGGTCCCGCTGTGCGAGCGACCGACACCGCAGCTCGGACGACTCGACACCGACGGACGATACCGAATGACAGTTGTCAGACCGGCAGCGGCCGATCTGATCGACAAGGTCTTCGACGCGATGCGCCAATACTCCCTCGCCAACCCACTTGCGGTGATCGCGACAGCCGAACTCGGACGTCGTATCGGTACGGCCACCATTCATCCGGAGGTCAGCGCGGCGCTACTTCGACAACTCGCAGCACTCCGCCGCGCATACATCACGAGCGGAGCCGATCCGGTGGACATCGACACCTGTCTGGCCCGAATCGATGCCGCCTGCGCAGCGATCGCCGTCAGCGCATAGAACTTTCGGTTCTCAGCAGTCGCGACCGAAACCGGACATCGAACCTCTCTGACGTACCGGTCGAAGTGTCAAAGCGTCGATAGCTTTGACTGCGCCATCTGGACTATCACCTCGTATTTCGGATATTCGGGCGCGCCTGGCCTCCGTAGCGTCCCTCGCTACCGAGGGTTCGCAAAGTGTGACTCTCTTGTCGAAAGGGAGGCCACGTGAGAACCGCAGACCTGACAGGACGCACAGCCATCGTCACCGGCGGAGCCACGCTGCTCGGGCGCGGAGTGGTGCAGGTGCTCGCCGATTACGGCGCGTCCGTGGTCGTCGCCGACATCGACGAGGAGAACGGCCGACGCGTCGAACAAGTGGCGTCGAGTTCGGGAGCTCCTGTCACCTTTCGTCGGGTCGACGTCACGGACGACACGGCATTGGCAACTCTCGTCACCGATACAGTCGCCGAACATGGCGGCCTCGACATCGTGGTCAATCTGGCGGCCGTCTACATCGACGACGGGTTCGCGACCACGCGTGCCGATTGGCTCACGGCTCTCAACGTCAACGTCGTGAGCATGGTCGCCCTGGTACAGGCCGCTCATCCCCATCTGAAGGCTAGCCGACACGCCGCTGTCGTCAACTTCACGTCCATCTCCAGCTCGGTCGCGCAAACCGGGCGCTGGGTGTATCCAGCAGGCAAAGCCGCGATCGCTCAGCTCACCCGCTCCATGGCCATGGACCTCGCCCCCGACGGAATTCGAGTGAACTCGGTCAGTCCTGGCTGGACGTGGTCCGCAATCATGGACAACCTGTCCGGCGGCGATCGCGTCAAGACCGATCGGGTTGCCGCTCCGTTCCACCTCACCGGACGTGTCGGTGACCCCAGCGAAGTCGGCAACGTCGTCGCCTTCCTCGCCTCCGATGCGGCCTCGGTCGTCACCGGAGCCGATTGGGCCGCGGACGGCGGGTACTCCGCCATGGGTCCCGAGCAAGCCACTCCAGCCATTCCCCTTCTCGCCGAACAGGATCCCTCATGAGTGTTCACAGCATCCATGCCAGCAAGACCATTGCAATCGTCGGTGCCGGGTTCGCCGGATTGTCCTCGGCGCGGGTACTGAGCGAATTGGGGCACGACGTCGTCGTATACGAGAAGGCCCCCGACGTCGGCGGCGTGTGGAGCGCAACGCGTCGTTACCCGGGACTGAAGACGCAGAACAACAAGGGCACCTACGCGTTGTCCGAGATGCCGATGCCGAAGCACTATCCCGAATGGCCCTCCGGCGAACAGGTCCAGTCATACCTCGAAAACTATGCCCGCGCATTCGATCTCATGGATCGCGTGCACTGCGACACCGAGGTGATCGACGCCTCCCCGACCCCTACCGGCGGCTGGGACGTCACCACGAAACGTACGGATGCAGCGGTGCACGGAGACAAGCCGATCACCAACACCGAGCACGTCGATCATCTGATCCTCGCCAGCGGCATCTTCTCCGAGCCCTTCGTTCCGGCGTTCGACGGTGCAGACGTCTTCCTTGCGGCCGGGGGCCAGATCTTCCCCGCTGGGGACCTTCACAGCCTGGACCAGGTGGCCGACAAGCACGCGATCATCGTCGGATACGGCAAGTCGGCCTGCGACATCACCGTCGAGGTGTCGAAAGTTGCGGCCTCGACCACCGTCGTCGCACGCGAGCTGCTGTGGAAGTTGCCTCGGAAGATTCGCAACGTCGTCAACTACAAGTTCATCATGTTGACTCGACTCGGCGAAGGACTGTTTCGATACAACTCCGTCAAAGGTGTCGAAAAGCTGCTCCATGCAGCAGATTCCACGATTGCCGACTCGATGATGTCCAGCGTGGGAAGCGTAACCACCAAACAGCTCGGGCTGAAGAAACTCGGCCTGATCCCGCAAGGTACGTTCGCCGACATCGCACGATCGACGGTCTCACTCGTCTCGGAAGGATTCTTCGAGGGGATCGCGGACGGGTCGATCGCTGTGCGCCGCGAAACGAACATCGTGCGACTGCTCGAAAAGGACGGACATCCGCAAGCCGAATTGTCGGACGGCACAGTGATCCGGGCGGATGTCGTACTCGCAGCAACCGGCTGGAAGCAGCACATCCCGTTCCTGTCTCCGGATGTGCTGAGCCGGTTCACGGACGACAACGGTGACTACGTTCTGTACCAGCAAATCCATCCTGTCGGGGTGTCGGACCTGAGCTTTGCCGGTTACAACTCCTCGTTCTTCTCGCCGCTGTCGGCCGAGACATCCGCGCTGTGGATCGGTTCACTGCTTGGCGGCAACCACACACTTCCCCCGGATGACGACATGCGAGCGTCCGTTGCGAAACGCTTGGCATGGATGCGCGAACGCACCAACGGCAATCACGCACGCGGCACCAACATCATTCCGTTCTCGGTGCACAACATCGACGAAACGCTCACAGACATCGGAATCAACGTGTCGATGCTGACGAGGGCGAAGCAATGGCTTCTTCCGGTGAACCCGAGCGACTACCGTGAAATGGTGCAGACACTGAAGAAGCGGATACACGGGTGATCTCCCGCATGTTCGACGCCGTTGTGGTCGGTGCCGGTATCAACGGAATGGTCGCGGCCGCAGAGCTTGCCGACGCGGGATGGTCGGTGGCGCTCGTCGACGAGCGCGAGAAATTGGGCGGGTTCATCGCCTCGGACTCGTTGACGCGTCCGGGCTTCGTACACGACACCTTCAGTTCCTGGCACCCCCTGTTCGTCACCGGCGGCGCGTACGCGACGCTCGGTGACGACCTGCACCGTCATGGTCTCGCGTACTCCAACACCGACGGAGCTGTCACGGCCACGGTATCCGATCACGGTGTTGCAGTGGCACATCGCGATCCGACGAAAACCGCCCAAAACTTCGAGCACGAGCACGATCGAGTGGCGTACGCAGCGATGCTGGCCGACCTGGAGTCCTGGGCCCCACATGTGTTCGGTGCCCTGGGCTCGGAACTACGACCGTTCGATCTCGCTCGCCTCGGCGCATCGATGATGCGTGCCCTCGGCAAGGACGGCAGCAGCGATATGATGCGCGTCTCGGCGCAGAGCGGGCGTGCGCTGATCCGTGAGCGTTTTCGTGGTTTCGAGGCCGATCACCTCTGGTCTCCGTGGCTTCTGCATGCCGGTCTGTCGCCCGACCACGCGACCGGTGGGCTGATGCTGCCGATCATGGCATTCACCATGCACGCGGCCGGTCTCCCGGTGGTGACCGGCGGTGCGGACAATTTCGTGACCGCGTTCGCACGCCTGCTCAGCGAACGTGGGGTGACGGTGATTCTCGGTGAATCCGCGGCGCACATCGAGATTCGGTCCGGTCGCGCTGTTGCAGTGCATCTGGCCGACGAGAGGCTGGCCGCGACACGGGCCGTACTGTCGTCGACAGCAACGCCCAGGCTCTACGACGACCTGCTCGATCCTGCGGTCGTTCCTGCTGCGGGCAGGCGTGCAGCCGACCGGCATCGCCCGGGTCGTGCTGCGATGCAGCTGCATTTCGCACTGGACCGTCCCGTTCGGTGGTCCGATTCGCGACTGGACGAGGTGCCGCTGGTACACATCGGAAGCGGCGCGTCCAGCACCGGAATTGCCTGTGCGCAAGCCGAATCAGGTCTGCTCCCCGCCGATCCCACGATCGTCGTCGGTCAGCAGTGCGTACTCGATCCCAGCCGCGCGCCGGCGGGCAAGGCCACTTTATGGGTACAGCTTCAGGAGCTGCCGTTCGCGCCGAAAGGCGATGCGGCGGGTTCGATTACGACGGACGGTACGTGGAGTACCGACACGACGGCAGCGTACGTCGATCGCGTGTTGGACTCGATCGAGCGCTTCGCACCTGGCCTACGTGCGACCGTGTTGGACTCGTATTCCATCCCGCCGACCGCACTGGCGGCAGCGAACGCCAACGCCGTCGCCGGCGATCCCTACGGCGGGGCGGCCGAAATCGATCAATCTCTGCTCTGGCGCCCCGGTACCGGCACGGGCCACCGCACCGGCATCGACGGACTGTTTCACATCGGTGCTTTCACGCACCCCGGCCCAGGACTCGGCGGTGGTTCGGGCCACCTCGTTGCTCAGCAACTGCTCGCGTCATCTCGTCGCACCCGCGGTGTGAATCGCATTCGGGGCGCGATCGAGAAATTTACATTGAAACAATGACGGACAGAACCGACGAAAGGCTAGACCGATGACTACTCCAACGACAACCTCGACACTCACCAACCTGTTGACCGAGCTGGCCAACGGCGCGATACGCATCGTCGACCTGACTGCTCCCCTGTCGTCCACGACACCGGTGCTGGCGCTGCCCGCACCGTTCGCGAACACGATCTCACTGTCCCTCGAGCCCGTCAGTGACTTCGACGATGCAGGCCCAGGATGGGGATGGAACAACATCCACACCGGAGAGCACACCGGCACTCACGTCGATGCGCCCGCTCACTGGGCAACCGGCCGGGACGGCCATACCGTCGACACAATTCCCCCGTCGCGACTCGTCGGTCCCGCCGTTGTGCTGGACTTCACCGCCGAGGTCGCGTCGGACCCGGATTTCCTGCTCGAGCCTGCCCACCTGGACGAGTTCGTGGCGAAGAACGGCCCTCTTCCGGACAACGCCTGGTTGGTGTTCCGCACGGGATGGAGTGCTCGCAACCAGAACGCAGAGGAATTCCTCAACGCCGACGACGACGGCCCACACACTCCCGGCGTATCGGTGGCAGGTGCGCAGTGGCTAGCCGCGTCGACAATCTCCGGATTTGCCGTCGAGACCGTGGGTGTGGACGCCGGCCAAGCGGCCGCGATGGAACCGATGTTCCCCGTCCACCACCACTTGCTCGGTGCGGACAAGTACGGCGTCACCCAGCTGCAGAACCTCGACCAGCTTCCCGCCGCAGGCGCAGTACTGGTCGTATCCCCACTCCCCATCGTCGGCGGAACGGGCTCCCCTGCACGTGTTCTCGCGTTCGTTCCAGCATGACGCGCACGGTTGCACATCTGGTGGCGGACGTGCTGGCCGATCTCGGCGTCGGCCACATCTTCGGTGTGGTCGGTAGTGGCAACTTCGACGTCACCAATGCCCTTATCGCACGCGGCATCCCCTACACGGCAGCGCGCCACGAAGGAGGTGCCGCGTCGATGGCCGACGGATTCGCCCGCCTTGCGGCGCTACCGGCGATCGTCAGCGTGCACCAGGGTTGCGGGCTGACGAACGCGATGACCGGCATCGGCGAGGCCGCCAAGAGCCGCACCCCCGTCATCGTGTTGGCCGCAGACGTCGCGGCATCGTCGAGATTGTCCAACTTCCGCATCGACCAAGACGCACTCGCCCGCAGCGTCGGAGCTCTCTCCGAGCGTGTGCACTCGGCGGCAACCGCAATCGCCGACGTGACCCGCGCGTGGCAGACCGCCGTGCACGACCGTCGCACCGTGGTGCTCAACCTCCCGCTCGACGTCCAGTCCGCTCCCGTAGCGGAATACGCCGGCACCGTCGCGCGACCCTCGGCTCCCGAACCGGTACGTCCGGCACAGTCGGCGGTCGAGCAGTTCGCGGCCCTACTCGCTGCCGCGTCGCGACCGGTGTTCGTCACCGGCCGTGGCGGCCGCGGTGCAGGCCAGGAGATCTCGGCCCTGGCCGAGCATGCCGGAGCGCTCGTGGCAACCTCTGCGGTCGCAAACGGCCTGTTTCGGGGCGAAGAATTCGATTTGGGAATTTCCGGCGGGTTCTCAACTCCACTGACCGCACAGTTGATCGCCGACGCAGACCTCGTGGTGGGGTGGGGATGCGCGCTGAACATGTGGACGATGCGACACGGATCCCTCATCGGGCAGGATGCACGAGTGGTCCAGATCGACGACACCGCCTCCGCACTCGGTGCACATCGCCCCGTCGACCTCGGAATTCACGGCGACTGCGCATCCACCGCGATCGACGTTCTCACCGAACTGTCTCGAAACACTCAGATGCGCAACGGCTACCGAACATCCGAGGTCTCGACCGATCTCGCGGCTCGTCGATGGTGGAACGATACCGATACACCGGACCTATCCACGTCCGAGACTATCGACCCGCGCCCGTTCACGAAAGCCTTGGACGACATGCTGCCCGCAGAACGGGTAGTAGCCATCGACTCGGGGAACTTCATGGGGTACCCATCGACGTATCTCCGCGTTCCCGACCACATGGGGTTCTGCTTCACGCAGGCGTTCCAATCGATCGGTCTCGGATTGTCCAGTGGGATCGGAGCAGCGTTGGCTCAACCCGATCGTCTCGCCGTGATCGGGACCGGCGACGGCGGCTTCATGATGGGTATATCGGAACTCGAGACCGCTGTCCGACTGGGACGTCCGATGTTGATAGCGGTGTACAACGATGCGGCCTACGGTGCGGAGGTTCACCACTTCCAACACCTCCCTCATGACGGTGCCCCTACGGATCTGTCGACGGTCACCTTCCCTGACACCGATATCGCCGCTGTAGCTCGGGGATTCGGTGCACGCGGCGTAACCGTACGAACTTTCGCCGATCTGGACGAGGTGCGTCGCTGGGCCACAGCACCGGATGGGGTCATGGTGGTCGACGCTAAAATCGCCGCTGACGGCGGCGCATGGTGGCTCGCAGAGGCATTCAAAGGTCACTGAGGTACTCGAGGGCACCGAGCGTTGGGCGGTAAGAGATATCGTCGATTTTCGACGATCGATACATCCTCGCAACACTCCGAGACTATCGTGGAGGTCACACAGCCCGGAAGGTGAGGACCGCCATGCCCGCTTTGCTTCGTCGTCACCCGGTGCTGGCAACAGCCGACCTGGACGAGGCGCGCTCGTCGGTCGGCCAGACGTTCTGCCCGCATCGCCTGACGGTGAAAGCTCGCCACAGCACACTGTCGGTAGTGCACAATGCTGCCTCCGTCGGCGGAATCGGCATGAACTACCTCCGCTACGGACAGGACGTGCGGATCACCCCCGGGACCTTCGACTCCTTCTACCTCGTGCAGATCCCGCTCCACGGCACTGCTCGAGTTCGGGTAGGCGAGACCGTCGTGCAATCGGACCGACGGTTCGCCTCCTTGCCGTCACCGACCCTGCACGTCGACATGGAATGGTCGGCCGATTGCGAACAACTTCTCGTGCACATCCCCAGGGACGCAGTACAGTCGGCCGCGCAATCGGAGCCGGGTACATCGTCGGATCCCGTCGTGTTCCACCCTCTGGTGGATATGAACTCACCCGCGATGTCGAGCTGGATGAGAATCGTCCACCTTGCCTGCGACGAGGCCGAGCGAGAAACCGGAATCCTCTCCTCGCCCCTGGCCGCGAGCCACTTCGAGCAGGTACTCGTCACCGGACTACTTGCAGCGCAACCTAATTCCTCTACACAGTCACCTCAGCCGACGCAGACCGCACTGACGTCCCGAACCGTTCGCTGCGCGCTGGACCTGATCCGCGAACAACCGGAATACCCCTGGAAAGTTGCAGAATTGGCTACGAGGGTGGGCGTAGGTCCGCGGACACTTCAAGCCGCCTTTCGACGTGAGCGAGGAACGACCCCGCTCGAGGAACTGCGCCGAGTTCGCCTGGCACGTGCGCACGCCGACCTGGTCGACGCAGCTCCCGACGGCGCCAGTGTCACCGAAGTTGCGACCAGATGGGGGTTCTTCCACCTCGGTCGGTTCTCACAGTTCTATCGCGCCGAGTTCGGCCTGAGCCCGTCTCAGACTCTCGCGTCCTGACCGGGCTCGGTAGCCGTCTTCACCCGACCGTGCAGCACCTCGAGCCACTGCGACGGCCAGGGCGCGGCGACGGCTCCCGAGGCCGTGCGGTCGATGTGTACGGTCACGTACGCGCCCCTCGCTGCCAGTTGCCGGTCTCGCCCCTCGAACGCCTCACCCCAGATCGAGAACTCGAATCGCATCGACGACGATCCGAGGTGTGCAATGTCGAGGTCCGTCGTGACCTCTTGTCCGAAATGCAGCGGTGCGTGGAAGTCGACCTCGTACCGCACTCGTGGGGCAACCGGGAAATAGCCGACGAGGCCACACTCACGAACGAGTGCGGCCTCGGCGGATTCGACGAACCGGATGACTGTGCTGTTGTGGTAGATGCCAGCGGCATCGGTGTCCACCCATTCGACCCGGCCTGACAACGAGAAAGTCATGCAGGCACTGTACTTCTCGGGCGCCAGCGCACATGAGCGGCGTTGTCGGAACCGTCCCGAAGCAACGACAGGCGCGGCGGGACCTTGTCGGTACGAGAGGTCGGTGGACGTCGCCGACCCGCGCGCCACTGCACAGGCCATTGCGCTCCGGGTCCTCGGTACTCTTGCTCCGCAGCAGCATGCAGCGTCCACTGTGGGTCGTAGAGGTGCGGTCGACCGAGTGCGCAGATGTCTGCTCGGCCGGCCAGGAGAATGGAATTGACATCGTCGTACGACGAAATCGCTCCCACGGCGATGACCGCCACTCCCGCGGCCGCAGCCACCTCGTGACGTATGCGGTCGGCGAACGGAGTTTGATACGACCGTCCGAACGCCGGCTTCTCTTTCTTGGTCACCTGGCCGGAGGACACGTCGATGGCGGCTGCACCGTGTTCGACGAATGCCCGAACGATCTCGACGGCATCGTCCACGGTGTTTCCGTCCGGAGCCCAGTCGGTCGCCGAGATACGCACGGATACGGGGAAACTCGACGGGACCGCGCGCCGGACGGCATCGAAGACCTCGAGCGGGAATCGCAAGCGATTCTCCAAACTGCCGCCGTAGGAGTCCGTTCTGACGTTCGCAACCGGAGACAGGAACGACGAGAGCAGATACCCGTGTGCCGCATGGACTTCGATCAGATCGAAACCGGCGGCAACGGCACGCTCGGCCGCTGCGACGAAATCGGCCACCACGATGTCCATGTCCGTGCGAGTTGCCTCGCGCGGAACGTGACATCCGTCGCCGTACGGAAGCGGTGATGGTCCGATCGGCTCCCAATTGCCCGAATCGAGCGGCTCGTCGATTCCGTCCCACATCAGCTTCGTCGACCCCTTACGACCCGAATGACCGAGCTGAACTCCGATTTTCGCTGCACTGTTGGCGTGCACGAACGACGTCACCCGGGCCCAGGCATCGCTCTGTTCATCCGTCCACAGTCCCGGGCAGCCCAGCGTGATCCGGGCTTCCGGCGACACGCACGTCATCTCGGTCATGAGCAGGCCTGCCCCACCCAACGCCTTGGACCCGAGATGGACGAGATGGAATTCTCCGGGCAGACCGTCCACGGCCGAGTACATGTCCATCGGCGAGAGCATGATTCGATTGACCAGGTCCAGTTCACCGATGCGCACCGATTGGAACATCGCAGGTGCTGATTCGACCGCGTTTCCACCCGCAACGGCATCGGCGAACCGCTGCTGTACCAGTGCGGCGAACTCGCCGTCACGCTCACCGAGATTGTCGAATGTAATTCTGCGAGAACGGGTCAGCAAATTGAAGACGAACTGCGTGTCTTCCTGATCGGCGTAGAGACCGATGTTCTCGAACCACTCCAGCGACGCCTGGGCCGCCCGCTGGGTGCTCTCCACCACCGGCTTCCGTTCGGCCTGGTACGCAGCGAGAGCGTCGGAGATGTTGGAGTGTTCATGCACGCAAGCGGCCAGAGCCAATGCGTCCTCCATCGCGAGCTTCGTCCCTGATCCGATGGAGAAGTGGGCGGTGTGTGCCGCATCGCCCAGCAGTACCACATTGTCGTCGAACCACCGCTCGTTACGAACAGTCTGGAACGACAACCACTTCGAGTTGTTCGTGAGAATTTCGTAACCGCCGAGATCGTCCGCGAAGATCTCGCGAATCCGATCGACCGCGTAGGTATCGGACACTCCCGGCGCGAAGTGCTGGTCCTCGGTGGCGTCGAGGCCGGCCCGCCGCCAGACATCCTCGTGCATTTCGACGATGAAGGTGGAACCCTGATCCGAATACGGGTAACCGTGGATCTGCATCGTCCCGAATTCGGTATGCCTGACAAGGAATTGAAACGCCTCGAACACCTTGTCGGTGCCGAACCAGATGTACTTGTTGTCGCGACGATCCAGCGTCGGACGGAACGCATCCGCATAACGGGTGCGGACGGCGGAATTCAGACCGTCGCAGGCGATCACCAAGTCGTAGGACGCCCGCAGAACGTCGGTGTCGGGTGCCTCGGTCCGGTACTGCACCTCGATGCCCAACTCGGCGACGCGCTGCTGCAGGATGGCCAGTAGCTCCTTGCGACTCATCGCCGCAAATCCCTGCCCACCTACTGTGTAGGAGCGGCCGTCGATCTCGACATCGATGTCCGTCCAGCGAGCGAATCGTCGCTCCATCTCGGTGTGCACGACGGCGTCGGCACCTTCGATACTGCCGAGTGTCTCGTCCGAGAACACGACACCGAAACCGAATGTATCGTCGGGCGCATTGCGTTCCCAGACGTCGATTCGATGACTGGAATCCAGTTGTTTCGCGAGGGCGGCGAAGTAGAGACCGCCGGGCCCTCCACCCACGATGGCAATCCTCATGATGTGCTCTCCTGTATCGTTTCACGAAGCTTGAAGTGCTGAAGTTTGCCGCTCGAATTCCTCGGCAGAGCGTCTATGAAGCGAATTCGTCTGGGGTACTTGTACGGTGCCAGTTCCGCTTTGACGTGATTTTGAATGGATTCGACGGCCGCCGTGTCGGGAGCAATCCCCGAACGAAGTACCACGAACGCGCTCACGATCTGTCCGCGTTCGGCGTCTGCCTCGGCAATGACAGCCGCGTCCACGACGTCCGGATGCATGTCGATGCATGCCTCGACTTCTGGAGCACCGATGTTGTAACCCGAGGACACGATCATGGAATCGGTTCGAGCACAGTAGAAGAAGTAGCCGTCCTCGTCGCGGTAGAAGGTGTCACCGGTGACGTTCCATCCGTTCTCCACCCGCTCGTGCTGACGATCGTCGGCCAGGTATCGGCACCCGACGGGACCGATCACCGCCAGTCGACCGGGCACGCCCGCTGCCACCGGTTCGCCGTCGTCACCGAGTATTTCGGCGCGATAGCCGGGAAGCGGCTTACCTGTCGACCCCTCACGTGTCTCGCTCGCTGCAGCGGTGGACAGAAAGATGTGGAGCAGTTCTGTGGCACCGATTCCGTCGACGATCTCGAGACCGACGGCGTCCCGAATATGGTTCCACACCCCGGCCGAAATATGCTCACCTGCGCTGACCGCTGTCCGCAGGCCGGACAGTTGAGCAATCTTGCCTGCTTTGATCATCTGCTTGTACGCCGTGGGGGCAGTCGCGAGAACCGAAACCCTCTCGCTGTGCACCACATCGGCGAGTTCGACCGGTGTCACAGCATCGGTGAGCAGAGCACAGGCCCCGGCTCGCAACGGAAACACCACCAACATGCCCAGACCGAAGGTAAATGCCATCGGCGCCGTACACGCAACCACGTCGTCGGGCCGCAGGCCGAGACCGTGCTTGCCGAACGTGTTGTCTATCGAGAGTACGTCGCGGTGGAAGTGCATCGTGATCTTCGGGGTTCCGGTACTGCCGGATGTCGGGCACAGCAACGCGACGTCGTCGGCGGCTGTATCGACTGCCACGAAGCCTGTCGGCTTGTCGGCCGAGCGAACCATCAGATCGTCGGACGCGTCTCCTCCGAAGGGAACCACCACCAGTTCGGGATGCCCCTGGTCGCGCACCGTGTGCAGATCGTCCGCAAAGCGAGAGTCCACCAGTGCGATGACGGGTCGAGTCTTGTCCACGATCGGTACCAGCTCGCGGGACCGCAGGGCACTCATCACCACGACGGCTATCCCGCCTGCTTCGATGATCGCGAGCCACGCAGCTACTGCTATCGGCGTGTTGGGCGAACGCAGTAGGACGCGGTTCCCCGGCACGAGTCCGAGGTCCTCGGTGAGCACCCGAGCGATCCGGTGCGTGTGGTCGCGGAGTTCACCGAGAGTCCAGGTGATCCCGGCAGGGGTGCGAAGAGCATGGTGATGCTCGCCGAATCGCTCGACAGCGCGCTCGATCAGCTCGGCTCCCGCGTTGAGCCGCTCCGGATACTGCAGTTCAGGGGTCGTGAATTCGAGAACCGGCCACAATTCGGCGGGCGGGAGGTTGTCTCGCGCGAACGTGTCCACGTGGGCGCTTGGGGTGAGGGCTTGTGCTGTGTCCGCGGTCATTGCACGGCTCCTGTCGTCTCGGCATCGATCATGCCCTCCTGGACGACGGTGGCCAGGTGGATTCCTTCGGGGGTGAAGAATCTGCCCAGGCCGACGCCGCGGCCTCGATCGGCGGCGACCGCCTCCTGGGCGTAGAGCAACCACCCGTCCATCGTCCCCGGTTCGGGCGTGCGGTGAAACCACATCGCGTGATCGAGACTGGCGGTGACGAGCCCCTTCTCGGCCCACGGATGCCCCAGCGCACGAAGTACCGGCTCGAGGATGGTGTAGTCACAGACGTACGCGAGCGCGGCCAGGTCCCTCTGCGCATCGGGCAGGCCGTCCACCGGAAGTAACCGGTCGAAGGGGCGCACCCAAATGGCCTGGTGGGGGCTTCGCCCGCCCTCGATATCGAGGTAGACCGGACCCGGCACGTGCCGCATGTCGAAGCTACGTCCGGCCGCCCAGTAGTCCTTCGAGACCGTGGTCATCGTGTTCTCGTCCGAGACGGCATGGTCGGCCAGGTATTGCGCCGACGTCGGAAGAGATTCTGGCGCAGGGACATCGGTGGGTATCGCGCTGCTCAGCGATCCTCCGGTGCCACCGGCTGCAAAGGACACCATGGCGATGTAGGTGACCTTGTCGTTCTGATACGCGCGCACCTGCCGGGTGGCGAATCGGCGACCATCACGAATCACCTCCACGTCGTAGTGCACCTCCGCATCGATGTCGACGGGTCGCAGGAAATACGAGTGCATCGAGTGCATCGACTTACCGTCGGTCACCGAACGCATGGCCGCAGCTGCCGCCTGGGCAACCATGTCACCGCCGTACGCTTTGGGCCATGGGCACTCCTGGGTCCGCGCGGTGAAACCGACATCGGATCGACGCGGTTCGGCCTCGGTCAGCGTCACGCATCGGGTGAACATGGCGGAGGTCGCGACTGACTGCGTCATGGTCGGTTCGACCAGTCACGAAGCGAATCATCCTCTACCGGAGCCAAATTGACGACAATGTTGTCCGGCGTGCGAGTCGTCAGCCAATGCAACGGCTCGGTGCGGCTGAGATTGCATTCGATGTGCGGCATGAACGGCGGCACGAACACCCAGTCCCCCTCGTCCATGTCGATGTACTCCGAGTAGTTCTCGCCGAAGTAGATGCGGGCGTGACCGGAGAGGACGTAACCGCCCGTCTCCGCCTCCCCGTGATGGTGTGCAAGAGAACGGTATCCGGGTTCGTTGCTCACCTTGCCGTACCAGATCTTCGTCGCCGGTGTGTGCTGCGGACTGACGCCCGAGATTCGTACTGCACCCTCGGTCTGGCCGGTCCGGCCGTCCTCTTCACCTGCCCGAGTCACGACAGGAACGACCTGCCCACCTGCGCTCGCGTACATCGAGTTGTCGCCTTGCAGAGAGTATCCGGCGTTGGAATCGAACTGAGTGGTCATGCTGTTCTCCTTGCTCGTGAGGCCGGCTCGGTGACCCGGACTGTGTTGACGAGGGTGCCGATAGCCTCGATCTCCGTTTCGAGAACATCGCCGTCGGCGAGGAACCAGGCTGGCTCGCGAGCCATGCCGATACCACCAGGAGTGCCGGTGAGCACGAGATCGCCGGCACTCAGGGTTGTGAAAGTCGAAATGTACGAAAGAAGTTCCGCTGAATCGAACACCAATGTGCTCGTGCTGTCTCGCTGGACGTCGACGCCGTTGACCCGGCAGGTGATCGTGAGCCCGGCGGTCGGGTCGATCTCGTCTGCCGTGACGACCACTGGTCCGACCGGAGTCGTGGCGTCCCAGGCTTTTCCCTGGAACCACTGCAGAGTGCGGCGCTGCCAATCGCGCATCGATATGTCGTTCGCGACGGTGTAGCCCAGGATCGCCTCGGCTGCTTCGTCGCGCGAAGCGCGCGTCAGCGTCCGGCCCACGACCACTGCCAGTTCGGCTTCCCAGTCGGCGCTGACATCGTCTGCGATCACCACGTCGTCCGTCGGCCCGATGAGAGAGTCGGCGAACTTAGCGAACAGGGTCGGATGGGTCGGCAGGTCGCGACCGGTCTCGGTGATGTGCTCGCCGTAGTTCAATCCGCAGCAGATCACCTTGGAGGGCGCGGGCAGAGGGAGGACAAGTGCGCCGGTCACCCGTGGGCCATCGACAACGCCCGAGCTGGGTGCGGTCCAGCCGGTACGAAGCAGTTCCGACAACGAGGGCGCAGGTAGCGCCACCCAGCCGTCTGTGTGCGCGGCCGCCGCAACGGTCTCTCCGCTGTCGAGTTCGAGCGTAGCGAGCTTCATGATGTGTCCTTCCGCCTAAATCTTGTGCTGAGTTTTGCACGATCGTCGCAAGTGCGCAATACTTGTTGCAAATACGCACACTCGACGACTCTCGGGAAGGGACCACTCATGGCCCACCACACCGTCAATCCGTCCGAACTGCCGACACCCAAGGGTTTTTCACACGGCACGCTGGCGGGCAACACGCTTTACCTGGGCGGACAGACGGCCCTCGACAAGAACATGAACATCGTCCCCGGCGGAATAGTCGAGCAGTTCCGCCAGTCGTTCTCGAATGTTCTGACAACCCTGGCCGCAGCAGGTGGACAGCCCGAGGACCTGACCAACATCACGATCTTCCTGACCGACATTCCCGATTACCAGGCGCACGGTCGGGAGATCGGACGCGTGTGGCGCGAACTCGCTGGGCCGGTCTACCCGGCTATGGCCGGTATCGGTACCACCGGCCTGTGGCAAGCGGAGGCCCTGATCGAAATCACTGCTATCGCAGTGATTCCCGAGGATCGACTGATCCGTCCGTAGTACGTCCGGTCAGATTCGATCGACAAAGGCGTGTGCCGGCTTCTCCAGCAGCTCTCGGAGATCGGCGAACAGTGCAGTCGCCCGGTCACCGGGCCACGGTTGAGGAAGTAGGTGGGCGGGCAGCCCCGGGTCGCGGTACGGAAGCCGCCTCCAGGCAGTCAGTGCGCGGATGTAGTCGGCGAACGCTTCCCCTGGGTTCTCGGCGGGCGTCGCCTCGTTCCACGTCTCGCGGAGTACCTCGAACTGAGCGACGAACCGAGCGTAGGCGGCACCGAGCGCCTCCAGGTCCCACCACTGTGACACCCGCATCGTGAGGTCCTCGGAATTCAGGCGCGCACCGGTGAAAACATCGGCGTAGGCGTCCAGTCCGTCCGCGGCCAGCGCCTTCTCGCAGTCGTCGGCGAGGTGGGCCGGTGCGATCCACACACCCGAGGTGACGTTGCCGAATCCGAGTCCCGCCAGCCGAGTCCGTAACGCATGCCTGCTGCGTCGTTCGCTTTCGGGTACCGAGAAGACCACCATGGTCCAGTCTTCGCCGACCGATGCGGGCCGAGCGAAGATTCGACGATCACCGATGGCCAGGATATCGCGAGCTACCGCCGATAGCGCGTATCCCGCTGTGGTGCCACGCTTCTCGGCAACCAGAATTCCGCGTCGTTTGAGTCTCGACACCGCGGATCTCACGGCTGGCGCGTCGACCCCGACTGGCTCCATGAGACGAATCAAGCTGCTGACACTCACCCATCCACCGAACTCGCGGACGTACAGACCGACCACGGTGACGATCAGCGATCGTGGAGGCAGTGATAGATCAACAGGATCTGCTGCACCGTCGACCGGGTCGACATCACCCAGCATGTCGGAGCCGTTCACATCAACCACCCGACAATCCAACCACACACCGAATCGATTTCTACCGACCGAGCCACAAGCCCGCCTCTTCGACTCGTACAAAGCACTATCCGGGTCAGTCCCACATCCCGTCTCGATGGCACCGACAGCACGCCGTTGTCGTCATGCGATGGGTGGAGTACTCAACACGATCGCCGACGGCGGACCATGCATTGTGAGACGCAGTGGCAGTTCAGGATTGGAGCCGGCGAGCAAGATATGGTCCCGTGATGCTGTCCGGGGACACCGCCACTTCGGCGGGCGTCCCGGTGGCAACGACGGTGCCCCCGTGGTCGCCGCCGCCTGGACCGAGATCGATGACCCAGTCCGCGGACGCTATGGCATCCAAGTCGTGTTCCACCATCACCACGGTGTTGCCCGCATCGACAAGCAAATGCAGCTGGCGCATGAGCAGTGCGACGTCGGAGGGATGCAGCCCTGCCGTCGGTTCGTCCAATAGATACAGGGCGGTGCCGCGGCGAGTGCGCTGCAACTCGGTGGCAATCTTGATGCGCTGCGCTTCTCCGCCACTCAGCTCGGTGGCGGGTTGACCGAGCCGAAGGTACCCGAGCCCGATATCGCGCAAGGTCTCCAGACTGCGGGATGCTCCCGCGATATCGGCGAAGAACATCGCAGCCTCGTCCACCGACATACCCAAGACCTGAGCAATTGTCTTCTCGCGCCATGTTATTTCGAGAGTTTCCGGGGTGAACCGGGCACCGTGACAGGTGGGGCACGGGCCATAGGTGCCGGGAAGGAACAGCAGCTCCACCTCGACGAAACCGTCACCCTGGCACGTGGGGCATCGCCCGTCGGCGACGTTGAAAGAGAACCGTCCGGGTGCCCATCCACGGGCCTTCGCCTCATCGGTGGCGGCAAACAGTTTGCGGACGATGTCGAACATTCCGACGTAGGTGGCCAGTGTCGATCTGGGGGTTCGGCCGATGGGTCGTTGATCTACGCGGACCAGGCGGGTGAACATCTCGATCCCGGCAACCTCGGCCACGTCGAGCTCGATCTGCACGTCATCGTCCTCGTCTGCCGCGGTCTCGAGTCGATGACGCGCCACTTCGAACAGGACCTGGCTGACGAGTGTCGACTTCCCGGAGCCCGACACACCCGTCACTGCCGTCAGCACCGCGTGTGGGAACTCCGCCGTCAACTCTCGCAGATTGTGCCGGGTGACTCCGGTCAGCGTCAGCCAGCCCTTGGCTGGGCGTGCCTCACGCTGCACAGATTCCGCTCGACCGAAAAGGTGCCTGCCGGTGACCGATTCCCCGATCTCTTCCAAGCCGGCGACGGGGCCGCTGTACACAACCCGTCCGCCGCCCTCGCCGGCCGCGGGTCCGATATCGACGACCCAGTCGGCGCGGCGGACCACATCCATGTCGTGTTCGACGACGAACAAGGAGTTTCCCGACGCCTTCAGCTGGTCCAGGACGTCGAGAAGTGGCTCGGCATCGGCGGGATGCAGCCCGGCGGAGGGTTCGTCCAACACGTACACCACCCCGAAGAGACCGGAACGGAGCTGAGTGGCGATCCGCAACCGCTGCGTCTCGCCAGGCGACAGCGTCGTCGAGCTACGTCCCAGCGCCAAATACCCAAGGCCCAACTCGAGCAACACGTCGATTCTGGCCAGCAGGTCGGCGGTGATGCGTACTGCTACCTCCGTGGCCTCCCCCGACTGCTCGGCTACCGGGCGCAGTACTGCGGCAAGTTCGATCAGTGAAAGCGCATTGATCTCGGCGATCGAGTGACCGGCGATGGTGACGCCCAGCGCGTCGGCGCGCAGTCCACTGCCGGAGCACATCGGGCAGCGGACGGTCTCGGTGAACTGCAGCGCGCGGTCCCGCATCCGCTGGCTGTTCGAGTCCGACAGGACATGCATGACGTGACTGCGGGCGCTCCAGAACTTGCCTTCGTAACTGTGGTCGACGCGGCCCTCTTCTGGCTTGATGAACACCTTGGGGTGCTCCTCGGTGAAGAGCAGCCAGTCTCGGTCCTTCTTCTTCAGCGTGCGCCACGGCGCGTCGATGTCGATACCCATGCCGCTGACGATGCTGCGCAGATTTGCGCCCTGCCAGGCACCCGGCCACGCCGCGATCGCCCCCTCTCGAATACTCAGCGAGGGGTCGGGGACGAGCAGTTCCGTCGTCACATCATGGAAGTCGCCCAGCCCTCCGCACCGAGGGCAGGCCCCGGCGACGGTATTGGGTGAAAACGCTTCCGCCGACAGCAGCGGCGCACCGTCGGGATAGGTACCGGCCCGGGAGTACAGCATGCGAAGCAGGTTGGACATGGTGGTGATGGTGCCGACGCTGGAACGTGAACTGGGTGAACCCCGGCGTTGCTGCAGCGCAACGGCTGGGGGAAGGCCGGTGATGGAGGCGACATGGGGTGCGCCAACTTGCTGAAGCAGTCGACGCGCGTAGGGGGCAACCGATTCGAAGTACCGTCGCTGCGCTTCGGCGTACAAGGTGCTGAAAGCCAGTGACGACTTTCCTGACCCCGACACTCCTGTGAACGCGACGAAGGCATTGCGGGGTATGTCGACATCGACAGCGGCCAGGTTGTGCTCGGTAGCACCACGTACACGGACATACCCGTCCCAGTTTGAGTCTGTCACCGAACGAGCCTAACGAAGGTCCCAGTCCTGAGGGCGGAGTCCACGGAATAGACCCCGCAGCACCGAGATGAGGCATTGTCGAGCATGAACCAATAAGCGCGTCCCCGGACAGAGCCAGGAAACTCCGACAGCCGCTTGTTGCCACGGCCTTCTGTGACGCCGATTGGTATCGAGGTAGCTATCCCGCAGGGAGCCAGCATCGATCCGAGAGCCCAGTTCGTGCCCCCGATGAAAGCCAGCCAATACCCGAGAAGGGCGGTCCCACGTTCATTCTCGGCAGCCGCACGTGTCGCCATGCCGAAGCGTGTGAAGCGGTAGACGCCCCACAGCACCGCGGTGAAAATCGCGGCCGTTCCCACAAGGTAAAAAATGGCGAAGCCATATATCTCCGCAAGACGGGTTTCTCGCACGGTTACGGGACCAGCACCACCTTTCCGGCGGTTGCGCGTGAAACCAAAAGGTCGTGCGCTCGAGCAGCTTCAGTGAAAGGTAGTACTGCGCTTACAATTCCGCCAAGCGCTCCTTGATCCAAGAGCACGCGCAACGGTGCCAGCCAGGGTTGAATAGTCCCGCGGTCGTCCCACAGCACCCGTTGGTCGAAGCCGATCAGGGATTTGGAATCGATCATGAGATTCGACGAGTCCACCCCCTCGATGACACGGAAGTCCGGTGCTACCTCAGCATCACCGACGTCACGTTTGCCCTTGTCGAAGGCCGATGCCGCCCCGAACATCACCAGACGACCCCCGGGCCGCAGCATGCGGTAACTGCGGGCGAACGAGTCGCCACCGATAGCATCGAGAATGAGGTCGAAGCTTGGAAGGTTTGCCTCCCATCCCTGGGCCGTGTAGTCCACAATGTGATCGACCCCGAGCTGCCGCAGCATCCCGTGCTTTCGAGGCGATGCTGCACCCCAAACCTGCGCGCCTGCGTGCTTCGCAATCTGAACCGCCATGACGCCGACGCCTCCTGCCGCGGCCTTGATCAGCACTCGCTCCCCGGGCTGAACGTTGCCGTAACTGACCAGAGCTGCCCAGGCTGTGGTTCCTCCCACCGGGATCGTGGCACCTTCTTCGTAGCTCATCGAGTCGGGCAGCTTGATAGCGTCACGAGAGTCGACGGCAATACGTTCGGCAAACCCACCCCTGCGGGTCATGGCAGCCACACGGTCACCAACGGCGAGGCCGGCCACATCTGGCGCAACGGAAGTTACGATCCCGGCGACCTCGAAACCGCCGACGTACGGGATCGGAGTTCCGCGCTTGTAGTGACCGAGTCGTGCCATCACGTCGGCGAAGTTGAGACCTGCGGCGTGGACCGAAATTTCAACCTCTCCCGAAGAAACCTGCGGTGAGGCGACATCGTCCTCTACCTTCAGAACGTCCGTGCCTCCATATTCACGAATAACGATAGCGCGCATAGTATTTCTCCTCTTCGTATGCGTTCGATCGGGTTGGCACGCCGAAACCTGCGCATAACTTGGCCCAGGATCGCAGGGCCATGCTGGGCATGCCCTTTTCGACCGTGGTACTACCAGGATGAAACGTTGTCACTAATGCCAAGGTCAAACGAAAGGCTGAGCTGTGAGAATCGGTGAACTGGCCGCGCAAGCGGACGTCTCGACCAGGCAGGTCCGATATTACGAGGCCAAGGGATTGATCAGATCCGATCGTGAAGCCAACGGGTACCGCGACTATGACGACATAGTGCTTGGTCGCGTACTTCAGATCCGGGAATTGCTTGGCGCGGGGCTGTCAGTACAGATGATCCGATGCCTTCTACCTTGCTTGGAATCACCATGTGATCCCATCGTATTCGACGGCGTCACACCGCACATGGTGCTGGGACTCAAGGCCGAGGTCCACAAGATTTCCCAACGCATCGACGTGCTGATTCGAAATCGTGATGCCGTCGCGGGCTACTTACACGAGCTGCAGCTGCGTTCTGCGGGATGACTGCGCCACAAGTCCAACACTCAACCGATGCGATCGAGATGGAGCGCCCACGCGATGGGCGTGCTATGCCGTAGAAGCAACCGTTTCACTCGAATGCGCTCCAGCGCAGTTTATTTCGTCGCTGCAGTGGTTGAATTTTACGACTTACACGGGAGTGGGCCAGCCTACGGCGAGGAGTTCTCTGCCTGGCGCGAAGCCCACCCACGGATGCCCGCCGACGCAGGTGCCGAGAATTGGATCGCAGAACAGTTCGGAAACTTCGTGCTCAGGCGTACAGAGGACGATTCCAAATGGCGTCGAGCTCCCTGGGACCACGGACTCCGGTGAGTAAACTCGGCAAACGGTCGGAATGGCACCAGATTGGCCGGCAACTGCCGAGAGGATGACAGTCCACCGCCAGACGGTGGTCCACCGACTTAACGGCGAATATTGCCATCACGGGACGAAACACCAAGTACCCAGATATCACAACGATCTGAATTGCTCCCGGCGCGCTGCGTACCAACCATTACAACGCTGTCTGACGCTCAGCCGCTGTCGTAGCTATGTGGTGCCGCGTTCTCGATGCAGAGTCGTGAACACGCAGCTCGGTGTAGCGATACCTCCGCCCGAACATACTGGTCCAAGATCCGCCAGTAGTGGCGGCTCCGCCGTCACCCAAACGGACCTCTGAATCGACAGGACCCGCTCGCAACTCGAACTCCACCGCCGATCAGCGGGCCCCAGCGTCAGGGATCAGCGCCTCAAAATCATGAGTAAAATGACAACCGGGGACCTGCTCCCGGTCCATCTAAGTCCCACATGGTCGCGCATCGTCCAAACGGTCCGCCATGGACATTCGACCTCACCACGATTCAAAGCGATTAGCTCGTACGTGTCGACGGTCTCCAATTCCCATTCACGACGTGGAACGTCGAACAGAGAACGACACGGCCACATGGACGCCCGCTGCAATTGCATCGTTCGGCACCACCTCGCAGCCGATAGTACCGCAGCGATGGTCCGCGACCACGGACACATCCACGCCCTCGAACAAGCAGCGATGGCTGGTGCGAACACCGGCCGCCCACACCGCCGCAAAGAACCGATACCACCCGGACCCGATGCCCTCGCTGCCGCAGCGAAGCTCCGAACGCCAACTGGATCAACACTGTCTGCCCAAGAATTTCGGACCGAAACCGGGAGCTAGACAGCCGCTCCACTAATTCGGGAGCGGTCATCCACGACCTGTGATCTACGAACAAGCCGCATACGGCAGGAACGCCCTCTGGTGGCCGACAAGAAGACAGGCGACCGGATGCCGGCACCGAACACGGCCGAGGCGGCCAGTCTCTATCAACGTTTGCGTGGGCATCTCGCGGGGTGAACAAGAGTTGATTGGCGCAGCGAGAACGACTAGAAATACGTTGCACACCGCCTCGGGCTGATTCCCGAGCCGCACATTACCGGCGTCTGCACCTATGCAAGCAGTTTAACCGGAGCCGCAGCTTGTCGCTGTTGCCGACCCACTGCAATCTAACCAGAAAAATGCAGCCTCAATCAGACTGACGACGGTTCAGAACCAACAGTTTTGCGGTAACGCAAATTCTTGGGAAAGCCTGCGCGCTTGGATTCTTGCAACTACGTCGAATCCGCGACGGTCCTGTGGAAGGCAAGACTTCTTGCGAACTCAGTCGTCACCGACAAGCTCTGTCTAGCCGCTTGGTGGAAATCGTCGCGGGCCACACCTGTTGCACGAAACAGAGACATGAACGTGTCTTGATCGACGGTCCTAGTTCCATTCACTGTATCTCGAAGCCTCCAAACCGACTCGTGCCACGCGCGAGCGGCGTCGATCGTTTGCTTGTCAGCCAGGAGGAGAAGACCCTCGAAGGCGTCGGCGCGCCGTTCCTCTGTCGCGTTGAGAAGGCGAACGCCTTCGACGTTTTCTAGCGGAGCTTCATCCATGGTGCCTAGGTGCATCGCTGCCGCCATGCGGATGCACAGGTGGACTTCGCGCTTCACCGCAGCCGCGTAGTCGACAAATGCAGTTAAACGGCGTTCGTCCCATCGAGCAGCACGCTCACGCTGCCACTTGACACGTTCATTCGAGAATGCTGCGAGCCAACCCAAAAATGCGCCACCGGCAGCGGTGACAAGCGGAAGCAAAACGGCCTTGTCCATATTGCAAATAATCGCAGACGGTCTGCTTTGCCAACAGTTGCCCTCATGTCTAAACGGTGGGGCACGCTGCGCCGCACGACTACGTCGTACACCGCCCGTCGCGACACCGACCCCATGGGGAAGGTCATGGGCTGGCCCCTTCCCCCACAAGATGCAACTAACGAACCCGCTATCGACGACCCGGCAACCCGGCAACCCGGCAACCCGACCCTGACTACGTTCGCGTCGACCCCTGCATCAACCAATCAGGACCTCTACACCTTCCGGTGGCGACTACGAACACGACCCAGTGATAACCGACACCGCCCCGTTCCTAAGACCAACGCCCTTACGAACGCGTCCTCGATTTTCGCGGCATTACCCCGCTTTGCGGGGTCCTGCAACAAGTGTGACGACAAAACCATCACCGTTCGGTGGGATCAACGCTCAAAGAGATGAGTAAGTGATGAGTTAGGCGTCCACCGACGTCCATCAGCTACCCGGCGATGCGAATCCGGCACACAACTCGCAGGTCAGCGGCATGGCAACCAGAACCTGACTCCCCGTATTTGCGATTAAGAGTCAAGTCTCCGAAACGCCCTCCGGCGCTTGAGAACCCGCAGGTCAGGGAGTTGTCGATATTCGCGAAGCTTACGGTCGTCTACACGTACCCGGACAACAAAAAGTGCCCTTGACCAGCAAATATGCTGCTCAAGGGCACTCGTTGTGCGCCATCAGGGATTCGAACCCCGGACCCGCTGTCTAAACGAACACAATTTCAGTGGATGCACCGAAGTCCACCACCATGCCACTGACCTGGCGGTTCGGGGATTCCAGTGGCCACTAACGTCCGGGTGGGTGCACACGGCTTTGGTGCAAAGCGTTGAGCGAAAGATGACCTCTGAGCGTCCGCCCGAGTCCACCTGAGGGCACACTCATACAGAGCGATTCATGCGGTCACTCGAACCGACGATTTCAAAGTGATGACCTGACTCCCCGAACTGATGTTCGGAGCTGCACCCACGTCCGAACTCCATGGACTGATCCGCTTATGACAACGCCCATACGGTGTGTTCTCGGACCACAGGCTGCCGCCGCTGTCCTAATTCGCGTCTTGCATGTGTCGGGACGTAGTGCCCAATTTCCCTAATCGGGAGGCGGGAACCGGTGATCCGAGTCACTGACATGGCACCCATCGGAGGCTATATCGAGCGCTCCTCGAGCGAATTAGTTAATGGCCCGGACCGCACTTCGCTTGTGATCTTCTGACACACCGGGATCGCTTCCCATAGTCCGCGAGCTTAACGCGGACTCGGCCGCTACCTCAGCACCGTCTTGGGACTCCCAGTGCGTTGCGGCGAGAAGGCCTCGTCGCTCTACCACGGCAGCAGGCAACAAAAGACCCCAGGTCACCGAGACATGCGTTTGCCAGTACTTAGTCGAGCCGTCACCGAACTATCGAACCAGGCTGGCCACCCTATACACTTCGTTGGTTCGGGGCGGAAGCCTCGCTCCCCTTCATCCCTCGCATCGTCGACGAAAGAGTGTGGTCTTGACCCGAAACGTTGTGCCTGCCGTCTCTGTCAAGTCGCGACGACCACAACAGAGATCGGCAGACTCCGACCAAAACACCCGGGCGCAATTGAAACTTCTCGAAACGCGTTCATATAAAACCTATCTCGCTCGGCAGTCAGCTTGCGTTCGTCTGGGCCGGAGAGCTCGTGGCTGGAACTGGGCCCTTGTCGCATTCTCCACTGCCACTACGATTGCTGCAGTTGGCATGCTGACGGAACCCTTGATGTACGGCCCAAATGGCAGCACCCTACTTGTATGCCTGTCGGTCGTTTCACTTGTCATTTCACTGGCGGCCACGAATATGGACTATTCTGGACGCAGTCGGGACATGTTTCTCAATTATCGAAAGATTCAAAGGATCTCCATCGAGGTTGAGGAACTCGCCAATCGCAAAGATACGATCATAACGGTTGCAATGTCTCGTGATTTTTCGAATCGATATCAATCAGTGCTTGATGAAACCGAGAACCACACTTCGGGCGACTACTTTCGCACTATACCGCAAAAGCCTAAGCCAAAAAAAGAAAACAAGACAGCAAAGTTAAACCAAGAAAATGTGCAATGCGGCAAAACGTTGCCTGCGCGTTCGTCGACGGACGCTGATGAATTCAGCGAGAAGCATGCGAACAACCACAAGATTGGCACATTTGTCCGTCTAAGATCAATATGGATGGACTCCGCAATAACTGCAATACCCTACCTAAGCCTAGTAGTACCAGTAGGGTTATTTATTCCTCTGGGAATATCACTCACACCCTAAACAAGCAGCCGGGAACGCAAGTGGTATGTTCGGTGCGGGTCCCAAGAGGGGCTAGGCCACCCGCCTGCAACGCAGCCCTAGTGGGTCTGCAAGGCGTTCCGTGTGCGAACACGAACGCGCGGAAGCAGCATTTCGAGGCGGGCTAGCCGGGTCGGGACCGAGTGAGTTTGCTCGGTCCCGCCTTACTAACCACCAAGGGGTCCAATGATCGAGCTGGCTGGGGCAATCCGCGATGCCGCTACCGACAGAATCCGCGCGCACGAACGTCGTGTTAAACAAGCCAATGACGAGTCTAAACGACGGCAGCGGCGGTCCACCGACCCCCTACGCGAGTTAGAGGTACGTACGCCCAGGTACTGGGCGTATCACCCCAGCCACGAGCCCTTCCATGTTCGGGCGCGCGCCGCCTCAATCGGTCATGCCATTGATTTGTCCATCAAAGCGGGCACATACGAACCGCTGCCGCCCGCCGGGTTTCAGATTCCTAAGCCTGGCGGAAAGGACCGAACGGTTACGGCGTTCGCAATCGCGGACGAGGTGGTATCGAAGAGACTGTACAAATCGCTCATGAGCAAGAACCGCACAAGATTAAGCGCCCGATCCTACGCATACCGCAAAGATCTCGGTGTTCATGATGCGATCACTCACATGCAGTCGGAGTGGTCCAACGAGCACCGTATCTATGTCGCACAATACGACTTTGCAGACTACTTCGGCTCAATTGATCACGATCATGTATTGAGTACAATCTCGGCGCTCAAACTCGCAGTGACACGAACCGAGCGACGTCTACTCAAGGCTTTCATGACCGCTCCTCATCCGACTTTACTCCCAGGAACGATGCCGACGCATGCTGGAAATCGCGACCGCGGCATACACCAAGGAACTACAATAAGTCTTTTTTTGGCAAATATCGCCGCCACACCGCTCGATCGAGAATTTGAACGCCTTGGAGTTTCCTTTACCAGGTATGCCGACGATATCGTCGTCTGGAGTCGCGATTACAGCAATCTAAGCCGTGCGGTCGATGAGTTGCATCGATTTTCAGATCGGACTCGCTGCGCTATCAACCACGCCAAGAGCCCAGGGGTCCAACTCTTAACCACGCCCGAATCCGTTGCGGCGGAATTTACAAATGCGCATAGCCTTGAGTTTCTCAGCCATCGACTCGGACTGCGAGATATATCGTTGTCGAGCCGTGCAATCTCTTTGGCACAGACGAAGATTGACCAATATATCTACAACCATTTGTTGCGTGAGCCTATCAAGGGGACTCAAAATATTCTCCGCTTGAGAGGAGGTCTAGATCGCGACTATATTGCATTACTGTGGCAGCTTCGACGCTATCTCTACGGGAACCTCAGCGAAGCGCAACTCCGTCGACTCATGCGCGGCCCCTTGCCGCCAGAGATATCCCTTGCTGGCCTGCTTGGCCGCCATCCGATGGTCAACGATGTTGGTCAGTTGCGAGAATTTGACGCGTGGCTCTCAACACAGGTGTGGCTTGCCCTTCGTAAACGGTCACGGATTCTACACGGAAATTTAGGTTCAAATCCGGTCCCCGAACCCTGGGGATTTACTCAAAAACAATTGTGCGCCTTCATGACCAAGTCCACCTTTGGCAGCCAAGTAGACGGACGGCTTCCCAGTACTGTCCGGATGTCCGAGCTCGTCCGCCGTGCGGTTCGTGCGCACGGCACACGAATCGCCACTCATACCGTGTCGCTCTACAGCTGGAGATAAGGGACGTTCCAGCTCGATTGCATTGCCCACCAACGTTTAACATGTGCGGGCCTTGCGCCGGCCGGCCCAAGAACTGGCGGAGACTGTGATGCCACCAGGAGGATTGAAGAGTAAGCACGCTTGGTGATTTCGGCTGCGGACCCGTGACCGCGCGGTTCAGGCATACCACTGTCGTCTTGCATAGCAGGCAATACCAAGATCGCTGCTCGAGATCATATCGGAGCTCTCCCCAACAACAGCCCGTTGATGATCCAGAGCTAGGTCAAGAAGTACAGCCCAACAATTGACACTGGACGGTAGATACGCCTCCAGTCCGGATGCCGAACCCGCAAAGCAGCACTGCGAGCACAGTGCATTCAGAAACTCAATATTCTCTACAGCGTCAGCGTTTTTAAGCGGCGGAGGTCGACCGTCCACGTCCCTGACCGTCGATAACAAATACGACCCCCACGGCCGGGCGCCGAGATCGGAGGAAAAACCGTGCGACGCCGCTTTCTGGTTCAGATACCCGTCATTGACCAGATTCTTCGAATCTCGGTGGGTGCATCCCGGCGGCTTCCTGGTGCATGCGTGCCGCGCCGCGATGTTAGGACCAGCCCACCGGTGATGTCGTCGAATTCTGACAGGAAAGCGGCCAGAGCCTGCGACCGTGCCCGGGTTGCCGCGTTCGTGGGCATGCTGTTCCCAGTTCGGGGTGCGCATACACCCGCAACTGCCGCCACAACCACCGAGACGATCTCACCGATCCGTGCTCGCTCTTCGGCCGAACAGTCCAGACTAGGTGTGAGGGTGTCCGTCATCCAGGCGGTCAACACCCGGTCGATACTCGGCAGACCGGTATCGGCTGCTGCGTCGCTCATTTCGAGAGCATGCAGCGCACGCACCACCGGGCCGACGCCAGCCCGCTGGAGCAACGCCGTCGCGCACGCCGACACAGTGTCGACATCGGTCATGCGCCGGTGGCGGCGAGTTGTGCACAGGACGCTGACCCGCTGGTGCCCGTCGATGTACACCGCGGCCACCAGCCCGGTGCTGGACCGGTACCTCCGCCGCAGGCGATCCCGGCCGATCCCGGACACCGCATGGACCGCGTCGATCGAGACTGCACCCAGACCGCGCCCGAGCACCAGCAGGGCCGCCGCTTCGATCACAGCATCGTGCATCAGGGCCTCCCGCGGAGGTGTCCCGGCCTGAGGGCGCGGGGTATCGAGTGTGCTCACGTCTCGGAGTGTCGCGTGGCGACACTGTTTCGGCGCCGGAGGGTTCGTGAGGTGAGCACGAGTATCGCGGTTGCCGCGGTGGTCAGTGCGGCGTCTCGGGTACCTGCTGCGGCGGAGACGACCGCGAACATCGACACGGCGCCGAGGACATCGAGAACCGCTCGCAAAGCGGGGGTATCGAGCAGCAACACTGTCGGCGACGCAGCAGAACCCCTCGGCATCGACGTGGATGACGCCGATACGGCAGGTGTAGCTGCCGTTGTCGGCTGCGGTGATCGGTGCTCGATCACGCCTCGCGGCGCTCGCGCCGAGCGCCGACGATGTCGGTGTCATTGGCGAACATCAAGGTGCCGTCGGAGAGGGCGACCGCCCAGCGGCGCGGTGTACCCCAGTTGCGTCCCGCCGACTCCGCGGTCAGCAGAAAGTCGGCGAAGTCTTCGACGAGCGTGCCGGCCACGATGTGCCCGTCTACCCGCCGCACTTGGACTGTGTCACCAACACCGACCTGTGCATGTGTGAGATGTCCCGATGTGCTCATGACTGTATTGAAGCAGACCGCACGGGTGGGTCGACGCGCGCACCCAATGAGTACAGGGCGCACTCGCGGTGTGCCGCAACGGTTGCTGTCTCTGGCAGAGCACGGCTCCGTTGTCGCGTCGGCGTCAACGACGGCGCGTGTGAGCGTTCGTCTCCGGTGAAAGCGGAAAGCAGTCGGAGCTCTGCAGGCCGATAGCTGCAGGGTTAAGAGCCCTCTGCAGTTGCCGACCTCGTCGACACGCAGGCGGAGGGGTCAGTGCGCAGCGTCGTACGCGTCGACGATCGAGGCTGGGATACGGCCGCGGTCGCCGATGTCGTAGCCCTCGTCGGCGGCCCACTGCCGGATCGCGCGGGTGTCGGCAGGATCTCGCGTGGACGCGCTCGCAGCCGTGGATTTCGGGGCGGGTGTCGGCGCGCTACCAGCGGGTTTGGGCCGGTGCCGGCGTCCGCCGGTGCGGGCGGCGTGGTCGATGTAGTAACCGACTTTGCGGTGGAACTCGGCGGCGTTCTTCGACTTCAGGTCGATGACGTAGTCCACCCCGGCGACGGAGAATTCGATGGTCTCCCCGGTACCGTCGTCGATAACGGAACCGTCGAGATCGTCGACCAACTCGACGGACACTTTCTTGGCCACGATGCGTGACTACCTTCCGCTCGGCATGTACTGATCGTTGAATCCGAGAATAACCCGGCGCACCCATGCCGGAAGACAATGTCCGAGCACCGGTTGTGGGCAGACTCGGTGGGCGCCGTACCAACCAGATCGCCCACAACGACCGGCGATGACGGGGGCCAGCCACGCGCAGCCCCCGCTCTGTCGACTGCGTCCGCCCTCACCGCCAAGTCCCGATAAGGGGCACCGTCAGCTCGACATCCAGATACGGCGGCGCGCTACAGCTTTCATGCGGGTCACCATGATCGGGCTCAATCCGAACCGGCCGAACGCACTGCCCGGATCCCGGTCGAGTATCTCGATGACGCCGCGGTAGAACTCCCGCGCCGTCATGTCGAAGTGGGTGTAAATGTCTTCGTCCGGGCCGCCGCCGTGGTTGACCCACCGCAACGCGTAATCGATCATCGCACGATCGTTGCCCATGTCGGGACCACCGGATGCGCTGCCGCTATCGGCTGTCGGTAGCCCTGATTGCTCCATCATCATCGTCATCTGCCCCACCTGTCGTTCTACAACTTCACACGGCCGACGAAAATCCCGGAAAGCGCGTTACGCCGAACGTGTCCGTACGCGCACCCGGCTACCGCCGCGAGTGAGCGTGTGGGGCGGCGGCAGGGAGTCGACACCTGCCACCGCCCACCTGACCCGGCAGCACCCCACAGCGCTGCCGGGAAGCGGCTCACGCGGCAGCGGGGTGCGGGGTCCGCGGATAACCGTCGTCGTCTACTTCGACGGCCCGCTGCTGGTCGACGACATCCGCTTCGGGACAGAGCTTTTCACTGATGTCGATCCCCAGGACCGTCGCCCACCACTGCTCGCGATCCTGATCCTCGGGCCACACCACCGGTTCCATCACGTCGATCATCGAAGATCACCTCCCATCACTCTTGACGCTCGAACAACAACTGCCAGAGGAGTTCTCGTTCCCGAGCAGGCGCGCAACGGCGACTGCCCGGGAACGAACGAGACCTAGACGGTCAGGGCGAATGCGCTTCGATGGAGCGTTGACCACCGCCGCCTGCGCTGATGTCGATCTTGCGCGGCTTGGCGCGTTCGGCGAGGGGAATGGTCACCGACAGGACACCGTTGTCGTAGGACGCGGAGATACGCTCGGTGTCGACACCCTCGCCGAGTGCGACCTGGCGGCGATACGTCCCGGCGAATCGTTCGGAGGAAATCCACTGCACCCCATCGCTGTCGGGCGCGGTGCGGTGTGCGGTGAGCGTGAGGGTGCCGCGGTCGACATCGACGTCGACCGAACCTGGGTCGACACCGGGAAGATCGGCGGACAGAACGTAGTGATCGTCGAGTTTGTACAGGTCCATCGGCATGAACCGGGGTGCACGATCGGAACCGCTCGAGGTCCCCAGCATGGCCGAGGTAATCGAATCGAGGTCACGGAACGGATCGAAGCGAAGCACAGCAACCACCTCCGTCATTCCCAGATGCGCCCGCCCCTGTGACGGGCTGCTCTTGACTGTGCGAAACAAAAATTAGCACTCGACGACTGCGAGTGCCAAGATGGTGGAACAAGTTTTTTCGAGAATTTTCGGGGCAGGCACCGTCCCACGAAGACGGTCAATGATGCTGCGCGAGCACCACATCGCGCAGGATGCGACAAAGGCGAGGAGTCAACACGATGACAACGAACACGATGACAACGAACAAGCAAGACCGCGGTGCGAACGGTGAGGGTTCGGGCGCTCGGCGGTGGTGGAATCGGCGAGCATTCAGCCGGACCGAGAACACCGAATCGGCGTTGATGGTCGGCGCGCTGTCGATCGTGAGTTTCTGGGCCCCAGGTCTCGGGGTCACCCTGGGGATACTCGCGGTCGTCGCCGCGCTGTGGGCTGACCGGAGCTCGATGCTGTCGGGGCCGCGGGCGCCGCGCGGCGACGCAGCACTCGCCTACGGCGCCGGCACCCTCGGGATAGTCCTGGGGGTCGGGTTCCTGGCTATCGTCATTCCGAACTGGTGATCAGCGATGGCCGAGAGCATCGTGCGCGAGTTGAGCGTTGCCGAACTGGACGCCGCGCTCGCCGACACCGAGGAACAACTGCGCACGGCACACCGCGAGAACGCGCCAGCGGCGGAGAGTGCGGTACTCGAACACGCCAGGCGCCGACTGCTCGACGAATTTCGTCGACGCGGTCTCTGACGACGAAACCCGACGCCCCGGCGGCGGCATGGTGGTCCGAGGTACCGAACGCAGCGGTGCCTACCGATCGGGCGAGTAGCGCCGTCATCGGCGACCCGGGCGCGGCACCGATACAGTGCAGCCATGGGAGACGAACACACCACGCCACGACGTGACCTCACCCGTGCGATCGCGGAGGCGACCCGATCGTTCTTCACCCCGACCAGCCTCGAGGACACCCTGCGCGGGGTGACCGAGAGTGCCCGTTCGCTGATCCCGGCGGTCGACTGCGCCGACATCCTCATCGTCCGAGGGCCCAAGAAGTACCAGTCCCACGCAGCGACGAGTGAGCTGCGTGGGACTGGATTCGATCCAGGAGCGTGTCGGCGAAGGCCCCTGCGTCGATGCCGCCCGCAGTGAGGAATTCGTTCGCTGCAACGACTTTCGAACGGATCCGCGGTGGCCGGTGTTCGGGCCCGCAGCAGTCGACGCCGGTGTCCTGAGCAGTATGTCGTTCCGGCTCTACACCGAGGACGAGACGATCGGCGCACTGAACCTGTTCGCGCTGACCGAGAATGCGTTCAGCGACGAGGACGAAGAACTCGGCACCGTCCTGGCCATCCACGCTGCGGTGGCACTCTATGCCGCCAACAAGACCGAACAGTTCAAGTCCGGCCTGGCCTCCCGAGACACCATCGGTCAGGCCAAGGGCATGCTCATGGAGCGCTACGGCATCGACGCGGTCCAAGCGTTCGACCTGATATCGCGTCTGTCGCAGAACGAGAACATCCCCGTTGCAGCGTTGGCCGCTGAGCTGGTCACCCGCGGATCCGACCCGGCCGCCGCCCGCGACCTACGCTGACGGTCCAGGCGCACCGGCCTGCGCACCCAGTTCGACCACTACGCAGTGCGCTTCGGTTGTGGCCGATTGGACCGGCGCGGAACCTGATCGTGCGGTGGAAGGTCGAATCCGAAATTGTATGCGTGGCTCTCTCCTGCTTGCAAACCACATGATGGCCGAACACAGCTAACGGCTGGACACCGACCCGTGTTTTCCGTATGTTCGAAATCACCGGATAGGAGCAAACATTTGGTTACACGGCGAATTATTCAGTGGTCGACCGGCCGAGTAGGTGTCCATACCCTGCGCGCCGTACTCGATGACGCGGGGCTCGAATTGGTCGGCGTCTATGCCCACTCCCCCGACAAAAAGGGGGTTGACGCAGGGGATTTGTGTGGGAGGCCGAAGACCGGCGTTCTCGCCACCTCCGACGTCGACGACCTACTTGCCCTCGAAGCCGACTGCATTGTGTTCACGGCCAGAGAAGCAGACACGGTGACCGTCGAACGTCTGTTGGTCAGTGGATCGAACGTCGTGTGCACGACCACCTTCGGCAGCACGGCACTGGACGACGGCTATCGTGCGACGTTGAAGAGCGCCTGCTCGGCAGGGAATTCGTCTCTGTACTTCACTGGCGTGAACCCCGGGTGGATAAGCACTGTCGCGGTCGGTCTGACGGCCCCGTGCCGCCGCGTGGACAAGGTCACGGTCTCCGAGTCGTGCAATGTAGGCACCGACCCGAATGTCGACTTCTGGCTGGGGCACGGATTCTCTCGACCGCTCGATACCCCGGGGCTGGCCGAGTTCACTCGCGCGGCAATGTTGCCCTTTGCGGACACTGTCCAACGAGTGGCCGCGGCGCTGGACGTACAACTGGACAGCATCGACTATCGAACGGACTACGCAGCGAGCCGGTCGTCCGTCGACTTGGGGTGGATACACATCGAGGCAGGAACGATCGGCGCACTCCGCACTGTCTGGACCGGGCGGGCGGCAGGGCGCGCGTTCGTCGAAACAGCCATTACGTGGCGTCTGTCGGAAGACCTCGACTGCGACTGGACGATGACCGACGGTGCGTATGTCATAGAGGTCGACGGCGAACCGAGTTCGCGAACTGTCGTCGAATGGGACTTCCCGAAAAGCTGGAGCAAGACCGACTTCGCAATCCTCACCGCGCAGCCCGCCGTTGGCTCCATCGGAGCGGTCTGTGACGCGCCACCCGGCCTTCTGACTCTGCGCGATGTCGGCTTGCCGCACGCGCCCGTCGGACGCTGGAGCTTAAACCTCAGCTCACACGGTCAGAGACACCGAATCGATGAGGATTGATATGAACATGACGGCAGCAACCTACGACGTCGTCGTCGTGGGCGGTGGTAGCGGCGGTTACGCAGCGGCTCTCAGATCCGCCCAACTAGGCCTGAGCGTGGCGTTGATCGAACGGGACAAACTCGGTGGAACGTGTCTTCACGCCGGCTGCATACCGACGAAAGCGCTGCTGCATGTGGCAGAGGTAGCGGATTCGATATCGCACAGCGCGGCCGTAGGCATCATGAGCACGCTCGACAAGATCGACGCTCAGGCCGTGCAGACCTTCAAGAACGGGGTGGTGGATCGACTGCACCGCGGACTGCAGGGCTTGGTCGATGCGTCGGACGGAATCACCTACATCAGGGGCGAGGCCGTACTGGTCGACTCCCACACCGTGGCAGTCGACGGTGAACACCTGACCGGCCGCCATCTCGTTCTTGCGACGGGATCCACTCCGCGGATGATCCCCGGCGTCGACCGCGGGGGACGCATACTCACCAGCGAGGACGCCCTCGCCCTGGCCGAGATCCCGGCGTCCGTGGTCATCATCGGCGGCAGCGTCATCGGGGTCGAGTTCGCCAGTGCGTGGAAGTCGCTCGGGGTGCAGGTGACCGTGGTGGAGGCACTCGCGAACTTGGTCCCACTCGAGGACGCGTCGCTGTCGCGCCAACTGGAGCGTGCCTTCAAGAAACGTAGGATCGACGTCCGAAAGAATGCGTCCGTCACCGACATCGCACAAAGCGACGACGGGGTGACGGTCACGCTCGCCGATCGAACGCAGCTCGTTGCGGACTACGTTCTCGTCGCTGTCGGCCGCGGCCCGCGCACAGAGGGCATCGGGCTGAAAGAAGCGGGCGTCGACACCGACGGGGGTTGGATCACCACGGACGAGCGGCTTCGGACATCCGTCGAAGATGTATACGCGATCGGAGACGTCGTCCGTGGTCTACAGCTCGCGCATCGCAGTTTTGCTCACGGCATCTTCGTCGCCGAGGACATTGCGGGACTTTCGCCGGCTCCCGTTCGAGACTCGGCGCTTCCCCGCGTCACCTATTCCGAGCCGGAGCTCGCCAGTGTCGGACTGAGTGAACTCGAGGCCCGCGCCACCTACGGCGAGGGCATCAAGACGTACGAATACAACCTTGCAGGCAACGGCAAGAGCCAAATTTTGCAGACCGCTGGCATCGTGAAGATGATCGAGGATTCGAACGGAGTCGTGGTCGGGGTTCACATGGTCGGTTCGCGCATGAGCGAGCAGATCGGTGAAGCCGGCCTCATCGTGAACCTGGGCCTGACTTCCTATTCGATCGCCCACATGATTCACGCTCACCCGACTCAAAATGAAGCCATCGGCGAAGCGTTGCTCGCTCTGGCAGGGCAACCGCTCCACGCCCACGGCTGAACGATCGGAACGAACCCTGTTGGCACATGGACTCCACCTCGGTACGCCTACGATGTGATCGCAGCGCGTACGGTGCGCGTACAGGCAAGGTCGCAGGGGAGGAAGACGTTGACGTCATCGAAGGGCGAGTCGGACCAGGAGCTGTCGGCCAGCGGGCGAATCGACGAGATTCGACGGTCCGCGGGCTCTCTGTTCCTGGCGAAGGGCTACGCATCGACGACGATGAACGATATCGCGAGTTCGGTGGGCATCTTGCCCGGGAGCTTGTACCACCACTTCGTCAGTAAAGAGGCGGTGGCAATCGAAATGCTCGACTCGCTCAACGACGACCTGCGGCTACTCTCGATCGATCTGAGGCGTTTGGGGTATCTCGCGCTGCCTCCCGAGGCAAGACTCCGCGAGCTGTGTCGACGTGTGGTGCAGCTGAGCTTGCAGCATGCGGCTGCGGTGAGGCTGCGTGCCTTCGACCCTCCGACGGTGGCCAGTGACCGCTTTCGCGATGCGGTCGCGCTTCAGCCGGTCGGCCTTCAGCGCCTGTGGCGCGCTGCGGCAAACGATCTACGCGACCGATACCCGCACTCCCCCGTCAACCCATACCTCCTCACCCACACGTTGCAACGGTTGACGGCCACCTCTTCGACGAGCTTGCCGGGTCCGGTGGACCCGGATGTGTCGTCCCGAATCATCTGCGACACGTTGCTGTACGGCATTGCGCCAGAATGTCCCGACGACGCGACGCTCGACGCCTCCGATCCCATCCGCGCGGCGAAAAGTGCCGTCTCGGAGTGGCATTCGGCGGGCGACGACGATGCGCTCAAGCGACAGATCCTGGACGGTGCGAAACACGAATTCGCCCGGAGGGGATACGACGCCACAACAATTCGCGACGTCGTCGAGGCGTCCGGCGTGCGGATGGGATCCATCTATCGCCGAGTGTCGTCCATGGAAGCGATCTTCGACGAACTTGCCGAGAACTACGCGACGCATATGCACCGGAGCGTGACTGCGGTGCTGGACGCGCAATCCGATTCCGCCGCAGCCACACTCGATGCACTGGCATATGTGATCGTCCAGGCAAAGCGCCATTTCCCGGACGAAACCAAAATGATGTCTTTGGGATGGTATCTGGCGCAAGACGGTCAGCCCACGTTCGCGTTGAGGTACCGAGAGCAGTCAGCAAAGAGAATGGCCAGGCTGGTCGAAATTTTGACTCAGGGCATAACACAAGGCACCTTGGCTTCGACGTGTGACCCCGCCACGCTGGCACCCTACCTACGCAATATCCTGTGGATCAACTTCCCGGATCAGGGACGCGTCAGCGTCAAACAGGAGCACAGGTTTCTCCGCACACATTTACTGCGGGGTATTGTCTCGCAGTAGATGTGTGTCCGGCAGAATAAAATTCACGGGTGCCGATATCGACGAACCGCGGCGCCACGAAGAATCGTCGCTCGCGCGTGAGCAATGGCCGCAGGCTTTCCCAAGCGTTCGACCAGTGGTGTCGGCATCCACATCAGGTCGCGCACACTGGACGTAATCTGACGAATCTTGAGGTCGTCGAGTCTGAGTTCACCATTGGCTCGCCCCTCACTCAGAACAGCGTGCAGCAATCGACCCCGTTCCTCGATTGCGCCCAGAACGGAACTCGTTTCCGGAGGTGTCAGACGAAACCATGCTCGCTGAATGTGGAACTCTTTGTCGAATGTCTCCAGGGCGTTCAGATTCACCCATGCGAGTGCATCGAGTTTCTCCAGGGCCGTCGAAGTGGTGTCGAGTACGGCCTCGTAGGCACGTGAAAGCTGCACATGAAAGCTGTTCATGATGGAGTCCAGCAAATCCAACTTGCTCCCGATAGCCCGGTACACAGTTCCCGTTCCCATGTTCGCCGACGCCGCGATGTGCCGAACCGTCGTCGCCTCGTACCCGCGACGCGCAAACTCGACCCTCGCCACTTGCTGCAGGACCGCGAATCGATCCTCCTCTGTGTCGGTTCCCGACATGGACCAGGTTTCCAGCGAGCGATTCGCAGCCGACATGGCAGGTGACCGGTCCAGGACCGTGTCGCTCGGGGGGTCCGCCGCTATACCGTCGAGCAGTATTCGGGCGGTGACATCGGCGATCGTGCCGGGGGCAACGTTTCGGTGCACAATGGTCGATCCCACGTGCAACATCGCGTCGGAAAATTGTTCGGACAACGTCGCAGGATCGACATTCTGTTTCAGATACCCGGAAGCCCGTGCATCGTCGAGCAACGCACGCATCGCACCTACCACCGTCGAAGACCTACGTTGTGCTACCGCCACGAGTGCTTCGCTCGCAGATCGACGTGGTTCGTACTGCGTGAGCTGCAACGCTGCCCTGTTTCGCACAGCGCACGACGCGACCGCGGCTCCCAAGTCGGACACCCGCCGAAAGACTTCGGTGGGCTTCGGTGTGGAGTAGCCCTCGAGCGCGGCGGCGCCGACAGCGTCCATGTCGACCTGGTACCGCTCCAGCAGTTCTACCGCGATCGACTCTTTCGATTCGAAGTGGTGGTAAAGACTCCCGGCCAAGATGCCACACTGGTCGGCGACGTCCTTCAGTGAGGTACCGACGTACCCGGAGGACGCGAACAATTGCGCTGCCGCGTCGAGAATTTCGGTTCGACGAGCGCCATCGACTCGTTTCGCTCCCGCAGTACCTTCCGACAAAGACGTCACCGAGCCAGTATGCCGGGTGAATGGGCGGCGCGGGGCTTGCAGCGCAAGAGAACACGGAACTGTCTCCTGTGGGCGCGTCGACTTGGTTCTCGCACTGAATTCAAGTGCCGCTCACCGCACAGCTCTGCGTGGTTAGTGAAGGTATGCGGCAAGCTCGCCTTCGAACGCCTCTACCGACAGGTGACCTCGAACAGCAGTGAGAAAGCGGCCGGCAGCGGCGCCGTCGATGAGTCGATGATCGTACGTGATCGGTAGAGCACACACCGACCTGACGACGATCTCTTCGATTCCGTCCGCGCGAACCAATACTCGCGGCCTACGCACCACCGCCCCCGTCCCCAGAATCGCGACCTCCGGATAGTTGATGATCGGCGTGTCGCTGAGGGATCCGGCCCCACCGATGTTGGAAATGGTCAGGGTGCTCCCGCTCAGTTCTTCGGGCGAAGCAGTCCCCGCCCGAACGCGAAGCGCCACATCGGCTATCCCTCGTGCGATCTCGGCAAGGCTGAGAGCCTCGGCATTGCGCAACACAGGAACCATCAGTCCGGCGGGGGTGTCCACCGCGACGCCGAGATGGACCGCACCGTGGTACGTCACCGTCTTGCCGTCACCGTCGATGGACGCATTGAATTCTGGTATGTCCTGTGCAGCACGTACCAGCGCGCGACAGAAGAACGACAGATACGTGAGGGCCGCGCCTTCCCGTTGCCTGAACGCCACTTTCACTCTGTCACGGAGCAGCCCGAGTTCGGTGACGTCCGCTTCCTGTACCGCCGTAAGTTGCGCCGTCGACGTCAGCGATTCGGTCATTCGTTGCGCGATGATCCTGCGAATACGAGGCATTCGCTGCGTGGTCCCTGCGACGGGGCCTGTGGGCACGGGCTTGCGATCGGTGGACCCTTCTCGCTGTTGCCCTGTCTGGATGGTCATTCGTTCTACTCGCTTTCCCTCGGGCGGCACCGAGTTGCCCCGGATATCCGTCGAATGGTTGTACGACGGCAGCAGACATGCTCCGACCATTCTGTACGAATCTTAATTCATAAAACTGAATAGCACATCGAATCGGGTTGGGGTGCGACGATGTGCCTGAGCGAGGCCATTACGCAGGGGCATTGGGCTAAAGTTGCCGTCATCATGATCGAAGCCGCTGCCCCACACAGACCCATGGCCGCGACATCATGCTGATCGTCAACGGGTTCAAGATCACCAACGAGCCGGTGTCGGTGCGCATCGACGGCGAACGCATCGTGGAGACCGATGCGTTACTCCATCCCACGCCTGGCGAGACGGTTCTCGATGCCAGGGGTGGCACGGTGATCCCAGGTCTGCACGATCATCATCTGCATTTGAGATCCATTGCGGCTTTCCTACACTCACTGCCGCTCGGCCCACCTGCCGTGGAGAACTCGCAACAGATGCGCACGGTACTTCGTGAGGCGACCGCCCGTCAGGACGGTTGGATTCGCGCAGTGGGCTATCACGAATCCGTTGACGGCGACCTCGACCGCTTCGCGCTGGATCTGATTCGACCCGGCACTCCTGTTCGCATTCAACACCGAAGCGGTGCGATGTGGATCGTCAACTCGGTCGGCCTCGCGGCGTTGGGACTCCACGACCACCCGGACGGCAGGCTCTTCCGTCAGGACCACCTCATGCTGAAGCCAAGCTCATCCGCTCACGTCGGGCTCGAAGAAGTCAGCGCGCGGCTGTCCTCGATGGGCGTCACGGGTTGCACCGACGCAACGCCGAATATGACTGTCGATCAACTCGATTACCTGGAAGCCGAGGTTCGCGCCGGAAGGTTGCGGCAGACGCTGCATGTATTGTCGGCCGACGACAGCCGCCCGAACGGGTTTCTCACATTCGGACCCGTCAAGCGTATTCTCGACGACACCCATCTCGATGTGGACGAGCTGACCGGTTGGATATCTTTTGTCCACGCTCAGGGGCAGGCGGTCGCAATTCATTGCGTGACGCTCCCGCAATTGGTCACTGCAGTAATCGGTTTCAAGACGGCAGGTGTTCTGGCCGGAGATCGGATCGAGCACGCGGCCGTGACGCCGGACGCTCTACTGAAAGAACTGTCGCAACTGCACATCACCGTTGTGACGCAACCCAACTTCGTCACCGAGCGCGGCGACCATTACTTGGACACGTTTTCGAGTTCCGAGCATCGCCATCTGTGGCGGCTGGCCGCGTTCGACAGGTCGGCGATTCTCGTTGCGGGCAGCACCGATGCGCCGTTCGGGGCACTCGACCCGTGGGCAACCATGAGGGCTGCGCGCGACCGAACCACTGCGTCGGGCCGCATCCTCGGACTCGACGAGTCGGTATCGGCACTGCGAGCTCTGCGGTTGTTCTCGGGCGCGCCGGCGACACCGGGTGTTCCGCGCCGAATCACGGCGGGCGAGCGAGCAGATCTCTGCATCCTTGCCGAACCCCCGGTCGGCGTTCTCGCCCAACTCGACCGGGAGCTCGTCTCCCTCACGATGATCGGAGGCAGTGTCACATACGAAGCCTGAATTGCACCCCGGCTCAGACGGGTACTGCTTCCTCCAACGACGGACCGGTGTCGTCTTGCAAAGTCAGAGGGAAGTGACATGCCACGAACTGCCCGGGACGGACTTCGCGCATCTGCGGCTCCACCTCCGCGCAGAGGTCTTGCGCCAACGGGCACCTCGTCCTGAACCTGCAACCGGTGGGTGGATTCAGCGGCGAGGGAACGTCGCCTTCGAGGGCGGGCCCGGCGAAGCCCTTCTCCGGATCAGTGAGTGGCACCGAATCGAGCAGTGCCCGTGTGTAGGGATGGCCAGGTCTGTCGTATACCTCAGCCGAATCGCCGTATTCGCAGGTCTTTCCGAGATACATGACCATGACGTTGTCACTGACTGTTCGGACGACCCCGAGGTCGTGCGCGATGAACACGACAGTGAGGTCCAGCTCGGCCTTCAATTCTTCGATGAGGTTCAAAATCTGTGCCTGCACCGAGACATCCAGCGCGGACACCGGTTCGTCGCAGATCAGCAAACTCGGTGACAACGCAAGCGCACGGCCGATTGCCACTCGCTGAGCCTGGCCCCCGGACAATTGTCGCGGCAACATTTGTGAGAACCTGTCGCCGGCAAGACCCACCTGCTCAAGGACGGCCGCAGACTTCTCGGCGCGCTCCTTGTCCGACGCGCCCGCGACGGAGAGGCCCTCGACGACGATGTCCTTGACCGCACGACGCGGATTGAGCGACGCCACGGGATCCTGGAAGATCATTTGCATTCGGCGACGCAGTGCACGCATCTTGTTCTCGCTCGCGTCTTCGATCCAGTGCCTTCCGAACCGAATTCGGCCACCGGTGACTCGATCCAATCTCAGAACGGCACGACCCGTAGTCGACTTGCCGCATCCGGATTCGCCTACGATCCCGAGTGTTTCACCCGGCATCACGTCGAAACTGATTTTCGACACCGCCTGCACGACACCGCGACCAGTTTTGTATTCGACGACCAGGTCTTCGACGCTGAGCAACGCTTTGTCGCCGCGCAGGTGCGCGGTTCCGCTACCGGCCATGTTTGCCACCCACCGATGCCAGGGCGGCGTTGTCGACCGGATGGAGGCACGACACACTGTGGTCGAAGCCCACCGAGGTCATGGTGGGACCCGGATCGGTGCAGTGTGCGTCCGCGGCACTGCACCGCGGTCCGAACCTACAACCGACCGGCGGATCCACAGGACTCGGTAGCGAACCCTCGATCAGTCGCAAAGGAGTATGCCGGGGATGATCGATTGTCGGAGTTGCACCCAGCAGTGCATGCGTGTATCGGTGCCGGGGAGCGTCGAAAACCTCACGTGTGGAGCCGATTTCCGCAAGCCTGCCCGCATACATCACGGCCACCCTGTCGGTTCGGCCCGCGACTACAGCCAGGTCGTGACTGATCAACATCATCGAAGTCCCCCGTTCTCGTTGTATTCGTCGGAGTAGATCGAGGATCTGCCGTTGAATCGTCACATCCAGGGCGGTTGTCGGTTCGTCCGCGATGAGCAGATCGGGCTCGCAAGCCAGCGCGATCGCGATCATCACCCGCTGACGCATCCCGCCGGACATTTCGTGCGGATAGTTGGACAGTCTCCGTTCGGGGTCAGGAACGCCGACCTCTTTCAAGAGGCCCAGCGCACGACTGTGTGCCTCCGACCGACTCACACCGAGATGCTTTCGCATTCCCTCGGTGAGTTGCCGCTCGACACGAACCACAGGATTGAGCGAGCGTCCCGGGTCTTGGAAGACCATCGAGATTTGCTTTCCCCAGATCGAGAGCTTTTCTTTTTTGCTCAACGACAACAGATCCCGGCCTTGGAATGTCACTTCACCCGACCGGCCGGAGCGAGGGGGCATCAGACCCATGATGGCGCGAGCCATCACAGATTTGCCGGAACCGGACTCGCCCACCACCCCCAGCGCTTGACCTTCTGCCAGATCGAAAGAGACATCGTCCACCGCGCGGACCGTACCTCGGGGGGTCCCGATGTACGCACGCAAGTCTCGGACTTGGAGCAGCGGTTCTCCGCTCATTGCATTACCTCTCGTCATCGGAGCCGACGGGTCTAGTTCTGGATCCACAATTCGGCCGGCAGAAGTGAACCGGATCCGTACTGGTGAATTCCTCCCACGTTCTTGCCCGTCACGACAGCCGGAGCTGCGCGAGTGAAGAAGATTCCCGGGGTGAGCTCGACGATACGATCCTGTACCACCTGGTACGCGTTCTTGCGTTCGTCATCCGAGCTCGCGAACCGCCCTGCGGCCAGGGCTGCGTCCAGTTCGGGGTCGGACGTACCTGTCACGTTGCCTCGGGAGTCGGTTTGGAATGCCTGCCACAGTGCATAGTCGGGATGCTGAATGTTCGCGGACGAGATCATCATTTGAAAATCCCGGGACGCGAGCTTCGACAAACCCGTCGGAAAGTCGACGACGTCTACCTGGGCATCGACGTTCTGGTACGCGCTGAGCTGCGTCTGCATGCTCTCCGCACTCGCCTTGTTCTCCACTGTCGAGAACGACGAGTTGGTGAAAGATACGGGCTTTCCTTCTGCAGCCAGTTCGTCGAAGAGCTTTTGCGCCGCTTCGGGGTCGTACTTGGACAGTGCTGTGTCGGTATGGAACGGGGACCCCTCAGGGAACAGCGTTTCTGGAACTTGACCTGACCCGTTGTAGGTCGCCAGGTTCATCGAATTGAGGTCGATTGCCATCGATACTGCTTGACGAGCGCGAATGTCGTCGAACGGGGCGACGCGCGTGTTCATCGCGATGTATTGTCCGCCGCCCATGGGAACGACGTCGGTCGGATAACCGGATGCCTCCGCCTTCGCCACGCTGTCCCAATTCGATTCGAGGACGAAATCGGCACCGCCCGACATCAACGTGTTGATGCGCTGATTGGTGTCATTGGCTGTGCGTACCGAGATGCTGTCGAGGTACGGCCGCGGCGCGTCCCAGTAATCGGGGTTCTTCACCAACTCGATGACGTCTTGGCGAGCCCATGAAACCAGTGTGAAGGGCCCGGCTCCGATCGGCTTGTCGTTGAACGACTCCGGCGACAAGGCAAGAGCCGCAGGCGACGCGATCCAGTTCATCGAGGAATTGACGACTGCCTGACCGTAGTGTGGGTTCGGCGCCACCAGTGTCGCTTCGAGCGTAACCGGATCGACTACGTCGATCGCGGCGATGGTGCCCGCCTGCACGATCGACGAAGATCCGAGTGCCGGGTTCGTAAGACGCTCCCAGTTGAACTTCACCGCTTCCGCATCCAGGGGCGTCCCGTCGCTGAAGACGAGATCGGGGCGCAGGGTCAACGTGAAGGTCGCACCACCGTCGTCCGTCGAGAAGTCCGTGGCCATCTGACCCTCGATCTCGGTTGTCTCCACATCGTTGATGAGCAGATTTCCGTACAGCGCGTTACCGAGGAACCCCTGGGTCGTCCATGTGTTGGTCATGGCTGCGGGGTCGAGGGAACGGGGCTCGCTCGCCTGAATCGCTCGCGCTGCGCCACCCGCAACAGGGTCCCCTGTCGCACCGGTGGCGGCTGCCGTCTCTCCCGGCGCCGACGTACTGCAACCCGCCAAGACGAGTACGGATGCGCCCAGCAAAGCAGCAACCGCTGTAGTGAGTCTGTTCTGACGTTGATCATTGTTTCGGGACACTGTCGACCTCTCGAGATAAGTAGTGAGCTGCATAGTGATCCACCTCGATGTGGACCTGTTCGGCGTTGTCAGTCACGCATGCTGCTGTCGAACCGTGACCGCAAATAATCACCGAATTGATTCAGCGCGAAGACAGTGAAAAAGATCGTTATGGCGGGCACGAACACCATGTGCGGCGACTGCGCTATTGCGTCCTTGCCGTCGTTGATCATTCCTCCCCAGCTTGGCTGAGGCGGTGGGATCCCCATCCCCAAGAAGCTGAGAGATCCCTCGGCAACAATCATGGCCGCGATGATGATCGGTAGATAGGAGGCCAGGGGTGCAACGACATTCGGTAGGACTTCTTTGAACAGAATGCGGCCGTGCCCGGCTCCCATGTTGCGTGCGGCACGTACGAATTCGCGTGCCGACCACGAGATGGTGTTGGCACGGGCCAATCGGATGAACGAGGGGATGACGATCAAGCTCAAGCCGAAAAGTATTGTCCGGATACTGGGCGTCAGGATCGATGACAATGCCAGGAGCAGAATCAGTGGCGGGAACGCGAGCATCGCGTCTGCGAGCAAACTGATGCCCGAATCGGTGGCCTTGCCGAGATAGCCGGCAACCATTCCGATGAGGGATCCGATGAAGAAACCTGCAAGTGCAGCAACGGTACCCACTACGAGGGAGACACGCGCACCGTACACGACGCGGGACAGCATCGATCGTCCTTGTGAATCGGTACCGAGAAGTAGATCGAGTGAGCCGAGCTGCGGTCCGAGACGCGGGACGCCGACAGGAATGGCGTAGTTTGCCAGTGGTAGTAGGTTCGCGAACAGCGCCGCGGCAATGATCACCACGAGCCATCCGATCGACAGATAGACGAGAAGCGATCGTGTCTTCTTGGGCGGGGGGACGACCGGAGCTATCGGCGTGACTGCTATGACGCCGTCGACCGATTCGGATTCCTCTGGCACTGTTGACGTGGTCATGCGCCGACCGCCTTTCTGACCCGCGGGTCGATCATTCCGTAACTGGTGTCGACAACGGCGTTGATGGCTACGTAAACCACCGCAATGAAAACCACGACGCCTTGGACCATGATCACGTCACGGGACGTAATCGACAGGGCCACCAATTGTCCGAGACCCGGCAATCCGAACAGCGTCTCGACCACCACCGTTCCGCCGATCAAGCGGCCGAGGTTGATTCCGGCAACCGTGATCAACGAAAAAGTGGACGGCCTTAGTGCATGCCGGAACATCACGTAGGTGCTGCTCATACCCTTGGCGCGTGCCGCCGCAACGTAGTCCTCACGGAGGGTGCCCATGAGATCGGTTCTGAGAAGCCGGTGAAAGGCAGCAATTTCGGTCAGAGCGATTGCGATGGCGGGCAACAGAGCACTTCGGAGGTTCTCCATCAACCCGTCGCCCATACGAGACCAACCGGTCACCGGAAAGAGGTTGATCTGAATAGCGAAGAAGTAGATCAGCACGGGGCCTGCGATGAATGCCGGCACGGAAAGGAAAACCGAGGTCAACGCGTTGATCCCGCGGTCGGTTTTGCTGCCCGGCATGGAGGCGGAGACGACGCCGAGGAAAATCGCTACCACCAGCGAGATCGTCAGGCCCATGGCAGCCAGTTGCAGTGTCACCGGCAGCCGCTCGATGATGGCCTCGGTCACCGATTGGTTGGTGAGCGGAGAGGTTCCCAGATCGCCGCGCACGGCGTCTGCGAGCCAATTGCCGTACTGAACCCAGATCGGGTTGTCCAAACCGAGTTGCGAATTGAGCGCTGCGATGGCGTCGGGAGTCGCGTTGTCACCCAGGATCACCTGAGCCACCGACCCTGGCGCGAGGCTCAGCAGAGCGACGACCGCCATGGTGACCAGCAGGACCACCACGACACTTCGACCCACGCGTTTCGAGACGTCGGAAATCATGTTTTGCAACTTTCGTCGTGCGCCCGGACTCGATCTGCACGTACAGCTCTGACGCTGATACGCGGGCGAGTGTGTGGACGTTGTGCGCGGTGACGGGCTGTGTCGCCGAACACTCGTTCAAAAGAATGTGGTCCAGGTCATTAAAGTACAAATTGATGCCGGGCACAACCGCGGAAAGAGAAAGTGATCATCCGAAATCCGCACGTCAACAGCATTATTCGTCGGCTGCACCATACGAGCGACGGCGGCTGGCGCCCAGCGTCAGGCGAGTGAACCAAATTCCTGGTCCGCTAAACGGTAGCGCACCGACCCGGCCATTCGCGGCACAATGGCGGAACGAGCAAAAAGTCTCGAAACTACGCGCTGATAATGAAAACGGCCCCCCGGTAGGTAAACCACTAACGGGGGGCCGAGGCATCTGCCGCGCATCCAGAGGGGACGCGCGATCACATCACACGCTGATACCAATCAGTTTGGTGTCGAGGTACTCACCGATACCGTCAGCAGAGCCCTCGCGCCCCAGCCCGCTTTCCTTCACACCGCCGAAGGGTGCCGCGGCGGAGGTCGGGTTGATGTCGTTGATACCGACCATTCCGAACCGGAGCTGCTCCGCCACCCGGATTGCGCGCGAGATATCTCGTGTGTAGATGTACGAGGCCAGTCCATAATCGGTGTCGTTTGCCATCCGAATCACCTCGTCCTCGTCGTCGAACATCGTCACCGACGCGATGGGGCCGAACGTCTCTTCGCGGTAGATCTGCATTTCCGAAGTGACGTCGGTCAATACTGTCGGCGCGTAGAAGTGCCCCTCGGCGTAGGGCCCATCGGCCAGCCGCGAACCACCGGCAAGCACCTTGGCACCCAGCGATACGGCGTCGTCGACCTGACTTTGCATGCGGCTCATGGAAGGCTCGTCGATGAGCGGCCCAACCCCGCTGGCCGGGTCGAGGCCGTCGCCGGGGCGGAGCTTGGATGTGCGTGCGACCAATGTTTCGAGGAACTTCTCGGCGATCGAGCGATGCACGAAAATGCGGTTCGGACTGATGCACGCCTGCCCGGTGTTGAGGAACTTGACCAACGTCGCGCCCTTCGCCGCATGCTCGGGGTCGGCATCGGCGAAGACGATGAACGGGGCGTGGCCGCCCAGTTCGAGTGACACCCGTTTGACAGTCGATGCGGCTTCCCTCGCCAGCAGCTTGCCCACTTCCGTCGAACCCGTGAAGGTGATCTTCCGAACAGCCTTGCTCGCCAGCACCTCGTCACTGAAGTAACGCGGATTCTGGGTGGTCACCAGGTTGACGACACCAGCAGGTACCCCCGCTTCCTCGAAAATCCGAAACATGGCGAGCGCCGTCAACGGGGTTTGCTTCGCCGGTTTGAGAACGACGCTGCATCCGGCAGCAAGTGCAGGCGCGACTTTTCGCGTGATCATCGATATCGGGTAGTTCCACGGCGTGATGGCAGCAACCACGCCTACGGCCTGATGCAACACCACGAAACGCTGATCGGCGCGCGCGGAGGGGATGGTCGACCCGTACACGCGCTTGGCTTCTTCTGCGAACCAGATCACGAAGTCGGCTGCGTACTTGACCTCGTTCCGGGACGCCTTCAGAGGCTTCCCCTGCTCCATCGTCATCAGGGTGGCCAACTCTTCGCTGCGTTCCAGCATCAACCGGTGCGCCGCGTACAGGACTTCTGCTCGCTCGTATGCGGTCCGCGATGACCACTGAGGAAAGGCTTCCTCAGCCGCAGCGATGGCCTCACGCACGTCCTCCGGTTGACCGGCCGCTACCGATGCGAGAACGACGCCAGACGCAGGATTGGTGACGTCCACTGTTTCGCCCGAAGCCGTCGGGCGCCATTTGCCGTTGATATACAACGAGTCTCGCGTCGTCGCGGGGTCTTCGAAAAACGGTAGCGACATACAAGTCTCCCAAGAAGTTGAACAAGGCGATCCTTGTGACCGCCTTCGAAGACTATCGCCCCACTGGATCGTTTTTCAACGAAATGAACACATATTCACAAGATTGTTCAAGGCTCCACGCCTATCCGTCGAAGGACCTCGCGCGTATCGGCGCCGCTCGCCGACGCCGACATACTCACCGCTCGGTGCCGCGGGGCAGCCGCCGGTACTAACTGCGCTGGTACCGAATGGCACGACGAATCACCGAGCGTGGACGAGACGGCGTGCGCCATGGAGATGTCCCAGAGCCTGCCACCACGAGAATTGACGGAGTCGAGGCCGCACAACGCTGCCCACAAACCGGTCAACGGATCCGCGATCGCGTCTCCCGCGAACACCGGTGTTCCGTCTACGTCCTCGCCGACGAGCCCGCATGCGGCCGCAACGTCGTCGCCGAAGCCGATCCGATTGGAAGACCGCCCATACGCGGTGATCGACAGCCAGGTGCATCCGCGCGCCGCATGCGCTTGTGCATCGAGGCCGAATCTTTGCAAGGCGCGAGGGCGTGACGCTTCGATGACGATGTCGGCGGAGTCCACGAGTCTGTGTAACCAGCGCCTCTCGGTCGTGGAGCTCGGATCGAGAACCACCGATTCGTGCCCGCCGTGCAGCAGATCGTAGAAGTGGCGATTACCACCCCGAGCTCCATCCGGACGTTGCGGTGTCTCCACTTTGATCACGTGTGCGCCAGCAGTATTCAACAGCTGCGCACACAGCGGCCCTGCCCACAACGCGCTGAAATCGACAACCGTCGCCCCCTCGAGCGACCGCACATCTGTCGGAATCGGAAGCGGCTGGGCGACCTGTGGTTCGACACACCCTCCGGCAATCCCGAGCAAGTCCATCCGCTCCACTATCTCCGGACTCGACCGAGTGCTCAGCCATGCGGCCACCTCGGTCCACGGATCCTCGCCTACTGCCCGCCCGATCAAGGCACCGAGGAGATTCGCGTCGTCGGGCCGCGGACACGAAACCACCGCCCATCCTCCCCTGTGCGGCAGAAGACGTGCGTACCCGCCCAACGACTTCCGACCGCGGCGGGTCCAACCGGTGAAGGCCGCACGTTCGCCCAGCAGCGCAGCACCGTCGAGCCCGTGTTCGAAACCCGGCAGGTGACCCAGTGCCGACGCAGCCCGCCCGGCCCAGGACGCAGCGTCGCCGCGCGGGACTACGTTGCGTTCAGGTGGGCCGGTGAGGGCGACTATCCCGCTTGCGCCCCAATCATGCTGACGAGACGATTCCACATCGGGAGCCTATCGTCTGCCGCCGCGAGCCCCGCGCCATCTACGACATCACGCAGGTTCTATGCGGCCGATTTCCGCACCCACCGCGTACAGTTCGTCTTCTTCCGCCTCACCGTGCCGCAGAACTCCGGATGCAGCCGCCTCGATGGAAGATTCGACTTTGTCCGTCGCCACGCTGTAGATGAGGTCACCCTCCGCGACGTTCGCGCCATCGGCGACGAGCCACTCGACGAAAGTCACCTCTTCGGTGGCCATGGACACCTTGGGGATCAGAACGGACTGGTGTTCAGGCATTATCTTGTTTTCCCATCGTGTCTTTGGCTGCTCTGACAATGTCGTCGACGCTGAGCGTCACCGCTGCTTCGGATGCGCGTGACGGAATCGGTGTGAACTTGGCCCCCACTCGCTGGACCGGTGCGTTCAGTTCGCCGAACAGTTTGGTCGCAATCTGGGCTGCGATCTCGGCCCCCGGACCTGCAACGACGGTGGCATTGTGCGCGATGACGGCCCTGCGAGTCCGGCTGACGGACCCGATGACAGCCTCCATGTCCAAGGGCAGCAACGTACGCATGTCGAGGACCTCGGCTTCGATGCCCTCGCTCGCCAGAACCTCGGCCGCAGCCAACGCCGTCATCATGGCCAGCCCCCACGAGATGATGGTGACGTCCGACCCCTGCCGCTTGACGTCTGCCTTTCCGAGCGGAATGCGAATTCCGTCGCCTTCCGGTACCTCACCCTTGGCTCCGTACAAGCGCGACGCCTCGATGAAGAGCACGGGGTCGGGGTCTTCGATCGCCGAGAGCAACAGGCCCTTCGCATCCGCCGGATTGCTCGGATAGACGACCTTCATTCCGGGGACGTGCATGAACCACGCCTCCAGCGACTGCGAATGTGTTCCACCCGAACCGGTTCCGGCGAAAATGGACGTGCGGATCGTGATCGGACAGGTGGTGCGTCCGCCTGACATGTACCTCGCCTTCGCGGCGTGGTTGACGATCTGATCCATCGCGATGCCGATGAAGTCCATGATCATGATTTCGGCGACCGGCTTGTATCCCTCGAAGGCGGCACCGATCGCAGCGCCGATGATGGCAGCCTCGGAGATCGGAGTATTCATCACCCGGTCGTTGCCGTACGCGGTCGCCAAACCTCTGGTGACGGCGTTGACGCCCGCGGCTGGGTCTGCGAGATCCTCGCCGAGGAGAAACACCTTGGGGTCGGTCCGCAGCGACTCGTCCAGGGCCTCGTTGATCGCTTCGCGAATCGAAATCTTTCTGGTCTTACTCATGCGACACCACCAGTCCATTTGCGTACACGTCCGAGGTAATTTCTTCCGTGGTCGGTGGGGCGGCCTTCACGGTCTCCTTGATCGCGGCCTCCACCTCCGCCCCCGCATCCTCGCGAATCTTCTCGATGTCCGCGTCCGTGAAACCCGCGTCCCGAAGGGTCCGCGGGAAAGTCTCCATCGGATCGAGTGCCTTCTGACGCTTGAGCTGCTCGTCCGGAATGTAGTGCCCGGTATCTCCGGCATAGTGGCCCTCGAAGCGGAAGGTGACAGCCTCGACCAACGTCGGCCCACCTCCGGCACGTGCCAATTCGACTGCGTCTTTCACAGCGTTGTACGTGGCCACCGGATCGTTGCCGTCCACCGTTACCCCGGGCATACCGACGCCCTTTGCACGGTCGGCCACACGGTCGATAGCCATGGTCTCTTCCACCGGCGTCATCTCGGCATAGAGGTTGTTCTGGCACAGGAATACCACTGGCAGCTTCCAGGTAGCAGCAAGATTCACGCCTTCGTGGAACGAGCCGGTATTCGTTGCCCCGTCACCGAAGGACACGACCGTGACGCGATCGCTCCCGTCTTTCTTGGCCGCAAGTGCCAGTCCCACTCCGACGGGTACGCCCGAACCGACGATTCCGGTGGTCATCATCACTCCGTGGGCTGGGTCCGCGATATGCATCGTCCCACCCTTGCCTCGGGAAGCGCCGGTGGATGTCCCGAGTACCTCACCGATTATCTCGGTCAGCGGCACTCCCTTGGCGACGTGGTCGTGCAATCCACGGTATGTGGTGACGAGTCGGTCGTCCTCGCGCAAGGCGAGCGCAGCTCCGGCGGACACCGCTTCTTGCCCGCGCGAGGGCCAGATGACGGTGGCGAACTCCCCGCGGCGGATGCCGGCGCGGATGCGCGTATCGAGGCGTTCGGCGAGGCACATCGACTTCCACAGCTGCTCGAGCTGCTCCCTCGTCAATTGCTCTGTCAAAGTCGACATTTCACTGAACTCCAAACTGTAGGCATACTTTCGTTGGCTCGATGCGCCCACCCGAGGGCTCGACGCGCCAGTGACATTTCCATCAACCCACCGGTCCGTTCTTCGGGACAGCGTTGTGCACCGGTAAGTGTTCCCACAGCGAATCCGGCCCCGCAGACCGAGAAATACCAGCCTCGCCCCCGGCAGGAATCGGAGTGGGCTCGTCCAGCGACAAGATGGCATGCGCGGGGCAGTCGAGCAGCGCTCTCTTGACGCCGTTCTGGTCCTCTTCCGCAATGTCGCCTCCCCCAACGAGACTTGGGTATCCCCATTCGTCGAGGGAGAAGGTGTTCGGTGCGTGAACGGCGCAGGTACCGAATCCATCACACATCGTTCTGTCCAGTTTTATCCTCATGCAAACGACCTCCTGTCCTCGCCGATGGCTGCATAGGGCCGCGTGTTGGGGGTTCTCCCCTGCGCGCAGGCCCCACAAAGACCGTTCAGATGGTCCGTGACCAATTCCGGGTACTCACGCAGCACTCCCGCAGCGACATTCGCCGCCCCGTCGAGCGTTCCGCACGCCCCGCGGCCGCGCAGTCCCACAGACCACGCGCGCAGGCGCTCCACGTCACGATCGTCCGCGCGTCCGTCGCACAGCGCGGCCATCGCGGCAGCCATCGCCGCGGTGCCGTTGAAGCACGATCCGCATTGTCCGGCATTTTCGCGATCGAAATAGGCCAGCACGTCGGCGGATACCGCAACGGGGCAGACTGCGGAATCGATCACCGCCATAGCACCGCAGCCCAATCCACTTCCAGCAGCGCGCAACTCGGCATAGTCGAGCGGGATGTCGAGTACGCGGGCGGACAGCACGCCGGCGAAGTAGCCGCCGACCAAAGCGCCGGTCACCGCAGTCTCGTCGCCCAGCCATCGGAGCACCTCGGCCAGAGTGGTACCGAACGGCACCTCGTAAAGCCCGTTGTTCGCGGTCCCCGTCAGCGTCATCAAGAAGGTCCCAGCGGAATCTTCAGTACCTACAGTTCGGTACTCCGCGGCTCCATGTTGCTGCACGTAGGGCAGGTTCGCCAGTGTTTCGACATTCGAGACCAGAGTCGGCCGGTCGTGAACGCCAGATTGGAACGGCCGAGGTGGTTTGTCCTGCGGAAGAGCAGGACCGCCGTTGATCGACCTCACGGCTGCCGTTTCCTCCCCTGCAACGTACGTGGAGTCGACCTCGTGGACGCACGCACGGCCGATTACGTCCGTCGTCTCGGGTAGCTGCGCGAGAGCATCGCGCAGGCTCGTAGCACTGGCCCGGTCCGAGACGTAAATGTAGACGTCCTCGGCACCGACCATCGCCGCGGCAAGCCGAACGCCGTCGAGAACGAGGTGAGGGCGGTACCTCATCAGCCAACGGTCCTTCACCGATGCCGGTTCGCCCTCCTCGCCGTTGGCGAGAAGAACGGGCACAGCAGGACCTGTTTTGACAGTGCGGATCTTCTGCGCCAGGGGAAACGCTGCCCCACCTCGCCCTCGCAGGCCTGCATCGGACACTAGCGTGAGCAATGCCTCGGCGTCCGAAATAGGTGCGTATCCACCGCCGGCGACATACGCGTCGTAGTCTTCTCGTCCGGAACCGGTGATCAACCTCGGTGTCGTTCCCGGGAATGCGGCAGTCCGCAAGTTCATTCCGGCATCGGTCGTTACGCTCATCGAACTTCTGCCATTTCGGTGGTGTACGTCGTGGTCGACGCGTTCGGGTAGTCGATCATGCGCTGACGATCACGTTCGAACCGTCCACGCGCACCGGGTATGTGCGAATGCTCCACTCCGGCTTCACGGTCGTAGTGCCCGTGGCAAGCTCGAATCCCCACTGATGCCATGGGCAATAGATGAATTCGCCGTCCCTAACTTCGGCAGCCCCACCCGGGCGTTCCGGAGCACTGACTGTCTGGCCTTTGGTACGTCCGAAGCACAACGGACCGCCTTCGTGAGGGCAGTAGTTCGCGATTGCGTAGAACGTGCCCTTGACGTTGTAGACGCCTACGCCGTAGCGACCGATAGGGAACACCTTGTGTTCCCCCGGCGGGATTTCGTCTGTGGTGGCAACCACGTGTTCACGACCACGCGCCAGACGCTTTTCTTTCTCGGTCATCAGTAAGCCTTTACCTGTCCCGCCAGCGCGGGCAATTCGCTCGGCAGGCCGAACAGATCGATGCCGTTCTGGAACATCACCGCGTCACGCATCTGCACTGGAATATGCTTGGCCACCCATCGCGGCTCGTCGAACGTCCAGTGCGGATAGTCTGAGGAGAACAACAAGATTTTGTCCGCCTCCATCCACTCCAGGGCGTTGGTCAGCTCGAGCTTGTCCTCCGGGTAGTCCAGTGGCTGGGTGGTGAAGAAGATGTTGTCTTTGACGTAGTCGGACGGCTTCTTGGTCAACCCCGCAGTGTCGGCGCCACGCGCTGCGTAAATCGCATCCATGCGCCACATCAGCGGAAGTATCCACGATGAAGCGTGTTCGATGAACACGATTTTCAGGGCAGGAAACCGTTCGAAGACGCCGTCGAAAATTAGGCTCATGACCTGGTTCGCGGCGAGCATCGAGTAGGTGACCATGAAATCGTGGTTGTAGGACATGAAGCCGACCGGGCTCATGGGGAGGAGGTTGTGTTTTCCACGACCGAGGTGGCAAGCGACGGGAATGTCGTGTTTCGTTGCTGCGGCCCACACCGGGTCGTACTTCGGGTGGCCCCACGACGGCCTCGGCTCCGCGTGAATCAAAACCTGCTTGTAACGCTCGTGGCCGGCCCACTTCTCGATCTCTCGCGCGGCCACGTCGGGCTCTGCGATGTTTGCGCAAATGGATCCGTAGAACCGGCCGTGCCAGTTGTTTTCTCGGTCGAGCCAGCATGCTTCCTGCCACAGATTGGTGGCCGCTGCCATCGCGGTGACCTCTTCCTCGGTATCTCCGCCACCTCCCGATGTGGGTCCGAGAATCACGATGTCGGACCCCGAGTCCAACACGAGCTGGCGAAATGCCATCGCCGGATCGGTGCACGCAAATTCGCCGTCCCCGGGGAACGAATCCACCCGCATGGCGCGCGCGAAATTGTAATCAGGCGCATCGTAGAAAATTCCGTTGTTCGCGCCGGCACCGCGCGCTTGCTGTTCCTTGACGAACTTGGGGTCGAGAAACTCGTGCAGCGCACCCTTGCGCGGGTACGGATGCGTATCGCAATCCACGACCCTCACGGGATCGAGTGTCGACGTCGATACTTGTTCGCTGTGTGTTCGTGTCATCGGACTGGCCTCGTCTCGGTTCGTTCTGCTGTCTCTTGCGGGCATGTCATTGCATTACCGGTGACGACAGCGAGATGCCGTAGAGCTTCTCGGCATTGCGCGAGCACACCTTGTCTCGCTGCGCTGGAGTCCACGCCGAAGGCAGGGACTCCACCGACGCTGTCTGCCAATCCGGGTAGCTCGACCCGAACATCAGCATGTCTTCTTTGCCGGTCATCCGGAGCCATTCCGAAGCGAACTCCACGTCCCCCGGTCCGTCCAGCAGTCCGTTGACGAAGTACACATGTTCGGCCAGGTAGTCACTGGGCATTTTGGGGGCCCACGGGGTCTGTTCGAGGTGGGGGCGACCGAAGGTGTCCATACGCCACATAATCGGGGTCAACATGTCTGCTGCGCCGTCCGCGAAAACGATACGTAAATCAGGGAATTCCTCGAAAATGCCTTCGGCGATCATGTTCATCAGGTGGTACACGAAGGTCAGAGGCTGAAAGCCGACCAGCTGCGCGTAAGTACGGGCCGGCCCCGACGGCGTCGGGGGGTGCGTGATACCTTGGCCCATCTCCCAATGGATAGCAATCGGAAGGCCTGCATCGGTCGCTGCTTTCCACAGTGGCTTGTAGTACGACCGTCCGTACGGTGCCTGCGTCTGCATCGGCAACCCGATCTGAACGACTTGTGGGTGATCTTTCCACTTCTCGATTTCCGCAACGGCAGAATCGATGTCGTTCGGATTGACCCGAATGGTGCCGTAGAACTTGTCCTTGTACGTGCCGGACTCCAACCAGTTCTCGACCATCGATCGGTTCGTGGCAGACAGTATTGCCGTCTCGAGATGCCAGTCGGGCAACATTCCTACCGACATGGGGTGAAGGATCGCCGCGTCGAAAGCCTGTTTCACGAACAACTGCCGACCCGCCAGTTCAGGATCGGAGCCCGGGTGGGTGCCGTCCTCGGGGTGGGTGCCCTCGGCGTATCGATTGCCCAGTGACGCCGTGAACGTCACGTCGGGTGTGGGGAATCCCCGGCTCGCCCAGGGTTCACCGAGAGCGGTGCGCAGATGTGCATCCGATGGGAAGAAGACGTGAACGCTGGCGTCGATCATGTCGGGACGTGGCCTCCGTAGTAGTAACTGTCCGCGCACCGTGGGAGCGCGGACCAAATAATTGTTCCGATACTAACACCAGGGGCACCTCGAGAGGCGCGATTGGCACCGATCAGATTCCCTTTTCCGAATCGATGAATTCGAGAAAAGTCGGGACACCGTCCATCCACGGGTCGAAAATTCCACCCTTGCCTGCATCGCGCAATGCCTGTCCTCGCTCCCATGCATCTTCCGGCCAGGGCGGTTCGACGAAACGAGACGACCGGATCAGGGAATGCACCTCCATGGACGTTCGCTTGGGGTGGTCGATGTCGCCTTCCCCACCGCGCACGATCAACGTCGGGACGTCGATCTGCCGCATCTCGTGGTCCGCGACGCCGGGGATTGCCTCGGTTGCCTTCGGCACGTACGCCTCGAACCATTGCCACATCACCCGTTCGAATTCCTCGGCGCCCAGATCTCGCAGCCGCTGCTCGTTGGCAGGGTTGGCGTCGACCAGGTCGGACCAGCTACCCGCGCGACCCTTGAGCGCCAGAATTCCGTCGATGCCGTTCCGACGTAGCGTTCGTATCTCGTCCAGGACGTACACACTGGCCAGACTGATCGAGCTGAATGCGCCACCGACAATCGACCACACGACCAATCTGCGAACCAGGTGGGGGTATTCGATGGTGAACACGATGGAGTCACGCGCACCGCCCGAGCCGCCCAGAACGGCTATCGGACCGAGCCCCAGTTGCTCGACGAGCCCGGCGAGCGTTTCCGCCCGCATGTGCGACTCCGAGCGACCGTAGAGCTGAATGTCCGACGCACCCGTGTTCGGGCGATCCCAGATCAGGACACGCTTACCTGCCGCGGCGAACGCTTCCGCGAACGGGCGAACACCTCGGTACTCCATACCGAACCGTCCGCCAGGCGTGATCACGACGGTGTCTCCGCCCTCCGGTCCGATCAGCTCATATCGGACCTTGCCGCCGTTCACTGTCAAATCGGGCATCGTGCTCCTCATCGTTATCGACACGCGTGACACGAAGTTCACTGCGCGCCGCTGTTGGTGTGAATGGTGTTTCCGAGGTCCGGGGAGACCGCGTTGTTGTCCTGGGCTTCAATGGGGCGCACTCCGCGCTTCTCCACGACCAGACCCGACCCGCGGCACTTCAGTTGACAACCGAGACGTACCCGAGAGTCGTTGCTGTACTTGGGGCTCAGCCTCGAGCGGATGGCGTCCAGTTCGGCATCTTCGGCAGGTACCGCGTCGAGCTCACCGTCGACGATCGTCGTGAAGCAGGTCATGCATTCGATCTGCCCCCAACACTTCGTCGGCCAGACGTAATCTTGACGCCACGCAGCTTCTGCAACGGATTCGCCGTCGAAGGCCTCCAACTCGATCCCGGCGGGTCGCACTGTGAACCGGGGCATGGCCTATTCGCCCAATCGAATCTGATCAGGGGTTGCAGAGGCTTTGTCTGCGTCGAGCTTTCTCGACCACCCCTTGCGTGTGGAGTCACCTTCGAGTGCCGCGATTCTCTGCTCGAGCACCGCGGTGATCTCGATCAACCCGAACACCGCTTTGCGCAGTACGAGATCGTCGGTCGAGTGGATTCGGGCGGCGTCGATATCCACCAGTTTGGCAGCCAACGCATGGACGAAGGCCGCTTCCTCGCTCACATCGATGTCTCGAACGTTGTTGCTTGTGAACATGATCAGTAGTCCGCCGCGAGCCGACGATCGAGTTCCTGGTGCATGTTCGCGATCGTTACCTCCCAGAGCTCGGCGAGCGTCGTCTCCGACAAGCTCTGGTTCTTGATTCCCCGTTGCATCCGTTCGAGATTCGCGAAGTCCTGGCGTGGAATGAGACCCCAGTGATCTGCGTCGTCTTTGTCGAACCGTCCCGACAGCACTGCACGGGTCGGCTCCGCCGACTTCGGGTACGTGGTCAGCGACCACACCTCGAACCGGCACCACTCCGGGTCGTCATTGTGGGGCCGCACCCGGTAGCACAAGCTGTTTGCGTACATGGGCAACATGAGGTAGTTCGGGAACAGGTGAATGTCGCCGCCCCACAGCTTCATCACCTCGGGGGTCTTGGACGGCCCTTCGATGCCCGCACCCTCCCAGTACTCGAAGAGTGCGTTGATCGCCTTGGCGGTGTACGCCGGGTCGCTGGTGTCCATATTGCCCGCAACGCTCTCGAACACATGAATGTCGCGTTCGAGGGTCATGGCGTCCTGACCCTGCTGGTTCAGCTTGGCCGCCTTCAAGAAGTCCGGCTTTCCGCCGTACCCCTCGCGCGAATCCCCACTCTGAAAACGTCCGTGTCCGTTGACGAACGGCGTGTAGGCAACGTTCTGCTTGTTGATCTCGCTGTCCGACTCGTCGACGTAGGTATACAGCTGCGGATGCGTTTGCTTGACGTGCCATCCCTCGAAGAACGCTTCCTGCGCGAGCTTCCAGTTGCAGTTGATGACGGCTTCTTTCCACCACTTCACTCGCATGTTGTCGACGCCGCTGCGGGTCAGAATGTCCGCGGCCGGGAACAGCGCCTCCCGAAGTGGTGGCGCATCGTTGTCGAGGTTGATCCAGATGTGCCCACCCCAGGATTCGCATCGCGCCTCGTGCAGCGCGAGATTCTCGGGCTGCACGGTCTCTTTCGCGAAACCTTCCCTGCCGAAGATGTGGCTTATCGACCCGTCGGTCTTCCATCGCCACCCATGGAACGGACAGACGATCTGGTTTCCGGGGAAGCGGCCACACCCGCTCCCCAGCTCGGTGGCGCGATGCCTGCACACGTTGTGCAGCGCCTTCACCGACCCGTCCACCTGTCGCACGATCAGCAGAGACTGGCCGATGATTTCGTACTCGGTGAAGTCACCCGGATTGGGAATCTCTTCCTCGCGCGCAGCCATCTGCCAAACGTGGGGCCACAGCTTCTTCTTCTCCAGCTCGAAGAATTCGCGTGAATAATAGCGCTCGGAGGGGACGTGCAAGCCATCCTTCATGTTGAACGGAACCTTCGAGTTCACGTCGTCGCCGTTGGGGCCCGTTGCCAGTGCCGATTCGATGGGATCGGTTCCGGTCGACCGCTCAGTTGTAGTCATAGCTGATTTTCAACTCGCTCTCTTCTAGTCGCTGCGCGGGGCAGCCGGATCTCGGCACGGAGCCAAGAGACCTAATCTTTGCTCTCAAAGTAACCCAGGTCACAGTAGCTGTACAACCCGGGGGGCTACACCCTGACGATGCGAACTTCGCAATTGAGGGCAGCTTCGAGCGCGGTGTGCAGCCTGCTCTCCGGAACCCGCCGTTCGGACTCCCGGGAGATCGTGACCGTGACCAACTCTTCGTCGTGTTCGTCGACTTCGCGATGCACGTTGCCGTTCACGCCGAAACGCGTCAGAACACTGTGCGCGTCAGTATCGGTACCGCGACTGATGTAGGTGACGACACCCAAATCGGCAGCGACACCGAACGCTTCCGAGCATTTCGACTCGATGTCTCGCGTGGTGTTCGGACTGTCTATCTCGGCGATGACTTCGATCTCGCGGCAGCCCTCCGAGTTGCGACCTCGATGCGTCCCGATCAGTTCGAACCCTTGCTCGATCAATCGGTCCAATCCACGCTGGTATGTCTCATCGGGCATCACACCGTTTCGATCGAAATGCACTCTGATCACTGCAGTCGGCGTAGTTGAAGTTTCTGGTCGATCGACCGGTGACAACACTGCGTGTCAGCCCCGTTCGCTGAGCGTCTGCTCCACATCGAGGACATGAGCCGCCGCGGGGTCGACGGACTTGCCGGCAGCATGAAGGGCTGCAATGTAGCCGAACACCATGGTGTTGGCGATACTCGCGCCTGCACCGAGATAGTTGCGACCCATGACTGTGGCTGTCATATTGCCCGCCGCGTACAAACCGGGAATTGGATTGTTCGCCTGATCGAGGACCCGTGCGTATTCGTCCGTGACGACCCCGCCCGCGGTACCGACATCACCGGGATAGATTTCGGTAGCGTAGAACGGTCCCGTCGCGACCGGCCCGACTGCGGGGTTCGGTTTGTTGCGTGGGTCTCCCAGCACCTTGTTGTACTGAGATTCACCGCGACCGAACTTCGGATCGCGACCCCGTTCGGCGTCCATGTTGAATTCGCGAACCGTTTCGGCCAGCGCCTCGGGGTCGAGCCCGATTTGCCGTGCGAGATCTTCGATCGTGGACGCGCGTCTCATCCACCCCTCACTGATCCATTTCTCGGGCATCTTGCCCGGCAGCGCTGTTCTCCACTCCTTGATGACCGGCAAGCCGGAACTCCACACCACGTTTCGACGGTATTGGTCGTCGAAGACCAACCACGCCGGCGCGGCATCGTTCGCGTACATCGCGCGCCCGACTTCGACATACGAATTGGACTCGTTGCAGAAACGCATCCCACGCTGGTTCACCAGGATGGTGTGCGCCCACTGGCGCGCCTGCGATAGCGCGGACATGCCGAACTCCCTGCGCGGGGAGGGCTGCCACACAGCCTCGTCCATGTAATCCGTCTTGGCACCCAGCGCAATCGCGGCGGCCAGTACCTCGCCTGTGTTGCCCGCGGTGGCCGACGTCCACTGACCCTCGTTGGGCTGAGTGTGCTCGGTGTACTTACGTCGCATCTCGGGATTTCGCTCGAAACCACCGGCAGACAGGAGGACACCGTGCCGGGCCCGGATCGTTTCTCGGTTGCCGCCTCGCGAAACCACGACGCCCACGACCGCACCGTCCTCGACGACCAGTTCCTCGACGCCGACTTCGGTCCAGATCGGAATGCCGGAGTCGAGCGCCGCCTTGGTCATTTGTCCGATCAGCGACATCCCGTTGGTCAGGAGGTCCTTTCCTGCCAACCGCGACACTTTGGTGCGAAGAAACACCCGCGCAGTGGCGGCGAAAGATGTCGCAGACCGCTGAAAGGTCGAAATCTTGCGGATCTCATTGGTTTTGACGGCCAGCCTGAAAGCACGTGCTATTCCCGGGTGGATGCGCGCGTTCCATTCACCGAGATGCTTTCCGTCCCACGGTGCAGCCTCGACCGACCGGCCACGGCTCGAGCCACCTTTGACGTTGTCGTAGTAGTCCGAATAACCCTCGCAGCGTATGAGTTGGACGCCTTCCGAACGAAGGAAGTCGATCATATCGGAGCCATGACGCAGAAACGCCGACCTTCGCGCCAGCGAGGAACCGTCATCCGGTTCACCCACAACCGCTTGGAAGTAGTCCATTCCGGCACGCTCGGAGTCGGGCACGTTCTGCTCCCGCATCAGCGGGTTGTTCGGCATCCAGATAACACCGCCCGACATGGCGGTGGAACCGCCGACGAATTGTTGCTTTTCGATGATCAGTGGACGTAGTCCCGCATCGGCAGCGGCCAGCGCAGCGGTCATACCCCGCCGCCACTGCCCACGATCACGAGGTCGAACGTAGCTTCTGCAGTCGTCATGAATGAACACTCCTGTGAGCAAAAATTTGGGTCGCGTTCACACGACTCTAGACCCACAAGTCTGCGAAAGGGATAAATCACGGGGATTCGGCGCTTGTATCGCGGAACGATGGAGGGCGCGATCGCGCGCTCAAAAGCTGTGTGCTGCACTGCGCTTTCGATAGGCCGACGGCGAATGGCCGGTGAAGTCGGCGAACGCTCGCGCGAACGAGCTGACGTTCTGAAAACCCACGGCACGTGCGGTCTCTTGCACCGACTGCTCGGGCGTGGCAAGAAGTGCCATTGCACGAAGCATGCGCGCGTGAAGAAGATACGTGCGCCACGGGAAACCCGTCTCCTCCAGAAACAACCGCCGCAGGGTTCGCTCGGAAACAGCGACCGCGCGACTGACGTCGACGGCGCTGACGGTGTGCAAATTGTTACGAGTGCACGTCATCGCCGCAGAGACCACGGGATGATCCGACGTGGGCAGGGTGAAAAGGGGCTCACCCGACTGAACCGCCTCGAGTACGAGATCGCCGAGGGTCTGAAAGAACCGTTCGGAAGCATCGTCCGTTCTCAGCCTGTCGATAGGCCAGCGTTTCGCGTACACGATCATCTCGCGTATCAAGGGCGAGACGTCGAGCACTGCAGCAGAAGTGCCGTTGTACGGCACCAGTTCGGGATCGAACATGATGGCGATGGACCGCACGTTGGAGTTCATGGTGGCCTGGTGATGAAGTCCCGCTGGTATCCACACGGCCTGCTGCGGCGGCAACAAGAAATGGGTATCCGCGGTTTCCACATCCACGACACCGCCGACGGCATATTCGATTTGATGCACATCGTGGCGGTGCCAACCCGTCACCAGTCGGTCGCCCTCGTACAAGTAGCTACCGGCTCTGACAACGGCGCTTTTGCGGAGAGGTTTGAACTTGGCCGATTCCGCATGAGGTGTGGCCGAATGTGTAGAGACGGTCATGACTCCGCAGCGTACTACTTGTATAGAACGTTTGTGAGCGACACCACTGCAAGGGGTTCCAATGAAGATGGAAGACATGATTCTCGTCAGCATCGACGACCACGTCGTCGAGCCGCCCGACATGTTCGCACGCCACGTGCCGGCCAAATACGTCGACGAGGCACCCAAGGTCATCGTCACCGACAAGGGTGTCGACCAATGGGTTTACCAGGGCAAGCCCACCGGCGTCAGTGGCCTTAACGCCGTCGTTTCGTGGCCGGCGGAAGAATGGGGCCGCGACCCTGCGCGTTTCGCCGAAATGCGCCCGGGCGTCTACGACATTCACGAGCGTGTGCGCGATATGAGCCGCAACGGGATCATCGGGTCGATGTGTTTCCCCACATTCACCGGATTTTCCGCGCGTCATCTCAACCAGCACCAAGCAGAGGTCACGGTGGTGATGGTGCGGGCCTACAACGACTGGCACATCGACGAATGGTGCGGCGCTTACCCCGATCGCTTTCTCCCACTCGCACTGATGCCCACGTGGAACGTTGAGGCAATGATCGCGGAGATCAAGCGTGTTGCCAAAAAGGGCTGTAGAGCCGTCACCATGCCCGAAATACCGCACCTCGAAGGCCTTCCCAGCTACCACGACATCGACTACTGGGGACCCGTTTTTCAGACCCTGTCGGACGAGAACGTCGTCATGTGTCTGCACATCGGTTCCGGATTCGGGGCCATTTCAATGGCCAAGGATGCTCCCATCGACAATTTGATCGTGCTGGCGACTCAGATCTCGGCAATCGCCGCACAGGATCTGCTGTGGGGACCCGCCATGCGCCAGTACCCCAACTTGAAGTTCGCGTTCTCCGAGGGCGGCATCGGCTGGATCCCCTTCTACCTCGACCGCTGCGACCGTCACTACACGAACCAGCGCTGGCTGCGTCGCGACTTCGGCGGCAAGCTGCCCAGTGAAGTATTCAAAGAGCATTCTCTGGCCTGCTACGTCACCGATCCCACCGCACTCAAGCTGCGTCACGAGATCGGCATCGACAACATCGCGTGGGAGTGCGACTACCCCCATTCCGATTGCTTCTTCCCCGATGCCGCCGAGAATGTGTACAAAGAGCTCTCTGGCGCCGGTGCGGACGACACGGACATCAACAAGATCACATGGCAGAACTCGTGCAATTTCTTCGACTGGGACCCGTTCTCGAAGACCAAGCGCGAAGACGCCACCGTTGGTGCACTGCGCGCAACCGCAACCGACGTAGACGTTTCGATCAGACCCCGCGCCGAGTGGGCGAAGCTGTACGAACAGAAGAATCTGGTGACAGGCAACGCCTGACAACTGCCGACAGGACCCCAGCGGACAGCAGTCACGCTGGGGTTTTGTTCTACTCGGGTGTCACCGGTCGCATGCAGAATACATACGAACGAGCGAGTAAATTCCGTCCTGAGGTAGGGAACCATGACGTATCCGCCACCGGCTCTCGTACATCTCGATCGCGAGGATCTCGCCGCCCCCGGTTCCGACCGTCGGCCCGGTCCGACCATAGGTGTAAGTGCATCAGGCACAGCCGAAACAGAAGCAGCCGACCGGTGGGCCGACGAATCGTTGTTCACACTCACCGAGCAGCTCACCGACGATCCGAGGTTCGTCCATGTGCCGTCGGTGGCTTCCGCATCGAAGTTGTGTACGAAGCGGGTTTCCGCACGACCCCTGACAACTCGAGTACTCCAGGACGTACTGCGTTCGTACAGTGCCCATCTCGACGTCCGATCCGGACTCGTGTCCGAGTCGCTGGCGTATTCGATGTTGCAAGCGGGCCCTGAATTCGCTCAGTGGCTCGGACGCCAGGGCGCTCGGCGCAAACACACAGCAGAACGAGGAGTTGTCCTCGGCCGCGCCGGCAGCAGCCTGTCGATCACGTTCGACAGCCCCGAACGCCACAACGCATTCAGTGATCTGCTCCGTGCGGGCCTACTGGAGGGCCTCGCAGTTGCTGTTGCAGATACGTCGATCGAACGGGTGTGCCTCGGTGGAAACGGCCCTTCGTTCTGCAGCGGCGGTGATCTCCGCGAATTCGGACTCTCCGCCGATCCCGTGTCGTCACACTTGTCCCGCCTCGCGTACAGTCCGGCAGCATCTCTCGCGGCACTCGCCAGTCGTCTCGGTCGGGGTCTTACTGCGCAGGTTCACGGTGCTGTACTCGGAAGCGGCCTCGAGATGGCAGCGTTCTGCCCTTTCGTCGTCGCCGACCGGGAGAGCATGTTCGGGCTACCCGAACTCGACCTCGGTCTGATTCCAGGGGCCGGCGGAACCGTGAGCGTCACCCGTCGAATCGGCCGGTGGCGTACCGCCTATCTCGTGATCTCCGGCGCACGCGTCGACGCCCCCACTGCATTGCAGTGGGGGCTCGTGGACGACATCGACTAGAGATACTGACTAGAAATACCGACTAGAAGTACTGAGCTCCTCCGTCGATGGTGACGTGTTCGGCAGTCATGAACTTCGACTCGTCGGAGGCCAGGAATGCCACGACGTTGGCAATTTCGTCGCACTCTGCGGCCCACTGCTGCAGCATCGACGAGTTCATCGGCGCCAGACGCGGATACGACTCGGCGGTCTGGGCGATACGTTCTCGCATGGAACCCGATCCCATGGGTGACATGACTGCGCCCGGGTGGACACTGTTGACGCGAATGCTGTGCTTACCGAGCTCTGCTGCGAACGCACGCGTCATTCCCGTGACGGCGTGCTTGCTCGCGGTGTAATGCACCATGAACGGCTGCATCTTCTTGCCTGCCGAAGAACTGATGAGGACGATCGAACCGCCTCCTCGACTGACGAGATGCGGTGCAGTTGCCATGACGGTGTTCCACACACCGGTGACGTTGATGTCCATGGTGTCCTGGAACATCTTCGGTGTGGACTCGTCCCAGGTCGCCGGGATGCAGATGCCTGCGTTCGCGACCACGATGTCCAGGCCGCCGAATTGATCGACGGCCTGTGCTGCCAGCGCCTTCAAACCATCCAGGTCTCGAACGTCACCCTGACGTAGATGGGCTGTGCGCCCTTCCGCCTCGACAAGAGCCTTCGTCTCGGCCAAATCGTCCGTGGTTGCCGAATCGTAAGGTACGCCGGGCATGTCCCCGGCGATATCGATCCCGACAATGTCTGCGCCTTCGCGGGCCATACGCACCGCGTGCGCGCGACCTTGACCACGTGCGACGCCCGTGATGTAAGCGACTTTGTTCTCCAACCGACCCATGTGTGACCAACTCTCTCTTGCTATTTCGGTATGAGTATTCGTTCAGGATCGTCGAGCAACGGCCAGCATCGACTCGACGTCGACGAACTTGACCCGTGGACGCGATCGTTCTTTGCCTGCCGACCGCTCGGCCTTGTCGATGCGCGACCACCCCTCGTAGTCCAGGGCGTCAGGCGCCCGATCCTCGATGATCGAAATCAAGGACTCGGCAGGAAGGCCGGCGGGAGTGAGAATTCCTTCGAGATGGTCCTGCAGCAGAGCGTCGACGGTGTCGACCGCGCACTTCTTGTTCGTACCGATGACCCCGGAGGGCCCTCGCTTGATCCAGCCGGTGACATATACACCTGCAATCGGTTCACCGGTGTCCGGGTCGATCACCCTGCCGTCGACATTCGGAATCACTCCTCGGCCTTCGTCGAACGGAAGATCACGGACCGGGCGGCCTTTGTATCCCACCGAGCGGAGCACGAGACCGGCGTCCAGCGCAACCGTTTCCTCGGTAGGAATCGCTACTATTCGTCGGTCGGTATCGAACTGCAGCCGATTGCGGACGAACTCGACCGACTCCACCCGACCGTCACCTCGGATCGCTTTCGGAGACAACAAATACCTCAGAACCAGTCGCTTCGAGGCTCCGGAGGGAGCGCGTTCCGCGACTTCCCGCGCAAGTGCGACCTTGGTACGAACAGCGGATTCGGTGTCTTCCGCCTCGAGCATCGCAGTGGTCACCCCGTCCGGTGCTACCTCGCTCTCCTCGACGAAGACGTCCAAATCGGGTACGTCCAACAGTGACAACATCTCAGGATTGGTGTACGCCGCCTGAGCTGCACCGCGACGACCTACGACCACAACCTCCCGGATCGAACTCCGTCGCAGTGCTTCCAACGCGTGGTCGGCGATATCCGTCTTTGCAAGTTTCTCAGGGTCACTCAACAGGATTCGCGCCACGTCGAGAGCGACATTTCCGTTGCCGACGACCACCGCGCGTTCACCGGATAGATCGAATTGGGCGTTCGCGTAGTCGGGGTGCCCGTTGTACCAGGCTACGAACTCTGTCGCAGCATGGCTACCCGGCAGATCCTCGCCATCGACTCCGAGTCGTCTGTCGGACGAGGCGCCTACCGCGTAGATGACTGCGTCGTGATGTTGGAGGAGCTCGGCATGCGTCACGTGTTCCCCGATCGTGACCCCGAGGTGCAGCGTGAAATTCTTCTTCATCCCAAGGGATCTGAACAGACCCGTGACAGCTTTCGTCGATTGATGATCCGGTGCGACGCCGAATCTGGCGAGACCATATGGGGTAAGTAGCTTGTCGAACATCGCGATCCGAGCTGCACCGGCGGCATGCAGGTCCAAAGCCGAGTAGAACGCTGCAGGTCCAGAACCGACCACTGCGACAGTCAGGTCCGAGAACTTGCCCTTTCTCCACGACTTGTTCTGGACCATCGGCATGTCGTCGACAGGATGCACATCGAAGTATCCGGCGTTGAGCGCGAGGTAGCGAGAATCGTCGTCGTCGAGTTCGTCTTCGGGAACTATTGCGTCGACCGGGCATTCGTCGACGCAAGCCCCACAGTCGATGCATGTCGCCGGATCGATGTGCAGCATCTCCGCGCGCATGAACTCGGGTTCGTCGGGGGTCGGGTGGATACAGTTCACCGGGCACACTGCGACGCAGGACGCATCGTTGCAGCACGGTTGAAGTATTACGTAAGTCATCGAAACTCAGTTCGTCGTCGGGCACATCGGACAGACCACACGGGGGCGTTTCGGAGCTTTACTGTCGCAGTTTCCGACGCCTCGACTTTGCGCGACCGGTAGATGCCTTCTTGCGATCGAGTCGCCGCGCACAGAGAGCGATGAGCTCCCTGCGCGCCGGTTCCGAGAGTCGGTCGGTGTGCTCGACCACGTCTGCCAAACGCTCGAAGAATATCGTGTCCGAAACACCGAACTGAACAAAGATGTCGCTCGCAGACCCGCCACCGTAGTGAAGCCATCTTCGGGCGAAGTCGATCATCAGGTCTCGGTCGACCTCGGTCATCGTGTGGTTGGACACTGCGCTCATCATTCTTCGTACTCTCTACTCGTGTCTCGCACGCAGTGCTGTGCGGTACGTACTGCGCTGGTTCAGCGCGCCTTGCTCTTGGTCACGGGCTCTGCAAGCCGTTCCTTGTCGATTGTGGCCTGCAATGTGGCGATGGTTTCTTCGAGACCAGGTCCACGTCGGGTTCCCGGAGTGAACGTCGCCGGCAAATGCTGCATTCCGTTGATGACGCCGACGGTCTTGTAGTGGACGGTGCCTTCGGGGTCGCAGGTGTAATCGGGCATACGCTCGAGCACTTGGGTCAACATGCGCTTGAACAGGTTTCGAGCGACGTTCGACCCGATGCACCGATGGATCCCCAGCCCGAAACTCGCGTGTCGGTTGCCGCTTCGTTCGAGATCGATCTCGTGTGGGTTCGGAAAGATCTCTGCGTTCCTGTTCGCCATCGCCCAGGACAACCACAGTCGATCGCCCTCTTTGAACGAGGCACCCGCGATCTCCACGTCCTGGCTGATGGTTCGTCCATCCCCGGTCGCAGGCGTGTAGTAACGGAGGAACTCTTCCGTTGCGGAATCCAGCATGGTGTCGAGGTTTTCGGACAGACGGGTTCGCTCGGACGGATTCTCCGACAGCCATTCCAGTGCATGTGATGTGAGCGCGGTAGTGGTATCGAATCCGCCGCCGATCAATAGGCTCACGGTCATGCGCACGTCGTCGAAAGACGCCCGGGCACCGTTGATATCGGCCGTCAACAGTGCGTTGATGAGTCCAGGTCTCGGACTCTCACGAATTTCGTTGATGCCCTCGGCGATGCGAGCCTGCGAGATCATGAGGTTTTTGATGACGTCGGCGATCTCCGGCGATGTCGGCGGGGTGTAGACGGAGGCGTGAACCGGCTCGCAGTGAACTACCCATTCGGACAGCGGGAGCCCGAGGAGTCCCATTGTCGCGACAGCGGGCACGATGTTGGCCAGATCGTCGATGAAGTCGATCGACCCGGATTCGATGCAGTCGTCGATGCACGCGCGAGTCACCTCGTCGATGATCGGAAGCCAACGTGCGATCGCAGCGGGTGAAAGGTACGGATTGAGAGCTTTGCGGTAGTCGGTCTGCTCCGGTGGGTCCATCTCCAAGAAGCCGCCCCGCGACTTCATACCCTCCCGGTGCGGAATGCTGATCCCCTTGTACCCACGTTTGGTGCCCTCGTAGTCGTTCTCGTTGGACAGCACATCCGAACGGCGGGCGATGTCGAACAATTCGGGCATGTCGCTGGCAACCCAGTGCCCGCCGTAGTTTTCCGCGAACGCGATCGGGCACTTCTCGTGCAACTCGTCGGTGATGGTTTCGAAGTTTTCCCGGTACTCGGGTGCATGCCGATCGAACTGGATCGGGCATTCCTTGTGGGCGGTGTTCTGGGGTTCGGTGTGCTCTATTGTCATGTGTCTCTCCGCTGGCGAACGGGTTCGCGATCGTGGTGTGCGCGGGGTTGTTGTCGGGCGATCCGCCCGACAACAACCCGCGTCGACAACTGGTGAACTGGCGACTACTGAAGAACGATCGCTCGCTCCGGGCAAGATCGAATTGCTTCCTCGACCTTCGACTCCTGCGACGCCGGCACTTCACCGTCGATCGCCGAAGCATGACCGTCTTCGTCGTCGAGCGTGAACACGTCCGGTGCGACCATCGAACATATGGTGTGCCCCTGACACAATTCAGGCTCTACACGTACCTTCATCTCTGACTCCTCCTGTTTCGGCGCCGGCTCTTGTTTCAGTGATGGAAAGAGTGCGACTTGAGGTACGAACCCGCGTCGACTCGCAACTGCATACCGGTCACGTACCGCGATTCGTCGGACGCCAGGTAGAGAACGGCGTGGCTGATGTCGATCGGGTCGACCCAGGGCACGGGCATCGCCTGCTGCGCCGGGAATGCCAGCACCGCATCTTCCGCGGTGGGGTTCTCCAGATCAGGACGGAACGACTTGTACATGGCGGGGCTCTGGAGCATACCGGTATTGCAGTTCGTGGGATGAACCACGTTGGCACGGATCGATCGCGGCGACAATGCCCGCGCCAGTTCGTGCATGTAGGCAGACAGGCCGTTCTTGGCGACGATGTATCCGGACCCTCCTGGGTCTTTGCCTGGCTGTGCCACAACGTCGTTGGGCATGAACGCCGCCGCAGACCCGGTAGCGATGATCGATGCGCCGTCTTTGAGATGCGGCAGCGAAACGTGCACCGCATTGAGCACGCCGATGAGGTTGATGTCGATGACGTCTATCCAGGCCTGAAGTTTGTCCTCGGCCTTCATCGGTGCGATACCGGCCTGAGCGACGACGATGTCGAGTCCACCGAGCTCGGACACACCTGCCTCGACGGCGTCGTGCAGCTGCCGCTTCTCACGTACATCCGCCTGCACGGACACCACTCGGCGATCGAGCTTCTCGATCAAACGTACTGTCTCGTCGAGATCCTCCGGCCGCGCGAGCGGGTACGAGTTGCTCTCGATGTCGCGGCACAGATCTACGGCAATGATGTCGGCGCCTTCTTCCGCCAACCGCAATGCGTGACTACGCCCTTGACCCCTCGCTGCACCGGTGACGAAGGCGACTTTGCCAGCGACTCTTCCCATTTCAGTTCCCTACTTTCGGTCGGTCCGATTCTGCACGCTTCGGGTAAGCGATTGTTTTGAGTTCGAGGAAATCTTCGAGGCCCTCGGTGCCCCATTCACGTCCGATTCCGCTCTGCTTGTATCCGCCGAACGGCGAGTTCGAGTCGAACCATTGAGCACCGTTCACAGCGACGGTGCCGCTGCGAAGACGATTCGACACGGCGAGAGCACGATCGAGGTCTGCGCTGAACACACCAGCGGACAAACCGTAGATGGTGTTGTCCGCAATTCGGACTGCATCGTCCTCGTCCTCGTAGGCAAGGATGGTCAGAAGTGGACCGAAGACCTCCTCCTGAGCTACGGGGGAGTCTTCGTCGATACCCGCTACCAGCGTCGGTTCCACCCAGTAGCCCTTGTCGAATCGATCCGACTTGTTACCGCCGAACACAACCTTGCCGGACTCTCGAGCGATCTCGTAGTACCGCAACACCGACTCGTACTGCCGCTTGTTGGCCACCGGGCCCATGATGTTCTTCGGATCGTTGGGATCGCCCCACGGCACGCGCTCCATGACTGCCTTGGAAATTGCAACGGCCTCGTCGAACCGTGAACGCGGCACCAACATCCGAGTCAGCGAAGTGCAACCCTGCCCTGCATGGAAGCACACACCGCCGGCCAACTGCGGGATGACTGTCTGGAAGTCTGCGTCGTCGAGAAGTATTGCGGGCGACTTACCACCCAGTTCGAGCGTGACTCGCTTGAGCGTATCCGCGGCCGAGGCCATCACGCGGCGACCTGTGACCGTCGAACCGGTGAAAGTCACAGCGTCCACGGCAGGATGCGTGGTCAGCAGCGCTGCAACTTCGCTCTGACTGGGTGTGACGACATTGAAGACACCGGCCGGAATATCGGTGTGCGCGGAAGCAATCTCACCGAGAATCAAGGCGCTGTAAGGAGTCTCGGGCGCCGGCTTGAGCACCACGGTGCAACCGGCTGCCAGAGCAGCCGCTGTTTTGCAGATATTGAGATAGAGCGGCACATTCCACGGCGTGATCGCGGCAACGACGCCCGCTGCCTCACGGCGAACGAATCGGGTGGTCGGTAGGGCCTCGCCTACCTTGTCCGGCAGCGGACGCTCGAACTCGTACGTCTCGAGCAAGTCGATGTAATGACTGATGAACTCGATGCAACCGTCGAGCTGTACTCGATACGTGCTCGACAACGGTGCGCCGGCCTCGGCGACGATCATCGGCCGCAGGATGTCGACGTTCTTCTGTAAACCTGCTTGCAGCTGGATCAAACACTGCCGTCGGAATTCGTGGTCGGTGGACCATGTGGTGCTGTCGAAAGCGCGGCGAGCGGCAAGAATTGCGCGCTCGACGTCGCTGGCCGTGGCATCCGGGGCGGTACCGATGACCGATTCGTCGGCGGGGTTGATGTTGTCGAACACCCCGCCGTCGGATGCAGCCGTCAATACCCCGTCGATGAGCATCAGATGTTCTGGATTCGTCATTGCACTTCCCTGATGTCGATGTGGTCGAAAGTTCTGGTCGAATCGAAACGAGTGCACGTCACCGCGCCGGCGCATCCTCCTCCAGTATCGAATCCAGTACTCCGAGATCTATTTCCAGATCGGCCGCGACCTCTCGGACCACGGCGATGTCCTTTCCGAGAAACTCTCCGACGGAGTGCGCGAACGCCGCAGCCGATCCCGCCCGAGCAACGCCGTCCAGCGCCGCACTGCGGGCACTGCCACGTTGCAGACACTGCACCAGAGTCGGTTCGTGTAGGCCGAGCTGTCTACCGATTCGACCAGCGGCACCGAGGATTGCAACGTTCGAGGCGAAGACTGCGTTGTTCACCAGCTTGGTGAGCTGGCCGCTGCCGAGGGCCCCCACAGCCAGAACCGGGTTGGAATAGTGCGTGAGGACGCTACGCGCCTTGACGACCGCATCGTCGCTGCCGCCGACGAAAGTGGTGATCTCGCCGCGTGCAATGTCGTGTGGACCGCCACTCACCGGCGCATCGACCACTGCGACTCCTCGCCAAGCGGCGGCGGCCTCGATGTCACGCACTGTGTACGGACTACCGGTTGTGTGCACGATCAGTACCGACCCACTGCCCATGGCGTCCAGCAGGCCATCCTCGAGACAAACCTGCAGAACCTGCTCGTCGGTGTGCACACAAACGACGACCGCATCCGCTCCCGCGGCCGTCTCGGGCAGTGTCCGGACCGACTCTGCCCCAACTGGAGCAGCGCCAGCCGCTTCGTCGGAGCGAGCGAGCACTCTCACTGTCTGTCCACTGCTGGTCAGGCGCGCGACCATGGGCGCGCCCATGCGTCCCGCTCCGACGAAACCGATGATCATCTTTCGCTCCCGTTCGACGAACTAGGTGACAGCGCCGGCAATTTTGAGGTCGATGATTCGTCCCTCGTCTGCACCGATCTCCTTCAAGATTTCGTCGGTGTGTTCGGCGAATTGCGGCGCGCGTCCGGGAGCGGCGGGTGTCTCGTCGAATTGTACTGGGGAGGTCAGTAATTCACGCTCGACCCCGTCGTTGTCGACAACGGTTGCGATGTACCCGTTGGCGCGGAGTTGTACGTCGTTGCCGACCTCCAAGGCGTTCTGAACCGCGCCCCATTGGCCTTCGAGAGTCTCGAACTTCTCGATCCAAAAAGCGAGGGTCTCGCGACCGAGCGCGTCTGCGATGATCTGCGCAGCCGGTTCCCAGTTGCGCATCAACTGCTCGGCGGTCGCGTACTGGGGGTCCTTGACGAGGTCTCGCCGGTCGATGTGATCGCAGAAGTCGGCCCAGTAGCGACCGGGTTGCAACATGCACAGATTGATGAAGCGGCCGTCTGCGGTGGCGTACATGCCGGTCAGCGGGTTCCCCGGGGAAGCGGTCCTCGGTTCTGTGCCGCCCATGATCGGACCACCGTTGAGTGCGACATCGACGGCCAGCGCGTTGGCCCAGGCACCGCTGGCAAGCAGAGACACATCCACGATCGACGGCTCGCCCGTCTTCTCCCGCGCGAACAGTGCGGCGGCGATTCCGCCTGCGATGTTCATCCCGCCGATCGTGTCGCCCCATGCCGGACCCGGCTGATTCAAGGCGGCATTCATGCTCGGCGGTGTGGCACCGAAGGCACTGCCGCCACGGCACCAGAACGACGGCGAGTCGTACCCACCCTTGCCCGCTTCGGGTCCTCGCACCCCGAGCGCGCTTCCGCGAACGTAGATTATGTTCGGGTTGATCGCGCGGATGTGTTCGACGTCGATCTTGAGTCGGGTACGCGCGTCCGGCAGGAAGTTCGTGACGAAAACGTCGCTGTTGCGGACGATGTCGTACAGCACGTCCAACGCTTCCGGCTTTTCGAGCGAGAGGCCAATGCCACGCTTGCTGCGGTTGGGATGCTCCATCAGCGGTGCAAATCCACCCATGGATTCGGAGCCGCCGAGATTACGCAAGCCGCGCTGAGCGTCGCCGCTGACAGCGTGCTCGACCTTGATCACGTCGGCGCCCCAGTCTGCAAGGACCGCTCCGGACACCGGGACATACGTGAACTGAGCGACCTCCACGACTCGTACACCGCTCATTGGCCTCGCTGGCATTTCGACTCCTCGTAGCTTGGGTCGCACACTCATCGAACTGAGATGTGCGTCACCAAAGGCTAGAGCTTTTCAATCCAGTGCACAAGAAAATCAAAAAATTGAACATAAGTTCACAGACTTCTCACATCGTGCCGCGCGGATGCCGCAGTACATGCAGTGCTGCATCCGCGGCGTCCCAGACGGGGCCACGCGAAGCAGGGTGCTCCCCGAGCACCTCGGCAAGGATCGTGACGTCCTTGTGCAGCAGGGGTCCAGCAGTATTCGACATCTGTTCCAGGTCGCCGCCTTTGTAGCCGAGTACATGCATCGCAAAGCTGGCACCGCTACCGCGCGCCAGCACTTGACTCAGTTGCGCCGGGTCGACGCCGAGCGCACTCCCGACATCGAGCAAGCCGGCCGCGGTGGCCAGATTGGCCGTGAACATCGTGTTGTTCAACAGCTTTGCCACCTGACCGGCGCCCAGCGGACCCAGATGCACCACAGGATCAGCGAAGGTCGCAAAGACCGGCCGAAATCGCTCCACTGTCTTGTCGTCGCCGCCGACCATCACCAATAGTGAACCGTCTGCTGCGGCCGACCCCGCCGCTGACCGGGGCGTCGATCACGTCCACACCGACCTTGCTCGCTGCGTCAGCGATTCGGGTGCACGTTTCGGGACGCACGGTGCTGTGTATCGCGATCGCTCCCCCAGGCGCCATCCCCGCCAGCACACCGTCGTCACCGAGCACGACTGCCTGGACACCGGCGTCGTCGACGACGCATACGCACACGAGATCGCTCGAGCGTCCGAGATCAGCCGGGGTGTCGGCAATGTGCACCGACGTGCCGACATACGCCTGCATGCTCTCGGCGCGACGCGCCCACAATGTAAGTGCGTACGGTGATTCCGCGATTCGCGCGGCCATGGGGCCGCCTTGGCTACCCAGCCCGATGAACCCGACCCGTGGCGAGCCCGAATCGCCCACCCCAGGTGCGTCGATGGACGTGGGTGTTGTGGAACTGCTCAAGAGATTCTCCATCGGTTGTGTTGATTTCGGTCGAACCGCTTGCCGCTACACGCGTCATATAATGAACTTACGTTCACTTTCCTGAGTGCGGGCGGTTTTCTGTGATAAGACTGATCCGAGACTCGCATGCCCGCACAGAGCTGCGTAAGAGAGCGAGCCGAACATCAAACCGAGGAGAACAGTGGCAACAGGACATATCACCGAGGCGATGCGGTCGGTGATCGGGACCGAATTCGCGTCGTCGACGAGCTTTCCGGTGGCCGAGTCCGACATCAGGCGATGGGCCATGGCGGTGCATTACCCCGAGCCGCCTCCGGCGCGTTATTGGGACACGTCCGATGGACACACCCTCACAGCGCCGCCGGATTTCAACCCGTTCGCGTGGATGACAACCGCAGGTCCCGACCCACAACCGGGCATCTACGACCCGGACAAGAACTTCAAGAAGCTCGGCGTCGAGGGCGCCGGACTGACGCGACAGGTCAACGGTGGCATCGAAGTCGAGTACGGCGTCCCGATCCGCGCAGGAGACGTCGTCCACTCGTCGTCGAATATCTCCGCTTTGACCGAACGCGAAGGCAAGCTCGGCCTCATGCTCTTCACGACGACGGAAACCATCTGGACCAACCAGGACGGCGACGAAGTTCGCCGCACCAAGATGACCATCATCCGATACTGAGCCACGAGGCAACCATGACTTCAACTTCACCCGTCAGCGTCGGATACGAACTGCCGCCCTTCGAACGAACCACCGGATTCGGGAACTGGAACCGCTTCGCGGCCGTGAACTACGAATTCGTCGATATCCACATGGACGACGAAGCGGGCCGCGCGGCGGGATTCGACTCTGCATTCGGTATGGGCAACTTGCTGTGGTCGTACATGCACTGCCTGCTCGACGACTGGATCGACGACCGCGGCCGAATAGAAAAGCTGCAGTGCCAATTTCGGCGCCCCAACCTCAAGGGAATGCACCTCGTTGCCCGCGGTGTCGTGACCGCCGTGCGTGACAGCGACACGGGACAGAGCGTCGACCTCGACATCTGGATCGAAGACGCGGACGGAACCAAACTCACTCCTGGAACGGCGACAGTGTCTCTGTCTCGCTAGTTCTCGAACGAAGGGAGCGTCATCGTGACGCTGGGAAAGATCTTTCACCTGATCCACATGACCGGAGACCTGCCTTCACTGGAAGCCTGGTACGACGACGTGTTCGCCGTGCGACGCGGTTGGCTGGATCATCATTACCTCGACTGGGAGAAGCGGGATGCGTCGCTGATTGCGCTTGCGGACGTGGTGATCGAACCGCTAGCCCCCGCCTTCAGAGAGGACGGGTGGGAGAAGTACCCGCTCGGGCGGTTCTACAACAAGTTCGGCAATCACTGGCACTCCATCGCTTGGTACTGCGAGGACAACGGCCCGATCTGGCGAAACCTGGTGGACAACAACATTCGTGTGCTGGGGACGGCCGGCTCGTCCACCGACGAGCCACCCGCAGCCAACGCGACGCTGATGACTCACCCCAAGGACACGATCACCCAACTCGAGATCGATCCGCCCCGGGAACTACGAAACAAGGATCCACGATTGCAGCCCGACTACGACCCGCTGTGGTGGGTCGACAATCACCCGCTCGGGCTGCATGGGCTTGCATCCACCACCGTCATCACCAAGGACCTCGATCGCGCGACCCGCATCTTCGCCAATGTTCTCGGTGGGACGGTGCTCGAGAGGTCGTCGTCGACGCTGACCGGAACCGAAGACGTCTACGTTCGCGTCGGAGAAGCAGTCGTGCAGCTGTCCTTGCCCACCGACTCGGATTCCATCGCCGGTCGTGACATGAGCAAGAACGGCGAAATGCATCATGCGGCCAGCTTCCGCGTCGCGGATCTGGACAAGGCCGAGGCGTACCTGGCGACGAAGGGCATCGAGACCTCGTCGCGCAACGACGATACGATTCTGAGCGACCCGGAGACGACCCACGGCGTGCCGTTCCGGTGGACCACCAAGCGCATCGAGGGCGACACCTTCGCAGACTGAGTACAACGAGTGAGCCCGTCCTGCATTCGAGCAACTGCAGGACGGGCTCGACTGTTCAGGGCAAAAACTCAGTCGTCCAAATCTTCGTGGAACGGATTCGTCGTAGGACGGGTGGAGAAGGTGTCCTGCACGAATCCGAGAAATTCTTCTGCGTCGTCGGGTTCACCGGTGCCATTCATTCTCACCATGGTCGATACCACGATGAACGACGTCACTACCGCATGAAACAGTCGCGCGAGACTGGTGGGAGAACCATGGCGCAGGATGCCGTCGGTCTGCCCCTTCTTGATCAGATCGACCAGGAAGCGTTGCCGCTCTTGCGTCTGGTGGTACCAGGCCTCGGGGAACACCGCGCCCGGAGAACGGGAGAGGCGCGTGATTTCAGCAGTGAGCGCGCCCCAGGCGGGGTACTCGACCGCATGCTGGATCCAAGTTCTGGCCAGCTCGACGAGTCGTTCGTCGGCAGGCATCGTATCCGGCAGCATCCGGTGCAACGTCTCCGTGTCGATGCATCTCCGCATCAGAACCTGCTCGTACAGAACGTCTTTGCTGTCGAAGAACGTATAGATGGATCCCACCGAGAATTCGCACTTCGCTGCTACGTCCTTGAGACCCGTCTCGTGATATCCGCGTTCTGCGAACAGTTCCTCCGCGGTATCCAGAATCTGCTCACGAGAAAGCTCGATGCGCTGTTGACGCCGGGCCTCGCGCGGACTCTGCTTCGTGGGAGTCGAGGCGTCGCCGTTCGCGGAGGCCGCGGACTTCGTCGAGCCTGCGGCTCTGGTCGAACCCGTAGGATTCTTCGCCCCCGCGGTCCGTTTCGACCCCGCAGTCTTCTTCGAGACCCCGACCTTTGCAGACGCCGTGTTCGTCTTCGGCGCGGGTCCGGTCACCACGTTTCTAGCCATGCGTCTTCCTTCCCTCTCGTGCGGCGCGTAAACATCTCGTTCGCCCCGTACGCACCCCTATGCGTCAATTGAACCACGGTTCCGGTGACTGAACAGTTCTCAGGCCTGGTTTAACGGCAGCAAGGCACGACTACCCCTCGAGCCATTTGGCCGTGGCGGCGTCGACTCGTCGATGCCGGTTTGCCGGAACCGACTCGGTCAGTGCCGCAGCGACGGCCTTTCTGGCGACGCCGACGGAGACCGACGGCAGCACGCCGTCGCATACCCCCAGCTCGAGAAGCGAGTGCGCGTCGATCCGTAGAGCGCGAGTCGCTTCGAGAGCGCGTGCGCGGTCGCGCCAGAGGATGACGGCGGCCGCCTCGGGTCCGATCACGGAGAACACAGAATGTTCGAGCATCAGAAACGTATCCGTGTGGGCCAGTGCGATCGCGCCACCGCTGCCACCCTCTCCGACGCACACGGACACGCTCGCCGTCGACAACCTGTTCAGAGAGCGCAGAGTCCTGGCGATCTCTCGCGCTATTCCTCCCGCTTCCGATTCTTCCGACGGTTCGGCACCCGGGGTGTCCACCAGGGTCAGAACCGGCAATTGAAGCCGCGAGGCAAGATCGATCGCGCGTTGAGCAAGCGCGAACCCCGCCGGCGTCTGGCGCGCGCAGCCGTCGCCGTGCGCATGCCGGTCCATTGCGACGACCACACAGCGAACGCCACCGACCGTTGCAAGCCCGGCCCGCATCGACGGGTCCGAGCCCTTGATCTCGGTCCAGCTCTCGCACAACATGGCCGCCCACTCGAGGCCCGAAGGGCGAGCTTTGGCTCGTATATCAGCCATCGAGGGCGTATCCGGTCGGCCGACGGCGTGGACGTAATTCCCCAGTGGTGGGCGACCGAGGGGTAGTTCCAGAGGCATCTGTGCCCCACCGAGTGCGGCTGCCACCCAGTTCTGCGCTGCACCGGACGGGACTACAGCGTCGACCAGACCTGCTGCACAGGCAGATTCAGATGTATGGGAGGTCGCCGGCGGCCACGATCCTGTCATCTCCGCAACGACACGAGGCCCCGCGAAGCCGACGACAGCATCACTTTCGGCCACCCGGAGATCGAGCAGCGACACCCAGGAGGCAAAGACTCCACCGGTGGTCGGTGATCGGAGATAACCCAGGGAAATCCGACCGCACGCGGCATGCTCCTCGATGGCAGCGACGACTCGGGGCATCTGGATCAACGACAGCATGCCCTCCTGCATCCGGGCTCCGCCCGTCCGCACGGACGCCACCACCGGCAGACGCTCCGCCGCGGCACGCCTGAAGGCTCGGGCCACCCGTTCGCCGACGACCATCCCCATGCTGCCGCCGAAGACGGTGAAGTCGCTCTCGATGATCGCGCACGCCGTTCCGCCGACGAAGCCCGCGCCGGTACGAACCGCTTCACCGGAGGAGCCGGCTCGCTCGGCCTCGTACCCGGGAAAGTCGAGCGGATTACCTCCCCGGAGATCAGCGTCCCACTCCGAGACCAACTGCGCGGGCGCTTCCTCGACGAATGCGTCGGGAGGTGTCGCCGTACTCATGGAGATGACCTGAGAAGCATTGCGCTGCTTGGGGTCAAGCCCCCGCTGCTCACGACCGCGACGTGCGCACCGGACACCTGCCGCTCCCCCGCCTCGCCCCGCAATTGTGAGACGGCCTCGTAGAGCAGACCCATTCCATGGGTACGACCGTGTGACAGTTGGCCGCCGTTGGTGTTCAACGGCAGCAACCCGTCTCGTGCGATGTTGTGTCCGCCGTCCAAGAAGTCCTTGGCTTCGCCGATGCCGCAAAAACCGAGTGCTTCGATCCATGAGACGCAGTTGAAGGTGAATCCGTCGTACAGCTCGGCCACGTCCACGTCGCTGGGCCGCAAATCGGTACGTGACCACAGGTGTGCCGAGGGACCGAAAACCTGGGGCTCGTGGGTGGAGGTGCTCTGATCCCATTCGAGGCGTTCGATTATCTGCGTTCCGACGGCTTCGAACAACACGGGAGGTTTCGCCAGGTCGCGAGCTACGTCGACGGCCGAAACCACGACGGCAACGGATGCATCGCACGGTACATCGCAATCGTTCAGACCAAACGGTGTGGTGATGGTGCGCGCGTTCAGATAGTCGTCCATCGTCAGCGGATCACGGTAGATGGCGGTGGGGTTGAGGGCGGCATTCGCGCGCTGATTCAGCGCGATCCAACCCAGTGTTTCGCGGGTCGTACCGTACTCGTGAAAATGTCGCTGAGCGGTCTGCGCCAAGGTATGGGCAGCTGACACGCCGCCGAACGGCATCGTCCACAGCATGGAACCACTTGCGCGACCGCTTCCAGAACGCGCAATCCCGCCTTCGCGCATCAACGCGTCGTGACTCGACTGCCATACGGTTCTGAAGCACAGAACGTGTCGAGCCAAGCCCGACGCCACGGCGAGCATTGCCGCAATCACGGACCCACCCGGTCCCGGAGTCTCACCCGCCCCGTTGTGCCACGTGGGGCGTATTCGCAAAACCGATTCCAGTGCAGTCACACCCCCTTCACTGTGGCCGCTGTCAGCCGATCCACCTGGATACGTGGACAAGCCGTCGATGTCGTCCAGGGTCAGGCCGGCATCGGCAACCGCACGTTCGCACGCTTCGATTGTCAGACTCAACGGATCGACCATCAATCGACGACCCATGGTGGAGGCACCGATTCCGCTGATGGCGACGGCGTCCTCGAACTTTTTCGTCGACACCATCGGTCGAACCAACTTGGGATAGTCCGCCGGGTCGATCTCGTCGGCCGGCAACGGACTCGGTTCGGGCTGCACCGCGGCGGGCGTGAACAGAGGGAGCCAGACATCCTCGTGGTGCTCGAACCGGACTTCCATCTGCATGCCGAGGACGAGTTCAGCAGCCTTGCTTTCGACCACCGACGTCGTCAGACGTACGCGGGGGTCCTCCTCGACAGCTACCTCACCGACGACATACGGGGGTGTGAGCCCAGGAAGCGCGAACCTGTGATTCTCGGTGAATCCGAACAGAGTCCCGCGACCCGACAACACCCGTACCCCCAGGTCCCGACTGCGGCAATACGGACACATCGGCTTCGGTGGATGGATCAAAGACGAACAGGACCGGCAGTCCTGCAGCCGAAGTCGACCGTCCTCTCCCGAACGCCAGAAGAATTCTGTTTCGGGCGTGACAGCGGGAAGTGGGCGAGTTGCCGATGACATTGTTGCTCCTTGGGACTGGTCGAGTCTCACATCAGGCGACGCATGAGTTTTCCGGTGTCGGTTCGCGGCAGTTCGTCTCGAAACACCACTCCATCCGGAGTCTTCGACGATCGCAACCGTGCCCGAACCCAGTCTTTGACCTCGTTTTCCGTCAGCGACATTCCCGGATACGTCACCACATGGGCGACGATGCGTTGACCCCACTCCGCGTCCTCGACGCCGACTACACCCGCATCCATTACGGAGGGGTTCGCGACGATGACCTCTTCGATCTCGGCAGGTGCAAGGTTCTCGCCGCCTCTGATGATGGTGTCGTCCATTCGTCCTTCGACGAATACGTATCCCGCGTCGTCCAAGTACGCCAGGTCGCGAGTGTGAAACCACCCGTCCGAGGACAGCAAACTGCCTTTGCCCCGGTATTCACCCGACACCTGCGGGCCACGCACGCGCAGCTCCCCACGTACGTACGGCGCACATTCGACGTCGTTCTCGTCGAACACGCAGATGGTCACTCCCGGTACTGGACGACCGACGGAGCCCAGGCGAGCCCGCACAGCGGGATCGTCGGTTGCGAACGCGGCCCGGTGATCGTCGGGTCCGAGCAACGCAATGGTCGACGCAGTTTCGGTCAGTCCGTAGGCGTTGACGAAGCCCGTGTTCGGGAAGGCTTCCAGCGCTTGTTCGAGGACACTTACCGGCATCCGCGCGCCCCCGTACGACATCGACACGACGGGCGGGGCCTTCTGATCGTATTCGACGAGGTAGTCGCAGATTCGCGACAGCATGGTGGGCACGAGCATGGCGTGAGTGACGCCCTCCGCATCGGCCATGTCCAACCACGCCTCCGGGTCGAATCGATCCAGGTAGACGAGGCGACGCCCTGCGTACACATTGGACAGCAGATTCGCCACTGCAGCGATGTGATAAGGAGGGACGCTGACCAGGTTCGCCTGGTCGGGTCCGGCCGATGCGAACTCCACCGTGCCCAGAATGTACGAGGCGAGGTGACGGTTACGAAGTACCGCTGCCTTCGGTGCCGACGTCGTGCCACTCGTGTACAGCAGAACTGCCGTCGACTCAGGGTCTACGTCGCGAGCCTCGAGCGGTTCGGCCGTAGCTACCTGGTCGAGCCATTGCTGTCGTGTCAGCGTCTTTCCGGTCGACCGAATACGCCCGGGTTCATCTGCGATGATCAACGGCCTGTCGAACTCGGCGATGAGCTCGGCGAGCTTGTCGTCGGCCAGTCGGTAGTTTAACGGCACGAATGGGATACCGAGGCGCGCCGCCGCAAACAGTGCAACGGGCATGGCAATTCCGTTCACACCGACGAACAGGATGGCATCGGCATTCTGTTCGGCAGCGACCGTCGCGCCACCTGCGGACCACGAAGCCAGGTCACCGTAGTTCATCCGTCGAACACGCTCGGAGCATTCGACCACCGCCGTATCGTGCGGCCAGGTAGCGCTGGCCATCTCGAGTAGCATTGCAACGTTCACGTCACGTTCTCCAGTTTCAGATTTTCGGTCGGATCGGTGGGAGATCAGTCCGAAGCGGGCAAGGGCTTGGGGACCTTGACCTGCAACGAACTGTCGGCCAAAGTCAGGTTTCCGTTTCCGCCTGTGACGCAAAGCAACTCGATCGTCCCCGCCTCGTCCTCGTAGCGTTTGCCGATGAGCACCTGGGGGCCGTCGCTCGACGGCGCTCCGGCCGTGACGTCTTCGCCTTCGCGCGCGAAGGCGTGACCGTCACACATGACGTCGCCAATCCCGGCGTCAGCGCGAACAACGACGAACTGCACGGTCGACACCTGGCTTCGTAGGCGCTCACCGGTCTTGTAATCAGGCATTGAAGATCTCCATCTCTGTGTGTTCACCGCTGATGCGGTCGTGCGTCAGCAAGCATTCTTCGACGAACGCGATTGTCGTCAGGTGGTAAGCGAGCGCCGAAATACCGAGACTCGTGTTGTGGCCCGATTGATATTGCTCGTGCGTCACTACGCGCTCGGATCGCACGAACAGGTTCGCCATGGCGCTGAGACCAGCGGGCGGTTCTTGCCACCAGAACTCATGGTCTCCGAGGCTTATTCGAACCGGCACAGAGATTTCGGGCGCCAGAACGGCGAACTCCGTCGGCCAGGTCGACGCATCGACTCCCTCGAACGCGGGTGCGGAACTCAGCACTCGGGATCGTCCTTCGTAGAGATACGCGGGCTCCCACAACAGGTTTCGCAAACCACTTCGTTCACCCCCTTGCCGTGCTGCTCGACGAGCCGAGTGGGCGCGAGCGTTGAGCTCTACGCCCGTGCCGGCGATCTCGAGACCCAGAATGGCGGAACCCCGGGGATCCGCTGCCATTCGCATCGCCAGAACACAGCCCTGGGAATGCCCGAGCAGGAACAACCCTGCGCCCTTTTCTCGGTGCTTCAACACTTCGTGCAGGCCGGCAAAAGTCATGTCCACCTGGCGCGCGGGGCTGACATCGTCACCCATCATCCCGCGCGACGCACCGTACCCGGGGCGATCCGGCGCGACCACGGTCAGCCCCAGGGCAGCGCCCAGACGGAGCAATGAGTGCCGCGGGTGGCCCGGTGCGTCGTAGTATTCCGGAGTAGTCGCTCCGCCATGCAAAGCCACGATCACAGCTCGAGGTTCCTCGGCAACCGAGATCAGTCCGGACATAGTCGCCCCCTCGATCTTCACCTCGAAGGGCTGCGGCGGTCCGATCATCACATCCCCTGTCGAAACGCACTCGGGAACGCTCCGCTCAGTATCGTGAGCGGACGTTCATTTTTTTGTACTCTAACACCGAGAAGTGGCGTGAACCACAGAAAGCGGGAAACGAATGTTTCGATTGGATGGCAGGACCGCGTTGGTCACCGGGGCAGGCCGAGGCGTCGGTGCCGAAATCGCCCTGGTGCTTGCTCAGCAGGGCGCCCACGTGGCTATCAACGACATCGACCGGGGTCGAGCAGAGGATTCTGTATCGCGAATAGAGGCCGCCGGCGGGCGAGCGGCCGCCGTCGTCGCCGATGTCACCGATGCGGGTGCAGTACGCGCGATGGTGGCCCAGGTGGCAGCTGAACTGGGACCCATCGACATTCTCGTCAACAATGCAGGGCTGCCCGCGGACGGCATGAGGATGCTTCGGTTCGAAGAAAGCACACCGGCGGACTGGGAGGCTGTGCTGCGCATCAATGTTTACGGCGTACTGCAGTGCAGCCATGCAGTTCTCGCCGGAATGAGACAACGCGGATGGGGTCGAATCGTCACCATTTCGTCCGATTCCGGGCGTACGGGCGAGGCTCGCATGGCGGTGTATGCAGCATCGAAGGCCGCGGGAGCAGGCTTCACCAGGTCCCTCGCGAAGGAAGTCGGTCCGGACGGAATAACCTGCAACACAGTGTCTCTGGGGACGATTCAACCTCCGGGAACAGCTACCGACGACGAGCGGCTGGCGACGCACCGTCGGCGCTACCCGACCCGCCGACTCGGCACTCCCGGCGACGTCGCCGCGACCGTCCTGTGGCTGGCGTCCGATACCGGTAGCTGGATCACCGGACAGACGATCCCGGTCAACGGCGGATACGCCACCAGCTGACCGAGATCACCCCGATCATCCGATTTTCGGCGGGCGCGGCAGCTTCAACATGTGCTGTGCCACGATGTTGCGGGCAACATCCGTCGTGCCCCCGTAAATCGCGGTACCTTGTGCGAACCTGTTACCCCACTCCAGGATCCCATCTTCGACAGCCCCTTGGGCGCCGCGCGGCAGCAGCGCGTCGGGACCGACGAGGTCCAAGATGTCTGCCGATCGCTCGATCAGCTTTTCGGAGGAGATGACCCTCCCCATCGGCCCGGGAGCGTTACGAATCGTCTCGACATCCAGTGCAATTTCCGCCAACTGGACACGCACCTCGGGCTTGTCGAAATGGACGATGCCCTCGACGTCGGGCGTCTTCGCCCACCGCACCGCGTGAAACAGCAGCTTCCGCAGTGCTGCTTCGTACGGTGCGCCGCCGTTGATTTCGGCCAACCCATCGGCAGCCTTGACGCCGTGTTCCGAATCGAGCGGTGCACTCATCACCGCCCAGCCCTGGTCCACCGGCCCCAAACGATGATCGTCGTCGATGAAGACGTTGTCGTAGAAGACAGCATTGGTGCGCTCGCCGCCCAGGGTCGCGATCGGCTGAATCTCCACGCCGGGCCCATCGAGCGGCACGAGGAAGATAGTGATGCCGCGATGCTTGGGCACGTCGGGGTTGGTTCGGGTGACCAACATGCTGTATTGGCAATTGTGAGCGCCGGTCGTGAACATTTTGGCGCCGTTGATGACCCAGCCACCGTCCACCCGAGTCGCCTTGGTTCGTACACCCGCAAGGTCGGATCCGCCGTCGGGCTCGGTATAGCCGAGACAAATCCTGATCTGACCCGATGCCACGCCGGGCAGAACTTTTTCCTTCAGCTTCTCGCTGCCGTTCGCGCGAACGACTGCGACAGTCATACTCGTCGTTGACAGCGTTACGTGGGGTGGATCACGTCGGTCCATCTCGAGCTTGAGAAGGCGCTGACGCAGCGCGTCGAGCTCGGCGCCACCTTCGTCGAGCGACCAGGCAGGCGTCAGCCAACCGCGTTTTCCCATCGCCTCGTGCAAATCGTTGTTGTAGCCGGATCCGGTCCGGTGTTCTTCTTCGTAGACCTCGTCTGTGGCGTGCTGGTCGAAGAAATCGTTGACCTCGATCCAGAAGTTGCGTAATTCGTCGTCGAGCTCGAAGGCACTGAAATCCATCAGGTCGTCCTTTCGGGATGTTGCGTCAGATGTGAGGGGCCCAGGGCAGCGACTCGGCAATGATCTCCAGGTCCGCGGATGGTCGCTGACCGAGAAGTGCCCACCCCTTGGCGCGACGGAAGTGCAATGTCATGTCCGACTCGTTCGTGAACCCGAATCCGCCCTGCACGTGGATTCCGACGGTCGCCGACTTCACAGCCGCCCTCGAGGCCGCGAGGAATGCCATCGAAACGAGTGCGGGATCGGACTGCGGCTCGTGTTCTTCGTACCACGCTGCTTTTCGGACCAGGTTTCTCGAAGCCTCCATCAGCGTCGCGGCGTCGACGAGGGAATGCGAGATGGCCTGGAACGTGCCGATGAACTGACCGAATGCTTGTCGACTGCTGGCGAAGTCGACGCCCATTGCCACCGATGCCGACGCGGAACCGGCCAGCGCCGAACCGGTCAACAACTTCCACGTGCGCAGGGCTTCGGCATAGGTCTTCAGCGCCTCGTCACCGCTTGCGAGGACGATGCGCTCGCCGCCGAATGCGGTCAGTCGTGCGAGTGGTGCGCCTGCCAAGTTCGGCAAGATTTCCGGCACGCCTACACCTCGGACAGCAATCAAATCGTCGCCACTGAGTGCGAGCACCAAGTCTGCGACCGCGCCGGCTGGTACCGCCTGGTCGAGAAGTTTGTCGGCGCGGTGCAGCGCAACTGTTCCGGTGGTCTTGCCGGCAAGAACCTCGGCGAGAAGCTCGTCTGCAGCGTTCCCTCCGACGGATGCCAGCATCCGGGCAGCGGTGATCGCCTCGATCAGCGGTATCGGTGCCAGGGTGCGCCCGTACTGCTCGGCCACGAGCGCCAGGTCGATCAACGTCGCGCCGTCACCGCCGCGCTCTTCTGCCACTGCCATGGTGACGACACCGGTCGCGAGCGCCTTCTTCCACAAGCTCGGGTCGAAGCCCAGCGGTTCTGCAGCACGTACGACCGAGCTGGGACACAGTGCCGTGAAGAAGTCCTCGAACGTTTCTCGCACCGCCTCCTGCTGCTCATCGAGCGAGTAGTCGTTGCGCCGCACACTCAATTGCTGCGATTCCGCCACCGAAAGTCACCATCCTCAGTATCTTCAAACTTATGAATACCGATTCAATCAGATGAAGAGCCTGATCGACATGGGTTTCAGGCTATTCGCCGAAACCGACGCCATTGATCCCGGCAAGACTGTGAACTACGGTTCAAATATTCGAGTCAGCTTTCGCAGGTACCACGCCGCAGTGGTCGAAAAGAGGAAAAATGAACGAAGCAGTCATCGTCGACGCAGTCAGGACCCCCGTCGGCACCGCGAAAAAGGGAGCACTGCGCTTCACCACTGCCGAAGACCTGGCCACTCACGTCCTGACGCAATCCGTTCGACGGTCGGGAATCGATCCTGACAGCGTCGACGATGTCATGTTGGCCGAGTCCTACTACGGCGGCGGGGATCTAGCTCGGTACGCGGCCGTGGCGGCAGGCATGCAAGACGTCCCCGGCCTCGCGCTGAACCGACACTGCGCCGGCGGCCTCTCTGCTGTGGCGCTGGCTGCAGCCACCATTCGGGCCGGCATGGACGACATCGTGGTGGCAGGCGGAGTGCAATCGTCCTCCACCGCCCCGAAATCGCTGTGGCCCGTCTTCGGCACCGAGGACACCGAAATTCGCCACGCGCCCACCTTCCCGTACAGGGGCGACGCGCGTGACGACACGACGTTGTCGGTCGGCTGGAACATCGCTCAGAAGTACGGCTTGACCCGCGAGGACATGGACGCCTGGGCTGTGCGGTCACATCACCGGGCCATTGCAGCGATCGATGCCGGTAGTTTCGACGACGAGATCGCGCCGATCGACGTTACTTCGCCGGATGGGTCGGTCACCCAGTTCGCAGTCGACGAACATCCGAGGCGAACCACGTCGATAGAAAAGGCTGCGTCGGTGAAACCCGTGCACCCCGAGATCGAAGGGTTTTCGATCACCGCTGCGAATGCCAGCGGAGCCAACGACGCAGCGGCAGCCCTCATGGTGACCAGCGCCGACAAGGCCGCCGCACTCGGCATATCGGCCATGGCGACCGTTCGAGCGTGGGCATCGGTCGGCGTCGACCCCAAGTACACGGGCGACGGGGGCCTGCAGGCAATCGATCGAGTCCTTCGACGCGCAGATCTGAAAATCTCCGACATTCACCTGTGGGAGATAAACGAAGCGTTCGCATCGGTACCCGTCGCGGCTTGCCGTCAATTCGGCATCGACGAGGACCTCGTCAACGTGCACGGTAGCGGATGCAGCCTCGGCCACCCGATCGCAGCAAGCGGTGCCCGAATGCTCACCACCCTTACCCACGAGCTTCGCCGACGTGGGGGCGGCATCGGCGTGGCGGCGATGTGCGCGGGCGGCGGCCAAGGCGGCGCCGTGATCGTCGAAGTGCATTGAGCAGAAATCACATTCGAATCTCGAGGAAGGACTGACATGGCCAAAGCACTGCTTCTCGCTTGGTCGACTCCTGCGTCCGAGGAGTCGATCGACGAATTCAACCGCTGGTACGACGAATTGCACATACCCCAGACGAAACAGGCGGTGCCCTCGATCGGCACCGTCACTCGCTATCGCCTTGCGGACCCGTCTGGTTCGACATCACCCACCCGCTTTCTCACGGTGTACGAACTCGACGAATCGGACGTGGAGCGCGCCAACGAAGTACTCATGGACGCGGCGAAGAACGGACGGCTCGACGCTACGGAAACCATGGACCGAACAATCGATCCACCGAAGCTCGAGTGGTACGTCCAACACACGAGCAGTACTGATCAACAGGAGAAGTAGATGCAACTGAAGCAGTCGTCAGCGCTCGTGTTCGGCGGCGCCGGAGGATTCGGCGAGGCAACCGTGCGGCGCCTCGTCGCAGCCGGCGCACACGTCGTCATCGCCGATCTCGCCGAGGACAAGGGGAAAACCCTCGAAGCCGAACTCGGTGACGGCGTCCGATTCGTCTCGACCGATGTCACGAGCGAAGATTCAGTCAAGGCTGCGGTCGACGCCGCGGTGGAGTTTGCGCCACTACGGTCCTGCGTCGTCGTGCACGGCGGGCCCGCCGCGGGACGACGGATGCTCAATCGTGCCGGGGAGACCTATGCACTGGAGACGTTCCGACGCACGGTCGACATATTCCTGACTGGCACGTTCAACGTGATGAGTCAGGCTGCGGCAGCGATGGCCAAGAACGAGCCCGGAGAATCCGGCCAGCGCGGGGTGATCGTGACCACCGCGAGCATTGCGGGCTTCGAGGGGCAAGTGGGCCAGACGGATTACTCCGCTGCAAAGGGCGGCGTGATCAGCCTGACTCTCACGGCTGCCCGTGACCTGGCACCGGTCGGGGTCAGGGTGATGAGCATCGCGCCGGGAACGTTCTTCACACCCGCTTTCAGAATGACCGAGGAAGACGCGCAGGCCAAGTGGGGGCCGACGGTTCCGAACCCGAAACGTATGGGCCATGTAGACGAATACGCCCGTCTGGCTCAAGACATCATCGAAAACGACTACCTCAACGGCACCGTCATCCGGATCGACGGCGCGTTGCGCTTCAACGTTTGAGTTCAACACGTGATCTACGCGAAAGGTCGACGATGACCAAGCTCCCCGACAGTCCGGGCCTCGAAGCGGTCCGGCTGCTGATCCGAGGCACCGTGGGCGCAACCATGGTTGCCCACGGCCTCAAACACGGTCGCAGCCTGAAGGGCACTGCCGGGTGGTTCGGTTCCATCGGCTTCCGACAGCCGGAACTGCAGGCCCGCGCCAGCGCTGTCGTCGAGGTGGGTGCAGGGGTTGCGCTCGTCGCGGGTGCTGCTACCCCGTTCGCGGCCGCAGCAGTCGTCGGCACCATGGCTGTCGCTGCGCGATCCGTTCACGCGCCCAACGGATTCTTCATCACGTCCGAGGGATGGGAGTACGTCATGAACCTGTCGGTCGCTGCAATCGCTCTCTCCGGTCTCGGCCCCGGACGGTGGAGCGCCGACCGCCGCTTGGGCTGGGACCGAGCACTGCATGGTGGCCGCGCAACTGCCCTCACCACGGCACTGGGCCTCGGGGCAGCTGCAGCGCAATTGGCGGCGTTCTACCGTGACCCAGAAACGGAAGCCCGGCCATGACGACTGCTCCGGGCCACATCCTGGTGATCGGCGCCGGCCTCGGTGGCATTCGAACCATCGAGGCACTTCGGCAACAGGGGTTCACCGGCCGGCTGTCATTGGTCGGTTCGGAGACCCATCTCCCCTATGACAGGCCACCGTTGTCGAAGCAGGTGTTGTCCGGTCAGTGGGAACCCGAGAAGACCCGGCTCGTAAACGACGAAGCGCTGGCCGGGCTGGCGGTCGATACCTACCTCGGCCGACCGGTGATCCAACTGGACGGTGACGCAGTACGCCTATCCGACGGTGCGTCGATCACCGCCGATATCTTCGTCATCGCCACCGGCTCGAAGGCTCGGCGTCTTCCGGGTCAGCCTGAGGCGATGACCACGCTACGGACACTCGACGACGCCATAACGCTGCGGTCACGACTCACCGAGGCAAGCTCCGCCCTCATTGTCGGTGCGGGATTCATCGGAACCGAGATCGCCAGTGCTGCAGTCGGTCACGGTGTCTCGGTCACGATGATCGAAGCAATGGCTGTTCCTTTCGCTCGGACACTCGGAACCGAGGTCGGGCAACTGTCCGCGCGGCTCATCCGTGAGAACGGCGTAGACCTGCAATGCGGTGTTGCCTTGCGGGAGTTCGTCGACGCGGACTCAGGCGTGGCGCTTACGCTCGAAGACGGATCGCAGCACCGAGCCGATATCGGAGTCGTCGGCATCGGCGGCACCGCCGACGTCGAATGGCTGGTGAAGACACCGTTGATCGTCGACAACGGCATCCGATGTGACTCCACTGGCCGTGCCTACGGGGCAGACAATGTGTGGGCACTGGGCGATGCTGCAGCGTGGCTCGATCCAGTCGCGGATCGGCATGTCAGATGCGAGCATTGGAACTCCACCATCTCGCAAGCGAGGTCGGTGGCCGCGTCGATTCTCGGTGTCACTCCGGATGCGCAGCCGGTGCCCTATTTCTGGTCCGACCAGTTCGGTCTGAAGATTCAGGCTTTCGGACATACCGCAGGCACGGACACCGTCGAACAGTTGCATGGCGACGGCCTCTCCGGTGGGCCGGTCAAGGGCACTGTTCTCGGGCACTTCGCCGACAACCGTCTGATTGCCGTTACCGCGTTCGGCGCACCTCGCCATGCGATGAAGTATCGGCAGCACATCGAGAACGGTTCGACCCGTTCCGACACGGTCGAAGTCGCCGCCGGCGTCTGAATTCGCGACCCGCCGGTCAGCGCGAGACCGGCGCGTGCCACAGCCCGAACAGCGCGTCGATCAGGTTGGTACCGACCTCGTCCCAAGTCGGTGCCTTCTCGGTGCGTTGGTCTGCCATGAGGCGCTCCTGGTCCGCGATCACGTGAATCATGAGCGTACGAGCCATTTCTCCGCGCGAAGCACGCACGTCGCTCGGGAGATCCGGTATACATCGACGCATTCCTGCCAAGGTTCGCTGCAACGCCGGCGAGGCGAGTGACTCGTCCTGCATGATGATGCGCAAATTCGGGTCGGTGAGGATCTGAGCACTGAAGCGCGCATACCACGTCGGATTGCCCAATTCCGCGAGGTGATCCGTGGAGGGACGCACCAAACAGGTCAGCCAATCACGTAGGTCTTTCGAAGCACCCCGCTCATCGAGATGCCGAATGCGAATGGCGTCCACCCTGGCCATATGTTTCTTCACGATGGCGTGTATCAAGTCTGCTTTGGTTCCGAAGTGGTATCCGACCGCCGCGTTGTTCCCCTGCCCCGCGGCCTCGCTGACCTGCCGGTTGGATACTGCGAAGACGCCGAGCTCGGCAAACAACCGCTCGGCTTCGGTCATGATCGCCTCACGAGTGTCCGAGGCGCGCGTTGAACGCATCTTGATATCGCTCACGAGGTCAGCCTACGGTCGGTTGGGCGTCGACCTGTCCACGGCGAGTCGACGCCGGCATCGGTTCGCGGACGTCTCGACCGGGCGCTTCGTACCGAGGCAGAAATAACGTCAGTACGAGGGCGAGGACTCCGGCGCCTGCTGCGACCGCCATGACGAGTCTGAATGCACTGTCCGAGGGAAGTGTCAGTCCACCTGCGGTGACAGTCATCTGAGCCAGAATGACACCCGCAAGAGCACTTGCGAACGATGTACCGAGAGATCGCATCAGTGTGTTCAAACTGATGGCCGCTCCCGTTTCCGACGTCGGAACCGCTGCCATGATCAATGCCGGCATCGCGCCGTATGCCATACCTGTGCCCGCTCCGATGATGCTCGTCATCAAGATCATCTGCCATACGGCGTTCATCATGAAGACACCGATCAGGTATCCCGCAGTGATGACCACAGCACCGCACAGCAGCGTGACCTTGGGGCCCACCGCTCGTGTGATCCCAGACGACAGCGGCGCTACCGCCATCATCACCAATCCCGATGGTGCCATGACCAGACCCGCTACGAGCATCGACTGACCGAGCCCGAACCCGGTGTCCCTGGGAAGTTGCAGAACTTGCGGGACCACCAGCGTCATGGCGAACATGGCAAATCCGAAAGCGATCGAAGCGAGATTGGTGAACAGCACCTGCTTGCGCACACTGATACGTAGATCCACCAATGGCCGTGCGACGCGCAGCTCCCACCAGCCGAATGTCACGAAGGCGGCAGCGGCGATGCCGAATGCTGCCAACGTCGAAATACTCGCCCACCCCCAACCACCACCCCTCGAGATACCCAGCAGCAGGGCGGCCAGACCAATGGACAACAAGAAGGCCCCCCCGAAATCGAAGGAGCCGCCGGTACGTACGTCGGATTCGGGTACGCACGTGACGACGAGCACGGCAGCGAGCAGACCGAGGGTCGCCGCCACCCAGAACAGATAGTGCCAATCCGTGTATTCCGCAATGATTGCCGAAGCGGGAAGGCCCAGCGCGCCACCCACACCCAGAGAGGCGCTCATGACGGCGATGGAACCCGGCAGTTTGCGGGCGGGGATCACATCGCGCATCACGCTGATTCCCAGGGGTATGACGCCCGCCGCGAGTCCTTGCAAGGCACGTCCGACGATCAACGGCACCACGCTGGTGCTCAGAGCACCCACAACAGAACCTGCGATCAACAACGCCAAGCTGACCAGCATCATGCGCCGCTTGCCGAACATGTCGCCGAGCCGCCCCATCGTGGGCACGGCAACGGCAGCAGCCAGCAACGTCGAAGTTATGACCCAGGCGGTATCCGCTGCCGGCGCGTTCAGCAGCGTCGGGAACTGCGGAATGAGTGGTACGACGAGCGTGTGCATGACAGCGACAACGATCCCGGCGAACGCCAAGACTGCCACTACGACGCCGGTGGTCGGCACCTCTGCGGTATCGACCGTCGCTGTAGGGGTTCCACTGCTCGAATCGGTCATCAAACGCTCCATGACTTCGGGTCGCGACATCGAATAAATCAATCGACTGACTTAATTGAAACATCGCGCGACACATTCATCAAGTGCACGTTCCCCGAACACCGGACATCGTTCGGTGTTGCAGGGACCGACTCTCGTAGCGTCGCAGACGAATACATCGATACAGGAGGACAGCACATGTCACTGCAGGGCAAAGTTGCCGTGGTTACCGGCGGCGCACGAGGCATCGGCAAAGCCATCGCCCTTCGATTGGCGGAGGACGGCGCGACAGTAATCGTGTGGGACCTCGACGAAGCCGGCGCCGAAAACGTTGCGACGTCGATCGTAGACAACGGCGGACAAGCGATGGCTGTCGGCGCGAATGCCGCAGACGCGGCCGCTATCGCTGCCGCCGGTGCACGCATCCGTGAAAACTTCGGTGCCGTCTCAATTTTGGTGAACAACGCCGGGATCAGCGCGTTCGATTCATTTTTGAGCATCACCGAAGAACTGTGGGACCGGGTGCAGGGAATCAATCTCAAGGGCCCGTTCCTCTGCAGCCAACAATTCCTCCCGGACATGCTCGACGGTGGCTGGGGGCGGGTTATCAACATCTCGTCGTCCTCGGCTCAGACCGGCGCACCCTGGATGACCCACTACGCCGCCTCCAAAGGTGGCGTGATCGGGTTTACCAAGTCGTTGGCAATGGAGTTCGCCGCCGAGGGCATCACCGTCAACCACGTCCCTCCGGGATTCGTGGACACACCGATGCTGCGCGACTCACCTGTCGACGTCGATCAGCACGCCTTGACGACGCCGATGAAGCGGGCTGGGCGCCCGGAGGACATCGCCGCAGCCGTGGCGTACCTCGCGTCGAACGATGCCGGCTACGTGACCGGTCAGACCATCAGCGTGAACGGTGGACGCTACCTGGTCTGATTCGGTCTCGGAGCCACGCGCGCGGGACCACCCCGTGACGCCATTTCGAGTAACCGGAAGAAACCTGTCACCGCATCCGGCATGTCTATCGCGGGGTCGAAGAGCCATTGAAGCTTGAGACCGTCCTGCAATGCCAGAAGCAAGGTGGCAAGCACGTCGGGCGCAATGTCCGAGACCATCGATCCCTGCCGCTGCATTCTGTCGAATGCAGCGGCAGTGATGGTATGTGCGTAGGCCTGGCGTCCGCGATGAAAGTCGTGATCGGGATGATCAGGCTCGGCCGCGACGGCGGCATTCCGAATGTACAGCGGGATGAGGCCGGGCACATCTCGGTGATGACGAATCACCCGCAAGAAAGATGCCGCAAGACTCGCTGGACTATCGCCGCTCCCGCGCGCCCGCGTAGCGAATCGATCGACGTCGAAAGCATCACTGCGCCTGAGTATCTCCGCGAACAGATCATCTTTCGTCCCGAAGTGGTGTAGCAGACCGGATCGACTCATACCGACCGCGTCGGCCAACTCACGCACAGTGGCGCCGCTGTAGCCGACCCGCGCAACGACCGTCAGCGCCACCGCAAGGATTTCCTCGCGCCGCGCTTCGCCATTGCGATATGGTCCCCGTTCAGCCACCACCCGAGCGTATCTGGGTCCCAGACGGCGCCGACAAGGGCATCAACCGAACGGTGAAGGCGTGAGCGTGTACTTCGTTTGCAGGTACTCGTGTATTCCTTCGGCGCCGCCCTCGCGCCCCAACCCGGACATCTTCCAACCACCGAAGGGCGCCGCGGCGTTGGACACGACACCTACGTTCAAGCCCATCATTCCGGTCTCGAGGCGCTCGATCATCCGTTGCCCGCGCGTGAAGTCTTCGGTGAAGACATAGGAAACGAGACCGTACTCGGTGTCGTTCGCCAAGCCGACCGCTTCGTCCTCGGTGTCGAACGGAGCGATGGCAAGAACGGGGCCGAAGATCTCGTCTCGGAGAATATCGCTCCCTGGGGCAATCTCGGTGAGAACCGTCGGTGCATAGAAGCTACCTACCCGGTCGATACGCTCACCACCGGTCACGACCACCGCGCCGCGAGAAACTGCGTCTGCCACCAACATATCGGTTTTCTTCACCGCGTCTTCGTCGATGAGTGGGCCGATTGTCACGTTGGGCTCGGTACCGCGCCCGACGACGAAGCCCTCGACTCTCGCAGTTACCCGCTCGACGAACTCACCCATCACGGAACGGTGCACGATGAAGCGGTTCGCTGCCGTGCACGCTTGACCGATATTGCGGAATTTCGCTGCAATTGCGCCTTCGACCGCTTTGTCCAAATCGGCGTCCTCGAAAACTATGAAGGGCGCGTTACCACCCAGTTCCATCGAGGTTCGTAGGACGTTCTCGGCCGCCTGCTGAAGTAAGCGCTGTCCCACTGGCGTCGAGCCGGTGAAAGACAGCTTTCGCAGACGCGCATCGGAAATAATGGGTGACGACAAGGCCGAGGACGACGACGTTGTCACGACGTTGACGACGCCGTCGGGTAGCCCAGCCTCGCGTAACAACTCCACCAGCATCAGCGTCGTCAACGGCGTAGCCGCCGCGGGCTTGACCACCATGGTGCATCCAGCCGCCAGCGCCGGGGCGATTTTCCGGGTTGCCATTGCCAATGGGAAGTTCCACGGCGTGATGAGGAAGCACGGGCCGACCGGGTGCTGCGACACGATCATCCGGCCCGTGTCTTCGGGATTCGGACCGTATCTGCCACTGATTCGAACGGCTTCCTCCCCGAACCAACGCAAGAATTCGCCGCCGTACACCACCTCTCCGCGCGCCTCGGCCAGGGGTTTGCCCATCTCGACGCTCATCAACAGCGCAAAGTCTTCTTTTTGCTCTTGCATCAGGTCGAACGCGCGCCTGAGTAGCTCGCCTCGTGCACGCGCGGGCGTCCGTGCCCAGGATTCGGCCGCGTCGACGGCTGCGTCGAGTGCCGCAATTCCGTCTTCCGGCGTCGCATCGGCGATCTCTTTGACGATCTCACCGGTCGCCGGATCACGAACGGCGAGGACAGCTTTCGAATTCGACGGACGCCAAGCACCCGAGATGAACAATCCGTCCGGAACGCCGGCCAGGACTTCTTCTACCGCGCGGATCATTGTCGCATCCTTCTTCACTCGGAACTGGTTTCGATCGGCGACTCGGTCAACGTGGCTGCGATGGCAGATGCGGAACGAGTGCAGGCTCTGGTTCGACGGCGAAAGAACGCAGAGCCATGGCCAACATGGCGTACGTACCCACGGTGAAGACGAGGTCGATCTGTCGCGTGTGACCGAAGTACTCCCCCAGTTCGGTCCACGTATCGGCCGATATCGCGCCGTCGAGGATCAAGTCGTCCACCGCCGTCAACATCACGCGTTCGACGTGAGACCAACCTTCTGCGTGCGGACCCTCGGCGACGCGAGCAGTCTCCTCGGCGGAGATGCCTACGTCTTTCGCAATCAGCGCATGCTGCGCCCATTCGTAATCACTGCGCCGCAGGTGAGCCACACGGAGGATGAGCAGCTCACGCTGACGAGTCGTCAGCGAATTCCCCGTCAACAACTGCGCATTGAACGTCAGATACGCCATTGCCAGCGCAGGGTGATTGGCCAGGGTGCCGACGATGTTCATCCCTGCCGTCCGACTCGCCTCGTCGTCCTGGGTCACGACGTTCGACCGGAGCCGAGCCACGAATTCGGACATTTCGTCCGGCCATTGGGACAAAGGCAATGCCGGGATGCGGGGGACCGAAGCACGGTCAGTAGATTCGGTCACTGACCGACGGAACTTCCGGTGATGGTCGATCGATGCATTCTGCGCGGCTCCTTGCGATCGAACTCGCAGGCGCGATGCAGCAGACCCGAGTTGTCCCACAGCACCATGTCACCAACGGCCCACGTGTGTCGGTAGACGCGATCAGGCGTTGTCGCACGGTCGACGAGTTCTTTCAGCAGTGCTCGCCCTTCTTCGACGTCCATCCCTACGATGTGCGACGCGGTCGCCCCCAATACCAAGGAACGACGTCCTGTGGAATGTGTCCACACCAAGGGGTGCTCTCGACCCGGACGGCGGGCGTTCCACTCCTCGATCTGTTCTGCTGTGGGGTTCTCGTACGAATGGCGCTGCACAGCTTCGAAACTGTGAATGACCCGTACGTTTTCGAACCGCTCTTTCTCGTCGTCGGTCAACGCGTCGTACGCCTCGTAGGTGCTCGCGAACTCGGTTTCGCCGCCCTTGTCTGCTACGACCCGAGCGCTCAGGACAGCCGTCTTGGCAGCGTGGTCATCGAGAAGCCCGTCGGTGTGCCAGAAGTCGTTGCTCTTCAGGTACGCGGCTGTCGGATTGGACGGACTGAAGCTGATCTCCATGACCTCTTCCGTTTCGTACGGAGGATGATCCTTGAAGTTGTTCAGTGGACCGAGCTTTCGGCAAAAGTCGACCTGACTCTGATCGTCGGCGTCGATCTTCCTGAACAACACGACACCGCGTTCTTCCAAAGCGTCGAGAACCGCGACGGCCAGACTGTCATCGTTACGAAGTTGGTCGGCTGTGACTCCGACGAACTCCACGCCCACTTTGTCGTTGAGCTTCTTGGTCGTGATTGTTTCCATTGCAGGTCTCCTGAAGGGGTTTCTCGGTTCACCGTGGCCGGCGCACCGGTGTTTGATCGTCGATCGGCGGCGGGGAATCAGCCGTGCCGTTTCACAGCCGCTACAGCTGGGGGAATGATCTCCCATTTCTATGCGATCGAACCGTCGTCCGATCGGGCTGATGAGCGGTCGTCAGCAACAAGAGTAATCCGAAACTACCCGAGCCGCAGCCGATGCTACTTACGAACCGGCAGAGCGTCGTAATACTATCGACCGGCGACCGGCAATGCCGCTGTAATGTGTCAGCTTGTTCGATTGTTATTTCCCGATGTCAGTCCCGTGATCGGGGCATCGCTGTCGATTCGCTCTTGCCGTAACAATGCAAGTCGCGTACGTGTGGGTGGGTCGGCCGGAATCGTCGGCAAAGACTGCCCGCGCCGCTCGGCCTCGTAATCGAGTCGCACGCGTGCTTTCGCCAAAGTATCTGCGCTGGGTCGAAGAACCTGTTTGGTGTCGAGGGCTGACGGGTGTTGCGGTAGCGCACGCTCGACCCGAAGAGTGACCAGTCCGCCTTCCAGGTCTGCCTGGCCGACGAAAGTGTGGAATCCAGCAAACGTCAGTGTTGCTGGGCCCGTTGTTTCCCAAGGCAGTCCTAGAGGCATTGACAACGAAAACCCCTCACGCGTCAGATCGACAGAACGCGCGCGCGCAGAAAGCGGGTACCCATCCGAGTCGAGAATCGAAAGATGCGCAGACGCTCCCCCGGTAAGCGCATCACGGGCAACGTCCAGCCAAGGACGAGTGGGCCACGCAGACCGTTTCATCACCCCCGAGGGTGCCGGATCGGAGGCCGGATACGACGTATCAGCCGGAGCCCGCCACACGTGCGGCGGACCGTCCAACGCAGCCTGGTTGTCCCACCAATAGATACGTTCCGGCTTGTTTTCGATGATGATGCGTGACCAGTACGTCACTGCCTTCCGCGCATCCGCCCACGTGATGCCATGACTGATCCCCTTGTAACCGGTCTCCTCGAGATAGCGAATGGCGTTCGCTTGAATGTCGCTGTCGCGTACCGCACCGCGCGCTCGCACGACGACTACCGGCTCGTCGGGTCCACCCTCGATCAGAAGACCCACCTTTGCGTTGCGACGGACACGCTCGGCCTTCGCGGGGTTGGGCAGACCCGTTGCCACATCGATCGTTGCCATGTCGTCGGACGGAAAGTAATAGGTCGGTGTGTCGATCGGCACACCTGCTCTCGACACAGTCGAAAACTCCGTCACGACTCCCGATTCGATGTGGCGGAAGACATGCGCTGGAAGGTCGTGCACACTGCTCACCGCTGGCCACCTTTCGACTGGCGCAAAATCAAGGACGCACTACAGGAACCCACTCGTAGGATTCACCTGCAGGCCCCATGGGAGAGTCGTACTCCTCCACGGCACAGATGGGGTTTGCGTGCGTTGCAAATAAATTCTTCTCGTCCGCGATCGTGTGCGGCAACCGATCAGGATCGCTGATAAGCCGCTGCGAGTGCTCGAAATCTTCCCGGGTGTTCCACCAAATCTCCATGATGCAGTCGTAACCGCTGTCATGCACTTGGCCTGTAACCGGATTTTCCAACGGCGTGAGATACCGCCGAACATATCGCACCGCATTCGGGATACTCGGCTTTCCGGTTCTCGCAGCAAGCTGTGAGTGTTGATTCTCGTAATAATCAAGGAATTGCTCCGAGGTCATATCGGAACGTTTCCGGAAAAAACAGATCTGTTTGAACAATGAAACCCGCTCCCTCGGAGCCAGCATGTTGTCACGTTCGGCCTCGCCGAGTTCGATGAGCCGAACTCGGCGAGGCCGAACGCGATAACTGTGTCGGACGGTCTGTTCGACCGCTGTCGTTCGGCTACCTAAACGGCTTTCTCGGTACTGGTGACCGTTGAGCGATGCATGCGACGCGGTTCGCTGCGGTCGAAGTCGCAAGCGCGATGCAGTAGACCCGAGTTGTCCCACAGAACCATGTCTCCCACCGACCACACGTGCTGGTACACCAAGCCCGGTGCCGTCGCGCGTTCGGTGAGCTGCTTCAGCAGAGCGCGGCCTTCTTCGTAGTCCATGCCCTCGATGTGAGATGCGGTCGCACCGATCACGAGGGACTTGCGGCCGTTCTCGTGCTGCCACACCAGCGGCCGATTGTATTCCGGACGCTGTCGCCATTCAGCGATCTGCTCCGGAGTGGGGTCCGGATACGAGTTTCGTTGCACGTTCTCGAAATTGTGGATGACGCGGAGATCCTCGAACTGTTCCTTCTCGCTGTCCGTCAAAGCGTCGTACGCGGCATAGCAACTGGCGAATTCAGTCTCCCCGCCCTTGTCAGCCACAGCGCGCGCGCTGAGCACGCCAGTCTTCGCCGGGTTCTCGTCGAGAAGCCCGTCCACGTGCCAGTAATCGTTACTTTTCAGGTGCTTGGCCAAAGGGTTCGACGGGTCGAAGCTGATTTCCATGACTTCGTCGACGCCGTATGGGGGCAGCATCGAAAAGTCGTTGAGAGGACCCAGCTTTCGACAGAACGCGACCTGCGTCTCGTCGTCCGCGTCGATTTTGCGAAACAGGACGACACCTTGCTTGTCGACCGCATCACGGACCTGTTCGGCGAGGTTGTCGTCCTCACGGAGCTGCTGAGCCGTGACTCCGACGAACTCGATACCGACCTTGTCACCGAGCTTCTTGGTTTCAATGGTTTCCATGGCACGTCTCCTATAGAGCGGGTTCGGTCCACCGTGGCTGGCGCACCGGTGATGACAGTCGATCTGTACGGTCAGGAATCGCCTTCTCCGTACCCGAGAACGCTCTTTACTTCGAGGTAGTCGAGGAAGCCGAAGTCGCCCCACTCTCTCCCGTTTCCGCTCTTCTTATAGCCGCCGAACGGCGCCGAGAAGTCGAACGCATCATTGATGACGACCGAGCCGGCTTGGATGCGACGCGCTACCGAACGCGCCTGCTCCACATCGGCCCCGGCAATGAACGCGGCCAATCCGTAGTCCGTGTCGTTGGCGATCTCGACTGCGTTGTCGATGTTGTCGTAGCCGATGATCGTCAAAACGGGTCCGAAAATTTCGGTGCGACCGATCGTCATGTCATTCTTGACGTCGGCGAACACGGTCGGCTTGACGTAGTAACCCTTTTCGAGACCGTCGGGACGACCCGGACCGCCTGCAACCAACGTCGCGCCTTCGTCGATCCCCTGCTGTAGGAGCGTTTGGATGGAGTCGAACTGGGACTTCGCAACGACAGGTCCGATTGCGAAATCGCCGTTGGGGTCACCCACGGTCACGTGCGCAGTCGCCTCGCGCGCGATCTCGGCGGCTTCGGCCATGCGACTGTGGGGGACCAGCATTCGAGACGGTGCACTGCACGTCTGACCCGAATTCATCATCATGCTCGCGACGCCCTTGCCGACATTCGCGGCGAAATCATCGTCGTCCAGAATGATGTTCGGGCCCTTGCCACCGAGTTCCTGCGTCACTCGCTTCACGCTGTGTGCCGCACGCGCCGCGACATCGACACCAGCCCGGGTCGAGCCGGTGAAGGAGATCATGTCGATGTCGGGATGTCCGGACAAGGCGGCGCCGACACCGGGCCCATCACCCTGCACGAGATTGAAGACACCGTCGGGTACACCCGCGCTGTCGAGGATTTCCGCGAAGATCTGGCCGCTGAACGGAGAGCGCTCCGACGGCTTGAGCACCATCGTGCACCCCGTTGCGAGTGCCGGAAACACCTTCACGGCGATAAGACTGATCGGCCAGTTCCACGGTGTGATGAGTCCACACACGCCGATCGGCTCCTGAACGATGAGCGATGCACCACGCTGTTCTTCGAAGCGGTAGTTCTCCAGTGCTTCGATAGCCGTGTTGAGGTGTCCCGCACCGAGGTTCACTTGGAATCCGCTTGCCAGGGCTTTGGGAGCCCCCATCTCTTCGGTCAAAGCTTCGGCGAGATCCGCGGTTCGCTTCTCGAACTCGGACAGGATCGCACGCAGAACGTCTGCTCGGCCGGCAACAGGAGTTGCAGCCCAACCCGGTAGAGCGCCGCGGGCGGCCGCTACTGCCCGGTCGACATCGGCGTCCGAACCCATCGCGACGATGCCGCACACTTCCTCGGTGGCAGGGTTGACGATGTCCATCGTCGCCGAGCCGGCAGGCTCGACCCACTGCCCACCGATGTAGAACTTCCGATATTCGCGCATCACCGCTCATCCCTCTCCATAGTCGTCTTCAGGACGCCGACCGGCATAGCCGTCTGGCGTGTCACTGCGAGCCCTCCGCGTACCAGGTGCGGAATTCGCCGTAGTTGGGCATTTCCTCCGAGTTCGCCTTCGGGTCGACAGCAACGTGGATGACGCCGGGCTTGCCGCTGGCGTACGCGCGCTTGATGGCGGGACCGATGTCGGCGTCCGTATCGACGTATTCGCCGTAGCAACCGAACCCTTCGGCGACCTTGTCGAGGCGGGTCTCTTGACTCCAGTGGACGCCGGTTTCTCGCGACCCCTGGCCGAAGGTGCGCTTGTACACGCCCACTTCGAGACCCCAGGCGTAATCCACAGCGACAACGCACACGAGAGGAAGATTGAAGCGAGCCGCCGTTTCGAGCTCGGCGATGTGGAACTGGAAAGAAGAATCTCCGGTGACGAGCATGATCGGGCGCTTGCCACCATCGGCGATGCCGGCGCCGACCGCGTAGGGAAGACCGGTACCGAGGTGACCGAAGTTCTGGTTCCACATGACATCGTGTGGCTTCGCCTGCGAGTAGGTCCACCCGAATACCGTCGTGGCTCCGCCGTCGCGAACCATGATGCCGTCGGCTGGGAATTCCTTGGTGGCTTCGACCACTATGCGAGCGGGATGCACAGGGGACATGCCGGCGGGAGCCGTCTCGGCGAGTTCCGCAAGCTGTCGCGCGTCTTCCCGAATCCAGGCCTCCAACTCGGGTGTTGCCGTGCGCGGCGAATCTTTCAGCGCCTCGACGAGCTGCGGGACGACCGCGCGAAGATCTCCGACCAGGGGAATGTCGATGGTGCGGTTGACACCGATGGCCTCGGGGTCCTGTTCGATGAGTAGCCACGTGCGGTTGGACTCGTTTTCGGCCCAGTGCCGCCCGCGCCCGTAGTGCGTGGGTTCTCCCAGTTCCGTGCCGATTGCCAAGCACAGGTCGGACTGCACGACAGCCTCGACAGCGGACTTGGAGAACCCGTACGGGAATGTGCGGTCCTCGAGGCCCTCGATGAACGAGGTGCCACCCGACGTCTGAATGACCGGGCATGCCATGAGTTCTGCCAATGCGCGGACGGACTCACCGGCGCGAGACGTGTGAACTCCGTGTCCGATCAAGAGAATAGGCTGCTTGGCAGCCTTAATCGCTTCGACGGCCTGCGCGACCCGGTCGGGCCCGGCCATCTGATTGGTGAGCCGATACGCGCTCGGCGGCAATGCAGCCGGCACGTCCAACTCTTCTTGAATGATGTGCTGCGGGTACTCGATGTAGACCGGGCCGGGGGTGCCCGACAGTGCCTTGCGCAAGCCCTCGCGGATGATCTCGTCCGTCTGATCAGCGTATTCGATGCTGGCGCTGTACTTCACGGACGGTTCGAACAGTTCGACCTGCTTGACGAACTGGATACGTCCGCGACGTACACGCTGCTCGGTGACGCGCCCGCGTTGTCCGCCCAGGAAGATGACCGGCGAATTCTCGACCTTGGCACACATCATCGCGCCGGCGAGGTTGGCGACGCCTGGTCCGAGCGTGCCGATACACACCGCTGCTTTTCCGGTCATGCGAGACACTGCTTCGGCCATGAAGCCCGCCGATTCCTCGTGGTGCGGTGCCACCACGTTCCACCCACGTTCCTCGGCCAGATGGAACATATGCACGAAGTTGGGATCGGGGATACCGAAAATCGTGTTGATACCCTCTGCCTCGAAGAGGTCGAGAATTCGTTCAAATACTTTGACTGACATGCTTGCTGCCCTCTCTGGCAATTGCGAAGCTTCGTTTGAGGTGTTCGCCGTATCCGGATACCGACGGCAAGACCCAGGGGTCGGTGGTGTCGCAGATCTCGTCGATCTGCTCCCCGACCGAATCGATGGACCATTCCGGCCGGTAGACGCCGCGTGTTTCGGCGACGTACGCCTTCGCCACACGGCCCGCGATGGATATGAGCGTCTCTCCGTTGACGGAGCATGATTCGTGCGCCAACCAGCCGACCACCGGGGCGGCGAGTTCCGGCCCCATCGGCGGGTAGGCCGAGGTGTCCAGCGCTGCAGCCAGCCGCGTCAATGCTGCGGGCACGATGACGTTGCACTTGACTCCGTGATCGGCACCCTCGACTGCGACTACACCTGCCAGGCCGATGATTCCGCCTTTCGAGGCGGCGTAGTTGGCGACGCGGTGGTTACCGTAGAAGCCCAGAATCGACGAAGTGAGCACGATGCGGCCGTATCCGGCGGCAGCCATGAGAGGGAACGCAGGGCGAACGACGTGGAATGCACCGCGGAGGTGCACGTCGAGTACAGCATCGAAGTCCTCGTGCGTCATGTCCGGCAGCAACCCGTAGCGATTGATACCGGCGTTGTGTACGAGAATGTCGATACGGCCGAAATGTTCGATGGCAGTGTCGACTATCGCCCGGCCTCCGTCGGCAGTGGCAACCGATTCGGTGCACGCGACGGCAGCACCGCCCGCCGCCTGAATTTCACGCACCACGTCGTCGGCCGGCCCATTGTCGAAATTGGTACCGTCGGGTCCGACACCCGGGTCGTTCACCACCACCTTCGCACCTTTGGCCGCCAAGAGAAGCGCGTAAGCGCGGCCGAGGCCACGACCCGCTCCCGTGATCACCGCCACCCGACCGTCGAATCTGGCTTGTCCCCCGCCGAAATCACCGAGGCTTTCGGTCGCTGAGCTACTTGTCATGTTCGTCCTAGATGAAGCAGGTTGTCCGAAATGGAGTACGTGGAGGGCCGGCCATCGGCAGTCGCCGACTCAGTCGCGCAGAGTCGGTTCGCCGGTTCCCATGTATTTGGCCAAGTTGTGGTGCAGGTTGACGACACTCTGCTCACGGTAAGGATTGGGCTTCGCGCCGCTGAAGCCCTTGCTCTTCATTCCCTTTTGGACGGCCGACATGTTGCTGAAGTCCTGTGGCAGCACGGTCAGCCATCCCGCGCCGTCCTCCGGCGTGTACTCCCACTTGGTCTCTGGCTCTTCACCTTCCGGGTAGAGCTCGTAGACTGCGGCCTCGAAGATGCACTTGTCGGGGTCGTCTCCGTAGGGTCGCGCGCTGTAGCTGATCATATTGTTCAGACCGTGCCCGATCTGGAAATTGGGGAAGATCTGCCAGGCGGTTCCGCTTTCTGCAACGATGGCCGGATCGATCTCCGGCCAGATCACGCCACGCGCAGCGTCGTCGCGCTTGGCCGACTCCAGCCAGTGCCGCAGGACCTGAGCCGGAGGCGTCCCCTCGGGCAGTTCCTCGACCAACCGATTCGCGGCATCGACCAAAGTCTTGGTGGTGCTCGTACCTGCGTTCGACCAGGTGAAGTTCTGCATTTCCTGCGTCGCGAGTCGGGGATCGGGCCCGCTGCCGATGCGAACCTTCGCCTGGTTTTCGTCCATCCCCTTCGGGGCCTCGAAGCCGATGTTGCTGTGAATGCCATGAGGCCTCGACCAGCCGAGGTAGACACCGAACGCCATGAACTCTGGGTGGGTGTACGGCACGTGATACGTCTCCGCGAAGGCTTCGAGCGCGACCTTCCAGTTGCAATCGACCACGAGCCACCTCCGCCAGCGAAACCGCTGCTTCTGAGTCTCGAAGTGGTCGAGCAACCTCGTGGCAGGAGCGAGATAGTCCGCCAGGGATTCGCAGTCGGGGTCGAGATTGATCCACACCCAACCGCCCCAGGTGTCGACCTTGACGTCGACGAGTTTGCTGTTCTCCTTGGTGAGGGTGTTCTTCCAGTCCACCCTCTGCGGCGCAACGGTATTCGTTCCGTCGAGGTTGTAGCGCCAGCCGTGGTATCCGCAGACGAACTGCTTGCAATTGCCCATTGCCTGCCGCTCGCCCTCGGGGGTATCGACCAATCGACGGCCTCGATGCGAACAAACGTTGTGGTACGCCCTCAGTCCCGTTTCTGTCCGAGCGATGATGAACGACTGATCTTGGATTTCGTACGTCAGGAAATCACCGACATTCGGAATATCCTCGATGCGACCCACCTGCTGCCACACTTTGGACCACAGGCGTTCGAACTCGGCCTTCGCGTAGTCGCGAGAAATGTAGGCCTCCACCGGAATCGTGAGAATCGGTGACGCGTCCTCGGTGGCGGTCGTCGCGGTTTCCTGCACGTTGTCGATGATGTCCGTCATGGTTCTTCCTTTCGAGCTGTTGTGTCAGTGTGAAATTGCCGCGCGGAACGACTCGTCTTTGAGGAACAGAGAGGTGTGGTCCGCACCCATATGGGTCCACTTCAGATTCAATCCGCCGTCCACCAAGAGCGTCTGACCTGTGATGTAGGTCGAAAGATCGGACAGCAGAAACAATATGGCGCCGGCTTGCTCCTCAGGGAGTCCACGGCGTCCCATCGCGATCGCACGGGAGTCGCGTTCCGGATCTTCTTCGATGAACGTGCGTGAAGCAGGCGTGGCAGTCACCCCGGGTGCAATCGCGTTGACGCGGACCCCATCGTGCGCCAGTTCCACTGCCATGGTGCGAGTGGCAGCAACCAAGGCGGCTTTTGCAGTGCCGTATGCGATGTGGAACGGCGCCGTGTTCATTCCCGAGATGGACGAGATAGACACGATCGATCCTGTATTGCCCTGTACTTTCAGTTCCGCTGCGATGGCCTGGCTCATGAAGAACATCGTTTCGAGGTTCTGGTTGAACAGCGCGCGCCAATCGTCGCGGCTGACCCTGGTGGCCGGCATCCAGGTGGAAGGCGCGGCGCCACCGGCAACATTGACCAGACCATGGAGCCGACCTTCCGTTCTGCGTACCACCTCGATGACAGCCGCGACGCCGTCGTCGGTCGACACGTCCGCGATGACGGGGACGACCGGAAGCCCATCCGCCTGCAGGGGGGAAATATTTGCGACCAGGTTCTCCTCCGACCGGCTCACGGCGATCACCGTCGCACCGGCCTCCGCGGTCATTCGCGTGACGGAGGTCCCGATGCCGCCGCCTGCAGCACCTGTCACCACGACGATTCGCCCGTCCAATTCGATCGGGTGTGCCATTACGCGTTCCCTCCTGTTGCAAGCAAATCTTTGCTCCTCCCGTGACTCGAGAACGTCGAACGCCGAAAACTCTCCGTACCCGTGAGGATCATGGAAGTGTCGCTGTCACACCCGGCTGCCTTGTATCGTGACGCGTGCCACAGCAGGTCCAGCATAACCACTGCGAGTCAAGCATTACAAGCATTGCTATCTTTACGATGATTGCAATCCGGCCACCATTTCCCCCAGCACCTCCTCGGTGTGCGCGCCCAGCCGAGGCGCCGGCCCGGCCACGCGCGCGGGAGTGCGGGAGAACCAGGTAGGCGGACCGGGGAATGAGACGGTGCCATTTTCCGTCTTCACCCGCTCGAAAAACCCAACGGCCTCGAGATGTGGGTTCTCGAACAACTCGTCCAACGTGCGAACCGGCGCACACGGAATGTCCAACGAACGAAGTAGATCCAGCCACTCCTGCGTCGTTCGTTTCGCGAACGTGTTCTCGAGGTGACCGTAGATGACGTCGGTGCACCGCGCCCGCTGCGCAAGGGTCGCGAAGCGCTCGTCCGCCCAGTTCGGCTGTACCGCATCGACGAACGTCGACCACTGCTTGTCGTTGTACACCAGCGCCGACAGGTAACCGTCCTTGGTGCGATACGGCTTTCGCTTCGGAGCGACCGCACGTGGGTAGACCGCCGGACCCACCGGCGGCTCGAACATCGCGCCGTTGGCGTGTTCGACCAACATGAACGCGGCCATCGTCTCGAACATCGCGACCTCGACCTCCTGTCCTTCCCCCGTCCGTTCTCGGTGGAAGAGCGCGGTGGTCGTGGCGTACAGGGCGGTCATTCCGGCGACCTTGTCGGCAATGATCGTCCCCACGTAGCCGACCTCACCCGTCAACTGCTCCTGCGCGAACGGCAGCCCGCACTCGGCCTGAATGGTGTCGTCGTATGCGGTCAGATTCGCATCTGGGCCACGGCGGCCGTACCCGTAACAGTTCGTGTAGACGATCGACGGGTTGATTACCGAAACGGCCTCGTAGTCGAACCCGAGCCGAGCTATCGCCGAACCGCGCATCGAGTGCACGAAAACGTCCGCGCCCACGATGAGTTCACGCAGCGTCGCTCGCCCCTCCTCCGAACGGAGGTCGAGGACGACACTGCGTTTGCCGCGATTGACGTTGACGAACACCCCGCTCATTCCCGGCTCCGGACCGACCGAGATGTATCTGGTGTTGTCTCCGGACGGCGCTTCGATTTTGACGACATCCGCGCCCATGTCAGCCATTATCTGGGTGCAGTAGGGCCCCATCACCATGGCAGTCAGATCGATGACGCGAACGCCGGACAACGGCCCTGTGTGCTTCATGTGTGTGAACCTCACTGCTGCGTGTCGATTGCTGTGCGCCTTCGAAACCGATCGGATTGCCCGCCGTAGTTCCCGGATGATGGAGACGGGAGAAGATCGCTGCGGGCCGGTTCGGCTGGCACGTTGTGGCGAATTCGCCGATTTCGACGCTATCAGATGAATCCTTGCAAGGATGGTGGTATGACTGGGTCGTGAAGAAATTCGACGGCACGATCGCCACGGTGCTCCAGGGCGCTCTCGAAACTCGTCCGAACAGTCCTGCTGTCGAGGCCGCGTCCGGCGTTTGGTCTTACCTAGACCTCGACGACCGAGCCCAGCGAGCAGCGGGAGCTCTACGTGCACTCGGTGTAGTTCCGGGTGATCGCGTGGCAGCGTGCCTGCCGAACGATCTCGACATCGTCGCTGCCTTCCACGGAACTCAACGTGTCGGTGCGATCTGGGTAGGTGTGGGCGAAGCTCTTCCACAGAACGAGCAGATGGAACTGATCGCTCTGTGCGAACCCGCTGTGGTGCTTGCCGGCCCGAAGTGTCGAATCGACACCCCCCGTACGGTGTCACTCGACAGGTGGCGCGCATTGCTGGAGAGTGCGGATCGGATACCGTCGGCACAGATGAATCCAGATTCGCCAGCCGGGATCGCTTTCACCAGTGGAACATCGGGGAGACCCAAAGCGATTGTTCACAGCCAACGCAATCTTCTCCTCCCCGGAGCAGCTCTTGTCGCGACCCGCGGTTGGGGCCCGGAACTCCGCAAGGGCGACAGCTTCCCCATGACCATTCTCAACCTCATGGTCCTGTCGACCCTGTTGACCGCGCAGGCGGGTGGGTGCGCCGTCATCATGGATCGCCGAGATCTCGACGGCGTGGCCGAATGGATCTCCTCGCGGCGCGTCACGGTCTGGAACGGCGCACCGGCTCAACTCCATGATTTGGCGCAGCGTCCGGACATCGACATCAGCTCCCTCGACGAAGTCTGGTGTGGCGGTAGCGACACTCCCGACAGTTTGCGCCGGTCCTTCGCCGAGGCGCACGGTCTGGTCCCCCGCGTCACATACGGACTCACCGAGGCGCCCACCGTCGTGTCGATCGACCCACCGGGTAGCGAGTGGCTTCCGGGGACCAGCGGCCGGGTTCTCCCGCAATACGACGTTGCGGCGTATGATTATTCGGGTGCACGACTGCCTGCCGGCGAACTCGGTGAACTGTGTCTGACCGGTGCGTCGACGGGTGAGTGGGCACAAACGTGGACACCGTTGCTCGGCTATTGGGAGAACGGCGTCGTCGTGCCTCCTCGTGATGGCATCGTCGCAACCGGTGACATCGGTACCGTGGACGCCGACGGTTGGCTACGCGTGCTGGACAGGAAGAAGTTGATCATCATCCGAGGTGGCGCAAACGTATACCCGCTGGAAGTCGAGAGGGTTCTCGCCGCACACCCGGACATCGTCAAGGTCGCTGTGTATCCCGTTCCGGACGACAGGCTCGGTCAACGAGTCGGTGCAGTCATCGAAAGCACCGAGCAGGACATCGATTTCGACGAGTTGACCCAGTTGTGCAGGCGCGACTTGTCGCCGTACAAGGTGCCCGAGTTCTGGACAGTGGTCGACACCCTTCCCGTCAATGCAATGGGCAAAGTTCGGCGCGCCGGGCTCTACGACTTCGTCGTCGAACAACGCTCCGACAGTAACTCGACCACCCTCACCGCACCGACGTCAGGCCGACCGGCATGAGCACCGAGAATCGGAACGCATCCGCACAGCGCATGTTCGACCTGTCGGGTCGCGTCGCAATAGTGACCGGTGCATCCTCGGGGCTGGGGGCAACCATCGCCGAGGAACTGGCAGCATTCGGCGCCGAGGTGGTTCTGGTGGCGCGACGCGTCGACAGGCTGAAGGCACTCGCAGAAAAAATCGGAGGACTGGCGGTCGCATGCGACCTGTCCGACCTCGAAGAAGTGGGCGCCATCGTCCCCACCGTCGTGGAAAAGTTGGGCCCGCCGGAGATTGTCGTCAACGCGGCCGGCAGCATGTTCACCGAAGAGCGCGCCGAATCCGAGCCACTCGACGCGTTGAGGCGCACTATGGACCTCAACTTGCTGGCTCCGTTTGTACTGGCGCAGAGCGCTTTTCCTCACATGAGGGACGCCGGCCGTGGAACGATCGTGAACATTTCGTCGATCAGTGGTCGGGTCGGGTTGCCCGGTATTCCCCAGGCGTCCTACGCGGCGAGCAAAGCAGGACTGTCAGGTCTCACGGTCGAGTTGGCGGTGCAGTGGGCACGGCACTCGATCCGAGTCAACACGGTCGCACCTGGATTTTTCAGAAGCGAAATCACCGGACCGCTGTACGAAAACGAGCGCTCCGCCGAATACCTACGCCGCAACACGCCTCTACCGAAAACCGGCACGGCCGAGGACATCGTCGGTGCTGTGCTGTGGCTGTGCAGTGACGCCGGTAGTTACGTCACCGGTCAAACACTCGTCGTGGACGGCGGTTGGACGGCACGCTGATCTGCCCGACGAATACGAGTGCGCGACCTGATCCGAGTTGGATCAGGTCGCGCACTCGTATGAAGTGAGGACCCGTGCGCTCAGCTTCGAGCGGGCACCGCGTCTTTCGACTCGGTCAGCACCAAGCCTGGCAGCTCACCCGAGTTGCGCCATTCGCGAAGCAAATCCTCGAGTAGGTAAAAGCCTGGCCAGTACGGGTCACCCAGATAGGTACGTAGCTGAGCTTCTCCCTCGTTGTAGTAATAACCGGGGGTGCACTCGCGCTGGAAATTGCTGTTGTCGAGTGCCGTGTCCTTCACAGTGGTGCACCATTCGTCCTGAGCGTCGAGCGTCGGCTCGACGGTCTCGGCCCCACGCGCCCGGGCTTCCTTGATGATGTACGCGATATGAACGGCCTGCTGCTCGAACATCGCTGTCGTGGTTGCAGTTACGCCGCCCTGGATGAAGCCGGTGAAGAACTGGTTGGGGAACCCGTGGCTCATCGTTCCGTGCAGTGTGCGATAACCCTTGCCCCAGTGGTCGTACAGCGAGAGCCGGTCGCGACCCACATATGGGTGGATGCCGAGGCGACGATCGAGATCGCTGGTGATCTCGAAGCCGCTGGCGAAGATGATGCAGTCCACTTCGTGCTCCACACCGTCCTCGACGACACCGTTCTCGGTGATGCGCTCGACGCCCTTCGTGTTCGACACATCGACCAGGGTGACGTTGGGACGGTTGAACGTTGGGAGGAAGCCGTCGTTGAACGCGGGGCGCTTGCACAGTGGGCGGTAGTACGGCTTCAGTTTCTCGGCCGTCGCGGGATCGGTGACAATCGCATCCACCCGGTCCCGTAGCCGCTGCCCCGACTCGTAGTCCTTGATCTCGCGGAGTTCCATGAACTTCTCGGGCGTCAAGTCCGCCCAGCCATCGTTGGCAGTCAAGTACGCCGAGAGATTGCGGTTGACCTCCGTCCAGCCGTCGCAGATCAGATCGTCCTGCCCCGGGGCGAAGGACTCGAAGGCTCCGGTGTGGAAGTTGCGACGCAACTCCTCCTGCCAGCCAGGCTTCAGCGATGCTGCCCATTCCGGGTCGGTGGCTACGTCGCCACGTTCGTAGATGGCCGACGGTGTCCGCTGGAAAACGGTCAGATGCTTGGCGGATTCTGCGAGGTACGGCACGACCTGAACGCCACTGGCGCCGGTGCCAATGATGGCGACGCGCTTGTCGGCCAACTTGTCCAGCCCGCCGTGCATGTCACCGCCGGTGTACTCGTAATCCCACCGCGCGGTGTGGAAAGTATGACCCTTGTAGTCGGTGATCCCCGGAATCCCAGGCAGTTTCGGACGGTTGTGGGACCCATGGCACATCACGACGTATCGCGCGCGGATCTCGTCGCCGCGGTTGGTGCGGATCAGCCAGCGCTTTGTCTCTTCTTCCCATTCCTGGGAGAGGATCAAGGTACTGAAGATCGCACCGTCGTAGAGTCCGAAGTGTTTCCCGATGCGCTGGCAGTGCTCGAACACCTCGTCGCCGTGCGAGTACTTTTCCTTCGGTACGTAGCCGACCTCCTCGACCAACGGAAGGTAGCAGTATGCGTCCGAGTCGAGCTGAATTCCGGGGTACCTGTTCCAATACCAGACGCCGCCGAAATCACCAGCATGGTCCATGACCCGAACGTCGTCGATGCCGGCTTCCTTGATGCGGGCCGCCGATACGAGACCGGACAGGCCACCGCCGAGTACGACGACCTCGATGTCCTTCTTGATCGGCAGACGCGGGACGACCGGGGTGTACGGATCTTCCTCGTAGTATTCGACGAATTCCTTGTCGGTTTCGACGTACTGCGCCTGCCCGTCGGGGCGGAGCCGCTTGTCACGTTCTGCGAGGTACTTGGCGCGAAGTGCGACGTGGTCGACCTCGGGTGTCTGTGTGGGACTGCAACTTGTCATGTAGGTCTCCTTGGTTTTGTGCTGTCGGTCGTGACGCGGGGGTGTTCACACGTCTTGCGGGTTTTGGCGGATTGCGAGAACGCTGCCCTCTGCGTCCGCCGATACGTAGACGACGCCGCCAGGACCGACAGCGAGGCCGGTGAACGGTCCCTGTGGCCCGAAAACGGGCGGTAGGCCGAGCAGTGGCTTGGGTGTGACGCCCTCGGGGGCACCCACGGGTAGGTTGCGCGCAAGAGTCTGCTGCTCTTTGCTCTCGAGGTCCACCCGGATCAGCGTCTTGGCTTCGACATCCACGATGTACAGCCAGCCTTCGTGCACGACGATTCCGTGAGGGGTACCGAGGCCGTCGATCACCGTGTCGACTCCCGAGCCACGGATTGCGGCGACCCGTCCGGCGCCGGCCTCGGATACCAGGCAGGTGCCGGACGGGGTGAAGGCAACACCCACGGGTTGACACAAACCCGTGGCGATTGCCGTCGCCCCACCGGTTTCGACGGAGTACACCTTGCCTGCGCCCATGTCGGCGACCGCAACAACACCGGACGATGACACCGCGACCCCGTAGAGCTGGTCGAACCCGTCGGCCAGGACTTCCGACTCGGCGAGCGCCGGCCGGTAGCGAGCCACCGCACCGTTACCGGTACACACGAACTCTCCGTCACCCGACACAGCCACCCCACGGACGTACGTCGGGTAGCCCGGGCTGAACAGTCTCCCCAGGTCTCGAAGTTCGCCGTCGGGAGTGCGCGCCACCAAGGCTGCGCCGTCGGCGATGTACACGGTGCCGTCGGGTCCGGCGGTGAGATCCAATGGCCAGGTCAGTCCGTCCGGCAGCGCCGTTCTTGTCTCTCCGCCGCCCAGTATCTCGGTGATCTGTCCCGTGATGTTGGAAACGAAGAGGCGATCTCCAACGAAGGTGAGGTTGTCGAGACCCGTTGTGAGACTGGCCAATACGGTGCGGTCGCCGTTTCGCGGGTTGATTCGCAACACCTCACCCGACGCAACCTGCGTGGACACTATGAAACCTTCGGAGTCGAACTTCACCGCATCGGGCACACCGAGGTCACCGACGACGCGTTGCGGTTCGCCACCCTCTGGGTCGATCCTCCAAATTTCGTTGGTACCCAACATCGGGTAGTACAGCAACCCGTCCGGACCGACCTCCATCGCGTTCGGCATCGGGAGGTTGTCCAGCAACACTCGGGGCGCACCGCCTGCAAGGTCGAGTTCCATCAACCGGCCACCGATGCGGCACTCGTTGACGAACAACCGTCCTTGATGGAAGGTAATTCCGTTCACTCCCGGAAGATCGTCACGCAGCGTGCGCGTGCCCCCGGCGGCTCCACGAACGCTCACGCGGCCGTTGTAATACTCGGTGACGTACATGTCGCCGGCTGGATCGAAGGCGACATCGTCGGGCGCGACGATGTCGCCGCCCATTGCACTGATGGTTTCCAGTTGTCCGGTCTCGACGTCGAATGCGCTTATCTGACTGCCTGCCACCTGTGCGACGTAGATACGGCCGTCGGCCCCGGTACGGATGCCGTTCGCTCCGAACAATCGACTGGGTGAGGTAAGGCGTTCGACACTCCAACCTTCGCCGACATCGATGGAATCGTTGTTCGTGTATCGGGCCAACTGCATAACGACCGCCCCTTCGCTTCGAGAGTGATTCGAATCAGATAGTTCGACGTCGACGACGCAGCCGCGTGAACTCGATTCCGCAGAAATCAGTGACGCAGACCACATGCCCTGACTGAGCCAACCATCAACAGCTAACGATTGCAAGTCTTGTTATCTTCATAAGGATGGATTACAACCGGTGTTCGGTCGAGCCCAGAAACGCAAGCGAGGGCTGAACGAGCGACAATGCCCGTCCAGCCCTCGCAGTGCGCCACACGTCAGTGCACATGCGGCGTCCGTTGATTCAGTGTGTTCTATCGGGCGGGAAGCACTACTCGTGCGGTACCGCGAGCAGACTCGTGTCCGTCCTGATTTACTGCATCGAGCTTGATTTCGACTGTGCGCGTTGCGGTGTCGACAGCAGTGATCTCACCATCGCACGTTACGAGCTCACCGAGCACGTTATGGCGCCTGACCTGAACGTCGAGATACTTCATGAATCCTGCATCACCCATCCAGTCGGTGATGACGTGACTCATCCACGACACGCGTTCCGGGCCGTAGTCGTAGGCCCCCGGAACGCCGACGCGGCGAGCCAGGTCGGGATCCCAGTGCACACGCTCCGGTGGCTCCGGCACGCCCCACTCGTTGGGTATCCCGAGAGCCGGGTGGCGATTGAAGAGATCGAATGCGTCGCCGTGGCCGCGCACGTACAGTCCACCCCAGCCCAGCAGGTAGGCGATTGCCGTTGTCGCGGTGTACGGCCCCTTGGTGAGCGCAGGCAGTTTGTCTCCGACCTTGACTTCGTCGATGTACAGCGGCTTGTCACCGCGCCTGCGTGCCTCTTCGTCGCGGTAACGCTGCGCGATCTCCTGAATCTGATCCGGCGTCCATTCCACGCGAATCTCTTCGTACTTCTTGTTCTCACGAGCATTGTCGCGCTCGATACGGAAGCAGTACGAGTGCCCCGTACACACAAGGTTGCCCTCGGGATCGTGGAACGGCACCTCATAAATCTGCTGCCAAGAACGACCGGCGAACTTGCTCGGCCGTTCGATCAGTTCCTTCAGGGTTGCGCTGCCCTTCAGCTTGTCACCGACCTGCAACGGACGTTCGAACTCGAACGTCGTGCCGGCGTACATCGCGTGAATGCCGGGCAGCCCTGTGACATAACCACTGAAGACCTTGTCCATCGCAAGAAGCGCCGATGGGGGTGCCAACTGCGGTTTTCCCTGCGATGCAGTGTATTCGGGTTCGGTCCACAGGGGATTCCGATCTCCGATACCAAAGGCGTAATGCCGGATCGCGTCGGAGGTGAGCTCCGTGATGTGCGGCCGATCGCTGCGGATCGGCTTCCCGATCATGTTCCTCAAAGCGGCCACTTGTTCGTCGTCGATACGCGCGAACTCGCGATCTGTTTCGAGTGTCGTGTCTGTCATGTAAGCCTCCTGATCTGTGACGTAAGCGGATTCGACGAGGGGATTTGGGTGCTCGGCCTGACGCGGCCGGGCTGACGTCGTGCGAATCGCTCGCGAACCCATCCCGTGTGCCAGGAGCGTCGCAGAATCAACATAGCACTAAAGTTGCAATCCTTGACATGATTGAACAAACACACTTAGCATCGAACATGAAATGGGTGTCCCACCGCGCGGTCGGGCTCGCTGACCAGCGCGGATGCCACTCGGTGAGGAGTTCTTGATGCCCGAAACGAACCTGTGGGGCGACACCGTCGAGGTTGGTAGCTTCTGCGGCCACCCAGGGCTCGTCTACAGAGACCGGCCGACGACGATCATGGCTGCTCTGCGCGAATCTCGCCGCTGGAGCGACCGGCCATTCATCCGTCACGGTGCGACTGTGGTGACGTTTGCAGAGCACGAGCAGATGGTTCACCGTTTCGCGCAATACCTGCGCTCCAAGGGCGTCGAGCGCGGTGACCGTATCGGCATCTATGCCTCGAACAGCCCCCAATGGGTGGGTATGTTCTTTGCGATTCTCGACATCGGCGCGATCGTCGTTCCGTGCAACGGTTGGTGGTCCGCCGAGGAGATGGCCAACGCATGTGAAATTGCATCGCCCGTCATCGTCGTCACCGACGAACGCCGCTCCGAGCGGGTGCCCGGTTTCGTCACCACCCTCATGCTCCCGAGCGTCGACGACGTTTTCGAGGCCCTGGATTCGTTCCCGGCGCCCGACGGTTCGGACACCACAGGCGAGGACGACCCGGCTGTCATTCTCTTCACCGCGGGGACGACCAACTTCCCCAAAGGCGCGGTCCTCACCCACCGCGCTCTCGTCGCCAACCTCCAGACGCTCATGGTTGTCGCGAAGAAACTGCCCACGCAGATCACGGACGACAATCCTGCGAGTGTTGCGCTCGTAGGGCTTCCACTGTTTCACATCGGCGCGATACAGCTGATTCTCTTTCCGTTGATGACGGGCAGTGAAATCGTCTTCCTGGAGGGACGTTTCGATCCGAAAGCGGTTCTGTCGCTCATCGAGTCTCGGAAAGTGACGATGTTCTCCGGCGTCCCCACGATGATGGAACGGATTCTGGGGCACGAGGACCTCCCGCTGCGCGACGTGAAATCATTGCGGACGGTCGTTCTGGGTGGGGCCCCGGTCGACGACGCGCTCCTGGCTCGCGTCAAGAGCGCCTTCCCCAGCACGCGCCGGGGAGTCGGGCAGACATACGGTCTGACCGAAGCCGGAGGGGTCGTGAGCACAGGCGTCGGTGCCGAGATCGCGAGTCACCCAGGTTCATCCGGTCGACTGGCACCCGTCGTCGAAGCCCGTGTCGACAATGCTGATTCCGATGGAAACGGCGAACTGTTGATTCGCTCGCCAGCAGGTATGGATGGGTACTGGGGCGCGCAAGGGGACGACACGATCGATGCCGACGGCTGGATCCGGACGGGCGACCTCGGACACGTCGACGCCGATCGCTTCCTGTACATCACCGGACGCGCCAAAGACGTGATCATCCGCGGCGGCGAGAACATCGCTCCCGCTCGCGTCGAAGAAGTCCTCCGCGCCCATCCAGCAGTGCGCGAAGTATCCGTCATCGGGCTCCCGGACTCGGACCTGGGTGAAATCGTCGCTGCTGTCGTTCGTCTGGAACCAGGGGCTGCACCGTCTGTCTCGGAGTTGGGCGACTTCGCCGCGCTACGCTTGGCTCACTTCGCCGTCCCCAGCCGATGGTGGATGCGAGATGAGCCACTACCGACCAACGATTCCGGAAAAGTACTCAAGCGAGTCCTCGTCGAACAGTGGAATGCTGAGGCCACCGCTCCGGACGGAGACTACAGCGAGGCGCTGCCGGCGGGTCGCTGATTCGCACCGCCGGCAGCGTGCCGAAAAGAGTCGGCGAACGAACCCGAAAGGTTCGTTCGCCGACTCGTTGGTTCTGCGAGTGTCGCGCGGAAACTCAGCCGTAGCGTCGCGCCAGTCGCGCGCGATGCTGCGCCGGCGATCCGAACAGCGACCGGTTGAGGGCAGCACGCTTGAGGTACACATGAATTCCGCTCTCCCACGTGTAGCCCATACCGCCGTGCAGCTGCATCGCTTTTCCTGCAGTCTGTACTGCCATGCTGCACGCGAACGACTTCGCCATCGACGCCGCCACCGCGGCCTCGTCGACGCCACCTCTGTCCGCTGAAACGGCGGCCGCAACAAGCTTCTTCGCGACAGTGAGCTGCACGAGCATATCCGCACACGCATGCTTGACTGCTTGGAACGAGCCGACCTTTCGATCGAACTGCTCGCGTTCCCCTGCGAAGGCGACCGTTGCGTCCAGCATTGCCTCGCTCAATCCGACACTGTCACATGCGACAGCGATCGCCGCGCGGTTGTTCAATCTCTGCAACGCGATTCGGCCGTCGGCTTCGAACCGCCACACCGAATCGGCACGGACGGCGACGTTGTCGGCAACCACGGAGCCGAGAGATCGACTGGAGTCCAGAACGGGATGTTCGACGATGTCGAGCCCCGGCACATTCGGCTCGAGGTGCACGACTACGACCGAGCCGTCCGCTGCGAGGGCAGGAATCAGGAGATTATCGGCCGCAGGTGCGTCGAGTACGAAGGCAACAGTTCCGTCGAGGATGTACCCGTCCGCTGCGTGTTCGAGCCGTGCAACGAGCATGTCGGGCCCCTCCCCCGGGATCACCGCGACCGGCCGTGCTGCACCCGTGACCGTCGACGCGTACAAGGCGTCGCGAACCGTCGAGGGAGACAGCGAGTCGAGAAGCGCCAGGCCCAACACCGCAATCCCTGCGTACGGCCCCGCCGCGGCGGTACGGCCCATCTCCGTCAGAACGACAGCGGTTTCGGCGAGTGTTGCATCGGCACCGTCGAATGCTTCTGGGACTTCGAGAGCCAGAAAACCGGAGTCGACCAACGGCTGCCACGGCGCGTTCTCGCCGGGGCCACTTCGCGCCAACAGATCGCGGGCGACCGATCGCAGGTCATCGTGAAATTCGGAGAGATCTTGCGTCTCGATCGACATCATTTTCCCCTGGGTTCGCGGGGAAGGCCCAGGCCACGCTCCCCGATGATCGTTCGTTGGATCTCACTCGTGCCACCGGGAATCGTCCATTCCCAGGAACTGATGAAATCGAGCGCCCATGTTCCCGACTCCCATCCGCTCGATAGCGGCTTCTGCAGCTCGGTGTGCGTCGCGAGACCCGCGATCTCGGTGCCGAAGTCCGTCATACGTTGGAGCAGTTCGCTGTAATACAGCTTGACGATCGAGGCATCGGCGGGCCCGGCACTGCGTTGCTCCACGAATTCCTGACAAAGAATGCGAAGTCCCGTGACTTCTATGTCCAATGTCGCCAACCTGTCGGCCACGACGGCATCCTCGATCGGCCTTCGTCCGTCGGCCCCCGGAGATCGACACAGGTCGAGCACCCACTGGAACCCGCCGGTCCCCAGCCGTTCGGCCAACTCGAGCATGGTCATACCGCGTTCCGCACCCAGAGTTTCCTGAGCAACGGTCCAACCCTTGTTCTCCGGGCCCACCAGCTGATCGCCAGGGATGAAGACGTCGTTCAGGAAGATTTCGCAGAAGTGCGACTCACCTGTGGCTTGCCGGATCGGGCGAACCTCGATTCCAGGCGATCGCATGTCCATCAGAAAGTACGAAATACCGTGTCGCTTGGGGGCTGCCGGATCGGTGCGGGCCAACAGCAGGCACCAATCGGCGTGAAGCGCGCCGCTGGCCCACAGCTTCTGACCGTTCACGATGTAACCGTCACCATCGCGACGGGCACTGGTTTTCAACGCTGCCATGTCAGAACCCGCACCCGGTTCCGAGAACCCCTGGCACCAAATTTCGCCGTTCAGAATCGCGGGCAGGTGGCGAGTGCGCTGGGCTTCGGTTCCGGCCGACAGCAGAGTCGACGCTGCATGGTGAATGGAGACGAACGGTAAGACCAGACGCGGCGCGTCGTGTGCAGCCAATTCCCGATAGAGGATGGTCTGCTTTGCGACGGACATGCCCCCGCCCCACTCTGCGGGCCAGTGCGGCACCGCCAAGTCGGCTTTCCGGAGCTGCTGAAACCATTCCTTCTGGAACTGGACGAAAGCCTCGTCCGAGGCTCCTGTCTGATCCCGGCGCCACTCCGGCGGAATGTTCGTCGCACACCACTGCCGGATTTCGTGGCGGAATTCCTCGAGTCCCCCGGAATCACTGACCACGACGCTGCCCCCTCTTCTCGAGTTCCTGCAGACGCTCACGGTGTTCCGGTGATTGCATGGTGGCGATCTCCGCAGCCAACCCGGCTTGCATCGGGCCGGCCAGCGCCCTGGAAAGGTGCATGTTCACAACTCTTTTGGTGTGTCGCAATGCGTCTTTCGGCAAACCTGCCAAGCGAAGCGCGAGGCGGTGCGCTTCATCGGCAAGATCGTCGGGTGCGACTACTCGGGAGGCGAGACCGAGTTCGACTGCCATGCTCGCCGAGATCCGGTCACCGGTGAACAGGAACTCACGCGACCTCAGTATCGGCGTGAGAAGCGGCCAGAAGGCCGCCCCACCGTCACCGGCGGCAAGACCGACGGCGACGTGAGGATCCGCCAGGGATGCGGTTTCCGACACGAGCACAATGTCGCACAACACCGCCATGCTGCACCCGAGTCCCACCGCGGGGCCGTTGACAGCCGCGATCACGGGAAGCGGAAACCTCATCATCTCGTCGACGATCTCGGCTGCCTCTCGGATGCTTTCGTCGCGAGCAACCGGATCGTCGAGGAACGAGGTGAGCCACTCCAGATCGCCACCTGCACTGAACGCCCGGCCCGCGCCGGTCAGTACGACCACGGAAGCGTCGACATCGGCGGCCAGCTGCCGCCACACATGTGCAAACGCCCAGTGCAGATCTTTGTCGACCGCGTTGAGCGCGTCAGGACGGTTGATGACGACGGTTCGGATCGGGCCGTCGCACTCGACGATCAACGCATCCGGGAGGTCGTATTTCATGAGGCGGCAGGCGCGCCGACGGCGCTGAACAGCCCGGTGAGACCGCCCCTACCGGCGAGACGAGTCAGCTCGTCGTTCGTTGCCGACTGGCCGAATGGGAGGCGGCGGAGCGGAAGACTGTACCGAGACAACCATGACAGTGTCGTTTCGTCACAGAAGCCGGTTGCTCCGTGCAGCTGGTGGGCGACGCGAAAGACCTTCTGTGCAGCCTCGACGGCTGCGAGCCGCGCGGCGAGAACGTCATGGAGAGCTTCCTCGTTGCCGACCTGGACGCTCCACAGCGCGTACTTCGCGAGGACCTCGACACCGCTGCGTTCGACTTCCGCATCCGTGAGCTGAAACTGCACTCCCTGGAATTGCGCGAGGGGACGCCCGAACTGCTCACGCATCAGTACGTGCGAGCGGGTCAGGTCGACCGCTCGGTCGAGCATGCCCAGCAAGGTCCAACACGGAAGCAACAGGCCCAGCGCAAGGTCCTGACCGCCGTCGTCGTCGATATCGCTCAGATCCAGCGGGACCACGAAGGCGTCGTTTCGGAGCGACGTGCTCGTCGACCGAGGAGTGGCCCTGCTGCGGTGGCCGGACATCGACACAGCAACCCAGCGCAGATCGAGACCGTGAATCGGCGCCGCGGGAAAACCGTCGGCGACGACGATCAGTCCGTCGGCGTCGAGGTCGAGCGGACGCGATAGCCGCTCGGCGACAGGGTAGGGCGTTGCCCAGTAGCCAGCATTCCGGCAAAGGGCGGCTGCAGCCTCCAACTCCAAAGCGTCGCCCCGTGGGTCGAGATCCCATGCACCCAGTTCGTTCAGCACCGGCGCGACGAGTTGCTCACGACGTGTCGAGTCCTCTTCTGCAAGCTGCGCCAACGCGTCGCCGCCCGCCGCTCCCAACGCCTTACGGGCGCCCCGTCCGAACTCGGCTGCTTCTTCACTCAACTCCAGAATCATGACACCGCCAAAAGTGCTCGAGCCAACAGGACGCGTTGCATTTCGATACTCCCCGACGCGACGGTCGCCGCTTGCGAATACCGCCAATGTTCTTCGACTTCTTTTCTGAATTGAACAATCGCCTCGCGCTCGGCCGCGCCCGCGGAATCCGTATCGGCCAGGGCCGCGATTTCGATCAGCACCTCTGCACTGTCCTGGTCGAGGGTGGTGACTGCGATTCGGTAGGCCGCAGCGTCACCCGGCTGTACCTTGCCCTCGGATTGCAACGCCAAGACTTTGTACGCCAGTAGTCGAGCACGCCTGCAGTGCGTCAGCATTCGGGTCCACCGGTTGCCCAGTTCCGACGGCACATCGTCCCACCGATCGCCCAACACTTTCGGTGCGTCGTGCAGCAGGCGTTCTGCGCGTGCGTAGCGTGCGATGCCCACGCGCTCGTAGGCCAGGACCTCCTGCACAACGCTCCAGCCGTTGTCCACGGTTCCCAGCACGTTGTCCTCGGTAACCCTCAATTCGTCGAAGAACACTTCGTTGAGGTGATGGGGGCCGAGCATCGCGCGAATCGGGCGAACTTCGATGGACGGATCGGACATGGGAACGAGAAAGACGGTCAAGCCTTCCTGCTTGCGACCACCCGTCGATGTGCGTGCCAACAAGAAGCACCACTGTGCCATCGACGCGTAGGACGTCCATATCTTCTGCCCCGATATCAGCCAACCGTCCGCATCGGGCTTCGCGGTAGTGCGCAGCGATGCAAGGTCGGAGCCGGAATTCGGTTCGCTGAAGCCTTGGCACCAAATGATCTCGCCTCGCGAAATCGGCGGAAGGTGTTGCTCTTGCTGCCTTTTCGTTCCGTGCCGCATGATCGTCGGCCCGACCCAGTTGACGCCCATGTACTGGGCGCCCCGGGGTTCGTGATGGGCCCACATTTCCTCGCGCACGACCGTTTGCTCCCACACCGATGCGCCTCGCCCGCCGGCTTCCTCCGGCCATGCAAGACACAGAAGGCCGCGGTCCGCGAGGAGGCGGCAAAACTTCTGCGCGACTTCGAGGTCGGCGGGATCGTCGGTGAACGCGCCGACGAAATCGGCGGGCAACTGCTCGTGAATCATCGTGCGCAGCTCACTACGCAGCGCTACTGCCGCCGCAGACATCGTGAAATCCATACAGCCGAGGCTAGCGCAATCATTGTAAGGATAGCAATGTTTACTAACTCATCGATTGGTGCTTATACTTCCCGTCATGACAGAACCGGGCTTGCGTGGCAACCGCTAGGCGCGGTCGCGTCCCACAGCTTCGCATCGCGGAAACGGTCGCGGCGGAGCTGCGGAATCGGATACTCGCCGACGACGATTACCGGCTTCCCACCCAGGAACAACTTGTCGAGGACTTCGGCGTCAGCTACCCATCTGTTCGCGAGGCGCTTCGAATCCTGGAGACCGAGGGGCTCGTCACCGTCCGCCGCGGCAATGTCGGTGGTGCCGATGTTCACCGCCCGGACGAATTTTCCGCCGCGTATCACCTCGGCCTGTCACTGCAAGCGGGGCGCGTCACGTTGAACGACCTGGCCGTCGGATTGCAGACGCTCGAGCCGATGTGTGCAGCAGCATGCGCGCAACGCCCGGACCGCAACGCCATCGTGGTTCCTGCGCTGACCGCGGCAATCGAGGAATCCTCGCATCAACTGGGGGACGGAGTCGCCTTCACCCACTCCTCGCGTGAGTTTCACGATCTCGTGGTTTCCTTCACGCCCAACGCCTCCATCAGGTACGCAGTCAGCAGTTACGTCGCACTGTGGTCCGCGCAGGAAGAGGCATGGGCCGAGGTGAGCACTCAGAGTGGCGAATATCCCTCGGAGACCGAGGCAGAGTTCGCGCTCGACACACACACGAGAATCGTTCAGGAGATTTCGGCCGGAAACGCCGAAGAAGCCGAACGCATCGCGCGCGATCACCTCGCCGCAGCGCAAGCGGTGGTTCTGCGACGCTACGGTGACAACATCGTCAACGCCTCCGCCGCGATCTCACGGCAGGTCATTCGCGGCAGCAAAAGGTCCAGGGTCTGACCCACCCCGACCGCCGCGTCTAGAACATCTCCCCCAAGCGCCCCTGGGGGGGATTTGTCGCGTTCCCTTCGCTCGTAGAGCACCTCGTTTCGGCATCCCGGCACCTGCCTGGCGCCAGTCCGCGAATTCTTGCAATCATTGCGATGATTGAAGTAGCGTACGTCACATCCACTCTGTCTCGACCTAACGAAGAGGGACGGGTAGACCGGCTTTCGGCGACCACGGCGCTTCGCGGCAGTCCACTCGCCGATCAACCGCACCGGATCAGGCGAAGAGTTCTAGTTGCGCGTTGCGACTCCATTCGCACACCGGGACAGCACATGACGAGAGACGGGCAAAATGAACAAATTTTTCTCGACAGGCGTATTGGTGGCTGTCGCCGCTCTGGCCGTTTCCGCTTGCAGCTCGAGCGAACCCGGACCAGACGGCACGTCGGCATCCGGCGACCCGATAGTCATCGGCGCCCAGGCACCACTACTCGGCGCTACTGCGTATCCACAGAGCGGTTACGGGCTCGAGGCAGCCGAGTACTACGTGAACGAAGTGCTTGGAGGGATCGGCGGACGCCCGATAGACATCGACGTCTGCTCCGGCGACGGAAGCCCCGAAACATCGATCACGTGCGCCAACGGTTTCGTTTCCAAGCAAGTGCCGCTGGTCATCGACGCCATCGATCAAAGCATGGGTGCAGGCGTGCCCATTCTTGCGGCCGCGCAGATACCGATCATAGGAACACTCGCCGGTTCGTTCGTCGCCGATCAAGCGGAATACGGCCAAGCGTTCTTCTTCACCGGGCCGGTAGCCTTCGGCTCGCTGAGCACCCTCTCGTTGTTGAACATGATGGGCAAGAAATCAGCTTCGCTCGCGGTCAACGAGTCCCCGACCAGCCACGCATACGTCGACGATCTGATCCTCCCGATCGCGGAGAATCTCGATATCGACGTCAAAGTTCAGTATCCACCAGCCGCAGGCGCGAATTTGAATGTGGTGGCCGCGACCCAGATCGCTGACAACCCTGATGTGGCCGGCGTGATCTCACTGCCAGAGGACGCATGTACCGGACTTTTCCAGGCATTGCGTAGGCAGGGATTCGACGGAACGATACTCACCGCATCCTGCGCTGAGTTCATCGACCAACTCGGATCCGACAGTGCGGGTGCGATCATGCAACCGAGATTGTGGGTGCCCCGCGCCAGTGAGCTTGCGCCGGAATCGGTTCAGGAAGAACTGAGCGCTTTCGAGGAGTCCATGAATGCGGTCGGGTACGGTGCAGAGATTTCGTCCCGGTCGCTGTACGCATTTGCCAGCGTGGCCAATATCGCCAACATTCTCAATGCCGCGGAGAATTCGAACGTGACGGCCGAGTCGGTCACCGAGACGTTCAAGAAGGTCGCGAACTTCGAGTCTTTCGCCGGCCCGTCCGTCACCTGCGACGGCAACCAATGGCCCGAAATCGCCACGGCGTGCAACGGCCAAGCTATTTTCTTCGAGGTGCAGGAAAGCGGCGACCTGGCACCGGTGAACGAAGAAGGTTACATCGACTTGGACGTTTCTCTGTTGCCGAGCTCGTGACCGAAGTCGATCGACGGAGTACAAAATGAGTACCTACATCCAGTTCGCGGTCCTCGGATTGGGCCTCGGCGCTGTCTACATCGGACTGGCAAACGGGCTCTTGCTCGTCTACCGGTCGACCGGGATCATCAATTTCTCGCAAGGTGCAACCGCGATGTGGGGGGCCTATGTCTTTGCCCAACTGCGCATCGACGGCGACCTGGTGCTCCCGATCGGCCGTGTGGAGTTGGGAACCCCACCGTCGACGATGGTGGCACTGGCGATTGCTCTCGGTATGGCGGTGTTGCTCGGACTGATCACCCACTACCTCGTTTTCAGGCCGGTACGCAAGGCCCCGGCCCTCGCTCAAGTCGTGGTATCCGTCGCGCTCATGCTTACAGTGCAGGCGCTGGTGGTGATTCGATTCGGGCCGAACAATATTCGCGTCGATTCGCTCGTTCCCACCGGTACCGTCGACGTGCTGGGCACCTCCGTCTCGTCGGCAGAGCTGCTCATGACGGCCATCATGTTGTTCACCTCGGGCGCGATCTGGGCATATTTCACGTTCGCCCGCGCAGGCGCTGCTACTCGCGCGGCTGCTGAGAATGAGCGTGGTGCAACGCTTCTCGGATTCTCTCCCGACAGGCTCGCAGCAATCGCGATGATTGCCGCCGCATTCGTGAGCACCCTCGGCGTCATCCTCGGTTCGAGTTTGACGGGGCTGAACCCGTTGAACTACACGCTTCTCGTCGTACCGGCATTGGCGGTGCTTCTGATTGCACGAATGAACTCGGTCATGACCGTCGCGGTCGCGGCCCTTGCTCTCGGTGCATTCCAGTCGATGCTCAACCTCATCGCCGGATACGCCTGGTGGCCCGTCTGGGCACAGTCCGGAATCGACCAGGTCGTACCCTTCGTCGTGGTGATCGTGATTCTGTTCCTGTTCGGCGGGCGCATACCCTCGCGCGGATCACTACAGACGGTAAAGCTGCCGGACGTCAAGGTTCCGACGTTTCGCCCGATCCCGGCAACGATCGTGATCGTGGCAATGGTCGTTCTACTGACCGTCGTATCCAGCACCTACCGTTTCGGATTGACCTACTCGATAATTCTCATGTTGCTGGCCCTGTCGTACGTGGTCATCACCGGATACCTCGGACAGATTTCGTTGGCACAGATGGCATTCGCGGGTGCTGCAGGCTTCACACTGTCCAAGCTCACGACGGACTTCGACATGCCGGCCATCTTGGCCGTTCTGCTGTCGTCCCTGGTAGCAGCACTGCTCGGAATGGCCGTAGCAATGCCCGCATTCAGGATCCGTGGGGCACAGCTTGCGATTGTCACCATCGCGGCTGCGCTCGCCATAGAACGCTTCGTGTTCAACAATTACAGCCTCACCCCACCGTCGGGCAACCCGATCGGGAATCCGACATTGTTCGGATTCGACTTCGGCGTCCGAAAGGGCACCGAAATCGCTCGACTGCCATTCTCTCTGGCGGTTCTCGCGGTAGCGGCAGTCGTCGTATGGGTGTTCATTCGCCTCGCATCCGGAGATACCGGCCGGACCTTTCTCGCTGTGCGTGCCAACGAACGCGCTGCCGCGTCCGTCGGCATCAACGTTCGGTCCACCAAGCTCATCGGATTCGGAATATCGGCCTTCATAGCCGGACTGGCAGGTTGCCTCATCGGCTACAGCGCAGGCCAGCTGTCAGCCGAATCGTTCACCGTCTTCGTCGGTCTGCAGGTCCTTGCGGTTGCCTATCTCGGTGGCATCACATCGTTCACGGGAGCTGCCGTCGCCGGCGTCATCGGCCCGCTCGGCATCGTCTACGTACTCGTGCACGAAGCGCTGTCGCTCGGCAACTACTACGCGCTGATCTCGGGCATCGCCCTCATTCTCACTGCCATTCTCAATCCCGTCGGTATCGCCGGCGAGTTCTCCCGCGTAGCCGATCGGGTCAGAGCATCCCGCTCCGGGCCACCCGTCACGGATGCGTCGACTACGCAGCCGGACAGAACCGATACAGACAGGGAGGTGGCAGCGAGCCATGAGTGAGGGAAAGACCCACGGTTTGATTGCCGACAACATAACCGTGCGGTATGGCGGCGTCGTTGCCAACGATAGTGTTTCGCTGGAAGTACGGCCGAACGAAATTGTCGGCCTCATCGGTCCCAACGGTGCAGGGAAGACCTCGTTCGTCGACGCGATCACAGGCTTCGCCAAGTCCGAGGGTACGACCTCACTCGGCGGAGAGAACATCTCCGGACTGGCCCCGCACCTCAAGCGTCGTGCGGGGCTCTCCCGCACGTGGCAGTCCGGGGAATTGTTCTCCAATCTCAGCGTCGCCCAGAACGTCAGCGCACCACTGCGTCCGGGAGGCTTGTCCGTGATGATCCGGGACATCTTCGTGCGGCGCGGGAACAAGGTCGACTCCGCGGTAACAGCTGCGCTCCGAGTCGTTGGGTTGAACAACGTGAGCGATGTCGTCGCCAGGGACCTGTCGCTGGGTCAACAGAAGCTCGTCGGAGTCGCACGCGCGCTGGTCGGTAGGTGCAGCATTTTGTTGCTGGACGAGCCTGCAGCGGGGCTGGACAGCAATGAGAGCGAGGACTTCGCGGAACGTGTTCGCGAGGTTGCCCGCAGTGGACCCGGCATACTGCTGATCGACCACGACATGTCACTCGTTCTCGGTGTGTGTCATCGCATTTACGTGATGGAATTCGGCAAGATCATCTTTACCGGCACACCGGACGAGGCGCGCATCGATTCCAGTGTCATGGCCGCGTACTTGGGAGCTCCTTTGGAGGAGTCCGATGTCTGAATCCGCGCTCGAAGCAGTTCGATTATCAGCCGGCTACAACGGAATAGCCGCAGTCGACGGCGTCGACCTGTCTGTCGCTGCGGGAGAGGTTGTGTCGCTACTCGGACCCAACGGCGCGGGCAAGTCCACCACCCTGCTCGCCCTGGCGGGTCTTCTGCCCGCGATGGGCGGCCGGGTGAGCTACCTGGGCGACAAGGTCGACTACAAGCGACCCTTCCTGACAGCCCGCCGCGGACTACGGTTGGTTCCCGACGACCGCGGACTGTTCTCCTCGATGACGGTGCGCGAGCACCTCCGCCTGACCAGCCGCAAACCTGACCCGAAACGCGAAATTTTCCTGCTTGAGCGGTTCCCCACAATCGCCGGTCTGCGAACTCGCAAGGTCGGTTTGTTGTCAGGCGGAGAACAGCAGATGCTTGCCGTTGTATGCGCACTGCTGTCCCGACCGAGAGCACTCATGATAGACGAAATGAGCTTGGGTCTGGCACCTTTGATCGTCACGAAGATGCTGCCTGCGATCCGCGAGTTGGCTCTCGACGAGGGTATAGCGGTGCTGTTGGTCGAACAGCACGTGGATCTGGCACTGGCGGTGTCCGATCGTGCCGTGGTTCTCAACCACGGCCGCGTCGTCCTGTCAGGTGAAGCAAGCGAATTGCGCCGGAACAAAGACGACCTGCAAGCTGCCTATTTCGAATGAACCTGCCACCTACCTGCACGCGCTCGTGGCGTCGCAGGCAAAGGGATGCTCGCAATCTTGTGAGAGCAGGTGTTTGGTTCGTTCGCCTGTGTCGTGCGTGGACTGCGCGTAAGCTGGCAACCGTCGACACGTTATCGATGGCGACACCAAACACGTCTCATTCGAACGATTGCCAGCGGATGGGTGTCCCCGGGTCCGGCCGTTCGCGCGGCGACGCAGGCGATGAGCGGCCGGCGCACACCGGCTCACTCCTGGCCCCGGTTCACCGCACCGCGCGGCATCGCCCACGCAGCTCGGGAAGGAGATCGACATGCCCCATATAGCTTCGATCGGTACGTATTTACCCCCGTGGGGTACCCCCGGACACCGCCTCGTCGGTGACGACGAAGATGCCATCACCATGGCGGTAGAAGCCGGGCGCGCTGCCCTCGCCGGAGCTCCGGTGGACACAGTAGTGCTGATCACCCGCAATCTACCCCTGCTCGAAAGCAGCAACGCTGCAGTACTTCTCGCAGGGCTCGGGCTCGATCCGGAACTGGAGGTCACCGAACGACTTGGCGGCGCACCTGCCACTCTGGACGCGCTGGGATCTGCCCGGCCACGCACTTTGGTGATCGGTGTCGATCTCGATCCAGCCGGCGCCGCCGCCGCAGTGACGTCCGAAAATGGTTTACAAGTAAGGACGTCGGCGCGAATCGCCAGAAGCCTACCGGTTCGAACACGCAACCTGGCCGGTGCGATACACGAGTACGGCGACGCCCGGTTGGAACATGATCGAGGATTCCTGGCTTCTCTCGAAGCGGCCTGGTTGAAACATCCGTCCGCCGTTGCCGGCCTCGACGCCACGATGGCGGCCGAACTCGGCGACGGCCGTTCCACAGCGCTCCCGACCACGGGCGCGAGCTCGGGACTGTTTGCCCTCGCAGACATGGCCGAGTCGAAGACGACAGGACCGCTGGTGGGTGTGGAGCAGGCCAACCTCTCCGGCATCACCGTGGTGTCCGGTCCGGTGACGGTGCATCGTATCGAGCCACAGCCGCAAGTCCCGCGCCCGAGTGTCACGGTTCCCGGCATCGAAATTCCGATATCACTTGCGGCCTATGCACGGGCCTTCGAGTCCAAGGTTCGTTGGGAAGCAGGTCGGTTCGAAGACGGCGACGCGCTTGATTTCCCCCCTCGTTACCACCTGGCCGACAACGGAACGCTCGACACCCGGTACCAACTGGTTCCGCTGCCGCGTGTCGGCACCGTGTACACCGAGGCAACTGTGCATGTGCCGGTGCCGGGCCTCAAAACGCCGTACTCGTTGGTCATCGTCGAGCTCGACCATGTCGGCGTACGTGCCCTGGTGAAGGTGACCGGAGCACATGCCGGTTCGGTCGAGATCGGAGCCCGAGGACGTCTGACGCTTCGTCGGGTCGCGATCCGTTCGGGTGTTTCGGACTACGGCTATGCATTCGAACCCGACGTCATCATGAACCCGGCACATGCTGCCGATGCGGAAGGAGTGACTGTATGAGAAAAGTTGCAGTCGTCGGCGCGGGAATGACACCGTTCGCGGAGCATTTCGCCCTGGGGATGAAAGATCTACTGCCGATGGCCTATGCAGACGCCGCACACAGCGTGGACAAGGGTATCGAGAAGTCCGACATCGAAGCGGCGTGGTTCGGCGCAATGGGTACAACCGACGGATTCCCGTCGGGCGTTCTCGCCGATTCACTCGGAATACCCGACATCCCGGTAACTCGAATCGAGAACTCGTGCGCAACGGGCAACGACGCGATCCGAAATGCCCTGTACGGAATCGCCTCGGGTGCCTTCGAGGTGGCGCTGGTGATGGGTGCGGACAAGATTCGCGAGACGGCATCGAAAGCCATGTTGTGGGAGTGGGAATCGGCTTCGCGTGACATGGCGTGGGACTACCCACTCGGCGTTGTCTCCCCTGCCGGCTTTGCCCTGCATGTGAACCGTTACCTTCACGAATCGCCCGCAACACGTGAACACATGGCCATGATCGCGGTCAAGAATCACCGCCAAGGTGCGAACAACCCCAAAGCACGACTGCAATTCGAGATCACCATCGAGCAGGCACTCGAGGCTCCTACCGTGGTAACTCCGTTCGGCCTGTACGACTGCGCCCCGCAAAGCGATGGAGCTGCGGCGCTGATCCTTGCTTCCGAGGATGCAGTCGACCGATATACAGACCGCCCCGTCTGGGTACGCGGTGTCGGGTTGGGTCTCGATTCCGTCATGCATCAGCACAAGATCGACATGACCGCGTTCCCGGCCACCACACGGGCTGCCAAGCGTGCATTCCGCATGGCAGGAATGACTCCGGCCGATGTGGACGTCGCCGAGATCCATGACTACTTCACCGGAATCGAACTGATCAGCTACGAGGACCTGGGGTTTGCGGATCGGTTCGAGGGCTACAAGCTCCTCGAAACCGGTGAGACGTCCGTGGGCGGCTCGCTACCGGTGAATCCCAGTGGCGGACTGAAGTCGAAAGGTCACCCGCCGGGCGCGACCGGTGTGGCCCAATGTGTCGAGCTCTTCGACCAGCTGCGCGGGACAGCAATCAATCAAGTCGAGAATGCGCGAGTCGGTCTGGCACACAACATCGGTGGTCCCTCCGCCGTCTCCGCTGTAACCATCCTGGAAGGGCCTTGACCGTCCAACGGCCGACGAATTCTGCCCCTCCTCTCAGCGGTGCGTACCGCGAAGAGGAGGGGCAGAGCGCGTACTGCTGGCTTACTGTGAAGCCAGCTAGCGATCGTCCGCAGGCACCACAGGTCGAAAGACAGGCAGCACCATGCCTTCGTCGTCGGCACTGAAAAATACCTGGACCGCCAGGCCGACGGCGAGTTCGACGAAGTCGACGGCTGTGAGGTTCGTGTGGAAAAAGGGCCCGTCGTCCAGCTGCACCACCGCAACGATGGTCGGGCTGTCGGTGAACGTCCGGGAGTACTTGTGATGCACGACGGTCCACGTGTGCACGCGTCCCCGACCTGACGAACGTACCCATTCGGTGCTCTGCATTCCGTGAGTCGGGCATGATCCCGCGGGCCAGAACGACTTTCCGCACTCGGCACAGCGGTAGACCAGGAAAATGCCCTCCCTGCACGCATCCCAGAACGGTTGATCGATCGCGTCCTCGACCACATCGCCCGGAAGCGGGCGTCCCACGCTCACCGCGTCGCTCCCAGGACGAGGCTCGCGTGTGACCACGAGCCCTGCACACCACCATTGCCACCAGAACCACTCACAAGACATGTTTTTGGATCGTCGATCTGGCTGGAAGGCGCCTGACCACGCATCTGAAGTATCCCTTCGCTCAGCGGTGTGAAGCCTGTGGCATAGAAGCCGGACAGCTGGCCGCCACCTGTATTCGTCGGGATGCTGCCGTTCGGCCCGGTGTGGCCCGCTGCAACGAATTCGCCGCCCTCGCCGGGCGCGCAGAACCCGTACTCCTCCAGCTGCATCAGGACTGCGATCGTGAAGGGAGCGTACAGCTGTGCAGTATCGATGTCCTCGAGGTCGACGCCAGCCTGGCCGAGTGCAGTCCGAGCCGCTCGGCCGACATTCATCGACTCGAACATCGTTCCGTTCCACCATGTCTCGATTGCATGCGACGTTCCGCCACCGAGCACACTGACGGCTCGATCGGTGATGTCAGCGGCACGCTCGGTCGACGTGACGATGACGGCGGCACCGCCGTCGGTCGGTCGAGAGCAGTCGAGCAGGCGGAGTGGGTCGACGATCATCCGTGAACCCTGATGGTCGTCGAGGGTGATCGGCTGCTTGTACCCCTGGGCGCCGGGCCGCGTGGACGCATACTCCCTCTCGACGACCGCGACCCGGCCGAGATCCTCGGACGTCGTGCCGTACAACTCCATATGCCTACGGGCCGCGAGCGCGTAGGTGGCCGCAGGCCCTACCATGCCGTACAGGTATGGATAGCCGTAGCTGTAGGCCCTGATATCCCGCTCCGTTCCGTTCTCGGTATGCGGGGACAGCTTCTTGTGCGGCGACGAATAAGCCTCCCCGTAGAGGCAGGCAACGGTCGTAGCCTGACCGGTGGCGATCGCACCGGCGGCCACCAAGACGCTCGCGGTGGGCGACGTCCCGCCCGTCATCAAAGAGTACGAGAAGCCTGGGGAGAGTCCCAAGTATCTGAGATCCTCGAACGACGCGCCAACCATGATGTAGCCATCGATCTCCGACCGCCCGAGCCCGGCGTCCGCCAGCGCGAGATCGAGCGCCTGTCGACGCAATTCACGCCCGGATACGCCCAGATGACGGCCCTGCTCGGTCAAGCCCATGCCTACAATCGAAGCGTCCATCTGTGAACCCACCGTCTACCTTCCAGCGAAATCGACTATTAAACAGGCTCAGTTCGATCCCTGGTTCGTCCACATCTCTTCAGGAAGCGGCGACCCGAGGCCGTAGAGCTTCACGCCGTACACCCCCGTGCCCGACAACATCGCCGGCGTCGACCTGATGTAGAACACGCCCGGAACCAGATCGACCAGGCGTTCCTGGACTTCGTCGTACGCATTCTTTCGCTCTTCCTGTGTCGCTCCGACCCGACCCGCATCCAGTGCCCGGTCGAGTTCCGGGTCGCTGATGCCGGTCATGTTGCCCGACGACTTCGAATGGAAATTGACCCACAGTTCGGTATCGGGATCCAGAATGTTCGCGCTGGTGACCACCATCTGAAAATCGCGGTTCCCGACCACTGATTGAATAGTGGTGGAGTCCAGGGTTTTCACTCCGATGTCGACATTGTCGTAGACGCTCAGTTGTGTCTGAACGGCTTCCGCTGCGAGCTTGTTCTCCGCGCTGGAGAAGCTGGTGAAGTCGAACTTCACCGGGCTTCCTTCGTCGGCCAGCTCATCGAAGAGCGCCTGCGCTTCCTCCTGGTTGGTGTGCCTCAGTTCGATATCGCTGTAGTACGGCGACTCGGCGGAAAACAGCGTGTTCGGGACCTCACCTGCATCGCTGTAGACGATCATGTTGAGTGTTGCGAGATCGAGGGCCATCGACACCGCCCGGCGTGCCCGCGGATCGTCGAACGGCGCAGTACGGGTGTTCATGGCAAGGTACTGCCCACCGCCGGTCGCGACGACGTCTGTCCCGAGATTCTGGGCGTCGGCATCGTCCACGATTTTGGGATTGGTTTCGGAGCTGACATCGGTCGCACCGGTAGAGACAGCATTGAACCGCTGAGCGGCATCGGCGATGAAACGGAACGACACCGAGTCGAGGTAAGGCTTGGGCGCATCCCAGTATTCAGGGTTTTTGGACATGGTGATTCTGTCGTGGCGGCTCCAGCTGCTCATGGTGAACGGCCCGGCACCGACCGGCGCATCGTCGAACGCGGCACGGTTCTGACGGAGGGCGGTGGGTGACGCAATCCAGTTGAGTGCGCTGGTAACCACCGCTTGATCGAAATGTGAGTTGGGCGCCACCATCGTCACCTGCAAGGTGACGGGGTCAATCACTGTCATCGACGCGATTTGCGGACTGACTTTGCTTGCACCGGGACCGAGCGCCGGGTCCTTCATGCGCTCCCAGTTGAATCTGACCGCCTCGGCATCCAGTGGCGTGCCGTCGGTGAACATCAATTCCGGCCGCAATCTCATCGTGTACGTCGCGCCACCGTCGTCGGTCGAGAAAGCCTCGGCCATGTTGTAATCGATCTCCAACGTTTCGGGATCGTTGGTCATCAGCGTTCCGTAGAGCGCGTTGCCGATCATGGCTTGAGTCGCCCAGACGTTCCCCAGTGCGGCTGGGTCGAGCGAGCGTGGCTCACTGACCTGTACGGCCTCGATGCCGCCCCCGGCCACTGGATCGCCGACGTCTTCCGATTCTGCGGCCTGGGTGGAGGGCGAAGCACACGAGATGGTGAGCATCGCAGCGAAACCCAGTGCTGCAACAATACTGGGGAGTTGACTTCTACGTCGGATCATCGTCGCCTTTCGGGACAGAGTGCCATTGTGGTTTTCGAGAGCGAGAGTGGGTGTTCGCGGTAGTACGCGTCCAAGCGCCTCGAGTGACGGCTGCTCACAGGATCGCGCCGCAGAGTTTGAGTTCGATGATTCGGTCCCAGTCGAAGCCTAGGCCGAGGAGCACGTCCTCTGTGTCGGCACCGTGGGCCGGCGCCCTCCGAAGAACCGGCGGAGTCTCGTCGAATTGCACTGGCCCGTTCGGAAAAGTCAGCTCGATGCCGTCGTCGAACTCCACCGCGGAGAGATAGTCGTTCGCAACGACTTGCGGATCGGTGAGGACCTCTTCCACGGATTGAACCGGAGCCCAGGGCAGGTGGGACCTTTCGAACCGAGCGACCCAATCGGAGTAGGTGCGGTCCGCGAAGATCTCGTCCAGTATCCGGAGGCACTCAGATCGGTTGTGAGCCCGGCTTGCCATGGTGGAGAGGCGATCGTCATCGAGCAGATCTTCGCGCCCGATGATGCTGCAGAGCTCGGGCCAGTATCGATCGGGTTGCAGGAGAGCCAGGGTGATGTGGCGACCGTCCTTGGTGCGGAATACGTTACCCAGCGGGTTCGGTCCTTCCCCACGCGATGTTCGGGCGCGAGGCATCTGGCCCTGCAGCGCACCCAGCATGTCTGAACCGAGTGTCCACATCGCACTGCCAAGCAAGGACACGTCCACGACGGACGCATCCCCCGTGCGCTCCCGTCGGAAGAGTGCGCTCGATACTCCGAAAGCAAGGTTCATCGCCGCCTGGCGGTCACCGAATGCACCACGTGGATTCAACGGGTGCTCCATGCTCTCGGGCGTCAGCACGTGCGCCATTCCTCCACGTGACCAAAAGGCCGTGTTGTCGTATGCCGGAACATCTTTGTCGGGACCGCGAACACCAAATCCATGTCCGCGCGCGTAGATCAGGCGCGGATTGATTTCTCGCAAAGTTTCGACGCTCAGTCCCAGCCGGTCGAGGGCTGTCGATCGGAAGTTAGTCAAGAACACGTCGGCGTCGGCGATCAACGCGTAGAAAATGTCTCGTCCCTCGGCGCTCTTCAAATCGAGACCGATACTTCGTTTGCCCCGGTTGGCTAGCTCGACGGAGTAGTTGACTGTCTCGCTGCCGGTAGTGACACCCTGCTCCACCAGTCCTCGGTAGGGGTCACCGGCTGAGGGGGATTCGACCTTGATCACCTCGGCTCCCCAATCGCACAGCAGGGCACCGGCGACCGGCACGAACACCCATTGGGCCAGTTCGACGACTTTCACGCCCGCGAAGACCCCGGGTCCAGGCGATGAAGCGTCACCCCTCCCCTCGCCTTCGCGGTCTGTCTGCGTCGAGCGAGCCATCAGCCGAGGTTGGGGACGGTGGGGGTGAAACGGAACAGTTTCTCGGCGTTGCCGCGGAGCAGTTTGTACTGGGTGGCTTCGGGAAGATGCTGAATCTGTTTGCGGGCGACGTTGATGGAGTCGGGCCAGGTGCTATCGGAGTGCGGGTAGTCGGTCTCGAACATGATGTTGTCCTCGCCGATGAGATCGATGTTGGCGATACCGGCCTCGTCCTCGATGAAGCAGCCGTAGACGTGGTCTCTGAACCGTTGGCGGATGTCGAGGTCCATGGGGACCTCGGTGGCGGCATGGCCTTCGAACTTGACGCCTTTGGCGGCCCAGAAACGTTGCTTGGTGTAGACCTGCTCGGCGCGTTCGAGGAAGTACGGAATCCACCCGATATTGCCCTCGGACAGAGCGATTTTCAGGTTGGGATGCTTGGCGAAGTAGTCACTGAAAAGCCACTGCAACATCGTCCCCGCAGTACGGGTCGCCCCCCAGGTGAGATTGGCCATGAAGGGTGCGTCGCTGGCGATGGTAGGCAATTGCGAGGAGGACCCGACATGCATGGAGATGACGAGGTCGTTGTCGGCTGCGGCGGCCATGACGGGGTCCCAGTATCGGCTGGGATCGTTGATGGTCGGAAGGCCCAGAGGTTCGGGGTTTTCGGAGAACGCGACAGAACGCGCACCCAGAGCAGCGGTACGTTCGATCTCCTTGACAGCCAACTGCGGGTCCCAGAGCGGAATGATCACCAACGGAATGAACCGGCCCGGGTCGGTGGCACACCACTCCTCGAAGATCCAGTCGTTGTAGGCCTGCAAGCAGCGCAACGCAAGATCCTTGTCCTCGGCTTCATAGAAAATCTGACCGCAGAACCGAGGAAAAGACGGGAACCCGAGAGAGGCCAGAATACCGGCCTCGTTCATGTGCTCGAGCCGGACCTTCGGGTCGTAGCACCCAGGATGCATGTCCGCATACGTGATCGCCTCCGGACTGAACTCCTCCCGAGACTTCCCGACCACAGCCGACAGCCCACTGGTGGGAACGATGCGATTCTCGTACACCCACGTCTCCTTGTCACCGTTGCGCACAAGCTTGGGCGCACGGTCACGATCCTTCGACGCGATCCGGTCCTGCCACACATGGGGCGGCTCGAGAATGTGGTCATCGACCGAAATCAACCAGTTCAAATCAGGATTGGCACTCGATGTCGTCAACAGAAAACTCCGTTCGCTCGCTCGGAACCGACGAACAACCAAGTGCCCGTCCGCCTCCGAGAAATGGTGCGGGATACTGGACTCCCGATACCGCCGTAACGAGAATCACACTCTCGTACAATATAGAACGTAGATCACATTTGCAATGGAACCTAGGCCCGAGGTACAGCGGATGCCTGGCCCCGAGGGCTGTCGATTGGAGGCATGACATCCCGATTGTGGGAGTGCGACAGCCGATCTCGATCGTCCGCTCACGTGGAGACATCCAGCCGTTTCCCGGAAATGCCTCGAAAGCTGCTCGACCAGAGTACTTTTATGCGAGTCAGCGTGTGTTGCCCGTGCGCGGGCTCGACTGATGCTCGAGCTCGGTAATTGTCCCGCGTTGTGCAATTGCGGGTTCGAACGTGACCGTCGAGCGACTGCCTCCGGTACGCAAAGCCAATCACGCAATTCCCCTGTTGTGTCCCCAATCCTCGGAGGAACTCGAGTCGATGCGAACAATCCCCGGCCAACTGAAGCAGCTCTACGAGACGGAGGGATGGTGGACGACGGAGTCGATTGGCATGATGGTCGCAGCCGGGTTGCAGGCACATCCCGATGTCACCTTCAGGGTGCACTCTGCAGTACGCCCGTACGAGGGAACGTACGGCGACGTCGAGCTCGTCGCGAGGCGCCTGGCCGCCGGCTTGCGAGAACGGGGAGTGGGACCGGGTGATGTGGTGGTCATGCAGCTTCCGAACTGGATGGAAGCTGCAGCCACCTTCTGGGCCTCCTCGTTCCTCGGTGCAGTCGTGGTCCCCGTGGTGCATTTCTATGGAGCCAAGGAACTGAGGTTCGTCTTGGCCGAGACCGAACCGAAGGTGTACATCACGGCCCAACAGTTCGGGCGGATGAAGTACGACCCAGCGGTGAGCGAGCAGGTCCCGATCGTGGGCATTGTCGGTGCCGGCTTCGACGAACTGCTCGCCGACCAGCCGATGGAGGGAACGCTCGAAGTCGATCCGTCCACCCCGGCAGTCATCGCGTTCACCTCGGGTACGACGCGCGACCCGAAAGGCGTCGTCCACAGTCATCAAACTCTCGGCTTCGAGACACGCCAGCTGGCTGCCAATTATCCAGCTGACCGTGGGCCGCAGTTGACCGCACTCCCGGTGGGCCACTTCATCGGCATGGTGAGCGCCCTGTTGACACCTGTCCTCGACGGAAGTTCGATCGACCTGCTGGACCAGTGGGACCCCGCACGGGTGCTCGGCTTGATGGACAGTCACGGAATTGCGATCGGTGGCGGTCCTCCGTATTTCGTTACCAGCCTGGTGGACCAACCCGAGTTCACACCGGCCCATCTGAAGTATTTGAAGTACATGGGGCTGGGAGGCTCCTCGGTTCCACCGACGGTGACACGCCAGCTCGCCGAACTCGGCATTTGCGTCACGCGGTCCTATGGGAGCACCGAACATCCCTCGGTCACAGGATCGACCTACAGCGCACCCGAGAGCAAACGTTTGAACACGGACGGTGCGCCACGCCTGGGTGTCGAGATCAAATTGGCCCAAGACGGTGAAATTTTGAGTCGAGGTCCCGACCTATGTCTCGGATACACGAGTGATTTGTTGACCGACAACGCGTTCGATGCGGACGGTTGGTATCGCACGGGTGATGTCGGCGTCCTGGTGGACGGCTATCTGACCATCACGGATCGAAAATCGGATGTCATCATCCGCGGCGGAGAGAATATCAGTGCGGTAGAGGTCGAAGACGTTCTGCTATCCATGCCCGGCATAGCCGAGGCGGTTGTCGTCGCCGGTCAAGACGCTCGGCTCGGCGAGCACGCTACTGGCGTGGTGCGGGTGCGCCACGATTGCGAGACTCCATCGTTGGACGACGTGCGAGCCCATTTCGATCGTGCGGAGATAGCGCGCCAGAAGTGGCCTGAGGAGCTGTTCGTGGTCGACGACTTCCCACGTACCGCAAGCGGGAAAGTTCAAAAGTTTCTTGTGCGTGACAGCATTTCCGACCTACGCGTGGCGGCAGCCAACGACTCGACCGATGACACGGGGAACCGATGAGGATACCAACGCGAAGAACAGAGGCAGCAATGAACGACACCGACGGATCGACCCAACGCACGACGAGTAGGCACGCATGAACGCGTCGATTGCTTTACCCGTACCCGATACCCTCGAGGTGGCACAGTCCCCAGAGTGGCTCAGCGCGGCGCTGCAGCAACGTTATCCGGGAATACAGGTGCATAAGGTGACGCCGGGAACTGTCGTGTCGAGGGTATCCACGAATGCCCGATTCTCCATCGAATACTCGGGAACAACCGAGCAAGTCCCTCGGGATCTGTGTGTGAAGGGATACTTCAACGAGCTCGGCCGGGCAGCACGTTTCATCGGCGAAGCGGAGACCTACTTCTATCGAGATCTCGCGGGAGCGATAGGGATACGAACTCTGAACAATGTCTACGCGGATGTGGATCCGGTGACACGCCATGGCGTGGTCATCACCGAAGACCTCGTTACCGCAGGTGGAGAGTTTTTGGACGCCAGAACGCACTACACACCGAGCCAGGCTGCCACCATCTTGCGTGACATGGCCAAGCTGCACGCGAGCACCTGGAACAACCCACGCTGGGCCGACACTCCCTGGCTCCGAGCCCGGATCGGCAAGACCCTTTCGTATTGGGGTGAGGAGGCCGTACTTTCGCGAATCGGCGCCAACATGTCAGGCCCCAATGGACGGCGTGTGCCGGCGGCGGCGCGAAACCCGAAACTGATCTTCGATGCCTACACCAGGCTCGTTGCCGAGACCGTATCCGCTGTCAACGACGGAACCACCTCGTGGTGCGTAATTCACGGTGACGGCCACCCGGGGAACCTCATACTCGATGCGGACGGTCGGCCGGCCCTGGTCGATTGGCAGCTCGTTCAGCGCGGCATCTGGTATTTCGATGTCGCGTACCACATCGCCTCGACACTCAGTGTTGAGGACCGCCGACGGAGCGAACGAGAACTGTTGGCTCAGTACCTCGCCGACCTGGCCGAGTTCGGTGCCGAGGCTCCGGACTTCGACGAGGCCTGGCGCCAGTACGGTCGCGGTATCGTGCACGGTTTGTACCTGTGGGGAATAACCGCGGAAGTTGAACCACAGTTGATCGAGATTCTTGTCCACAGGCTGGGCACCGCCGCTGCAGATCACGACGCTTTGACAGGCATACTGGGAGGAGCGTAAAGAAAACGGTGGACCTCGTAGGCGCTCAGTGAGAGTCCTAGGAGGTCCACCGTTTTCGTTTATGCGACAAGCGGTTACGACTCATTCCTTCTTTTTGATCGTCTATTCGCATGAGCAGGCGAAGTGTCAGTGACTACCTCGGTCGAGTGCTGCGCGGCAGAAGTCCCAGAGGTAAGCGGTCGAAATCTCCTCTCCGTCCGAACTTACGCCGAGGGCGAATTGATGGTAAAAGGATTCGACAAGATGCTGGATAATACGGGCGTCTCGTTCGGGATCGACGATGTGGAGCACACCGGCGTCGGCCGCGTTTCGTAGAACGCCCACGATCAGTGCGAAGTACGGCGCAGTAACCAGTGCTACGTCGGCTGGGTAGTCGACCTGGAGCCGAAGATGCTCCCGCACGATCGCCGCCCCCATCAAGGTCTGCCGCTTGGAGTTCCGCCTCGATGCCGGGCCTGTGACCACAGCCTGCACCTTCTTCAACGGATCTGCCATCGCCCCGACTGCACTCTCGATCTTCGCGACCGAGGAATGAATTTCTTCCTCCAGTATCGCCAGAACCAGCAGATCCTTGGTTTCGAAATGCCGGTACACCGTCTGCAGCGCTACCCCAGCTTCGACACTGACCTGCTTCATGGTGAACCGAAAACCCCCGGTCTCCTTGAACATCTCGCGGCCCGCGTTGATAATTTCGCGGGCGGTCGTCAATTGACGCGCCGAGGCCTGATCTTGCGCCCGTACCGCCGAGCGATCGAGCGCTCTCGACTCCCACACCGACTGTGCACGAACGGGAGACATCTCCTTCATTGCTGACCAAACCTCACTGTCGTCTTTTCGAACCGCGCACAGTTGGCGTCGCTGCGGTCCCGGCGGTTCGACGACCGATGCGCCGCTGCTGCCGACCGCTGACGAGTATATCGCCTGCAGGGTCGAGGCGGCACCCGACAGTCAGAACATGCCGGGTACCTGTTCGTGGCGGTATGCGGACGATCAGACGCGGACGGCGCCCGGTTCGGCGAGCCGTTGTTCGTCGATGACGACCTGCAGGCGCTGCAAAGTTTCGGCGAGGCCAGGCCCCAGGCGTTTGCCGGGAGCAAACGTGGCCGGGAGGTTGCGCATCCCTTGAATGGTCCCGACCGATTCGTAGTGGACAGCGCTTTCTGGGTCGCAGTAATAATCCGGCATTCTGTCCAAGACGGCGATCAGCATTTTCTTGAACAGGGCACGGGCGAGGTTCGAACCGATACAACGGTGCATCCCGATACCGAAACTGAAGTGCCGATTGGCTGTTCGGCCCAGATCGACGGTGTGCGGATCGGCGAACAGTTCGGGGTCGCGGTTGGCCATTGCCCATGACAGCCAGAGTCGCTCGCCCTCGCGAACCTCGACACCCTGGTACTCGCAATCGGCGGAAACTGTACGGCCCGCCCCCGCCAACGGGGTGTAGTAGCGAAGAAATTCTTCGGTCGCGGAGTTCAACATGACGTCGCGTTCCTCGCTGAGCGTGGAGCGCTGGTCCGGATTCTGAGACAACCATTCGAGGGCGTGCGACGCCAATGCAGTGGTCGTGTCGAACCCTCCGCCGATGAGCAGACTGAGGATGCCGAGGATTTCTGCGTCGTCGGGGTGTGCGCCGTCGACCTCTGCCCGGACGAGGGCGTCGATCATGCCCGGCCGGGGGTTCTCTCTGATGCTCGCGATGCTTGCCCGTAAGTCGGCTCCCATCACCTTCTTGAGCTCACCGACTCGTGCCATGTCGGGTGAGTTCGGCGGGGTGTAGATGGAGGCGTGGACCGGTTCGCAGTAGACGGACCACTTTTCGATCGGAATACCGAGCATTCCGAGTGTGATGACCGCCGGTGCGATGTTGACAAGGTCGTCGACGAAGTCGATGGAACCCGACTCGATCTTCTCGTCGATGGAAGCCCGGATCACTTCTTCGATAATCGGATGCCACTTGGCTATACCAGCGGGAGAAAGGAACGGGTTGAGTATTTTTCGATATTTTCCATGCTCGGGTTCATCCATTTCGGCGATACCACCGCGAATGCTCGTCACATTGGCTGCAGGCGGAATGGTGACACCCCGGTATCCCTTGCGTAGGCCCCGCACATCGTGGTCACTGGACACGTCGGCTGACCGGGCCAGCGTAAAATTCGCGTCGGCGGTGGACGTGACCCAATGTCCGCCATGGGTGTCGGACCAAGCAATCGGGCACTTCTCCTGCATCGTCTCGGTAATCGCAACGAAGTTATCGCGATACTCCGGACCATGGCGCTCGAAATGAAACTCGGGCTTTTTACCGGTGGCTGCCTTCTCATCGGTCATCGTCGTGGTCCTCTACTTCGATCGCTTGTTCGGGGCAGGACTGTTGGGCACTTCGCACCGGTGACTCCAGCCCCGGCGGAACCGGGTCGGTGGCCACCGACGCATGGCCGTCCATGTCGTTCAGTTCGAACACCGCTGGTGCAGCCATCGCGCACAGCGTGTGCCCTTGGCAGCGGTCCGAGTCGACTCTAACCCTCACTGTTTTCCCCGTTCACTGTGCGGCGCAACACCACGACAGGAATTTCCCGTTCCGTGCGCCCGGCATACACGTTGTAGTTCGGCCACGCTTCGGCTGCGAGCCGCCACAGGCGGTCGCGCTCGTCACCTTTCGCGATGTGTGCGCGCGCGGGAAAGCGCTCTGCAAGCACCTGAACCGTCACCTGCGGCTCTGCCTTCAAGTTTACGAACCAGTTGGGCGCTTGGGGCGCGCCGCCCTTGGACGCGATGACGATGTAGTCGTCTCCGTCTCTCGCGTAGATGAGTGGGGTTTCCCGAGGTTGGCCGCTCTTGCGTCCAACTGTCGTCAACAGGAGGCACGTCACCCCGTTCCAAATATGTCCTACCACTCCCCCTGTTGCCCGGTAGCGTTCGACATGTTCGCCGTTGAGCAACGAGGTGTCGGTCGGACTGTACGATGCTCGACTCTGGTTGGTGGTCACTTGTGTCCCCTTCTCTATCGTGCGACGTAGCCGCCGTCGACCGGCACGCTGACGCCGGTGATGTTGCGGGCGTCATCCGAGGCGAGAAACAGGGCAGCCGCAGCGACATCCTCGGGATCGATGTACCGACCAAGAGGATGCTGCTTCGCAACTCGTTCGTATGCCGCGGATGCGGCGCCCTCGTCCGCGGGTATGTCCATGAAATTAGTGCTCGGCATTCCAGCCGGGCATACCGCGTTCACCCTGATGTCGTACGGTGCCGATTCGACCGCAACAGCCCGAGTGAGCTGGATGACCCCGCCCTTTATTGCACCGTAAACGGTGCCGCCCCAGCCGACCATGCCCGCAACCGAGGCAGTATTGACGATTGCGCCCGGCGTTCCCTGTGCCCGAAATTGCCGCACAGCATGTTTGGTGCCAAGAAACACTCCTTTGAAATTGACCGTTGTCAGCTTCTCGAATTCCTCGACGGTATGGTCCTCGAAACGCAGACCTGGCCGGGGGGTGGCGATCCCGGCATTGTTGAACATCACGTCGAGTCGCCCGTATTCACGCACTGCGGCTGCGATAGCCGCACCGACCTCGCTTTCGGATGTCACGTCGCAATGCACGGCAATGGCATTGTTTCCGTCTTGCTCGACGAGACGAACTGTTTCCTTGGCCCATTCGTCGTTGACGTCGGCACACACGACGTTGGCGCCCCGGCGGGCGAACAGAATCGCCGACGCACGGCCGACGCCTGAGCCCGCACCGGTTATGACAACTGATTTGTTTTGAAGTTGCATTGCTGAGGTCCTCTACGGGTGTGGGTACGAGCGTTCGGTGGTCACCAGTTGTTCACGCTGAGATGTTTGATCTCCTGGTATGTGCGTAGACCGTCGACGCCTCGTTCGCGGCCTAGTCCGCTCTCCTTGTAGCCCCCGGACGAGGCGTAGGCGTTCGCGCCCAGCCCGTTGACGTTGATTGCTCCCGCGCGGATTCTGCGCGCAGCTGCAGTGGCCGCTAGGAGATCCGGGCTGTAGACCTGTCCGGAGAGACCGTATGGAGAATCGTTGGCGATGGCGATTGCCTCGTCTACCGTGTCGTAGCCGATGACGGTGACGACGGGGCCGAAGATTTCCTCCTGTGCCGCGGGGTTGGAATTGTCCGGCACGTCGAGGATTGTCGGCTCGAAGTAATACCCGACGGGCAAATTCTTCGGACGCTTCCCGCCGCTCACCACACGCCCGCCGTGTGAGACCGAGCGTTTGACGTAGGACTCGCAGCGCTCACGCTGACCCGCGGAGATCAACGGCCCCATGGAGGTGGAGAGGTCGGTGGGATCCCCGATGGTCAGCCGGGCCGCGATGGCTGCGCCCTTCTCCAACACCTCGGACTTACGGTCGTGGGGCACCAACATTCTGGTGGCGGCCACGCAGGCCTGACCCGCATGGTTGCCGAAGACCGTGGGTAAACCCATGGGTGCCTTGTCCACACCGTCGGGTAGATACAACTGGACGGACTTGCCGCCGAGCTCGAGCATCACACGCTTGATGGTCGCGGCGGCTTGCTTCATGATCACTTTGCCAACCCCCGAGGAACCGGTGAAGCTGATCTGGTCAACCGCTGGATGCGAGGTCATCAGCGCTGACCCTTCGAACCCTGCCTCCACGACGATGTTCAAAACCCCCGGCGGCAAACCCGCCGCCTCGGCGGCTTCAGCGAACACCAACGCGGACAGAGGAGTGAAGGGGCTCGGTCGCATCACCACGGTGTTACCGGTGAGCAACGCGGGGATCGCTTTCCACGCATTCATCCAGAACGGACAGTTGTACGCAGAAATGCAGGACACGACGCCCACAGGCTCGTACGTCATCACACTGAGACCGACCGAGTTGGTGGCGACAGCCAGATCGAGTGGCCGCGGACTGTATTCCTCTTCCGGCAAGCTCAGATAGAGATCCACGGTCTGTCGCATCTGGACGATGGCGTGGTCCAATTGCGCCGAACCCAGCATCCGCGTCGTCGCACCTGTCTCCTGCTGGATGGAATGCCCCAGCGCAGTGTGAATTTCTTCGAAATAGTCGAGCATTCGAAGTATGTAGTTCGCTCGGACGCGCCGATCCGCCCAAGCCCAATCGCCCTGGTCGAATGCCCGCCGCGCCGCCAAGATGGCAGACTCGGTTTGCTCGACGGACGTCGTCTCTACTTCGACGAACGATTCCTCGGTCGCAGGGTTGACAACTGCTAGTGGTTCACCCTCGCCGACAACGGATTTACCGTCGATGTACGGCGACCTGGTAGTGATGAGCATACTCATTCTGCTCCTGTCGACAAAGAGATCGGCGGCCTGCTGCAGATCACGGCCTTGCAAGCCGTCACGGAGGAGCCGGTTCGACCGCGCGCGCTGAGTTGTGAGCCTCGAGCCATCAGCCGAGGTTGGGGACGGTGGGGGTGAAACGGAACAGTTTCTCGGCGTTGCCGCGGAGCAGTTTGTACTGGGTGGCTTCGGGAAGATGCTGAATCTGTTTGCGGGCGACGTTGATGGAGTCGGGCCAGGTGCTATCGGAGTGCGGGTAGTCGGTCTCGAACATGATGTTGTCCTCGCCGATGAGATCGATGTTGGCGATACCGGCCTCGTCCTCGATGAAGCAGCCGTAGACGTGGTCTCTGAACCGTTGGCGGATGTCGAGGTCCATGGGGACCTCGGTGGCGGCATGGCCTTCGAACTTGACGCCTTTGGCGGCCCAGAAACGTTGCTTGGTGTAGACCTGCTCGGCGCGTTCGAGGAAGTACGGAATCCACCCGATATTGCCCTCGGACAGAGCGATTTTCAGGTTGGGATGCTTGGCGAAGTAGTCACTGAAAAGCCACTGCAACATCGTCCCCGCAGTACGGGTCGCCCCCCAGGTGAGATTGGCCATGAAGGGTGCGTCGCTGGCGATGGTAGGCAATTGCGAGGAGGACCCGACATGCATGGAGATGACGAGGTCGTTGTCGGCTGCGGCGGCCATGACGGGGTCCCAGTATCGGCTGGGATCGTTGATGGTCGGAAGGCCCAGAGGTTCGGGGGTTTTCGGAGAACGCGACAGAACGCGCACCCAGAGCAGCGGTACGTTCGATCTCCTTGACAGCCAACTGCGGGTCCCAGAGCGGAATGATCACCAACGGAATGAACCGGCCCGGGTCGGTGGCACACCACTCCTCGAAGATCCAGTCGTTGTAGGCCTGCAAGCAGCGCAACGCAAGATCCTTGTCCTCGGCTTCATAGAAAATCTGACCGCAGAACCGAGGAAAAGACGGGAACCCGAGAGAGGCCAGAATACCGGCCTCGTTCATGTGCTCGAGCCGGACCTTCGGGTCGTAGCACCCAGGATGCATGTCCGCATACGTGATCGCCTCCGGACTGAACTCCTCCCGAGACTTCCCGACCACAGCCGACAGCCCACTGGTGGGAACGATGCGATTCTCGTACACCCACGTCTCCTTGTCACCGTTGCGCACAAGCTTGGGCGCACGGTCACGATCCTTCGACGCGATCCGGTCCTGCCACACATGGGGCGGCTCGAGAATGTGGTCATCGACCGAAATCAACCAGTTCAAATCAGGATTGGCACTCGATGTCGTCAACAGAAAACTCCGTTCGCTCGCTCGGAACCGACGAACAACCAAGTGCCCGTCCGCCTCCGAGAAATGGTGCGGGATACTGGACTCCCGATACCGCCGTAACGAGAATCACACTCTCGTACGATATAGAACGGCACTCTCATTTGCAATGGTTTCGCCACCGAACGGCCTGACGCGGCCCAAAGAAGTGCTGTTGACGCCGCTGGTTCTCCACTGCGCAGTTCACTCGGAGGAGGGTCGGTCGAACCGCTCGTCAGAGCCACACCGCCGAACGGCTGTCGTCGAGGAACTGCGTCTCCGAGGTCACCTCGGCGCTCAATGTTCCGACGCATGCGTCGACAAGGAATCTCGCCAGCGAAAGCCAGTCAGGCTGGTCGACGGACCTTTCCTGCACCCTGCTTTCGTATTCGGCACAGACATCCACCACCATTAATCCCAACATCCAGAACCTCGCCGTCAACACCGAAGTCGGTATATCGGACAACGACTCCCGCACCCGCGCAAGCAGGTCCTCGACGATCGGAGCGTCGGCGGCGGCGTCGGTCAGTAGCGTCTTCGACGACGGTGACGTACGCAGCTGCCGAATGAAACGCGCATGCCAGCTCACCCTGCCTGCCGCTTCGAGCTGGTCGGTCAAAGGCAGAATCAAGCAACGGAGGAGATCGTGTAGCTGCGGGTCTGGCCGGAGACTCTCGACCATTTCTCGACGCCGCACGGCAGTGTTGCCTGCCTGCCTTCTGACAATCGCCGCGAGCAGCCCGTCGCGACCGCCGAAATGGTAATTGACGGCCGAGTGGTTGGCATTGCCGGCGTGCTCTGCAATTTGCCGACTCGATACTGCGTCGATGCCGTGCGTAGCGAACAGTTCCTCTGCCGCATCGACCAGAGTCGCCTTGACTCGGTCTGTATAAGTTCCCACTTCTGGTCGTCCCCGTTCGTCGCTGAGCCAGCGTGTCACCACTGCGACCAGCGTCACCGAAGTTCCACTTGGCAAGTTTAAGACATGTGGCGTAACTTTTGAAGTCAGGCCGTAAGAATTTTTTTCGCACTTCACCTGGACGCACAGCGGCCTGGTCGACGTTCAGCGCGGCAAACCCAACTCAGGAGCACCTCTCCATGACAACGATCGAGTCCGAGCTCGGCCCCCCCGACGGCCCCGACCAATCCGAAGCCGACGCTGCACGCGCCCGTAAAGAAGACATCGGCCGTGTAGTCGCGATGTTCGTACTTCCGTTCATCATGGTGTCGATGATGATCACGGGTTACCTGGCAGCGATGCACGCCCCAGCGCCTCATGACATGCCGATTGCCGTCGCGGGCAACGCTCAGTTGGCCGAAGACTTCGCTCGGTCCCTGCAGAGCGACAACCCTGATGCAGTCGACGTGCGCATCGTTGCCGATGACGCCACCGCCCGCGAGCTAGTCCTCTCGCGTGAGGTCGCGGGCGCGGTGACAGTGCAGAACAGCGCAGCAAGCGTCTACACAGCCGGAGCTGCAGGTGCCTCGCAGGCGTCGTCTGTCAGCGAATTGGTCGTCCCCGAGGTCCTCGCGCAGAATCTGGATCTCACGATCGAGGACCTCGCGGCGCTTCCGAACAACGACATGGCCGGACTGGCAGCAATGTTCATGACGACCGCTTTGATGTTGGCCGGCTACATGCCGCTCAGCATCATGCTGAGCAATTCACCCGAGCTTTTACGCAAACGCAAGGTATTTCCGCTGCTGGCAGGCTGGTCCGCGCTCATAGCTGTTCTAGTGTGGTTCGTCGCAGGACCGGTTCTCGGCGCAGTCGAAGGGAACGCAGGCGTCATCCTCGGAATCAGTTGGCTCGCCGTGTTCGCGGTCGGATCCGTTCAGTTGTTTTTGACAAGGATCTTCGGGCCAATGGCCGTGCTGGTCGGCATGCTCTTATTGATGGTCCTTGGGGTACCCGCGTCCAACATGGGCATGTCGGTATACATGATGCCGTCGCTTTACGGCTGGCTCCATAGCTTCCTTCCCGCTGCAGCGACGGGCGAGGCGCTGCGTTCGGTGCAGTACTTCGATGGTGACGGAGTTGGCATTCACATCTTCGTGCTCGCCATCGGGGCAGCGATCGCAATCGCACTGACGTTTTCGGTCGACGCGGTGAAGCGTCGACGCAACCCCGACAACATCGACCCCGAGGTCACGCTCGAATCCCTGACTGCGGGCCCGCGACCCAAGAGCGACGCGGTGCGCTACCTCACGCTGGCGAGCTTCCCACTTGCGATGGTCGTATTGATGTTTTCGGTCATGCTCGGCGCCATGTATCAGCCTGCACCGCGCGACCTGCCGGTTGCGGTCGTCGCATCGACCACCGAGCAAGCGCAGCAGGCAGTCGACGGGCTCGAAGAAAACCTGGCGGGCATGTTCGATCTACGTGCTTACGATTCCGCAGATCGAGCGACAGACGACGTTCGCGACCGCACAGTCGTCGGCGCTTACGTATTGCCTTCGGAGACTTCACCGAACGCTGTTTTGGTCACCAGTGAGGCTGCCGGCGTCAGCCAAATGCAGGTCGTCGACTCGGTGTTCGGTGAAATAGCTTCTGGTCAGCAGGTTCCCCTGGTCATCCAGGACGTCACGCCGCTACCCGGATCCGACTCCATGGGCACCGTCACGCTGTACATGGCGATGGGCTGGATTCTTGCCGGCTTCATGATAATCGTCGTCGGCAGCAGTGCGGCCCCGAAGGTGATGGGACTGAAGACGCTATTGCCCATTGTGGCTGGCTGGTCGGTCTTCATGTCGGCAGTCGTTTGGCTGATCGCCGATCCGATCGTCGGAGCAATCGACGGACACTTCCTACAGCTAATGTGCGCCGGAATAGTGGCAATATTCGCAACAGCAATGTTCACCACCGTTTTCGTACGCCTCCTTGGACTGCTTGCCGTCATCCCGGCGGTAGCAATCTTGATGTTCGTGGGCGTGCCCGCCTCGAACGGGGCGATGTCGATCTTCATGACTCCGAGCGTCTTTCAGTTCCTGCACGGAATATTGCCGATGCCCGCGGCCGTGGAAACGATCCGCTCAATTCTGTACTTCGGCGGTGACACGGTGGGTGAGCACCTCATCGTGTTGGTGATCTGGGGCGTATTGTCTCTCGCCTGCGTTGTCACGATCGACGCCTTTCGCCGCAAAAAGAACTCCGACCGTCTGAATGGGCCGGTGGAATCCGACACGGTTTCCGTGCAGTAAGCGCCTTCGATCCCATGATCGAACTCCAGGGTTTCGCCGCCGCTTCGATGCGAACGAAGCCCTGCAGTTCGCCGGGTCGACGCCTAACCGGTCCCGCTATCGGCGGAGGATCAGACTCAGCGCCTCGGCCCGTGATGCCGAGTTGGATTGCAGCGAACCACGAACCGCTGAAGTCATCGTGGTCGCACCAAGCTTCCTGATTCCACGCATCGCCATGCAGAGATGCTCGGCTTCGATGACGACGATCACTCCGCTCGGGTCAAGCTTCCGCATCAACGCATCGGCTACCTGGCTTGTCAACCGTTCTTGAACCTGTGGGCGTTTCGAGTACAAATCGACCACGCGCGCGAGCTTGGAAAGTCCGGTGACCTTACCGCTGTCCCCTGGGATGTATCCGACATGAGCCCTTCCGTGGAACGACACCAAATGGTGCTCACAGGTGGAAAACATCGGTATGTCACGGACCAGCACGAGCTCCTGATGACCCTCGTCGAAGGTTGTGTCCAGCACCGAGTCTGGATCTATGAGCAGACCCCCGAACTGCTCACGGTACGCACGTGCGACGCGGGCGGGAGTGGCTGCCAGCCCTTCTCGGTCCGGATCCTCGCCAACTGCGATCAACAACTCTCGGACTGCTGCCTCCGCCCTGGCCTGGTCGAAAGCATCGTCCGGCCTTGGCGACGGTCTCCCGCATTCCAACGCCTGACCAGTGTCGTTATGGTCGATCTCGCTGGCCGACAATGCCTCACCTCTGCTCTACTCATCACGCCAACTCGACGTCGCGCACACGTTCGGCGTCTGACTTCTACTGCGTCCGAAGCAGTGAACTTACGTTCATTGCAGTGAACCATGCGCGAGCAACGGATCGGACGGCGGCCATACAACACATGCCGCGCTTGAAGGAGTGCCGCATGCGGGAGTCTCGAACTTCGTCGCCCCCCAGGGCATGGCCAGCTCAACCGACCGGATTCGACGATTCCATAGAATTCAAGCCCCGCCTATGCCATCCTGTCAATGATTGTAATATCGGTGGAGGGAGGAGTTCCGGTGAAGACCAAGGGAGCGTTGCTGTGGGGGCCCGGTACGCGGTCGGGTTGGAGCGTCGAAGACATCGAAATAGATGATCCGCGCGAGCGTGAAGTACTGGTTCGCCTGGCCGCGACCGGTATCTGCCATTCGGACGATCACGTCGACACCGGCGACATCCCCCTTGATTGGGCACCGATTCTGGGAGGCCATGAAGGTGCAGGCATCGTCGAGCAGGTCGGACCTGGAGTTACTGACGTCGAAGTTGGCGACCACGTCGTTTTCTCGTTTCTTCCCGCCTGCGGGAAATGCGTGCCATGCGTAGCGGGTGAGCAGAATTTGTGCGACTTGGGCGCAGGAGTGCTCGGCGGTTTGACGCTCGACGGGTCCCATCGCGTTCATGCCCGCGGTGCAGGAGTCGGAGCGATGTGTTATTTGGGCACATTCAGTCCGTATGTCGTCGCTCCCCTGGATTCCGTAGTGAAGATCGACAAGTCCATTCCGCTCGACAAGGCCGCGCTGGTCGGCTGCTGTGTTCCTACAGGGTGGGGATCTGCGGTGTACGCAGCCGAGACCCGCATCGGAGACACGGTCGTGGTCTTCGGCGTCGGCGGTGTCGGAATGAACGCTGTCCAGGGTGCCAAATTCGCTGGAGCTACACAGATCGTTGCCGTCGATCCTGTCTCTTTCAAGCGCGAGAAAGCGAAAGAATTCGGTGCTACACACACGGCCGCGAGCGCCGAGGAAGCACTGACGCTCGTGGAAAGTATCACCCGGGGCCGGCTCGCAGATCGCGCAGTCATCACCGTTGGGGTCGGCGAGGGAAAATTGATACAGGGCATGCAGGCAGTGGTACGGAAAGGCGGCGTGATCGTCTGCACCTCGGCTGCGCCCGCGTTGCAGACCGAGATCAGTCTGGACCTGTTAACCCTGACAATGTCGGGAAAACGTCTGCAAGGGGCGCTGTTCGGGTCTTGCGCGCCGCGCAACGACATCCCTATGCTCTTGGATCTCTACATGCGTGGATTGCTGAAATTGGACGAGCTGGTGACGACCAAGTACTCCCTCGAAGAGATCAATCAGGCGATGGCCGATCTGCGCGATGGCAAGAACATTCGCGGTCTTATCGTCTTCGACCAGTAAGCCGGAAATTGCCCGGCAACCAACCAAGTGGTTGCACTGTTCGACGAGCTTTGGACGTCGGACGCAACCGTTTTTCAACCACTACAACGAAAGAAAACTTTGTCCGACAGACGATTTGACGGAGTAACCGCGGTGATGTCGGGCGGCAGCCGCGGCATTGGACTAGCGATTGCAACCGAACTCGCACGCGGCGGTGCGAATCTGGTGCTTCTGGCGAAAACCGATACGCCACACCCCCGACTGCCCGGCACCATTCATACAGCTGTGGCTGAGATCGAAGCTGCGGGAGGTCGTGCAGTGGGAGTCGTCGGCGACGTTCGCAACGACGAAGATGTCGTACGGGCGGCTCGCACTGCTGCCGACGAATTCGGCGGGGTCGACATCTGCATCAACAACGCAAGTGTGCTCAACCTGTCGGCGACCGAAGAGCTGCCTCTCAAGCGATTCGATTTGATTCAACAAGTCAATGTGCGCGGCACTTTTGCGTTGACACAAGCATGCTTGCCCTACTTGAAGAAGTCCACATCGGCACATATTCTCACGCTGTCTCCACCGCTGAACATGTCCGAGGAATGGCTGGGAAAACACCCGGGTTACACACTGGGAAAGTACGGAATGACGCTGTTGGCAATGGGCTTCGCGGCCGAATTCAAGGAGTCCGGCATCGCGAGCAACTGTCTGTGGCCGGAGACCACAATTGCTACCGCTGCGGTGAAGAACCTCCTCGGCGGCGAGGAGGGCACCGCGCATGCACGAAGTCCTCAGATAATGGCCGATGCTGCAGCTGCAATTCTGTCCCATACTCCCGGCCACCGGTCCGGGCGAACACTCATCGACGTCGATGTGCTCGCGGAGGCCGGAACAACAGACCTCACACCGTACGGCGGCGTCGAACCACTCGACTACGACATCTTCGTCGACCCTCGCTGATCAACAGCTAGGGACTTCGAGCACGGTTTCAAATCCATCCGAAAGAGGTTGATAGTGTCTCGACAGCAAACCCTCTGGCGCAGTCGCTTCGCGTCCGGCGCAATCGCCGTAACCAGCATCTTCGCGCTCGCGGCCACGGGTTGTAGTAGTTCGATGCCTTCGGATGCCGAACCGGCTGCCGGCGCAACGGGCGACCCTGTTCCCGGAGGAGCGGCCGAAGTGATGCAAACCAGTGAGCCTAGGTCTCTCGACCCCGCCGTTCTCGGCAATACAACGTCTACCCAGGGCTTCCTGGGCAACGCGCTGTACGGCACCCTCTTGATCAACGACGTCGAGACCACCGAGATCGAGGGCCAGATGGCCACCGACTTCGTCACCGACGACGGCGGCACGACCTTCACGTTGACACTCCAGCCGGACCTTACGTTCACCGATGGGACGCCGCTGGATGCAGAGGCGGTGAAGTTCAATTGGGATCGCCTCACCGACCGGACGCTCGGATCGTTGTCCATCGATCAAGCTTCTGCGGTTGCCGCGACTGCGGTCATCGACGAGGTCACGTTGACGGCGACCCTGAAAGCGCCGAACCCGCATTTTGCTCAGGCTGTGGTCAATTCGTCGATGAACTGGATTGCTTCGCCGACCGCGCTGGCCCTCCCACCGGAAACGTTCAACGAGAATCCGGTGGGCGCAGGCCCCTTCACCCTGACCTCCTGGGCACGCCAGGACGTCATGGAGTTGGTCAAGAACCCGGACTTCTGGGATGCTCCGCGGCCGTATCTGGACAGCATTTCCTTGCGGACGTCCAATGATTCTCAGCAACGCGTCAATACGTTGATCTCGGGGGGCGTGGACTTGGTCATGGACTCGAGCTGGACGAGCGTCGCGAAAGCAAAAGAAGCGGGCCTGGTCGCTGACTTGGTACCGGTGGGCGGGGGGCTATACCTGACGATGAATACCCGCGAGGCGCCCTTCGACGATATTCGGGCACGACAGGCAATTTCGATGGCTGTCGACCTGCAGTCGATGAACCTCGCGATGTACAACGGTGCCGGTACGGTACCGGAAACGCTGTTTCCCGAGGCCTCGCCATTCTTCACCGACACCGCCTTGACTACCCATGACCCTGAACGTGCACAGGAGTTATTCGACGAGTTGGCCGCAGAGGGAAAGCCGGTCCAGTTCACTGCTACCGCTTTTTCGACACTGGAGAACAAAGCCAGTGCCGAGAATCTGCAAACGCAGTTGAGTGCTTTCGACAACGTCGACGTGCAGGTCGAGGTAGTCGACTTCCCCACCGGTTTCGCGAAGTTCGCTTCCTCGGACTTTCAGGTGATGCCGTCGTCGGCGCACATCCAGGACCCCGATATGGCATTGTCACGTAGCTTCCAGAGCGGGTCTCCCAGGAATGAATCTGGAATCTCCGATCCCCAACTCGACGAAGCGTTGGCAACTGGTCGCTACGCCGAAACTGTCGAGGAACGTACCGCGGCATACGAGGTCGTGCAGGATCGCCTTGCCGAACTGCGTCCGGTCATCTTCCTGACCCGTTCGGTCCTGGCTGTTTTGAGCAGTACGGACGTAGGCGGGATCCGGCAGTACGGCACAGGATCATTGCTGCCGGCGGAAATCTGGATCAACGACTGACATCGCACGAAGAGCGGCGCCGACGACCGTGTCATTCACAACGATGCCGACAGATGCGGGGCGTCCTTCACCACAGCACTCAACAATTCGTCCACCGCCCTCACGCGCGCGAGTCCGACCAGCTCGCGCGGCGCAGCAATCCAGAAAGTGCGATCGACCGAGAAGTGTTCCGGGAGCACTCTGATGAGAGTCGGGTCAGGCTCGCCGATGTAACTGGGCAACGGGGCTATACCGAGGCCGTGGCGCGCAGCGAGAAGGTGTCCCTTGATGAAGTTCGCCTGAATGCGCGCTTTGTCGTCGGGAGAATCGAGTCAGTACCAACCAGTTCTCTGTCGACGCGCACTAGAACACCCGAGCTTCTCTATCGACGCAGAACCGGCCAGAGCCTGCAGCCATACGGTCCGCCAATCCTGTGCCCGTGACGCGTGCAATCAACTGACGGAGGACACGTCATGCCCCCTACTGCCTTTCCGCCGTCCCGGCCACGGCCGCCAATGCGGTGTCGGGTGTGTGGGCTGCAGCACAGCCACACGGAGTGGGCTTTCACGGCTCACTCGACCGGCTCGCCCCCGAAGACCTCTGCCCGCCGCTGCGCCTCTGCGCTCCTGCGCGGCGTCGGCGCACCCATTGAAAACCACCGACTTCCGTGGGGTCTGCCCGCGCGGCTGGTCGCAGTGCGGTGTCAAGAACACCACCCTGTAGCGACCCGACGCCAGCGCACCGTGCATGACCCTGATCGTCGGCAGTGCGAAACGCCCACCCGCACAGGGCTTGGTGCTTCCCTCAGCGCATCGCGTCGAACGTCGTGCACCCGATAACACGTTGCCGGGTGGTCGGTGGGGCCATACGGAACGGGCAAATTACCTCGAGCTGGCTGGTTCATCCTCCGTTTACCGGTTGGTTGTAGGTGTGTCCGTTGATGGTGGTGGTCATGGTGCCGGTGGCACGCATAACGTTGTCTCTCTTTGTCTGTCGGTCGAGGGTGAATCCCTCAGGGCTGGTTACAACAGTCCCGTCATAGAGACCGGAGATCGTCAAGTCGGCTTTCCATGTGATGTCCGACAGCGGCGAATCTTGATATATCTCAGCGCTTTGCGGGCCATTGATGATGAGTTCGCCGTCGTCGGTGAATTCGTCGAAGACAACGGAGATCGACATGGTGCGCGTGCCTTTGTCATTCGCCGTCACGGTGATATCAGCAACGCCACCCGCGGCTCCGTTCATGGTGTAAGTCCCGGCCGGAATGCTCGGGCGGGGCGGCATCGGTTGGCCGGGTGTGTAGTCGATGCCCCATTCCACGATCGTCGCCGGTTTTACGTCGACTGGATCCTTGGCGGTGAAGCCGTCGAATTTTGCCACGACGATTCGGGAGTTCGGCTCACCTGGAGACATCTGCGGGCAGGGAAGCGGATTCTCGCCGCCGCACGCTGGTGCCTGAACGATCTGTTCGGCTCACACGGCACCTGTTCCGTCCGCCAACCACGCCGGGGCGGCGGATGCGTTTCAGTTCAGGTCGTTGTCGTACGAGAGCTGCTGACTCTTCAGGGTGTCGGTGTCCACGAGGTAAGGCTGGAAGAAGCGGCGTTCGCTGTTGTTGCGCATGCCTGAGATGTAGCCCGCAAGCGGCAATTCGTCGATGATCGGTGGGATCCCGGGGGCGCCGGCGACAAAGTCGAGACGACCGGACCCCATGGTATTGAGGGCCAGCATGTGCTTCCCGGCCGGCAAGGTCATTAGGGGGTCCACATAACCCGCATGGCGGGTGAGGGGGCGAGACTTTCCGTCGACCAGGTCCGTCGCTATTGCATCCCCCAACGGTCGGACGTGACAGGCCCGCTTGACCGACCGCGGATTTACTTCCTGCCTGCGTCAGCGAGACGGCGTTCGGCTGGTTTCGTAGGGCGCACGCCGTGCGTGATTGCTACCGTAGGCGTTGGCCGAGATCATGGCGAGTGCCGCGTGGGGCCCTGTGTGTAGATCTGGGCTTTGCAGCGGCGGAAGGTGCAAACAATCATCGGTCTCACCGACAGCGTGGGCGTCTTCGCAAGACTGGATTTGTGACATCGGTCCTGCGAAAGGGGTTGCGCGGCGATTAGCTAGTCGACAATAGACATTATGTAGGTTTGAGTGAGACTGCCGCTCTTGCAATGTCATTGACGGAACAATTGCGTAATGTTCTTATCACGGGAGCCACCTCCCCAGAGTGGCAGCAACCACCACACAAGGGCAATTCAGGACTCTCGAGCTCACCTCGTACACGCGGTTTCGCGCAGAGATCCGGGGATGCCGTCCACGATAGATGTTGCCGCCAGTCCGAAGGTGGTCTCGACTGCGGCCGATTCGAAGCGATATGGCGTAGTGCACTGCGTACCCTCCCACCCACTTTTCTCTGTCCTGATCTCGATGCCAGGCATCGGAATCAGGACAGCAGCACGCATCCTCCTCGAAGTCGGTGACGGTTCGGCATTCAAAACAGCAGGACACCTGGCCGCCTACGCCGGCATCGCACCCGTGACCCACCGATCCGGCACCTCGATCCGAGGTGAGCACCCTGCAAGATCGGGCAACCGCAAACTCAAACGAGCGTTGTTCCTTTCGGCCTTCGCCGCACTGCACGACCCCACCAGTCGTGCCTACTACGACCGCAAACGCGCCGAAGGCAAGAGACACAACGCAGCGCTCATCTGCCTCGCCCGCCGCCGATGCGACGTCCTAAATCGCCATGCTCAAGACTAAAACCCTCTACCAACCGCCCACTACTCATGCCGCATGACAGAAACCATAGGGACACCCCCGACGCGTCCGGTCGAGCACAAAGGAACGCAGCAGCGGGATAGGAGCTGCGCTACAACGTCCTCGGCCGCAATCGAGCGACATCTGTCTGCGACCCTCACCGCCGCAACGAAGTCGGGCATCGGCACCAGGTTCGATGTGTTGGCCGCGAACCGACGTCAACCGACGAAACCGTGTGTCGGGGCGTCCCTGCACGCGGTTTCGTCATCGGCCAGCCCTTACGAGACGGTCGACATGTGATCGTCATGCTCCGGGTTCGGCTGCAGATTTTCATCTAGTGCCCGGCCTTCGACATCGAGATCAGGGATTATTTTGTCGAGCCACTTCGGGAGCCACCAGGCGCTCTCACCCAGTAGAGCCAGCATCGCAGGCATGAGAATCAGGCGAACAATGAATGCGTCCGCGAAAACGCCGACTACCAGTCCGAAAGCGATGGACGCGGCGACTGCCATCGTGCTGCTGGCAAAGCCCGCGAAAACGAACACCATGATCGCTGCAGCGGAGACCAGCACAGGCGCCGAAGTCTTGAACCCGGACACAACAGCGTCTTTCGGTGACATTCCGCGCGAATGCATTTCTTGGATCCGCGAGACCAAAAAGACTTGATAGTCCATTGCCAAACCGAACAATACGCCGACCAGAATGATGGGGAGAACACTCAGCATCGGGTCGCCCTGTGGTGCAGGAATGAGCGCATCGAGCCAGCCCCATTGGAACACCGCGACACTGCCTCCGAAGGCTGCTCCCACCGACAACAGGTACCCCAGGGTCGCGATCAGCGGGACCAAAAGTGAACGGAACATTATTGTCAGCAGTATGAACGAGAGCACGACGATGACGGCAACGTACTTGAGCAGCGCCTGATGCAACTGTGCGTCCCCATCGACTCCAATTGCTGTTTCACCGGTGACCTCGAGATGTACACCGGTGATCGAGTCGGCGCGATCACGGATGTGGTCGACAAGGTCTTTCAAGCTTTCGTCGATCGGGCTTCCGACCGGGACCACCGTGTAGAGAACCGTTTCACCGTCAGCGCTGACCGTGCCGGGATCCACACTCTGCACGCCGTCGAGGCCAGCGAGTTGGAGCTGCACCGGCGTGAGGTCCGTAGCAGCGTTGTCCCCGTCTGCGACCACCATGAGCGGGCTTTGCACGCCGCCGAACTCGTCGACGATCAAGTCGTAGGCGTGACGCTGAGTCGATGCGGGATCCATGCCTCCCGGTACGTTCTGAGCTGTCTTCATGCTGAGCACGGGCAGCGTAATCAGAAGCAGGACAACAACTCCCGCAACAATCGACACCACGGGCCTCGTCACGAGGAACGCAACCCAGGCACCGAATATCCGCGTGCTTTTCGAAGGTGTCGGTTCAGCAGGATTGTTCTCGCCATCGCGAACCCTCTGCTTCCGGGGAAGCGCACGCATTCCGAGGGTACGCAGCAGGGTGGGCAACAACGTCACGGACATCAACATCGCCACCAGAACACCGAAGGCGCCGGCCATACCCATATCGGTGATGAAACTGATGCCGACCACACTCAGACCGGCGAGCGCGATGATGACGGTGAGACCGGCGAACACAACCGCGGTGCCGGCCGTACCAACAGCCCGACTCACTGCAAGTTCGACGCTATGACCCGATTTCAGCTCGGTCCGAAAGCGCGTCAGGATGAACAGGCTGTAATCGATGCCGACTGCAAGGCCGAGCATCGCCGACAAAGTGATGGTCGTGGGTTCGATCGGGCTCAATGCGCCGTAGGCGAGGACCCCGATTGTGCCGACCGCGACACCGCTGAGTGCCACGAGCATATTCGCACCCGCTGCCAGCAGGGAACCGAAGGTCAGGAAGAGCACGACGAACGCCACCAGAATCCCGGCGATCTCACCGACACCACCGACCGACGCCTCGGGTTCGAACAGTTGCCCGCCGACCTCGGCCGTCAGTGACGAGGGAGCCCCGTCGGCGACGGCAAGTACAGCGTCGTATGCCGCGACCTGTCTATCTTCGTCCATCGGGTCGAACGTCAGCGTCGACACCACGGTGGTCCCGTCCGCCGATACATAGGGACTGCTCGGGTCGAATGGGTCGCTCAACGACTGCAGACCGTCGACGCCCGCAGCCGAACTTAGGACTGCGTCGACCTGATCCCGCATCGTGGGGGCTGTTATCGCTTCGCCGTTCGTAGTCTGCAGAACGAGTTGAAGGCTGCCTCGGTCTTTGGCAGCGCCGTCTGGTGCGGGAAATTTGTCCGCCACCATTGTCATCGCTTGCCCTGCCCGGGTTTCCGGCGCCGACGGCGCAGCCGATTCAGTGCTCGAAGAAGTCCCGAATGCCAGAATACCGGTTAGTACGAGAAGTGCCGCCACCCATGCGACGACGACGAGTATTCGATGACGGGCACTGAAAAGCCCTATCCAAGCCAGACGTTTCGGCATGGTTCTCCTGAATTCGCTGCGAAGGTGACCGCGGGCGACGTGCGCCGCGATCATGACCCTTTCACTGTGCTGCGATTCGTCCGGTTAATCGTCGTCCAGGAGGACCGTTGCTCCTACTGCATCGGTAGTACGTCAATCAACGAGACCCGCCCGATACGCGAACGCGATCAGCTGTGCCCGGTCACGAGCGCCGACTTTTGTCATGGCTCGATTGATGTGAGTCTTCACCGTGAACGGCGACAGGTGGAGACCCGCCGCGATCCCTGCGTTGCTCTCCCCCGTTGCCGCCGCTAACACCGCTTCCAACTCGCGCGGGGTAAGAGCATCGAACTCCCGACGCAGTGCAGAATCGATCGCGCGCGGACGACTTTCAGCAACATGGTCGATCAACGACGCTGCAGCAGATGAGGAGAGAGCGGCACCCCCCGCCGCTACCTCACGGATTCGCGATGCCAACTCCGCAGGCCCCACGCCCTTACTCAGAAATCCGTTGGCGCCTGCCGTAAGCGCTTCCAGGACCGTAGATGCCTTGTCGAATGTTGTGAGCACGACGATCTTGACAGTGTCTGCGGACGCGAATTCCCGTATGCGTCGGGTCGCTTCGACCCCGTCCATCACAGGCATGCGTAAATCCATCAGCACGACTTCGGCGACGCCATCCCGAACCGCGCGCACCGCGGCGGCACCGTCGGCGACATCAGCGGTCACCTCGATGCCGTCGACGGCGTCGAGTATCGCACGGAGACCCTGCCGGATAATTTCTTGGTCGTCGGCAAGCAATACCCGAATCATGCCAAAGCCCCATGCTGCGAGGGAAATTCGGCTTCCACGACAAATTCGTCGGCGGCCGTTCCGATACGTAGTTGTCCGCCGACCGAGGTCACGCGTTCCCGCATACCCACGAGACCGTAGCCATCTCGTGCCCGGCCGCCGTTCGATTCGCTGCCTCGGATGTTGCTCACGCGCATCAGTATTCGGTTGTCGACCGTATCGATGTGCACGCTCGCCGATCCGTTCCCGTGCCGATGCGCATTGGTGAGTGCCTCTTGCATCACTCGGTAGAGCGCCACGTCGACGGCTGGCGCCAGGCAACCCGGATCGACGGACACCGCATCGTTTATGTCGAGACCTGCACCACGGAACGAAGCGAGCAACGTTTCCAACCTCCAAACGCTCGGAACCACCTCCGCGGCGGGACTGTCCTCGACGCCGCCACGCAAGACGCGCAGGATGCTCTGTGTTTCCTCGAGAATGGTTTGCACCCCTACCCGGGCTGACGCGATCGCGACGCGCGAGCGATCCGCTTCTGGTGGAAGCGCGACCTCTGCCATTCCCAAGTTCATGCTGAGAACGGCGACCTCGTGGCCCATCATGTCGTGCAAATCTCGCGCGATCCGGACCCTCTCCTCCGCAACTCTCCGGTTGACCTCGTTGTGACGCGCCGACGCGGCATCACGGGCACGGTCGTCGAGCGCATTCCAATACAGGTCTCGGCTTCGCACAGCATTTCCGGTCGCGGCGGCAGCCAGACACACCGAGAATCCGAGTATTGCGGCCGCGTCGAATAGTCCCGCGTCGTTCGCGTACACCGAAGCTCCGAATGCCACCGCTGCGGTCGTCAATCCTGTGCCGATCACCGACATGCCTCGCAGGGTCATGGTGAAGACGGTGAAGGTAGCGATCGTCCACATCACGAGAGGATCCCAGAACAGGGCATCGACGACGATGCCCAACAACACCAGGATCAAACCCACCCAGGGGTGCGAGCGGGCGAGCACCACGCCGCACATTGCGACGGCAAGCGCGACGTAGCCGCCTGGCGTACCGGAACCGGCGACCAACACTGCGAGCTCGACTGCCCCAGCCATCAGAGAGACGACGAACGCAGACTCGCTCAACACCGGAATCCGACGAAACCACGGACGTCGCACGCGCGGATCCCACGCTTCGACTGTTTTAGGCATGCTCCACATTCTTGCGCTGCTTCTGCCAACTGCGAACAACGGGTCGAGGATCGATCTCGCACCGAGCCAGCAGTGACCGTGACCCTGTTGCGCCCGAGAACACCTCACGTCCACGCCGGTTGCGCGTGCAGGCGCCTCTCGGCGTAGCCGCACACAGACGGGAGGCCTGATCGAACACCGCGCTCAATCGCTTATCGACAATGATTTTCGCAGCGCTGCGGTAGACGAAGAAGTTGCTCCGCACTTCGAGGGCGCCGACTGTCGTTTTGATACGAACAATCGACACCAGGTGTCGCGTGCGTCAGGGGGTTCCTCGGACCCCTGTTGCATCGACAGCAATCGACGAACGCGCCCGCGCACCATGTGAATGTCGTCGTCGATCACAACTGGCTCGTGCTCCGACGCGATCTCGCGATGCGTTCGCGCACCGGGACGGTCATGCGTGTGGGAATCCAAAAGCGACAGTCCTCGGTGAACAAGCTTACCCATGTGGTGGGACCGTTCTCCCCGTGGACGTTGCGTCGAACGTCGGACGCCACGCGCGTCCTGTTCCCGCGGCTCGCTGACCGCATGGACCATGCGTGAGAGGCGCTGACGAGCCCGTCACTTGCTTGTCAGGCTCGCCGGGAGCGGGCCTGACGGACCGCCTCGGTGATCACCGCGTTCACCTGGTCTCGGACTAGCTCGGGGATATCGGGCACGCCCATGACGAACAGCCCGATCAACCACGCCACCCCGCTCATGAGATCACGGAGGTTATGTTGCAGTGCAGCCATATTCGCGCACGGAGCACCGAAATCCGAGCCGTACACGAGGTGCTCTAGCGTCGTCACCGTCAATATTGGCGCCAGGGAACTAGCCGAACCCGACATTGCCGTGTCGTAATAAACCCTGCGCAGCGCCTGGGACACGTCCTCCGCCGTGACCCCCTCATGTGGGACCCAGTCCGCCTCGCACAAGAGGTGAAGCCGCCCCGCAAGTGCGGGAAGCACGCCACCGCCGTGGGTAAAGATCACGCGGACGGCCTGGTGGTCCTGCAACGTGCGTGACCACAGCAAACTCACCGCAGTTCGGGCTGTATCGAACGCCACTTCGAAGAGGGGCGGCGGTAGCGGCAACACTCCCGGGGTGAACGGATTCGGGTGAACCAGAACCGTGGCGCCTCGTCGGTCGAGTTCGCGCCACACGGGTCTGAATCGTTCTGCGCCCAGAAATTCCCCGCCGTAGGTCGCGCACAGCGCAAACCCGTCCGGTCGGTGTTCCCTCGTCACCCGTTCGATTTCCTCCACCGCCGCGTCGACATCCTCGAGCGGAGGTGCCGCGAGCAGACCGAACCGTGTGGGATCGTCGGCCACCGCGGACGCTCCGACGTCATTGGAGCGGCGCACGCCTGACGGGTCGTACACCGACGAGTCCGACGCCGAGGCCAACACTCCAGAAGTCCGCAGTCCGCGCGCTGACTCCCGACGGCTCGACGAATTGCGCGGACGCGTGCAGAACTACTCTCGCCACCAGACCATCGACGAATATGGGGTCGTACGGCCGAAGCTCGGACAACGACCCGGTGCCGATCTCGAGGACATTCTTATGCTCCTGATCGCCACAGGTGCTCGCATCGGTGAGCTCTTGGCTTTGAAGTGGGACCAAGTCGATCTGGACTCGCCGATCCCGACAGTCACATTCAGCGCAACTCTTGTTGTTCCGCGAGCGGCCGGCGAGCGCCTCTTCCGTCAGAACTTCCGAAAGGGTGATGCACCTCCGCTTACCGTGGTGCTCCCGCCGTTCGCGGTCACAGCACTCCGACGTAGGCGCGCTATGCCAACTTTTCAGAACCCGGAGAACGCGCTGTTCGTGACGGGCACCGGCAATTGGGTATCGCCGGCGAACGTTCGGAGATCGTGGCGAGCTGCACGCGGCGACAACTTCGACTGGGTAACTCCTCACACCCTCAGAAAGACCGTAGCCACTCTGGTAAAAGAGACTTACGGGGTCGAAGCAGCTCAGATTCAGCTGGGACACGCCAACACGAGGGTCACCGAGGCGCACTACATCCAGCGAGTGACCTTGGCCCCAGACATGAGCGACGCGCTGAACAAGTTTGCGCCCAAGGCTTAGGCTTCCCCATGCATCAAGGTCCGGCTGAGCCGGTCGCGTGGACAGTTGGGCCTGGCCCCATCATCGGCAATTCTGGCCAGATCTCGGCAGGCGGGACCGATCGCGCTCGCCGCAACCTCGAACGATCTGTCCTTGAACTTTCGAGAGCGTAAACGGACCGCAGGCGTAAAGCCGCCCATCAAGGGTCGCGCGGAGCTCCTAGCAGGAACGGAGCAAGCAACTCATCACTTTGCCCTCAAAGTGATGAGTAAGTGATGAGTTGGGGCAAAACCCCGCAAAAGCAAAACACCCCGCCTCCAGCTTTACGCTGGTGACGGGGTGTTTTAGTGTGCGCCATCAGGGATTCGAACCCCGGACCCGCTGATTAAGAGTCAGCTGCTCTAACCAACTGAGCTAATGGCGCCGATCCGCAGCGCGTGTTCTCTGCGCTGCGGGAGAAACATTAACAGGAGAAGCCGCCGAATGTGAAATCGCCAGGTCAGAGCACCTGAAACGTCAGCTGAAGATCTTTCGGACAACGAGAACCGCGACGACTGCACCCACCCCGATGAGGGTGAACTTCACCGGGGGCTCGTTGAGCTTGGCGACGATGTTCTGCTTGGTGGTCTCGGCGATCCGCTTCGGGCTGGCCCGGACGCTGAGCTCATCCAAGGTGCTGGCGAGCTGGTTTCGAGCAGCCTCGATCTCGCGCTCGATCTTGTCGGTGTCCCTGGCCACGTGTCCTCCAACTTGTCGCAAAAGCTTGTATGTCACGGTCGAGCCTAGAGCACTGCGAATCTTGGATAGTCTCGTCGTGTGACCGATACCGAAAAGCTAGAGGCCGGCGACACCGCGCCAGCGTTCACTCTCCCCGACGCAGACGGAAACGACGTCTCCTTGTCCGACTACAAGGGCAAGAAAGTCATCGTCTACTTCTACCCGGCTGCCAGCACTCCGGGCTGCACCAAGCAGGCGTGCGACTTCCGTGACAGCCTCGCCGAGCTAAACGGCGAGGGTCTGGACGTCATCGGCATCTCCCCCGACAAGCCGGCCAAGCTGGCCAAGTTCCGCGACAAAGAAGGCCTGAACTTCCCGTTGCTTTCCGACGAGGAGAAGACGACGCTCAGAGCCTGGAGCGCGTTCGGCGAGAAGAAGAACTATGGCAAGGTCTACGAGGGCGTCATTCGTTCGACGTTCCTTGTGGACGAAGAGGGCAAGATCGAGGTTGCGCAGTACAACGTCCGCGCAACCGGCCACGTCGCCAAACTTCGCCGCGACCTATCGGTCTGAAGAACCCAACTTTTGCAGGAACAAGGCTTCGGCCACCGCGAGGTTCTCGATCTCGCGGGGGTCGACGCTTTCGTTCGGGGCATGAATCCTGCACAGCGGTTCCTCGACGCCCATCAAAATGATCTCGGCTTTCGGGAAGGTCTGTGCGAGAACATTGCACAGTGGGATCGAGCCACCCTGCCCAGCCGATGCCACCGGCCGACCGAATGCGTCGGCCAGCGCGTCGCTCAGGGCTGCGTAGCCCGGTCCGTCGGTCAGGGCTTTGAACGGGGAACCGACAGCCTCCGGTTCGACGGTAATCCGCGCGCTCCAGGGGACGTGAGCTTTCAGGTGTTCCGTCAGCGCATCCTGCGCCTGCTGGGCGTCGATTCCGGGCGGCACGCGGAGATTCAGGCGGGCCGATGCCGTCGGCGATATCGCTGCTGCCGACCCGACCACGGGCGGGCAGTCGATGCCGAGGACCGTGAGTGCCGGCCGCGCCCACACCGCGTCGGCGACGGTCGACGACCCTGCTAGCTCGACCCCCTCCAGCACGCTCGCATCGGCCCGAAAGCGCTCAGGTGCGTAGTCGATGCCATCCCAGCTCTGGTCGGTGGTCAGACCGTCGACGACGGTGTTGCCGTGCTCGTCTCGCAGCGTAGACAGCAGCTGAATCAGCGCGGCGAGCGCATCGGGCGCCGGTCCCCCGTACATGCCGGAATGTACTTCGCCCTCGAGAGTGTCGATGCGGACGATCACATTGGCGATACCGCGGAGCGTGGTGGTCAGGGTCGGCTGCCCGACTTCGGCATTGCCTGTGTCGGCAACAACGATGATGTCCGACGCGAACAGCTCGGGCCGGTCGACGACGAGGTGTTCGAGGCCGCCCGTGCCCATCTCCTCCGAACCTTCTGAGACGACGGTTATCCCGACGCCGAGATCGTCACCGATCGCCCGAAGCGCGAGCAGATGCATGATCACATTGCCCTTGCAGTCCGCGGCGCCGCGGCCGTACCAGCGACCATCGCGCTCGGTGAGCTCGAAAGGTTCACTGCTCCAAAGACTTCTCTCGCCATCGGGTTGAACGTCGTAGTGGGAGTACAGCAGCACCGTCGGTGCGCCTTCGGGGGCGGGCCTGTGCCCGACAACAGCGAGGGAACCGTCGACGGTGTCGATCAACTCCGCACTGGTGATGCCTGCATCGAGAAACGCATCACGCACCCACTCGGCTGCACCGACGCATTCTTGTCGCGGGTACTGGCGCTCGTCTGCGACCGATCGAAACCTGACCAGATCCGACAGTTCACGCCACGCCCGTGGCATGTCTGCAGCAACTCGGGCCCGCACTTCCGACATCAGAACTCCTCGACGACTCGACCTGCACTCTGTGGTCATTCTGTCATCGAGCGCCCGGCGAAACTCAGCGCGTCAGTTTCCGACGATCTCCTGCTGCAACCACTCCGCGGTGTGAGCCCAGTGACGGTTCCACGCCTCCTGCTCCAACTGCTCCTGGGACTTGCCGGGCTCCGGAATGATCGGCGGCAGAGCAAACACCGGGGGCTCAACCGTCGCGTGCGGCACAACGGCAGCAGCAGGAGGAATTGCCGACGCAGGAATAGGCGTCAGGCGCTCCGACGCCGGCCTTGCGACCCCAGTAGTCGGATCGATCGTCCACTGCTCATCAGGGGCTTGGGCGACAACTGGAAGCTGGGTCACCGGATCGATGACGACGGGCGGCGGCGACGGTGCGGCGGGCGGTGCCGGTTGCGTCACCTCGACGGTCCCAGTGGCACCGGTCAAACTCGTGTCGATGCCGGTAGCCTCCGGCGCCGCAACGTCCTTGGCCTCGGTGCCTGCGGTCTCGGTCGCGGGTAGGACCGCCGCAAGCGCGACGCCGCCGGACATCACTGCCGCCAACAGCGCTGCGGTCAGCACAATCTTCTTGCGCGAAAACGAACTCTGTCGGGGCACAGCAGCAGGGGCAGATTCGGTCGTCGAGATCGCGCTCTGCCCGACCGAAGGCAGAGACGCGACGGTCGGTGCCAGCGACGCGACCGGCGCGACCTCCTTCGCCGGAGCCGACTTAGTCGATATAGGTTCGGCTGGAACGAGTTTCGTCGACGCCATCTTCTCGACCTTGTGCATGGTCACGGCGTCCTGGACGACCGAGACGGGCTCAGCGAGGGCGGCTGGCTCTGCGACCTCGGCAACCTTGGCCGACTTGGCGAGGCTGGCTGGCGTGGCCGGCTCTGCAACCTTGGCAGGCTCGGCGACCTTGGCGACCGCGGTGTTCGTCGGAACGATCTTCACCGCTGCACGGGCACTCGACACAGCGACAGTTGACCGTGCAGCACCAGACTTCCTGGTTCCGAACGCCTTCTTCACTGCGGCAGGCTTGTGCAGAGAAGCAGCTGTTTTTGCGGCGCCGGACTGTACGGCAGCGGACGTTGTGGAAGCAGCCGTTGTGGAAGCAGCCGTTGTGGAAGCAGCCGTTGTCGATACTGGGATCTTGTCCGGGTCGGCTCCGTCCACCGGTGCCGCCGCGGAACTGTCGGTACGTGCCGCAGCGAGCAACGCTGCGCCTCGTACTGCGATTTCGTCGCCATCCTCGACGCAGACCACTGGAACCCCCAACCCCAGGGCAAGGATGTCCACGATGTCAGGACTGGCCGATCGGTCGCCGAACAGGGCGACTGCTGTCGGCTTGCGGGCCGCCTCGTCGACAACTTCCCAGACAAGCGGAACGGTACTACCAATTCGCTCAGGGCTCATGGAGTCGAGAACTGCAGTTTTCGGGGCCGTCAGACTCTCGCTTTTCGCGTCGGCCAAAATCACCGACACCCCGGATTCGCCCAGGAAGTACAGCAGTACGCAATCGGATGAATCGAACTCCGGCGACCTGGCCAGCCACCCGAGAACTGCCGTCGCGGCGGGGACCAACTCGATGTCGCTCAGTTCGCTATCGGCGATAGCTTTCGAGAAACGGATCCGTTCGTCCTCCGAGCGATAGACCAGTGCCGTCGCATCCACGATCATCCCGCGCCGAGCTGCGATACTGTGCATCGCCTGTACCGCCGCGGGAAGCGAAGACGATTCGCCACCCCTCAGCGATGTCGTCTGGCTCGCTACAACCATGTCCGCTTCGGAGTCGAAGAGAACAGCATTCAGTGCGCCCGCCTCGATCGATAGACCGATGTTCGCCACGTGTTCCTCCTGTGCCCTTGGGTGAGGCTCCCGACATGAGCACCCCGATTCGACATCGGCGGCGCGCACCCTGCCCGAAAACGTAACTTTCAATACGAACCATACCCACCGATTGTTTTCTTGACCAGAAAACAACTTATTACCCGTCACAACACGACTACGAGGGGGCATGTCGAAGATGACAGCGAAATGGTGGAGTCGGGGCCCGAGCGGGTACCTGTTACTGCGTGTAGTGGAGTTAAACCACATCAGCCCGCTAGCCTGAGCGGGTGGAGTCCTCTGCTAGCGCCCAATCTGCGAGACGTCTCGACGCCGCGCTCGAATCGACGGCGGAGACTCAGGAGCTGATGCCACGGCGCCGACCCACCCAGGAGCGGAGTCAGCGCAAATTCGATGCCCTGCTCGCATCGTCGCGGGACTTGCTCAGCGATGTCGGGTTCGAATCGTTCACCTGCGAAGAAGTAGCGGCGCGCGCCGAGCTGCCCATCGGCACCCTGTACCAGTTCTTTGCGAACAAGTACGTGATCGTGTGCGAGCTCAACCGTCAAGACCTGGTCGGTGTCCAGCAGGAGCTCGCCGAGTTCAACGGTGAAGTCCCGTCATTGGACTGGCTGCGCTTCCTCAACAAGTTCGTCGATCACATGGCTGGGATGTGGATGTCCGACCCTTCCCGACGCGAAGTGTGGCTGGCAATGCAATCCACCCCCTCCACCCGAGCGACCGGGGTCATTCACGAACGCGAGTTCGCCGATCAGGTCGCCAAAATGCTCGGCCCGCTGACTCCCCGCACTCCACGGGCCAAACGCAATCTGATGGCCCAGGTACTCGTCCACATCGTCTACTCGATGCTGAATTTCTCCGTCCAGGACGGCCAGAGCCACGAGGACGCCGTCGCTGAGCTCAAGCAGATCATGACGGCCTACCTCCTCGTTGCGGAGAAGCAGTCCCGTCGATCGGGTGCAACCGTCGAATAGAACGCCAGTGGGTGGGCGCTGTTGCCCAATATTCTCGATGCCCGCGGGAATCCCCTGCATCCGGGCAAGTATTGGGCACTGACGCCCGCCCTCCGTTCGCCCCAGGTGACCGAAAGAACCGCTGGTCCGACTCGCGGTCCTCAGTGCGCACTATCGTCGGGAATCGACGGAATCCCGCCGCTACTGGCCGATAGTGTGCACACAGGTCCGCCGGTGCACTCCCGCGGTGACCGAATGAGACATTCGCTCACACCTGAGGTGACCGAATCAGCCGTTCGCTCACACCAGAGGTGACCGAATCAGCCGTTCGCTCACCACAAGTGACCGAATGAGACAGTCGCACACTCTGAGTGACCGAATCAGCCGTTCGATCACCCCAGGTGACCCAAGTAGACAGTCGCTCACCCCAGGTGACCGAATGAGACATTCGCTCACACCTGAGGTGACCGAATCAGCCGTTCGGTCCGCCGGTCCGCCGGGCCGCCGGGCCGCCGGGCCGCCGGAACGAACCCCACACACACGAAAACGCCGGCCCACCCGCAGGTGGACCGGCGTTTCGGTGTGTACAGACCTACTCCTCCAGGATCGCCACCGCTGCAGCGATGTCGCCGTCATGGGTGAGCGAAAGGTGGATCTTCACCGTCGGCAGGAACTCGAGTGCCATTCCGTGCAGCTTGATGGACGGCCGACCCCACGCGTCGTTGACGACCTCGATCAAGGGATACGGGTTGTCACCGATCTGCGGTGGTCGAGCGAACCGTGAGGTCGCCCAAGCCTTCAGCACTGCTTCCTTGGCGGCCCACCGTGCTGCGTAGTGGCGGGCAGGTTCGGAACTCTTCGTCGCTGCGTGTCGACGCTCCCCCGCGGTGAAGCTGTCGCGGATCATCGTCGTGCCGGCTTTTTCCATCTGCTCGGCGAAGTCGGACACGGTCACCAGGTCGAAACCCACTCCCAAGATGGCCATATCTACTTGCACCCCGGCAGACCCGAGCGGTAGACGTCGTCGTCGCCGAGGCGTGCAGCCTCGTTGAGCAAGACGTCTGCCTCGAGCTCGCGCGACGCCTTGGCGGGCGTCCCGTCGTGTCCGAGCCTTCGGTCGTCCGGTCGCTCGTACAGGGCGTCACCTCCCACCATTGCGGAGATCAGCCTGCGCTGACCGGCGATACGACGCGCATTCGCCTTGGCCACGTACTCCTCGCGCTGTGCGACGGGTACAGCCTCGACGAACGCCTGCGGGTGCACGACGGCGATGAGGCCGGAGACGTGTCCGAAGCCGAGCGAGGTCAGCAGACCGGCCTTCAGGGGCACCGAGTCACCGAACCTCAATGGCTCCCGAGCCCACACGAGGTGTTCGTAGCTCGTCATCTTGTCGTCGACGCAGTCGAGACTGCGGTTCGGCGGGATGACGCCGTTTGTGAGCACCTGGCAGAGTCCGATCAGCTGGAATGCTGCGGCGCCGCCCTTCGAGTGTCCGGTGAGGCTCTTCTGCGAGACGACGAACAGCGGTGCACCGTCGGTGCGGCCGATGGCCTTTGCGAGGCGGGTGTGAAGCTCGGCCTCGTTCGGGTCGTTGGCTGCGGTGGAGGTGTCGTGCTTGGAGATCACGGCGATCTCGTCGGCACTGACGCCAAGAGCGTTCAGTGACAGTGCGAATGTCGAATCCTTGCCGCCGCGACCGGCGCTGAGTGCGCCGAGTCCCGGAGCCGGGATGGAGGTGTGCACACCGTCGCCGAACGACTGTGCGTACGCCACCACACCGAGGACCGGGAGACCCATTTCGAGTGCAAGGTCTCCGCGCGCCAGCAGGATGGTTCCGCCGCCCTGCGACTCCACGAATCCGCCGCGACGACGATCGTTGGCCCGCGAGAATCGACGATCACTGATTCCCTTGGCGGACATCGCTGCCGAGTCCGCTGTTGCCGACATGTCGCCGAAGCCGATGATGCCTTCGGTGCTCAGGTCGTCGAAGCCGCCGGCCACGACCAGTTGCGCCTTGCCCAACTTGATCTTGTCGACGCCTTCTTCGACGGAGACTGCCGCGGTGGCGCAGGCGGCGACGGGGTGAACCATCGCGCCGTAGCTACCGATGTACGACTGAACCACGTGCGCAGCAACGACGTTCGGCAGAGCTTCCTGCAGGATGTCGTTCGCACGAGCGTCGCCGAGCAACGTGTCGATGTACAGCGAGCGCATCGACTCCATACCGCCCATGCCGGTGCCCTGGGTGTTGGCGACCAGCGTCGGGTGGACCCAGCGCATCAGTTCCGACGGGTTGAAGCCCGAGGAGATGAACGCGTCGACCGTGGTGACGATGTTCCACAGTGCAACTCGGTCGATCGAGCTGGCCATGTCGGGCGAGATGCCCCACTTGGTCGGATCGAATCCGGTTGGAATCTGTCCACCCACGGTGCGGGTGAGCTTCATCTTGCGCGGAACGCGAATCTCGGTGCCGGCCTTGCGGGTGACCTGCCAATCACTCGAATCCGGAACCGGAGTGATCAGCGTGTGCTCGGGATCGGCTGCAGCGAACGAGCGTGCGTCGATCTCGGTTCCGACGACGAACGTCAGGTCGTTGTCGAGGAAGATCGAGGTCATGAGCGGCGCAGAGTTGCCGACCATGGCGCCGTCGTCAGCGTAGGTGCGGATACCGCACTTCTCGACGACGATGTCGTGGTACTTGTCCGCGATCTCTTCTTCCGGCACGAAGTCGCCGGATTCGATGTCGTACCAGCCCGGCTTGGGGTCGTTCTCCCAGGCGATGAGGCCGGTGTTCCACGCGAGTTCGAGAACGCCTGCAGCAGAGAGCTGCTCGTCGACCTCCATCTCGAAGCGGGTACGAGCCGAGCCGTACGGCCCGAGCTCGCCGGCACCGACGATGACGATCAGGTCCTTCGGATCGACGTCGAGCTTCGGCCATGCCGGAGCGGTGGTCGCAGCGAGCCGCGGCGGTGCAGGCAGTGCGGCGATGACCGCGCTGTCGGCTTCTTCCACGACCTTGTCGGCAGCCGCTGCCGCAGCTTCACGAGCCAGCTCGACGAGGTTGAGCTTGGTGTTCGCCAAGCCGCCCGTCAGATCTGCGAGCAGCGGTGCTTCCGCAGCCTGACGCTGAGCTTTAGCGTCGGAGAGCTTCAGCAGTTCGGTTGCCATCTCGTCCGTGGACCAGGTGCGCACGCCTTCTGCTTCGACTGCCTCGACGATCGGATCGTTGCCGCCCATGAGGCCTGTTCCACGAACCCAGCCGATGTGCGCATGAGCAATGGTGACCCGCTCGGCCCAATTCTTCTCCGAGCCCCACTTCGCCGCGATGGCGTCGAGCGCGGCCTTGGACTCGCCGTAGGCACCGTCGCCACCGAACATTCCGCGGTTCGGAGAACCAGGCAGGACGACGTGCAGATGTGTGTCGACGTCGTTGTCGTAACCGATCTTCGACAGTCCGGCGATGAGACGCTCGACAGACCAGAGCAGCACCCGCATTTCCATCTCGGCACGGCCACCGGCGTCGGACATTTCGCCGACGACGCGAGGCGCAGCGAACGGGAACAGCAAGGTCGGGGTGATTCCGGCCTTGACGAGTGTCTTTGCGCCACCGGCATTGTCGACCTGGTCGGAGCCGATCCACTCGATGAGTGCGTCGACGTCCGAGTAGGACGCGATGTTGGCGGGCACGACCCACAGTGATGCACCGGCGCGAGCGTTCTCGCGGTACAGGCTGCGGTAGAAGCCGAGTCGCTCCTCGTCGAGACGTGAGGTGGTGACGAAGACCGTCGCTCCCCCACCCAGCAGCTTGGCTGCGACCGATGCGGCAATCGAGCCCTTGCTGCCGCCGGTGATCACGGCGACCTCGTCGGACCACTCGCCCTTCTCGTCGGAGTCGAGCGCGATCGCGGCGATCCGGCCGAAGGTGTCGGCAAGAACTGCCTTGCCCTCGGCGGCGGCCTTGGACTTCCACCACTGTGCCTGTGCGGCAACAGCGTTGCCTGCACCTGCGAAGGACTCGACTGCAAGGTCACCTGCGGTACCGAGCCACAGACGGGCCAGGTCCTCACGGGCAGTGGCCCAGCGGTCGTCGATCAGTACCGCGCGTCGAGCATCGAATGCGGGTGCGACGAGGCGCGGCCAATCCGAACCGAGTTCTGCCGCAACCAGATCGACGAGCGCCGCGTCCGGGTTCTCCACGGCCAGTGCGTTCGGAGCGTCGGCGAGGCCGAGCTGCTCCAGCACGAGGCGAGCAGCCGAAGCCAGCACTCCGTCCCGTCCGGTGATGTGTTCGGTGAACTCACCGAGTGCAGCAGCGTCGACGGTTCCTCCGCCGCCACCGCCGGTCTGCGGCAGCGAGACTGCGACGCCGCGACGGGCAGCAACTGCGGCCACTGCCGAGTCGATGACGTTGTCGACGGCAGCGCCGTCGGCCAGAGCACCGTCGGCGAGTCCGCCGAGAGCGCCACCGCGCACCGATACGCCGTCACGAGTACCGAGGGCGACCTCGGCGGTGACGTGGTTGGCCCAACCGTCGCCCAGTTCCCAGGTCTTCTTGACGCGGTCCGCGATGGAGGCGGGTCGACGTCCTGACGGCCCGAACACCTTGCGCAGGTGGTCGTTGATCGAGTCGCTCAACACGGGGCCGAACGGCTTGTACGTACGAGCCAGCTTGTTGACCGTGCCGGAGAGCGCACCCATGTCGGCATCGGCAGCACCGTCGATGGCGCCGAGCGAGAGCTCGGAACCGAGGTCGACGAGCAGCTGATTACGACGCGAGGACACGCCGTCGCACAGGGCTTCGATGGTGTCAGCGGGTCCGATTTGATCGAGCTGCAGTTTGGTCCACAGGCCGATCAGGATCTTGGTTGCATCTGCTGCGCTGAAGGCGATGTCGTCGGGACGCGGTCCACCGGACGGTGCAGCGGCAGGTGCGGCGGCCGGGGCTGCTGCTGCGGGAGCGGCTGCAGTCTCGGCAACGGGTGCCGACTCTTCTTCTTCGGCAGGCGCAGGATCGGTGTCGGTGCCGTAGACGATCGCGGCTTCACGCTCGACGTTGAGGACCTCGACCGGCAACCCGAAGCGACCCGGCAACTTCAGCGTCTGTGATGCGAGGTTGGCGACGGTCGGCGTTGCGCTGAGACCGATTTCGACGAAGCGCTCGACGCCGAGGCCACCGTCCGCCTCGTCGGCGAACAACAGGTCCTGGGTCTCGATCCAGCGCACCGGGCTGGCGAACTGCCATGCCAGCAGCTCGGTGAGAACGACGCGGCACAGATCGTGCGGACGTGCCGCCCACGAATCGAAGTCAGCGAGGACACCGTCGAGCGGCTCCGAAGGAACCAGATCCGCGATTTCCTGGATGAACTCGCGTTCGAGCGAGAACGGCTTCGGAACCAGGTTCGGAACGTAACGGCCGAGCAGGATCTCGGGATCGAGATCTTCGGGCAGCAGCGCCTCCAGTCGGGTGCGGAAGTCGTCGACTCCCCCGCGCAGGACTGTCGAGTGGAACGGCACGTCGATGCCGGGAACCATGATGTAAGCGGCCTTGCCACCGAACTCGGCCCGGCGGATCGCGATCTTCTTCTCGAGCTCGCCGAGTCCGTCGACCGTGCCGGCGATGGCGTACTGGCTGCCACGCAGGTTGAGGTTGACGATCTCGAGGAACTCACCGGACTCCTCGGCGACACCGGCGACGAAGCTTTGAACGTCCTCGTCGGCGAGACCGATCTGCGACGGCCTGATCGCCGCCATGCGGTAGTTGCTTCGCCCCGCAGCGTCACGTGGGACAAGTGCGTGCATCGCCGATCCACGCTGGAAGACGACCTCGAGAACGGCTTCGAGCGGAAGAACACCGGCGACGGCAGCGAGAGCGTTGTACTCACCGACGGAGTGTCCGGCGAGAATCGAGTTCTCGACGAACACGCCGGACTCACGGAGCTCGGCAACCTGCGCGACGCCGAGGACCGCCATGGCGACCTGGGTGAACTGCGTCAGGTGCAGCACGCCGTCGGGATGCTTGTGCGTGACGCCGCGCGCCTTGAGCGTCGTCGGATTGTCCCGCACGACAGCGAGAATCGAGAATCCGAGAGCTGAGCGGGTGTGCTTGTCGGCACGCTCCCACACTTCGCGGGCAGCCTTGGAACGTGAACGGGCGTCGAGTCCCATGCCCTGACGCTGGATGCCCTGGCCGGGGAATGCGTAGACCGTCTTCGGTGCGGCGGTACGTGCCGTCGCGACCATGACGAGCTCACCGTCGACACGGCAGCCGACCTCGATGAGCTCGGCGCCCTGATCGAATCCGGTGCGATCGACGCGGACGTCGATCTCCGCTCCTGGGCGAACCATGCCCAGGAATCGTGCTGTCCACGCGGTCAAGCGACGCGGCGGGGTCTTGGTGTCCTCGAAATCGACAGCGGTGACGGTCTGCTGGGCAGCAGCCGAGAGCCACATGCCGTGCACGATCGGGCTACCGAGACCGGCGAGGAGCGCTGCGGAATCGGAGGTGTGGATCGGGTTGTGATCACCCGAGACCTGTGCGAACGCAGCCATGTTGCGCGGAGCGACGATCGTGGCCTGACGACGACGTCGACGCGGTGTGTCCTTGGCGTCGGCCGAGACCGAACCACCGGCGCGAGCCGGGTCGACGAGCTCACCCTTACCGGTGCGTCCGCGAATCGCGAAGCGCTCCACCAAAGTTGCGATGGACGGCGCTTCGGTACCTTCACCGAGCGCAGCACCGATTTCGACGGTCACCTCGACGACACGGCCCAGGTCGGTGTCGAGCACCTCTCCGGCTTCGGCCTTGACCACGAGGATCGACGGGTCGGTCGGGAGTTCGCCGACGAGGTTCACGCTGTGGTCGAGGTGAACCAGGTCGAGCATGCCCTCGATCACATCGAGGCCCGAATCTGTACGCGCGGAACCGAGTACGGCGAACACGGCCGGCCAGCAGGCGCCGACGAGCACGTCGGGAACGGCTTTGTCACTGACGGTCAACGACTCGGGCAGACCCGAACCGGTGACGCCTGCGTGATCGGCGACCATGTCGGGGATCCACGCCAGGCTGATGCGAGCCGCGCCGTTCTTGACCTTCGGAAGATCCTGTCCTGCTGCAACTCCGAGGAGCGCCGACATCGATGTCTGTGCATCGTCGGCAGTGACGACGGGTGCGCCTCCGTCGATGGTCGACGCCGGGACGGTCAAGCGAATGCTGACCTCCTTGCCCGGAGCAAGCGGAACCCTCAGATCGACGTGCTCGGAATCGACCACTGTCAGTGTGGATCCGGTCTGCGGATGCGAGGCGACGGACTCGGAGGTGACGAGCCAGTCCGCGGGATCACCCAGGCGTGCAACGGGGTTCTGTGTCATCCGCGAAGCCCAGTTGACGTCGGGGGCGGCGAGGACGATGCCGAGAAGTCCCGGTGCGATCTCGACGTGCCGACGGCTTGCGATCTGCTTGGCTTCGATTCCTTCGGCGATCAGCTGATCTGCTGTTGCCTTCTCGAAACGATCGAGCAGTTCGCCGACGGGCTCGTCGACGCGGGTGATGCCTGCGACGGCGACGGTGCCGGGAATGATGCATACCTGGTCCGCCGAGTAGCGAGCGTCGTGTGCCTGCCACAGTGAGTCACTCCGCCACCAGCGACGGACGTCGCCGTCGACGACGGGAACGAAGTTGACGGGCTTACCCGGCAGTCGGCACAGCGAGGTGAAGAAGGTGATGTCGGCGGGGTGCAGAACGACATCGCCGGCATCGGGGAACTGAGCCACCAAGGAGCTCAGTGCGGCACGCGGGCGCTCAAGTGTCTCGACATCTGCGAACAAGGTCGGGATCGGACCGCGGTCGACCGGGTGCAGACGTGCCTCGGCGCGCTGCAGCATCTCGAGGAATCGGGTGCGCCATGTGACGTCGAGCCACACGGATTCGGTCGCCTCGTTCAAGGCGTCGGTGAATCCGCCACCACAATCGAAATCCTTGCGTACGTCGGTGCCGATGGCGAGATCCAGGTAGCGGGTGAGCCACTGCTGGTACGTCATGTCCGCGACGTCGCCGAAGAAGGGCTTCGCGGTGCCGTCGAGCGCAGCGATGATCTCGTCGCGGCGTTCCGCTACTGCCTCGGAATCGCCTGCGACCTCGTCGAGTAGGCGTCCACATCGCGATGCCGCATTGTCGATTTCGTGAATGTCGGCGCCGAGCTGGCTACGGCCTGAGGCCATTCCGCCATTGGCGGTACCTGCGCCGACCCAGTCCGGAGTTCCCGGGGTGTCAACGAGAAGCTGCTTGACCTCCGGTGCCGTGGTCGCTTCGAGTGTTGCCATCGCAGCGGTTCCGACGAGAATGCCGTCGAGGGGCATCTTCGGGTAGCCGTGCACGGCAGACCAGGTACCGGTGAGGTACTCGGCTGCACGCTCGGGAGTACCGATGCCGCCGCCGACGCAGATGACGAGGTTGGGACGAGAACGAAGTTCTGCGTAGGTGGCCAGCAGCAGATCGTCGAGGTCTTCCCACGAGTGGTGTCCGCCTGCGCGACCACCCTCGATGTGAACGTTGACCTGATAGGACGGAACCTCGTTCGCTATCCGGATGACCGCGCGAATCTGCGCGACGGTACCGGGCTTGAACGAGACGTAGCTGATCCCCGCTTCGGTGAGCTCCTCGATGAGTGCAACGGCCTCGTCGAGTTCGGGGATACCCGCAGTGACGACGACGCCGTCGAATGCGGCACCCGCGGCACGAGCGCGCTGGACCAGACGACGTCCGCCGAGCTGCAACTTCCACAGGTACGGATCGAGAAAGAGCGAGTTGAACTGCACAGCGCGGCCCGGCTCGAGCAGTTGGGACAGCTCAGCGACGCGGTCGGTGAAGATGTCCTCGGTGACCTGTCCACCGCCGGCGAGCTCGGCCCAGTGACCTGCGTTCGCTGCGGCAGCAACGATCTTCGCATCGACGGTGGTCGGGGTCATTCCCGCAAGCAGGATCGGCGAGCGTCCGGTCATCTTGGTGAACGATGTCTCGACGACGACCCGGCCGTCCGGCAACGTGACTGGCTGGGGTGCGAATTCGGACCAGGACGGCTGAACCTCGGGCGCTGCGCCCGGCGTGAGGAGGTTGCGGTGTCCACCGCGAGTCGACGCCGCGATGATCCCGACGCCCTGGCCGCGGAGGGCGGGGGTGGTCATGCGGGTGAGGAGGTCGCCCGGACCCAGGTCGAGGATCCAGTTGGCACCGGCGGCGACGACGCCGTCGATCTCGGTAACCCAGTCGACGGGGTCGACGAGGATGCGCTGTGCGAGCCTGCGGGCGACATCGACGTCGAGCCCGGTGCGCTGAGCCCAGGATGCGACCAGTTCGACCGCGTCGCTCAGTGCTGGATGGTGGAAGCCGATCTCGACAGGGAGAATCTCGAATACCGGGGCGAACACAGCTCCGCCGCGCTTCTTGGAGTCACGTTCACGCTCCTCGGAGACGGCGATCTGCTCGGCGCGTTGCTGAACGCGCGCAAGCTGTGCAGGCGGGCCTGCAAGAACGACGCGGCGACGACCGTTGCGGATGGCGAGCACTGCAGAGCGCTCGGGAGCACCGTCGATGGCGAGTTCGTCGACGATCGCCTGGAGCCGCTCCGGCTCGACGTTCGAGACCGAGACCATGGGAGCGCGGTCGGCTGCGCCGAGGATTCCGCGACGACGACCGACGAGTCCGGCTGCGGCACCGATCAACTGCGCAACCGCGAGAAGGTGTGCGTCTTCGCTGCCGTTGCTCTTGACCGACTCGGCGGCAATGAGCCCCTGCGAATGTCCGATGACGGTGACGGGAGGAGCTTCCGCGGGGTCGAGGCCCTGCAGCTTGAGGGCGCGCAACGCAGCAACCTGAGTCAGGAAGACGCCGGGCAGAGAAACCGCTGCGGAGGTGAGTGCCGCCTCGGAGGGGCCGAAAGAGCCGGCGCCGTCGAGATCGTCGGCGAGGTCTTGCTCCAACATCCAGCCGATGGGATCGAAACCGACGGAGCGGACGACAAGGAGCTCGTCGGCGACCGGAGTCAGAATCGCGGCCGACTCGTTGACGAGGTCGGTGAGCTCGGGCTCGAGTGCGGAATCACGCGCAAGCTCTTCGAGCGAGCTGAGCCATGGCGATCCCTGACCGCCGAACGCCAGTGCGTAAGGCTCGCCGGCCGCGAAGCGGTCTGCGAGGGTACGAGAACCGCCACCGCTCTTGGGGAATCTTCCCGCGCCCTGTCCGTGTGATGGTGTGCTCTCGTTGATCGTCAAGTGCTTGTGTTCCTCTCGTGAGCAACCCCAGGGGGGTCCGAAGTTGCTTTCGTCTGTGGCGGCCGCATGGCGCCGAGGGGGCGAAATCGAGGAGCGAACGCTGACCGGCAGCGCGGTGGCTCTATCCGCGTGCAACCAGGTTGACACAAAATCATGAGGAAAACCTCACGTTTCGTTTGACGTCCAAGTGCTACCCGCCAGTAAGCACCTGAACTGCGGATTTCGTACCGGTCGCCGAACTGGTGAGTAACAAACGTCGCTGCAGGCAGCGCGCCGATCGACGAGCGAAAAACATGAGGAAATCCTCATATCAATCGTTATCATTCCGTTATGTGAGGCTGAACACACGGGCGCCGATCCGAAGAATTGTCGGACAGGCGAGGTAACTTCCCCGGCACGCAAACCAACAGGGGGGTTTTCATGTATTCGCCAGTTACACATATCCATTCACATCGCGTTGCCGACAGTCCTGCCGCTCAGGAGGCTGCGACCGAACATCAGGGGGAGGTCGTTGCCCTCGTCGCGATCATCGAGAAAACCTTGTCCAAAGAAGCGTCGCCGTTTTGGTTCCCCGGTTGGCAGGGCGAAATAGAAGCAGCTCTGCTCGACTCCGTGTTCGCGGCACGTGCGACCTACGGAGGCGAAGGCAATGGAGTCCGTCGCGTCATTTCGCGATGGCGCGAGCACCGAGGCGACGGCCCGCTCGACGACCTGTCCGTTCTCGCGTCGTTCGTAGAAGCACCGCACGTGCTGGAGGAGTTGCTCGGCAACCGTCAGCGCGTTGCCGGAAACTCCACGACCAAGGCCGAGGCGGCCGCGAAGGCCGCAGCAGCCTTGACCGAGGTCGGGGTGGTTCGGTCGGAAGACCTCGCCGATGCCGACGAAGACTCACATCGGTACCTTGCGCAGGCGAGGGCCTTCACGTCGATCACGGGCGTCGGATACAAGACTTGGCGAAGTCTTGTGTATCTCGCAGGCGGTCGGGATTCCGAGGATTCACTGCTGGTGCAGTTCGTGTCGAACGCTATCGGCGAGCAGGTCGACGAATGCGGAATGCTGGAGTTGATGCACTGCGCAGCCGAGGAACTAGGCACCGATTCACCGACGCTCCAGCACGCTTTGTGGCGTGAACTGCGCCGACCGAATACAACGAAAGCGACTGCCGTCTAAGAACTTTCGATCAGCGCGGCTACACCGTCGAGAATCCGCTCGACACCGAACTCGTACTCGTGCACGGGATCGCTCGCAGCGTCGTAATGCGTCGCTGCGGCGGTCCCGACGCGGGACGACACGGAATACCGTTCGGGCGTCATGACCGATTCCAGAACCGGAGCGGTCGCGTCCCACCACTGTTGATCCGTCATTCCAGAATGCTCTCGAACCCGATCGACCTGAGCGAGTGCACGGGCACTGCCCGCCACATGGTTGAGCACCAGCGTCAGCACCGAGTCCATCTGAACATCGGTGAGCCCGATACCGTCGAGCACGCGGAGTTCGGCTTCGTATTTGTCGCTGACGTTCGGGCCCAACACCGCTCGGCCACCCTGCGCGTCGAGCATCCATCGATGTCGACGGAGCAGATGCCAGTTTCGCTCGGCGACGAACAGTAGACCATCGCGCCACCCGCCTGAGGATCTCGGCTCGTCCACCGTCGCGTACAGGCCTTTCAGCGCTCGATCGATCATCAAATCCACCAGATCGTCCCGCCCTGGAACATGGGTGTAGAGCGACATCGTCCCGGCGCCCAGTCGATCGGCGATTCGCCGCATGGATACCGCATCGAGGCTTTCGGAATCGGCGATCACAATCGCGGCGTCGACTATCGCGTCGATCGTCAACCCTGACCGGCTGACTTTCTCGTTCACTCGCCACAGCAGCCCGAGCGTTCTCGCTGGATCGAAACCCGATTCTTCCTTACGCGCCACACGACGAACAGTACGCTGTACGCCCGAGCACGCCCATCGCTCGAACGGTCCATCCATACGATCAGATGGCGTCGAGGTCACATCCAAGCGGATTCGAGTACCGGATCGGCAGCGTTGTAGACTTGCCGAGCACTCGCGCGAGTGGCGGAATTGGCAGACGCGCTGGATTTAGGTTCCAGTGTCTCAGGACGTGGGGGTTCAAGTCCCCCCTCGCGCACAAAATCCCATGACTCCCGTCTCCCTAACTACCAGAGGTAGTAGAGGCTCGGGTACCGTCGTGGTGTGGCAAAATCCCGCTCTCACCATCGTCCAGCGCTCATTGCGCTGGTACTCGTGTCGGCGGTGGCGTGTCTTGCCCTCGGCTGGTGGCAGTGGGAACGATTCGAATCCGTCGGCGGAAACGGACAGAATTTGGGCTACGCCTTCCAATGGCCGCTGTTCGCGGTTTTCGTGATCTACGCGTATCGCAGGTTCGTACAGCTCGAGGACGACGCCGAATCGGCCGAGAACGACGAACACCCGACCGACGACATCGCGCGTGAAATTCCCGCCGATCTTCTGCCTGCGCGGCCGACCTACGTGGACGACGATCTCGACGACGTCGAGGCCCGCCAACTTCTCGAGTACAACAGCTATCTCGCCGAGCTCGACCGCTCCCGAGAACGATGACAGGAGCACCACCACAGTGAGTACGGCTGCGGACAAGCCCGTTTCGACCGACCGCCAGAAGAAGATCGCGTCGGCTCTCCTGCGTTACCGAGTGTTGGCCTACGCCACCGGCATCTGGCTTCTCGTCCTCACCGTCGAGGTCGTCGCGAAATACATTTTCAAAGTGGAGAATCTTCCCAGTTGGATCGCCGTCGTGCACGGCTGGGTCTACCTCGTGTACCTCATTCTGACCGTCGACCTGGCCATCAAGGTCCGCTGGCCGGCAGCCCGAACCATCGGCACGCTACTGGCGGGCACCATTCCGTTCCTGTCGTTCTTCGTCGAGCACTGGCGCACCACCCAGGTCAAGCGCGACTTCGGGGTCTAGTCAGCAGGTAACGGCCGGGGTGTCGACGCCGGCCAGCGCATTCCGAACGACCTGCTGCGCCACGGGGTCGTAGGAAATGCCCGTGTGTTCGACGACGTCAGCCGGGCACAGGTCCTGCAGCACCACGTTCCGGGCCCCCTCACCCCGAAGTAGGGACGCCTCCCACGGCACCACTTGGTCGTAGCGGGTGACGATAACGGTGTACTCCACCCCTGGGACGGTGTCGGTAGGCGAATTCAGTTGCGCCAGAGAGTCATCCGCGGGCGGACCTGGAACCGGATAGTTGGGCGGCGACAGCGCGACGATCTTGGACACGCGTTCGACCCCACCCAGAAAGCGGACGTAGTAGCGCGGAACCACACCGCCCTTGGAGTGACCGACTATCGCCACCTTCGACGCGCCAGTTGCCCCGAGAACATCGTCGACGAAGGTGGACAACTCGGCAGCACTGTCCGATATCGAACCGAGCCCGCCCACCGGGAGGCCCGCGGGTGCACCGTAATCGAGCGCGAAAACGCAGTAGCCCTCGCTGACCAACTGTGGCCCCAAAGACGCCCAATTGTCGTAGGCGTTCTCGAGGAACCCATGCACCAGCACTACCGGTTCGGGATGCGCGTCACTGGGTTCACAGGCGAAGTTGTTCACCCCCGCCGGCGTGGCGCCCGGGTGCAGGACGGAATAGACCGCCGCTTCCGGGAACGAGGGCTGCGCCGAAGACACTGCTGGCGCAGCACAGGCCGCCGCTCCTACCAATCCCGCAATCACGGCCGTACGATTCACGACCACCAGTGTCCTACGACGTCAGCGCTTGCAACGCCGGAATCAACAATCTCAGTGCACGCCCGCGGTGCGACGCTGCGTCTTTCTCTTCCGGTGTCAGTTCGGCCGCCGAACGCCTGTCTCCTTCGGGCACGAAGACAGGGTCGTACCCGAACCCGTTCTCTCCCAACGGGCTACGAGCGATCACTCCCCGCCATTCACCACGCACGACGCTCTCGCCCCCGCCAGGGACAGCCAATGCGCAGGCGGACACGAATCCCGCTCCCCTACGCTCGTCCGGAACGTCGCCGAGTTGAGCAAGCAGGAGCGCGGTGTTGGCGTCGTCCTGACCGTGCACTCCCGACCACCGCGCCGACAGAACTCCCGGCATTGCGTTCAGCGCGTCCACCTCGAGCCCCGAGTCGTCTGCAACGCAGGCCAATCCCGTGGCGGCCGCCCCGTCGCGTGCCTTCGCCAGTGCGTTCTCTTCGAAAGTCGCCCCGGTCTCCGGCGCCTCCGGAAACTCGGGCACCTCGTCCAGACCGACCAGTTCGATACCGGATACACCCGCGGCGTCGAGAACGCGTCGTAACTCCTTCAGCTTCTTGGCATTACGACTCGCGACGAGGAGCTTGACGTCAGCCACCGAACTTCTTCTTCGACGACTCGGCCGCAGCAGGCTCGGGCAGTACACCGGGATACGGTTCGGCCAGTGCTGCCTTCTGCACCTCGAACAACTGCTCGATGCCCGCGAGCGCGGAGTCGAGCAGCTTGTCCAGGGTGGAACGCGGGAACGTCGCGCCCTCGCCCGTTCCTTGGATTTCGACGAGGGTCCCGGTGTCGGTGGCGACGACGTTCATGTCGACCTCGGCGCGGGAGTCCTCCTCATAGGGAAGATCCAGTCGGACGCGGCCGTCGACCACTCCGACGCTGACTGCCGCTATCCCGCACGAGATCGGCTGCGGATCGGCCAGTCGGCCTGCAGCGCGCAGATACGTGACGGCGTCGCACAGTGCAACGTAGGCGCCGGTCACTGCGGCGGTACGAGTTCCTCCGTCGGCCTGCAGCACGTCGCAGTCGAGAGCAATGGTGTTCTCGCCGATAGCGGCGAGATCGATGCACGCGCGAAGCGACCGACCGACCAGGCGAGAGATCTCCTGGGTCCGACCGCCGACTTTGCCCTTGACCGACTCTCGGCCGCTACGGGTATGCGTGGCGGCGGGCAGCATGGCGTACTCGGCTGTCAGCCAACCGAGGCCCGACCCCTTGCGCCAGCGCGGAACGCCTTCCTCGACGCTGGCCGTACACATGACCCGGGTGTTGCCGAACTCGACCAGTACCGAACCCGCCGGGTTGCTGGTGAATCCACGCGTGATCTTGATGGTGCGGAGTTCATCGTCCGCTCGTCCGTCTTCTCGTCTCGACACGGTTTCACCTTAGTGGCTGCCTACACCGTGAAGACATCCCCCGGGGACACAGCGTGGACCGGACCGCTGAACTCGGCCTTGGCTTCTGCGATGACGTCCTCGCGCGAAGTCCACGGCGGAATGTGCGTCAGCAACAGCTCCCCGACGCCTGCGTCGCGAGCGAGCTGTCCAGCCTCGGTTCCGGATAGATGTACACCCTTGGGACGATCGTCGCTGTGTGTCCAGGACGCCTCGGACAGCAACACGTCGGCGCCCTGGGCGATATCGCGAACTGCTTGGCACATCCCGGTGTCGCCGGTATAGGAAAAAATCTTCCCGTCACCGGTGGTGAAGCGCATCCCGTACGACTCGGGTGGGTGATACACCTGACGCGTCAACACCGACAGGCGACCGTGCTGAATGGTCCGACCGTCGGCCCATCGTCGAAGGTCGAGCGTGTCGGACATGTCATCGATCTGACCGCCGCATTCGGCCGAGGCGACCCCGAGACGAAACGCCGTGTCCTTGGGTCCGTAGACCAGCGCACGTCCCTCTGGCGGGTTCGGGTGGTAACGCCTCCACACGAGAAGACCCGGAACGTCGAGGCAATGATCGGCGTGCAGGTGGGACAGGAAGACGCTGACGTCGCCCGGATCCGCATAACGCTGCAGTGCACCCAGAATGCCCGGTCCGAAGTCCAGTACCACCGGTGAGGTATCGGGCTCGTCGAGCAGATACCCCGATGCGGGGGAATCAGGCCCGGACACGCTGCCCGAGCATCCCAGGACGGTAATACGCATGGAAGTCATGCTGCCACGACATTGCCCGCCGCCGAAACGCATCGCGTGTTTTTGCGGCTGCAACCGACCGCGTCGCCCGTCACATCACTACAGGGCAGGAGATCCGAGCGACTTCCGTCTACGAGCGTCCCTGGCGTCCGAGGACAGAGCCCATGCCGCGATCACGCCGCCGACCGCGCCGGACAGGTGCCCTTCCCACGAGATACCTGGAGTGCTGGGCAGCACTCCCCACAGCGCGCCCCCATACACGAGAAAGACCACGACACCGATAGCCAACTGACCGAGATTGCGGGCGAATATCCCACGTGTGAGCAGGTAAGCGATGAAGCCGAAGATGAGGATCGACGCGCCGATGTGGTTGTAGATCCCGCCCCCGATCAACCAGGTTCCGATACCGCCCACCAGCCAGATGATGCCGGTGGCAGCGAGCCCTCGGCCGATTCCGGACAACAACACCAGAAACCCGAGAACCAGGACGGGGATCGTGTTCGCGATGAGGTGGGCCCAGTCGTCGTGCAGAACCGGCGCGAACAGGATTCCCCAGAGCCCGTCGACCGAGCGAGGGGTGATGCCCGCCTGTTCGACTCGGCTTCCGGACGCGACGTCGACGATTTCTATGACCCACAGCAGTAGAACGAATCCGCCGACGTACTTTGCAGCCGACTGCCACGTGGGTCGCTTCGGATCCGGTGTGGGCAGGTACGGGTTCGCGGTCATCGCGTCGACGCCTTTCGCTCGAGGTGCTGGCCGTCCTCCCCGAGGATACCGCCGGTCAGGACTCGAAGGCCGAAGAAAATATCTGGCGATAGGTGGGGATGCCTGCGACCGATGTCGCGTCGAGCAGTGCTCTGACGATCGCGCGTTCGACGACGTCGGCCGCCACCGCGGCAACGGCATCGAGGACGGGAAGATCCCGGGCGAATGCCCTCGGCAGGGACGTCTCGGTCACCACGGAACGCGTGCCCGTCGACAAGGCGAAGAGGGTGTCGCCGTCGAGCGGCGAGTGAGCGGGCCGGATCGCTCGCGCGAGTCCGTCGTGACCCGCGACCGCCAGCCGCTTGCACGACGCCGGCGACAGCTCGACGTCCGTCGCGACGACGCCGATGGTCGTATTGAGCGCCGTACCTTTTGGTTCGAGAGAGTTCGCGTTCCACAGTTCGTGCACGTCGGGTTTGCGCATGCCATACGCCTGCGGCCCGTCCGAGCCGACGCCCCAGGGCAGGCCGGTGCGTGCGTCGAACACCGCTCCGACGGGGTTGGTGACGATCAGTGCGCCGACGGTGATGCCGTCTGCCGGGCCACCGGAGATGACGGTGCTTGCCGTTCCGACCCCGCCCTTGAGGACACCAGCACGTGCGCCGACGCCTGCGCCGACGGATCCCGTCTCGAAATCTGCCGCTGCCGCTGCCGCCGCTCGATAACCGAATTCGGCTGTCGGACGTATTCCCCAGTCGCCGACGGGCAGATCGAAGATGACGGCACCCGGCACGATCGGCACCACCTCATCGGGACTGCCCATGACTATCCCGTGACCGTGCTCCTCCAGCCATCGCATCACTCCGTCGGCGGCGGCGAGTCCGTAGGCGCTGCCGCCACTGAGCAGAATTGCGTTGACCTGCTGGACCGAGTTGCTCGGGTCGAGCAGGTCGGTCTCTCGTGTACCCGGTCCCCCGCCTCGCACGTCCACCGCAGCAACTGCTCCGCCCACAGTCCTGACGACCGTGCAGCCGGTAGCCGCCCCCGAGCCCATCTCGGCATCCGGGTCGAGCTGGTGGTGATGTCCGACCAGCAACCCGCTGACGTCGGTCAATGAGTCCCGCGAACCATGCAACCGAACACCGGGCACAGGCGAGCTCCTAGGGCGTGAGAACCTGCACGAGGGAATCCTGCATCCAGGTGAGCCAGTGGTACACATCGAGGTGAGGGGCACGCGGATCGCCCTCGTCGAGAACCTCTGGGGTGTCGGCGTCGATGCCCAGCGTGGTTCCGAGCGCCAATCGTACGTCGTTGAGGCCGGTCAGCCAGGCGTCGGCCTGCTCGGGTGTCAAACCGATCTTGCCGCCGTCGGCGGGAAGGGTATCGAGGATGACACGGCTGGCTGCAAGCTTGTCGTCGATGATCGCCGGCTCGTGCAACCCACGGAGTGCGCCGTTGAGATCGGCGGTGTCGGCGTCGTCCGTCTGCTCGATCCGGTGGAAGTCCGGCAGCAATCTGGCGAGCGCTGCGTCTTCGGGGGGTGAGCTGTGGCCGGTGCGAAGACCCGTCATGGCCGCGAGTTCGTCGGCGGGTGCATCCGCCGCGCGATCACCGAGCAGACCGACGACCGAACCCACGAGGGATCTCAGCACCGTCGCCTCACGCGCATCCATCTCCGAACGGATCTTTACTCCGCTGAGCGTGTTCTTCCTGCTCCAGGTCCGCACAGATCGATCTTCCTTCGCACTAGGGAACGCTATGTGTCCTGCTGCATGGTCGCCCACAGTCCGGCTGCATGAAGCCTGCGGACATCGTTCTCCATCTTGTCCCGGTCACCGCTGGACACGACTGCCTTGCCTTCCGAGTGCACCTGCATCATCAGCTCGGTCGCCTTCGCCTTGCTGTATCCGAAGAGTTTCTGGAAGACGTAGGTCACGTAGTGCATCAGGTTGACCGGATCGTCCCAGACGATGGTCACCCACGGAGCATCCTGCGCCTCGTCCGTCGCTTCCACCACGGTTTCGGCTGGCACTGCCTGCGGGGAGGCGGCCAACCTCGGCGCCTCGGCGACCCAGCCTGCGATCTCGTCAGCCGTCGATGAAGCCATGGGAACAGCGTACGACGAGCGGGGGAACCTGCACACCGTCGCCCCCGCGCCTCGTAGTGTTGGTCATGTGCCTACCGCATCGACAGCCGGCCCGGACATATCGGACAACGCTCCCAGTGCCGCGCTCTTCACCGACCAGTACGAATACACGATGCTCTCGGCTGCTCTCGCCGATGGATCGGCGCACAAGCCCTGCAGTTTCGAGGTGTTCGCCCGCAGGCTTCCCGCCGGTAGGCGATACGGCGTCGTTGCAGGCACCGCGCGCTTCCTGGAGGCTCTCACCCGATTTCGGTTCGGACAGGACGAGCTCGACGTAGTCGCGAAATTCCTCGACGCACCGACCGTGGAGTGGCTCGCGAACTACCGCTTCACCGGCGACATCGACGGCTACCGCGAGGGCGATCTCTACTTCCCCGGCTCACCGGTGCTCTCGGTCCGCGGCTCCTTCGCCGAGTGTGTCGTCCTCGAGACCCTTGCACTGTCGATCCTCAACCACGACAGCGCGATCGCATCGGCTGCTGCCCGCATGTCGGACGCTGCCCGCTCGCGACCGATCATCGAGATGGGCTCGCGCCGCACACACGAAGAAGCTGCGGTCGCCTCGTCACGGGCGGCATACATCGCAGGGTTCTCGGCGACGTCGAACCTCGAAGCGGTCCGACGTCACGGAGTTCCAGGCGCGGGTACCTCGGCCCACGCGTTCACCTTGCTCTACACCGGCGCGGACGGACCCGACGAGAAGGCTGCGTTCGCCGCACAGGTCCGCGCGCTCGGCGTTTCCACCACGTTGCTCGTCGACACCTACGACATCACACAGGGTGTCGCCAACGCGGTCGAGGTTGCAGGCCCCGAGCTCGGCGGCGTGCGGATCGACTCGGGAGACCTCGGGGTCCTCGCGCGCCAGGTTCGCCAGCAACTCGACGACCTCGGCGCGAAGAACACGAAAATCGTCGTTTCCGGCGACCTCGACGAATACGCGATCGCCGCACTCCGCGCCGAGCCGGTGGACTCGTACGGCGTCGGGACGTCGCTGGTGACCGGGTCGGGAGCACCGACTGCCGGCATGGTCTACAAGGTCGTGACCGTCGACGGGCGCCCGGTGGCCAAGCGCAGCAGCCACAAGGAATCGCGTGGTGGTGCCAAAGCGGCGCTCCGCACCACTCGGAGCACCGGAACCGCCGTCGAGGAAATCGTGTACCCGTTCGGCAGCACGCCGGAGATCGAAAGCGGACTGACGGCCACCGATCTCAGCGTTCCGCTCGTGCGCGGCGGCGAACAGGTCGACGGGTTGCCGAGCCTGCAGGACTCGCGCGCACTGTTGGCCAGCAGGTTGATATCACTGCCGTGGGAGGGCCTGAAGTTGTCCCAGGGGGAGCCTGCAATTCCCACGCGCTTCCTCTGACTCTTCGGGCTCCGCGCCAGTGGCGCGGACAAGTGCCACATGGGGCACTTGTCCGTGCCACTCGCGGCGCCGCCTCCCCGGTGTCGGTGGAACAGTTCGTCGGTGATCCGCAGTAGTCTTCTTCGGTGCCGAAGACCGAACTGCCCACCGTGCCTGCTTTGCTGAAGGCCGCGGTGCACGCTCTCGGCGGTAAGGAGCGCAGCAACCAGCTGACGATGGCGTCGGCGGTAGCGCATTCGATCGATACCGGCGAGCACTTGGCGGTACAGGCAGGCACCGGCACCGGAAAGTCGCTCGCGTACCTGGTGCCGAGCATCCGGCATGCCGTCGAATCCGGCCGCACCGTAGTGGTGTCCACGGCGACCATCGCGCTGCAGCGCCAGCTCGTCGATCGCGACCTCCCGCGTCTGGCCGACGCATTGACCGAGGCAATCGGGCGGAGGCCGAAGTTCGCGATACTCAAGGGCCGGAACAACTACCTGTGCATGAACAAGATCCACTCCGGGGCATCCGAGGAGGCTCCCGAAGCCGAACTGTTCGACGCCTTCGCTGTATCGCGGCTCGGCCGCGAGGTCGTGCGGCTGACCAAGTGGTCGTCCGAGACCGAAACCGGTGACCGCGACGACGTCGTCCCCGGTGTCAGCGATCAGGCATGGCGCCAGGTCAGCGTCACCGCGCGTGAATGCCTCGGCAAAGCCCGGTGCCCGGTCGGCGAGGACTGCTTCGCCGAACGAGCGAAAACCGAAGCGGCTCAGGTCGATGTCGTAGTAACCAATCACGCGCTTCTGGCGATCGATGCGATCACCGGGATCCAGATTCTTCCCGAGCACGATGTGGTCGTCATCGACGAAGCCCACGAGCTCGTCGACCGAGTCACGGGCGTCGCCACCTCCGAGTTGTCCGCGGCGACGGTCACCGCGGCAGCGCGCCGCTGCGCCAAACTGATCGAAGAAGAGATCATCGACTCTCTCGACGGTGCGGCCGAGAACTGGGGATCAGTCCTCGACGACATGCCTGCCGGACGCTGGGCCGCGCTGCCCGACGACGTTGCTCCCGCACTCGCATCCATCCGCGATTCTGCTTGGGCGGTGCGTACGGCGATCGGACCGATGCCGAAGGGAGCGGCAGCCGCCGACCCCGAGGCCGCAGCCGCGCGCAATGCAGCCCTCGTCGCAGTCGACGAGGTGCACGACAGTGCAGTCCGAGTCCTCGAGGCCTTCGACGAACCGGACCCGGCCAAACGCAAAGACGTCGTATGGCACGCAGTCGACGACTTCCGCGGCTCGGTCAAACGGACGGTACGCATGGCACCGCTGTCGGTGGGCGGTCTGCTGAGGTCCAGGCTGTTCGCCGAGTCGACTGTGGTCCTGACGTCCGCGACGCTCACCGTGGGCGGATCGTTCGATGGACTGGCCGTCAACTGGGGGCTACCGGCCGAGAACTCCGGCCGAAGTGAGACGACGATGGCTTCCGGCGTCGAACCGCCCTCGGACACGGCGTCGATAAGATGGAATTCGCTCGATGTCGGATCGCCCTTCGACCACGCGAAAGCGGGCATCCTCTACGTCGCGAAGCACCTTCCGTCCCCAGGCCGCGACGGTTTGTCCCCGCTGTACCTCGACGAGATCGAGAAACTGGTCTCGGCCGCGGGTGGACGTACGCTCGGACTGTTCTCGTCGATGCGTGCAGCCAAAGCAGCTGCCGAGGAGATGCGTGAGCGGCTCGACACTCCCATTCTGTGCCAGGGCGACGATGCTACCGGGGCGTTGGTCGACAAGTTCGCTGCCGACGAACCGACCTCTCTTTTCGGGACTTTGTCACTCTGGCAGGGAGTGGATGTCCCCGGTCCGTCGCTCAGTCTCGTCATCCTCGACCGCATTCCGTTTCCGCGTCCGGACGACCCGCTACTCGTCGCTCGGCAGCAGGCAGTGCAGTCGCGCGGCGGCAACGGATTCCTGTCCGTCGCAGCCAATCACGCTGCACTTCTTCTGGCGCAGGGCGTCGGTCGCCTGTTGCGAAGCGTCGACGATCGGGGCGTCGTCGCCATGCTCGACTCGCGGCTGGCGACGGCCCGATACGGCGGCTATCTCCGGGCGTCGTTGCCTCCGTTCTGGGAGACATCCGACCCCGAAGTAGTACGAAAAGCCCTCACGCGCCTGGCCGGAAAGCCCTAGACCGCAGCAGTTTTCACCAACCCGAGTTCCGCGTCTCCTGCCAGAAGCTGGTGATGAGGTAGCACTCTGACCGTGTACCCGACGGCGCCGCTGACCGGCAGTGCCGTATCGGTGACGAAAACATCACCGAGCGAGTCGGTTCCGGCGTGCGTCATGACGACGGTGCGAACGTCGGTGAGGTCGTCGTTGTCGTCTACCCGCCCGAGAACGGCCTGGACAACCACGTCAGAAGGCGTCAACTCCCCCAGCCGAACGTAGGCTCGCAGAGTCAGTTGTGCGCCGATCACCGGTGTGTCGGGCAATCCTTCGCTGTCGACCTGGACGACCTCGACCGCGTGCCAGGTGTTCTCGACGCGAGAACGGTACGCAGCTACATCCTTGGCACCGAGATAGCCGTCGGCATTCGCGGCTCGACCTGCCTCAGCGGCCGGAGCGTAGTAGCCGAGGGTGTAGTCCCGAACCATCCTCGACGCCAGCACCTTCGGGCCCAGATTTTCGAGCGTGTGACGCACCATTTCGATCCACCGCGTCGGTACTCCATCGGTCCGATCGTAGAACTTGGGCAGCACCGCCTGCTCGAGCAATTCGTAGAGTGCAGCCGCTTCGAGGTCGTCCCGTCGGTTCTCGTCGGTGACGCCATCCGCAGTCGGTATGGCCCAACCGTTTTCGCCGTCGTACATCTCGTCCCACCACCCGTCGCGAATCGACAGGTTGAGTCCGCCGTTGAGCGCGGACTTCATTCCCGACGTACCGCACGCTTCGAGCGGCCGCAGCGGATTGTTGAGCCACACATCGCATCCCCAGTACAGGTACCGTGCCATCGACATGTCGTAGTCGGGCAGGAACACGATGCGATGACGAACGTCGGCCTCGTCGGCGAACCGGACGATCTGCTGAATGAGTGCCTTACCGCCGTCGTCCGCGGGGTGCGATTTACCGGCGACGACGAGTTGAACCGGCCGTTCGGGGTCGAGCAGGAGGCGCTTGAGCCGCTCCGGCTCGCGCAGCATCAGCGTAAGACGCTTGTAGGTCGGTACCCGACGTGCGAACCCGACCGTCAGGATATTCGGGTCGAATACTCCGGCCGTCCAACCGAGTTCGGCTTGAGTGGAACCGCGCTCGAGGCACGAGCGCCGAACTCGACGCCGAACTTCCTCGACGAGCTGGCCTCTCAGTTGGTTCCGCGTTGACCACAGCGTGGCGGACGGAACCGAGTTGAGCTGTTCCCAGCCGCGCGCCTCTTCGACCGCCTGCGTCCCGACGACGTCGTGGGCTAGTTCCATCCACTCGCGCGCAGCCCAGGTCGGGGCATGCACTCCATTGGTCACCGATCCGATCGGCACCTCCGATGCGTCGAAACCGGGCCACAGATCACTGAACATGTCGCGGCTGACGATGCCATGGAGTTTCGAGACGCCGTTGGCGCGCTGACCCAGTCGCAGGCCCATGTGCGCCATGTTGAACACCGATCGGTCGCTCTCGGCGCCGAGTGCAAGGACGCGGTCGAGTGGAAGTCCGGGCAGCAGAGCCGAATCGGACGCTCCGTCCGCACTGCCGAAATAGTGCCGCACCAGATCGGCCGGAAAGCGGTCGATACCCGCTGGTACGGGTGTGTGGGTCGTGAAGACAGTTGCGGCTCGGACGGACGCGAGCGCCGAGTCGAAGTCGAGCCCGCGCGAGGTGACAAGTTCGCGAATGCGCTCCGCGCCGAGGAACCCGGCGTGGCCCTCGTTCATGTGGAACACCTCGGGGTCGGGAAGACCGTGTTCGTGCGTGTACGCCCGGATCGCACGGACTCCGCCGATGCCGGCGAGAATCTCCTGCTTGATGCGGTGGTCCTGGTCACCGCCGTAGAGACGATCGGTGACGCCACGCAATTCGGGGTCGTTGTCGGGGATGTCGGAGTCGAGAAGGAGCAACGGCACCCGACCTACCTGCGCGATCCACACTCTGGCCCGAAGCACCCGCTGACCAGGCATGGACACGTGGATCAGAACAGGTACACCGGACGAATCGGCGAGAAGCCGCAGCGGCAGACCCTGCGGATCGAGTGAGGGATACCGCTCTGCTTGCCATCCGTCCGCCGTCAAGGACTGCCTGAAGTAACCGGAGCGATAGAGCAGCCCGACACCGATGAGCGGCAACCCCAGGTCGGACGCAGCTTTGAGGTGGTCGCCGGCCAAGATGCCGAGCCCACCCGAGTAGTTGGGGAGGACCTCGCTGACACCGAACTCCATCGAGAAGTAGCCGATACCTGCGGGTAGCAACTGCCCGCTGTCCTGCTGTTGCTGGTACCACAGCGGGCGGGTGAGGTACTCGCGAAGATCGGCTGCCACTGCGTCGAGACGGTCGGTGAACGCGCTGTCACCAGCCAGGGACTCCAACCGCGCAGGTGCCACGGCGCCCAGCAATCCGATGGGGTCTCGTTCGGTCTCGATCCACAGCTGCGGATCGATGTCCTCGAACAGCTGTTGTGTGGGCGAGTGCCACGACCAGCGGAGGTTTGTCGACAGCTCCGCGAGGGCATTCAGCCGATCGGGCAGGTGGGCGCGGACGGTGAATCGGCGTAGAGCTTTCACCCGAAGAACCCTACCCACCCGCGGTCGCATCGTGAGTCGACTTGCCGATCTCGTCTCGACTACGGCGCGGCCTCCGCAACTGCACTACGGTTGTCATGGAACAGCACGCCGACCACAGCTACCGATCGAATCACGTCGATCGAGAAGATCGCCGACGCGAAGAATGGAGCGTGAAGTGACAGGTCGACTCGGTATCGACAACGTCCTTCCAGACACGGCCACCGGAAAATTTCCCGCGAAAGCGGTGGTGGGCGAAGCGTTTCCGGTTTCGGCGGACGTATGGCGAGAGGGTCACGACGCCGTCGCGGCAACGCTGGCCGTTCGCGGTCCCGGACTACGTACACCGCTGCGAATAACGATGACGCCGGGACACGAACCCGACACCTTCGACGCGTTGTTCACCCCCACTGCTCCCGGCTACTGGATATGCCGAATCGAGGCATGGAGTGATCCCGTCGCGACGTGGAAACACGCAGTCGAGGCCAAACTCGGCGTCGGTCAGAGCGCGAGTGAACTCGCCAACGATTTGGAAATCGGCGCTCGGCTCTTCGAACGCGCTGCAGATGGCGTCCCGGACGAGGACAGAACTCTCCTCAAAGATGTCGTGACCGCCCTGCGAGATACCGACCGACAACTGCCTGCTCGAATCTCCCCCGCGTTCGCCACGTCGGTGACCGCGTTACTGCACGAGTATCCCCTGCGCGAGCTCATCACCCGCTCGAACGGGATCAACATCTGGGTCGACCGCAATCGCGCCCTCAACGGCGCTTGGTACGAGTTCTTTCCGCGCTCGACCGGCGGATGGAACGACGACGGCTCGCCGCGCCACGGGACGTTTGCAACGTCGACGGAGCAGTTGCCACGAATCGCGCGTATGGGCTTCGACGTCGTTTACCTTCCGCCGATTCATCCCATTGGCGTCGTCAACCGTAAAGGTCCGAACAACACCCTCACACCGGGTCCGGACGACGTCGGGTCGCCATGGGCAATCGGCTCGAAGGACGGTGGCCATGACGCCATCCATCCGGAGCTCGGAACCGAGGACGACTTCCGTGCATTCGTCGACGCCGCGAACGCTCTCGATCTCGAAGTGGCCTTGGACCTGGCGCTGCAGGCCGCTCCCGATCACCCGTGGGCGGAGGCACATCCGGAGTGGTTCACGGTATTGCCGGACGGGACCATCGCCTACGCGGAGAACCCGCCCAAGAAGTACCAGGACATCTACCCGGTCAATTTCGACAACGATCGCCGTGGAATCTACGAGGAAGTACTTCGCGTCGTCCGCCATTGGATTGCGTTGGGCGTCAAGATCTTCCGGGTCGACAATCCGCACACCAAGCCGCCGGACTTCTGGCAGTGGCTGATCGCGGAGGTGAAGAAGTCCAATCCCGAGGTGCTGTTCCTCGCCGAGGCGTTCACCCGTCCCGCCCGCATGTACGGACTCGCACAGCGCGGATTCACCCAGTCCTACACCTACTTCACTTGGCGAGTCGCCAAGTGGGAGATCACCGAATTCGCCGAGGAGCATGCGCGACGCGCAGACGATGCCCGGCCCAATCTGTTCGTCAACACCCCGGACATCCTGCACGAGAGCCTGCAACACGGTGGGCCGGGAGTCTTCGCGCTACGCGCTGCCCTCGCCGCGACCTTGGCACCGACGTGGGGTGTCTATTCGGGGTACGAACTGTACGAGCATCAAGCCGTCCGTCCAGGTAGCGAGGAATACCTCGATTCCGAGAAGTACCAGCTGCGTCCGCGCGATTTCGAGGGTGCGCTAGCCCGTGGCGAATCGCTCGAGCCCTGGCTCGGAACGTTGAACTCGATTCGTCGCGCACACCCAGCGCTGCAGCAGTTACGCAACATTCACTTTCACCACGTCGACAACGACGCACTGATCGCGTATTCGAAGTTCGACCCCAACACCGGCGACTCGGTGTTGGTGGTGATCAACCTCGATCCGTTCGGGCCCGAGGAAGGAACGATCTGGCTGGACATGCCGCAGATCGGACTGGACTGGCACGACACATTGACGGTCACCGACGAGGTGTCCGGGCAACAATTCCATTGGGGGCAAGCCAATTTCGTCAAGCTGGAACCGTGGAAGGCGGTGGCCCACATCCTGGCGCTACCTCCGATCCCCTACCCCGCACGGCTCGAACTGGCATACCGCGGCAACCGGAAGTGAGTGGGAATCAACGTGACCGAGAATCCGACCACACCTGACAACGCAGCACCACCCCAGGGCGATCTCGACCTGCTCGCTCAGGGCACGCACTACAACCCGCACTCGATTCTGGGAGCTCATCCTGTCTCGGGCGCAACCGTCATCCGTGCGCTCAAGCCGAACGCAGAGTCGGTCGTCGCACGCATCGGCGGCAAGGACTTCCCGCTCACGCACGTCGCGCACGGCATCTTCGCAGCGTCGGTACCGTTCGAGAACCTGAGCGACTACCGACTGGTGGTCACCTGGCCCGGCGGTCACACCACCACCTCTGCGGACGGCTACCGCTTCCTGCCGACCCTGGGCGAGCTCGACCTCCACTTGTTCGGCGAGGGCCGCCATGAACGACTGTGGGACATCCTCGGCGCGCACCAGCAGAACTACACGACGCCCGACGGCGACGTCAGTGGCACGTCGTTCGCTGTGTGGGCGCCCGCAGCACGCGGAGTCACCGTCATAGGCGAATTCGACGGCTGGACGGGCCAGAGCTTCCCTATGCGTGCTTTGGGCTCCACCGGTGTGTGGGAGGTGTTCGTACCCGACATCGGCCCGGGCACGATCTACAAGTATCGAGTCCACGGCTCGGACGGTATCGCCAGGGACAAGGCCGACCCGATGGCATTCGCGACTGAAATTCCGCCGGCAACAGCATCGGTCGTCACCCAAACCGAGTTCGAGTGGACCGACGACGACTGGCTCGAGGCGCGGGCGGACATCGAGCCCACGGCAGCTCCGATGAGCGTGTACGAGGTCCACCTCGCGTCGTGGCGTCAGGGACTCGACTACCGCCAACTCGCGGTACAGCTCGCCGAGTACGTGCTGGAGACGGGTTTCACCCACGTCGAGTTGCTTCCCGTCGCCGAGCACCCGTTCGGTGGTTCGTGGGGATACCAGGTCACCTCGTACTACGCACCGACGTCACGGTTCGGCAGTCCGGACGATTTCCGCTTCTTCGTCGACCACCTTCACCAAGCTGGTATCGGCGTCATCGTCGACTGGGTTCCCGCTCACTTTCCCAAGGACGAGTGGGCGCTCGCATTGTTCGACGGCGGCCCGCTGTACGAACACGGCGATCCCCAGCGCGGCGAGCAACTCGACTGGGGCACACTGGTTTTCGACTTCGGCCGCCGCGAGGTCCGGAACTTCCTGGTCGCCAATGCGCTGTTCTGGCTCGACGAATTCCACATCGACGGACTTCGTGTCGACGCCGTCGCGTCGATGCTCTACCTCGACTACTCACGTCCCGAAGGTGGCTGGACGCCGAACATCCACGGCGGCCGCGAAAACCTCGAAGCAGTCTCGTTCCTGCAGGAGATGAACGCGACGGTCCACAAGAAGTTCCGCGGAGTCGTCACGGTTGCCGAGGAGTCGACGGCGTGGCCCGGTGTCACCCGGCCGACCAGTGTCGGCGGTCTCGGTTTCAACATGAAGTGGAACATGGGCTGGATGCACGACACGCTCGGGTTCCTGGGCCGCGACCCGATCCATCGGACCTACCACCACCACGAGATCACGTTCTCCCTCGTGTACGCCTGGAGTGAGAACTACCTCCTGCCCATCAGTCACGACGAGGTCGTGCACGGCAAGGGAACGCTGTGGACCCGGATGCCCGGTGACGATCATGCGAAGGCAGCAGGCCTGCGAGGAATGCTCGCGTACATGTGGGCTCACCCCGGCAAGCAACTTCTGTTCATGGGCCAGGAGTTCGGTCAGACGCGCGAGTGGTCCGAGGAGCGCGGCCTGGACTGGTTCCAGCTCGACGAAAACAACGACAGTGGTCTGCATCGCGGGGTGTTGAACCTGGTCACCGACCTCAACGCCACCTACCGCGAGCACGCGGCGCTCTGGACGCTCGACACATCGCCGAGCGGATATTCGTGGATCGATGCCAACGACACCGAGAACAACGTGCTCAGCTTCCTCAGGTACGGAGCCGATGGTTCAGTGGTCGCCTGCGTCTTCAACTTCTCAGGAGTCGTACGCGGCGACTATCGTGTCGGATTACCGGAACCCGGTCGCTGGCGCGAGATCCTCAACACGGATGCACGCTCGTACGGCGGCAGCGGAGTCGGCAATCTCGGTGAAGTGACGGCAACGTCGCACTCGTGGCACGGCCGACCGGCGTCTGCACAGGTCGCGCTGCCCGCCAACGGAGCGATCTGGATCAAACTGGAGCGATGAATGAGCGGCGGTCGTACCCGACGACACCCTGTGTGGATGACCGCCGTGATAGCCGTGGCAGTACTGGCTGGGTGTAGCCAGTCGGTGGACGGACGTGCAGTCTCGATCTACGAGAACCCGTTCACCGTTGCCGGCCTTCCGGTCACCGACGGGCCGAGCGGACCCCGGCCCGGAGTGCAGAACTCCAGTCTCGCCGTGCGTAACGCGGAGGGCACGGACTCGGACATCATCGCGACCAACGCCATCGACGACATCCAGCAGTACTGGACCACGACGTACCCGGAGTTGTTCTCGACGCCGTTCGCTCCCGTGTCCGAGTTGATCTCGTGGGACGCCAGCGAGGACGAGGGTGACGGCATCCGATTCTGCGGCCTTCGCACCGGCGGCGTACCCAACGCTGCCTATTGCACCAGGGACGACACCATCGGCTGGGACCGGACCATTCTCTTGCCCGCGTTGATCGACGCTTTCGGCCCGATGGCCGTCGTCATGGTGATCGCGCACGAATACGGCCACTCGATTCAGCACCAGTCCGGCCTCGTCGGTGACGACACACCGACCATCGTCGCCGAACAGCAGGCAGACTGCTTCGCGGGGGCCTTCATCAGGCATGTGGCCGAAGGCGATTCGCCGCATTTCACCATCAACACGTCCGACGGGCTCAACGGCGTCCTCGCTGCGACAGTGGCAGTGCGTGACGTCGACCCCAACGATCCCGAATCGGTTCACGGTTCGGCGTTCGAGCGCGTCACCGCTGTTCAGATCGGCTTCACCGACGGAGCGTCGTCGTGCGTCAACATCGACGAGGACGAGATCGACTCCCGACGTGCCGATCTGCCGCAGAAGTTCAGCGACGCGGACGACGACGGCGAACTTCCTGTCACCAGGGAGTCGCTGGAGGCGTTCGTTCGGTCCTTCGAAAGTCTGCTCGCACTGGAGAATCCGCCGACCGTGTCCTACGACGGAAGCGACACCGGATGCCCCGACGGGACGTCGACCGAGCCGGTGTCCTATTGCGCGTCGACCAACACTCTCGGCGTCGACGTCGACGAGCTCGCCGAACTCGGCACCGCAGAACGTCCCCGGCGCGGAGATGTCATCCCGCTCAACGTCTCGGGCGACTACAGCGCATATGTGTTGTTCGCGTCGCGATACACCCTCGCAGTGCAGAACGCGGCAGGCCAAGCCCTCGACGATCCGCAGTCGGCCCTCCGCTCGGCGTGCCTGTCCGGAGTCATCACAGCAGGATTGAGCTCCGAGAACCCCGAGGCAAAAGGCCTGGAAGTGTGGCTCTCGCCGGGCGACCTCGACGAAGCAGTCTCGGGATTGCTCAGCGATGGCCTGACCGCCAGCGACATCAACGGCGTCACGCTGCCGAGCGGCTTTTCGCGCGTCGATGCCTTCCGCTCCGGCGTGCTCGGTGGCCAGGACACCTGCAATGTCCGCTACCGGTGAACCAGCCGGTGTCGGGTCAGTAGAGCGCTGACGCGAGCTTCCGGCGAGCAGCCACGACGACGGGGTCGGCCTTGTCGAAAAGTTCGAACAGTTCGAGCAATCTCGTCCGAAGCGCAGTCCGATCGTCACCGGCAGTCCGCTTGATGCCGTCGATCAGACGCGAGAACGCAGCTTCCGGATTCTGTTGCGAGAGCTCGACATCGGCCGCCTCGATCTGCAGTGACACATCGTTCGGCGCAGCATCGGCCTTCTCCACGGAGTCGGCGTCGACGTCCTGCACGCGCGCAAGGAACTTCACCTGACGCAACGCCGCCTGCGCGTCCGTGTTCGACGGCTCCGCATCGATGATGGCCTGGTACGCGGCGATGGCCTTGTCGAAATCCCCATCGTCGAGCGCTTCCTCGGCCGCGACCAAGCGCGGGTCCTCGGGCTCGGGCTCGTCCTCGACGGGTTCGGCTCCCGGCGGACCGCTCAGTTTGCCCGCGGTGGCCTGTTCGATTGCTTCGATCCACTTACGAAGCTGCTCATCTGGCTGAGGGCCTTGAAAGTCCGCCAACGGTTGCCCACCAGCTACGGCAACGACCGTCGGGATGGCCTGGACGCCGAAGGCCTGTGCGATCTGCGGATTGCTGTCGACGTCGACTCGTGCGTGGATCCACGTACCGCCCGCTTCGAGCGCCAACTGACCGAGCTGGCGAGTGAGCGCGACCGATTGCGGGGATCGGGCCGATCCCAGGTCGACGATGACAGGAACCTGTGACGAGCGCTGCAGAACCTCGGCCTCGAATGTGGCTGCAGTCACATCTACGATCGGAGGCAATCCACCGGTGCCATCGCTGGATTCAGCCGTGGGCGGCGGCGCGGGCCGGTCTTTGAGTGCCGAAAGATCGACTGCACCGGCGATCGATGCTGGGACGACTGCGGGCGGACGGGCTGACGAGCGAGAACCGGGTCGAGTCACGCCATACAGTTTGTCACTAACCCGGTCCCGTCACTACCGGCAAGGTCTAGAGCGCGGCGCCCTTGGTGAGGGTCGGCTCCGAGGAACTCAGTTCTGCCAGCTTCCCTGTGCGTGCGGCCCACACCTCGAACACGATGGTGCCGAACGGGGGAATGCTTGCGACCGCCGCCAGAAGGGTGGTGACGACGGTCCATCGAAGTTTGACTGCAGTGAGAACCGTCACAATCAGGTAGATCACGAAGACCGCGCCGTGGATGGGGCCGAAGATCTTGACCCCGATCTCGTTACCGTCCGCGGGGATGTACTTGAATGCCATCCCGATGAGCAGTCCGAGCCATGTGAGGGCTTCGAGGATTGCGATGAAGCGAAATCGCTTCGCGGTGGTGCTCAGGTCGAAGAAGTTCAGCATGTCGACTATTGTGCCCCAACTTCTACGACACACCGTAGTGGCTCTGGTCTCACCACCAGGGCTTGACCGGAGCCACTACGGCGTGCTTTACCGACTCTTTACTGCTTGGGCACGCGCACGATGAGGGCGTCGCCTTGTCCGCCGCCGCCGCACAGTGCTGCTGCGCCGATTCCGCCTCCGCGGCGCTGCAGTTCGAGTGCGAGATGCAGCGCGATGCGAGCGCCGGACATGCCGAGCGGGTGACCGATTGCGATGGCGCCGCCGTTGACGTTGACCTTGCTGTCGTCGATTCCCAGTTCACGGGTCGAGGCGATCCCGACGGCCGCGAAGGCTTCGTTGATCTCGATCAGATCGAGGTCCTTGGGGTCGATTCCTTCCTTCGCGCAGGCTTTGACGATCGCGCGTGCAGGCTGAGACTGGAGCGAGGAGTCGGGTCCGGCGACAACGCCGTGTGCACCGATCTCGGCGATCCACGTGAGCCCGAGGCTTTCGGCTTTGGTCTTGCTCATCACGACGACGGCGGCGGCACCGTCGTTGATGGTCGAGGCATTGCCCGCGGTGATGGTGCCGGTCTTGGAGAAGGCCGGGCGGAGCTTGGCGAGGGTGTCCGTCGTGGTGTCGGCGCGGATGCCCTCGTCCTGCGAGAAGACAATCGGATCGCCCTTGCGCTGCGGAATCTCGACCGGCACGACCTCGTCGTCGAAGACGCCGTTCTTCCATGCCGTCGCTGCCCGCTGGTGCGACGCCGCCGCGAACGCGTCCTGCTCCTCCCGGGTGCTGGCGACCGCGCCGTCGTTGCGGGATTCGGTGAGCCCACCCATCGCCTGCTCGGTGAAGATGTCGTACAGCCCGTCGTACGCGAGGTGATCTTTCATCGTCACGTCGCCGTATTTGAATCCGGCACGGGACTTTTCGAGCATGTGCGGTGCCTGCGTCATCGACTCCTGACCGCCTGCGACGACGATCTCGAATTCACCAGCACGAATGAGCTGATCGGCCAGGGCGATGGCGTCGACGCCCGACAAGCACACCTTGTTGATCGTCAGGGCGGGGACGTCCATCGGGATGCCTGCGGCAACCGCGGCCTGACGAGCGGGGATCTGGCCGGCGCCTGCGGTGAGGACCTGGCCCATGATGACGTACTCGACGAGCTCGGGTGCCACACCGGACTTGTCCAATGCTCCCTTGATCGCGATCCCGCCGAGATCGGAACCCGAGAAGTCCTTCAACGATCCGGACAACCGACCGACCGGGGTACGAGCCCCGGCGACGATGACAGAGACGGTCACGATATTCCTCCAAATAGATGCAACAGAAGTTAGTAGCCATTGTGCATGGCAGCCCCGCTGAGCGGCGCGACGAAGCTGACGCTAACGTCGACTCTATGACCTCGACCACGCCCTCTTCCACGGGACTCCCCATCCGATCCGACCTCGTCACGGCCATCGACCACGTCGGCATCGCCGTTCCTGATTTGGACGTCGCCATAGCCTGGTACTCCCATCACCTCGGGATGGTCTCCACACACGAAGAGGTCAACGAGGGCCAAGGTGTGCGCGAAGCGATGCTCTCGTTCCCTGGTGCACCCGCGGGAGCTACCGCTCTGCAACTCCTCGCACCGCTCGACGAGAACTCGACGATCGCCAAGTTCATCGACCGCAACGGACCCGGCCTTCAGCAGCTCGCCTACCGGGTCACCGATATCGAGGAGATCTCCTCGGAACTCCGTTCCCGTGGTGTCAGACTGCTCTACGACGCCCCCCGACGCGGCACCGCCGATTCGAAAATCAACTTCGTTCACCCCAAGGACGCAGGTGGAGTGCTGATCGAGTTGGTAGAACCGACCGAGAACCCGATTCATTGACCTAGCGTATGGCCCTGCAACCTACGCACCGGTAAATTGACCGCCATGGCCAACGAGCAAGAGCGCACCGGTGTGCAACTTCCCTTTTCCGTCGTCCGAAAAGGATTCGATCGAGACGAAGTAACCAACTACTTCGAACGGTTCGACGCAGAACTTCGGTTGACGACCGCAGATCGTGACGCAGCTGCGTCGCAAGCTCGTGACCTCGCCAAGCAGCTCGACGACGCTCGGGACGAGATCGACGAACTACGCAAGGACATAGACAGGCTTTCGGTTCCGCCGACCACGGCCGAGGGCATGAGCGACCGAATTTCTCGAATGCTGCGCCTCGCGTCCGACGAAGCCTCCGAAGTTCGCGCGAAGGCGCACTCGGAAGCGGAGGAGATGGTGTCGGTCGCCGAGCAGGAGAGCGCCCGTCTGCGTGGGCGGCACGAATCGCTCGTCGCCGAATTGGAGGAACGGCGTTCTGCTCTCGAAACCGAACATGAGCAGACGATGGCGCAGGCACGCACCGAGGCGGCACGCGTCGTCGAAGCCGCCCAGGCCGAGCGCGATCAGTTGGCCGCCGAATCCGAGGCCAAGCGTGCCAAGGTTCAAGAGGACTTCGAGATCACGATGGCCGATCGTCGCACCAAGATCCTTGCAGCACTGGAGGATCTGGAGGCATCGAGCAAGGCTGATGCGGCACACCGCATCGAGGAGGCGACCACCGAGTCGACTCGTCGACTGCAGGCAGCCACCGAGCAAGCCGAACGCAGGATCGCGCACTCCAAGGAACTGGCCGAGGAGCTGCGCGTCCTACGCAGCAGAGTTCTGGCTCAGTTGCTGGGCATTCGAGGCCAGCTGGATTCGGTGCCGGCGATGCTCGCTTCGGTCAATCGCGAGAGCGAACTTCTCGACGCACCCGACACTGCGTTGTCGGCCAAAGAGGACGATGCGTCCGGTGACGCCGACGCCAAGGAAAAGGCCGACGCCGCATCCTGATTCGCTCAGGCGCTGGTCGTCACGACCAGCGCCGAGTGAGTCCGCGAGTGCCGCGACCGGACCAACATCCGGTGTGCCAATGTCGCCGATTTTCGGGCCCGCCAAGCTCGTCCGCAGGCCACGCAACCATATGCGCGACGCCGGGTCGGATCTCGTGGTCGCACCCGGGACACCGATAGGTCTTGGTCGCACGGTTGCCGGGGACGGTACGCGTCGTGAATTCTTCGTCGGACCAGCCAGCAGGGCCGGTCTCGACGCGTGCGCCGCCCATCAAGGAATCGGGACCCGAGTCCCGCGAACCGGCAGCTTTCCGGTTCGTCTTGCGATCGTGATTCCGTCGAGGCACATCCCGATTGTAGGAGAACCCGTCAGAAAAGCCTGAACTCCGTGCTGTCGGTTCCCCTGAGCACGTCGTAGTCGAGGGTGAGACAACGGATGCCTCGGTCGGTCGCCAATGTCTTGGCCTGAGGTTTGATGCTTTGAGCCGCGAACACACCGCTGACGGGCGCCAAAAGCGGATCGCGGTTGAGGAGTTCCAAATATCTGGTGAGCTGCTCGACGCCGTCGATCTCACCCCTGCGTTTGATCTCCACTGCTACCGTGCCTCCATCGGCATTGCGGCACAGCAGATCTACCGGTCCGATGGCGGTCATGTATTCGCGCCGTACAAGGGTGTACCCGCTGCCCAAGGTCTCGACGTGCTCGGCCAGCAGCTCCTGCAGGTGCGACTCGACGCCGTCCTTGACGAGACCGGGATCGATGCCGAGTTCGTGGCTCGAGTCGAGCTCGACGTCGTCGATGGTGATCCGAAGCTCTTCGCCGGCCTTGTTGGTGACGACCCACTTGATGGACTCGTCCTCCGTCGATTCGACCATCCAGCACGGTGGACTCATCCAGTTCAAAGGCTTGTACGCGCGATCATCTGCGTGCACGCTCACCGATCCGTCGGACTTGACCAAAAGCAGCCTCCGCGCCGGCGGAAGATGAGCGGTCAGACGGCCTACATAGTCCACTTGGCACCGAGCAATTACGAGACGCACTTGCCCACCCTAAGCCAAACCGAACGCTACTCTGTGACCACCATGCCGCAACTAAGACGATCCGCCGCTCCTCTCGGATCACGCCTTCTCGGCGACACGTCCGAGTCTCCCCGACGACGACGGGTTCGCGTCCAAATCCTTCTGACGATCTTCTTGCTCGGCGCCAACCTCATCGGCGCGGTGATCGTCGGCGCTCTCGTGAGCGTGGTCGTTCCTGGACCGAATGTGCTGGAGCCGAAGTTCTACTGGTGGGTGAACTACATCGTCATCCCGGTGTATGTGGGCCTTGCGTTCATCGTCGGAGTTGTCTGGGGCACGACGCGAGCGGTGCGGGCGCTGCGCTGGGCAATCGAGGATCGTAAGCCGACGCGTCAGGAACAAGTCAACACTCTGTCGATGCCGTGGCAGCTCACGCGCGTCCAGATATTTCTGTGGACTGTCGGGCTGGTTCTGATCACGACAATCGACGGCATCATCGATCCGCAGTCGATCCCCAAGGTGGCCTTCACAATCGGAGCAGGTGGAACTGTCGTCTGTGCCTTCAGCTACCTGTTGAGCGAATTCGCTCTCAGGCCTGCTGCTGCCCGGGCGTTGGAGGCAGGCGACCCGCGGCGCATACGGATCGCCGGTGTGATGGGACGGTCCATCCTGTCGTGGATCCTCGGAACCGGAGTGCCGATAGCAGGCCTCATGATCATCGCCATCTTCAGCTTCATCCGGCCTTACCAGACCGATGCCGACCGAATGGCCGTCGCAATCCTGGCTCTTGGCGGCATCACCTTGGTCTTCGGTTTCTTCCTCACCTTGCTCGGCGGATTCGCGACGACTGCACCCATCAGCAACGTCCGTTCCGGAATGGCAGAGGTGGAGAAAGGCAACCTCGATATCCATCTTGCGGTGTACGACGGCACCGAGCTCGGCGAGCTCCAGAGTGGGTTCAACAGAATGGCCGACAAAGTTCGCGAACGCGAGACCATTCGCGATCTCTTCGGACGCCACGTGGGGCAAGAAGTTGCCGAAGCGGCCCTGAGTAAGAACCCCGAGCTCGGCGGAGAAGAACGCGATGTCGCGGTGTTCTTCATCGACCTCGTGGGTTCCACCGAAATTGCGTCCTCCCGCCCACCTGCCGAGGTTGTAGCTCTGCTCAATCGGTTTTTTGCAGTCGTCGTCGACGAGGTCGACGAACACGGCGGCTTCATCAACAAGTTCGAGGGCGACGCCGCCCTCGCAATCTTCGGTGCCCCCGCCGAAATCGACGATGCATGCGGCTCCGCACTTGCCGCTGCACGGGAGATCAGTCGCCGTCTCCGCGACGAGGTACCCGAGTGCAGCGCTGCAGTAGGGGTCGCTTCCGGACGGGCGGTGGCTGGAAACGTCGGAGCCAAGTCTCGCTTCGAGTACACAGTCATCGGCGATCCGGTCAACGAGGCAGCTAGATTGTCCGACCTAGCCAAGAACGCCCCCGGTGCCATTCTTGCTTCCAAGATCACGGTCGACGGTGCCTCGTCCGCGGAGGCCGGGCACTGGGAATTCGGCGACAGCGTGACCCTCCGAGGCCGCTCGGCGGAAACCGTCCTCGCCAGTCCGACGTCCTGACCAATCGCCCGCGGGCGGCTTTCAGCCGCGTACGGTGCGTGGGCGGCTTCGGGCTAGTCGGTGCACATGTGTGGCTGGTAGAGCACGTCCCTGGCTGAGCGGGGGTGGCCGGTTGTGAATTTACCCTCGTGTTGTGCGGTTTCGAGGGGTGTGGGCGTACATCGTGGGAGTAGATCTTCCGTTTCGGCAGCGGGCGGCGTATGCCTGGGTGGATTTACCCTCGTAATGTGCGGTTTCGCGGGGTGTGCGCGTACATCGTGGGGGTAGATCCGTCGTTCGGTGGCGGCCCGGGGGTGTGGGCGGATTTACCCTCGCAACGTGCGCTGGGGAGGGTCTTGGGTGCACATTCGGGGGGTGGATCCGTGGTGATGCGACGTTCCCGATTCGAAATGCACGCCAATGTGTCGGGCGCACGGTGAGGTGCTGGCAATTCGGGGTGCGTCTGGCATGTGGGTGTGCGTCTGTCCGGCCGGGATACGGGATCGGCTGTAGATGCACATGATCTGGCCTGGAGGTGCGGGCGTCTTCGCCGGCGCGTCGGTGTCGGATACGGAATGTGCTGTGGGCGCGGAAATAGGCGCGGAAATAGTTGTGGAATGCAGAACACCCCCGACCGTGGTGGTCGGGGGTGTTCTGGAATATGTGTTCGGCGGTGTCCTACTCTCCCACACCCTGTCGAGTGCAGTACCATCGGCGCTGGAGGGCTTAGCTTCCGGGTTCGGAATGGGACCGGGCGTTTCCCCTCCGCTATGGCCGCCGTAACTCTGTGAAACAGTGTCACGAGCGAACCGAAGTCGGAGACACACACAATTGTGTGTTCGTTCTTGGTTCTATCTAGTTGTGTACCGAAAATACACTTCGTGTGTTGTTTCAGATATTGCACAGTGGACGCGTAGCTTCTTTGTGGTAAGTCCTCGGCCTATTAGTACCAGTCACCTGCATCGGTTACCCGACTTCCAGTTCTGGCCTATCAACCCGGTGGTCTGCCGGGGGCCTTACCCCCTCGAGGGGGGTGAGAAACCTCATCTTGGAACAGGCTTCCCGCTTAGATGCTTTCAGCGGTTATCCCTTCCGAACGTAGCTAACCAGCGGTGCTCCTGGTGGAACAACTGGCACACCAGAGGTTCGTCCGTCCCGGTCCTCTCGTACTAGGGACAGCCTTCCTCAAGTTTCTTACGCGCGCGGCGGATAGAGACCGAACTGTCTCACGACGTTCTAAACCCAGCTCGCGTGCCGCTTTAATGGGCGAACAGCCCAACCCTTGGGACCTACTCCAGCCCCAGGATGCGACGAGCCGACATCGAGGTGCCAAACCATCCCGTCGATATGGACTCTTGGGAAGATCAGCCTGTTATCCCCGGGGTACCTTTTATCCGTTGAGCGACACCGCTTCCACATGCCGGTGCCGGATCACTAGTCCCGACTTTCGTCCCTGCTCGACTTGTCAGTCTCACAGTCAAGCTCCCTTGTGCACTTGCACTCGACACCTGATTGCCAACCAGGCTGAGGGAACCTTTGGGCGCCTCCGTTACATTTTAGGAGGCAACCGCCCCAGTTAAACTACCCACCAGGCACTGTCCCTGAACCAGATCATGGTCCGAGGTTGAGGTATCCAATACGATCAGAGTGGTATTTCAACAACGACTCCACAGTAACTGGCGTCACCGCTTCACAGTCTCCCACCTATCCTACACAAACCGAACCGAACACCAATACCAAGCTATAGTGAAGGTCCCGGGTCTTTTCGTCCTGCCGCGCGTAACGAGCATCTTTACTCGTAATGCAATTTCGCCGAGTCTATGGTTGAGACAGCTGAGAAGTCGTTACGCCATTCGTGCAGGTCGGAACTTACCCGACAAGGAATTTCGCTACCTTAGGATGGTTATAGTTACCACCGCCGTTTACTGGGGCTTAAATTCTCAGCTTCACCACCACAAGGGCAGTTAACCGGTCCTCTTAACCTTCCAGCACTGGCAGGCGTCAGTCCGTATACATCGTCTTACGACTTCGCACGGACCTGTGTTTTTAGTAAACAGTCGCTTCTCACTGGTCTCTGCGACCCCACCCAGCTCACACTGCAAGAGTGATCACCGGACGAGGTCCCCCTTCTCCCGAAGTTACGGGGGCATTTTGCCGAGTTCCTTAACCATAGTTATCTCGATCGCCTTAGTATTCTCTACCTGACCACCTGTGTCGGTTTGGGGTACGGGCCGTGTGAAAGCTCGCTAGAGGCTTTTCTCGGCAGCATAGGATCACTGAATTCGCCTCAATCGGCTACGCATCACCTCTCAGGCTTATGTGAACGGCGGATTTGCCTACCGTTCGCCCTACAGGCTTACACCAGTACAACCACTGACTGGCCCAGCTACCTTCCTGCGTCACCCCATCGCTTGGCTACTACCAGATCAGGTCCCACGCATCCACCACACGCCTCACTCTCGAAAGAGATCGGTCACGCAGATTCAGGGTGGTTAGTATCACTGATTCACCATGGGCGCGTTCACACGGGTACGGGAATATCAACCCGTTGTCCATCGGCTACGCCTGTCGGCCTCGTCTTAGGTCCCGACTCACCCTGGGCGGATTAACCTGGCCCAGGAACCCTTGGTCATTCGGCGGACGAGTTTCTCACTCGTCTTTCGCTACTCATGCCTGCATTCTCACTCGCACAGCCTCCACACCTGGATCACTCCGATGCTTCCACGGCTGCACGACGCTCCCCTACCCACCCACACACCTGGCCAATCCCTCGCAAGAGAAAGGCGGGCTATTGTGTGAGTGCCGCAGCTTCGGTGGTGTACTTGAGCCCCGCTACATTGTCGGCGCAGGATCACTTGACCAGTGAGCTATTACGCACTCTTTCAAGGGTGGCTGCTTCTAAGCCAACCTCCTGGTTGTCTTCGCGACCCCACATCCTTTTCCACTTAGTACACGCTTAGGGACCTTAGCTGGCGATCTGGGCTGTTTCCCTCTCGACTACGAACCTTATCGCCCGCAGTCTCACTGCCACGCTCTCACTCATCGGCATTCGGAGTTTGGCTGATTTCGGTAAGCCGGTAAGCCCCCTAGACCATCCAGTAGCTCTACCTCCGATGAGAAACACGTGACGCTGCACCTAAATGCATTTCGGGGAGAACCAGCTATCACGGAGTTTGATTGGCCTTTCACCCCTACCCACAACTCATCCCCTCAGTTTTCAACCTAAGTGGGTTCGGTCCTCCACGACGTCTTACCGTCGCTTCAACCTGGCCATGGGTAGATCACTCCGCTTCGGGTCTAGAACACGCCACTACACACCAAACGGTGATACGCCCTATTCGGACTCGCTTTCGCTACGGCTACCCCACACGGGTTAACCTCGCGACATGCCACTAACTCGCAGGCTCATTCTTCAAAAGGCACGCCATCACCCGCCACAGTAAACTGTGCACAGGCTTTGACGGATTGTAAGCGCACGGTTTCAGGTACTATTTCACTCCCCTCCCGGGGTACTTTTCACCTTTCCCTCACGGTACTAGTCCGCTATCGGTCACCAGGGAGTATTCAGGCTTATCGGGTGGTCCCGACAGATTCACAGCAGATTTCACGGGCCCGCTGCTACTTGGGTATCCACTACAACAGTCACAGTATTTTCGTCTACGGGACTCTCACCCTCTACGACAGGCCGTTCCAGACCACTTCGACTAACACCATGATTTCTAACTGTCGGCCGATCCG